>JBAQJS010000081.1:0-252560 GCA_049300435.1 Candidatus Acidiferrales bacterium | reverse complement strand
GTACTCGGTCAAAACCTAGCCAGGGCAGCGTTCCGGCTGGTCCAACCCTAGCGAGCGATTCTAGCCTTTGTTTTCAATGCCAGGTGGGTTCGAGCTTAGTGTTGCGTCGACCCATTGAGACCACCGCTGTCACCGGGCAAGCGGATTCTCGCGGACCCCCCAGAGGTTCGCTTCGGGTAAGTTGCAAATCGGCGAGTGGGGTGAAGGACTGGTTTCGCCTGATGGAGTGAAACGCGGCGCGTCGGCGGGACGGTGCAGCATCTCAGCCGGAACCAGATCAAGCGCATCGTATTGATCCAGCGCGAACCGCCGTCGGATTGATTTTTCGCAGACGGCGTGATTTGCGTAATCTGCGAAACCTTCCTGTAGTGCCAGCCCTTGAATCGTTGCAGGAATTAGCGACGGCGCGGCGCGCGAGCCGGCGGGGAGGCTCGCCTTGACGTTCTAGGGGAAGGAGGTTATGCTCACCTAGGATGTCTAGTCGAGAGCAGGAACGGCGGATTGAGATGCTGCAGGGGACGCTGGATTTGCTGATCTTGCGGACTTTGCTGCTGGGGCCGACGCACGGGCACGCGATTGCGCGGGCCATCGAGCTGCGGTCGGACGAGGTGCTGCAGGTGGAGCAGGGGTCGCTGTATCCGGCGCTGCACCGGCTGCTGCGGCGGGGATGGATCGCGGCGGAGGCGGGAGTATCGGAAAACAACCGCCGGGCGAAGTTCTACCGGTTGACGGCGAAGGGGCGGAGGCAATTGACCGTGGAAACCGGGAAGTGGCAGAAGCTGGCGGGAGCAATCGCGCGGATTCTGCGGCCGTCGGAGCAAGAGGGCAAGCCATGAAGCGGCGCGAGCGCATGCTGGAGGATCTGGAGCAGGATATCCGCGAGCACATCGAGACGGAGACGCGGGAGAACATCGAGCGCGGGATGGCGGCGGAAGAAGCGCGCAATGCGGCTTTGCGGAAGTTCGGCAACGTGACGCGGGTGATGGAAGAGACGCGGGAGGTGTGGAGCGTGGTGTGGCTGGAGCAGTTGTGGCAGGACGTGCGCTACGCGCTGCGGATGCTGCGGAAGGCTCCGGGCTTTACGGCGGTGGCGGTGCTGACGCTGGCGCTGGGAATCGGGGCGAACACCGCGATTTTCAGCGTGGTGTATGCCGTGCTGCTGCGGCCGTTGCCGTACGAGCAGCCGGAGCGATTGGTGCGCATTTTCGAGGCGAAGCCGGAAGAGCAAGTAGCGATCACCGGACTTTCTTACGTGGATTTCGAGGAGTGCCGCGCGCAGAGCGGGGCGTTCGAGGAGATGGCGGGAAATCAGGCGCACGATTTGACGCTGACGGGCGCGGGGGAGCCTGCGGTGCTGAGCACCATCGTGGTGACGCCGGAGTTGTTTTCGCTGCTGGGGGTGAAACCGCTGGAGGGGCGCGTGTTCTTGCCGGAGGACGGGACGCGCGGCGCGGCGCCAGTGGTGATACTGAGCGAGAATCTATGGCGCGGGCAGTTCGGCGCGGATGCGAATTTGCTGGGGCGGTCCATCAATTTGGATCAACGGCCGTTCACGGTGGTGGGGATCATGCCGGCGAGTTTTCGCTTTCCGCTGCTGGCGTCGCACGAAGATATATGGATACCACTGGCGCAGGACCCTTTGTTCGGAAGCTGGATGGAGCGGGCCGGCGGGCATTGGCTGCGGGTGATTGGACGATTGAAGCCGGGCGTGCGCATGGCGCAGGCGCAGGCGGAAATGGATGCGGTGAGCGCGCGCTTGGAGAAGGAATATCCGGCCGAGCGAGCGGGATGGAAAATTCGCATGGAGCCGCTGGAGCAGGAAATTGTGGGCGGGTCGAGACCGGCGTTGCTGGTGCAACTGGGAGCGGTGGGGCTGGTGCTGCTGATCGCATGCGCGAATATCGCGAATCTGCTGCTGGCACGGGCGTCTGCGCGGGCGTGGGAAATTGCCGTGCGGATTGCGCTGGGCGCGGGGAGGAAGCGGATCGTCCGGCAATTGCTGACGGAGAGCGCGGTGCTGGGGCTGGTGGGAGGCGCCGCGGGGATCTTGCTGGCGTACTGGGGAGTGCATGCGCTGGGGTCGCTGCTGCCGCCGGATTTGCCGCGCGCGCAAACGATTCGCGTGGACGGCTGGGTGTTGGGATTTGCGCTGGGGCTCTCGGTTGTGGCGAGCTTTCTATTTGGGCTGGCGCCTGCTTTTTTCGCCGCGGATTCCAGTTTGCAGGGTGGATTGAAGGAGGCCGCGGGGCGGTCGGGCGAAGGCGGCCGACAGCGGCGGGCGCGGAGTGTTTTGGCGGTGGCGGAAATTGCGCTGGCGATGGTGCTGCTGGTGGCGGCGGGGTTGCTGATGCGGAGTTTTGCGATGCTGACGTCCGTGAATCCCGGGTTCACCGCGGAGAACGTGGTGAAGGCCGATATTTCGCTGCCGCGATTCGAGTACGCGATGCCGGAACAGTGGACTTTGTTTTCGAATGAGCTGCTGGCGCGAATCCAGACGGAGCCGGGCTTACGGGACGCGGCGATGGCGGTGCCGCTGCCGCTCGACGAAGGGAACGTGAACCTGGGGTTTACGATTGCGGGGAATCCGCCTTTGCCGCCGGGGATGAGCCTGACGGCGGATTATTCGTCGGTAAGCGCGGATTACCTGAGCGTCATGGGGATTCCTTTGCTGCGGGGACGATTCTTCGACGAGCACGATTCGGCGGCAACGCCGCGCGTGGCGGTGATCAGCGAAACGCTGGCGCGAAGATATTTTCCGAACCAGGAGGCGCTGGGCCGGCAACTGATTTTCGGGTTTCCTCCCGACGGCGACGCCGCGCGGGAAATCGTGGGCATCGTGGGCGACGTGCGGGACATTGCGTTGAGCCAAGCACCCGGGCCGATGATGTACGTGCCGTTTGCGCAGGCACCTTTTTGGGGCGGGCAGATGGTGGTGCGGAGCACATTGAGCGCGTCGAGCGTCGCCGCGTCCATCCGCAAGGCGACGCACGAGATTGACAAGGATCTGCCTGTTACCGATATCGAAACGCTGCCGGAGGCGCTGCACGCTTCGGTGGCGCAGCAGCGGTTCCGGACGTTGCTGATCGGACTTTTCGGATTGATTGCGCTGCTGCTGGCGGCAGTGGGAATTTTCGGAGTGATCTCGTACTCGGTGGCGCGGCGGACGCATGAAATCGGGATTCGCGTGGCGCTGGGCGCGACGCCGGGGAACGTGTTGCGATTGGTGCTGGGCGAATCAGGCAAGCTGGTGCTGTACGGGCTGGCTTTGGGCATTCCCTGCGCACTGGCGCTGACGCGGTTTCTTTCCAGCTTGCTGTTCGAGGTGCCTGCTGCCGACCCGCTGACGTTCGTGGGCGTCGCCGTGGTGCTGGGAGTGGTTGCGCTGGCCGCGGGTTATGTGCCGGCGCGGCGGGCGATGCGCGTGGATCCGATGGTGGCATTGCGATACGAATAGTTCGCAGCGAACGTGTTCTGGAACGCTGGTCTTCTGGAGAATTTTTTGATTTCCACTGCGATGCGGCGCGGCGGTGTGACGATTTGCTGCGGTTTAACGGTTTGACTCTCCCGGCGAAGGCCGCCTATAGTTTCGTGTTCAAGCCGCTGGGGACGAAGCGAGCGGCGTGACAACCGAGAATGGACCAGGATCCCGCCGATTCCGCGCCGGTGATATTGCAGGCGGCGAACTCCTTGCAGACCGAGGCCGGCGGTGTGCGCGCGAATGCCGGGGCGTCCGCGGCGGAGGCATCCGCGGGAGCGGGTCACTTTCGCTGGGTGATTTGCGGGTTGTTGTTGTTCGGCACGACGAAGAATTACATGGACCGGAATGTGCTGGGGGTCCTGAACGTCACGCTGCAACATGAACTGGGCTGGACGCAATTGGACTACAGCAACCTGGTGGTGGCGTTTCAGGCGGCGTACGCGCTGGGAATGATCGTGGTGGGGCGGCTGATTGACCGGCTGGGAACGCGGTTGGGATATGCGCTGGCGATGGCGTTCTGGAGCCTGGCCTCGATGGGGACGGCGCTGGCGACGTCGCTGAGCGGGTTTGCGGTGTCGCGGTTCGCGCTGGGATTCGGGGAAGCGGCGGTGTTTCCGGCAAGCATCAAGGCGGTCGCGGAGTGGTTTCCGAAGAGAGAGCGGGCGCTGGCGACTGGGATTTTCAACGCGGGGACCAACTTGGGAGCGATCTTGGCGCCGCTGGTGGTGCCGTGGATCGCGATTCGCTGGGGGTGGCGGGCGGCGTTCGTGGGAGTGGGTGGAATCGGGTTTATCTGGCTGGCACTGTGGCTGGGCATTTACCGCAAACCGGAGGACGAGCCGCGGCTGGCGAAGGGCGAGCTCGAGTATATCCGGAGCGATCCGCCGGAGCCGACGGCGACAATTCGCTGGGCGCGGCTGTTGCCGCTGCGGCAGACCTGGGCGATCGCGGCGGCGAAATTTCTGATTGATCCGGTGTGGTGGTTCTACCTTTTTTGGGTTCCGGATTTTTTGCAGACCAAGCATGGATTGCCGCTGAAGGGCATCGGACTGCCGATCCTGGCGATCTATTTGATTTCGGACGTGGGGAGCGTGATGGGCGGCTGGATTTCGTCTTTCCTGATTAAGCGGGGAAGCAGCGTAAACGCGGCGCGGAAGACAGCGATGCTGATTTGCGCCGTGGGAGTGACGCCGGTGGTGTTTGCGTACCGGGTGCAAAGCACCTGGGCCGCGGTGGGATTGATCGGACTTGGGGCGGCGTGCCATCAGGGGTTTTCGTGCAATCTTTTTACGTTGAATTCCGACATGTTTCCGAGGCAGGCGGTGGGGTCGGTGGCGGGAATCAGCGGGATGGCGGGAGCTGTGGGAGGGATGCTGATCGCGACGATTGTGGGGCACGTGCTGCAGTGGACCGGAAGTTACATGGTCCCTTTCATGATCGCGGGGTCGGCGTATTTGCTGGCGCTGCTGGTAATTCAGCTGCTGGCGCCGCGGTTGGAGCCGGCGCAGATCGGGTGAGGACGAGCATCGCGTTCGTGAGACGGCAGCCGTTGGCGCGCGATTGAGGAAGGTGTTTATGGGAGAACTTACATGGGGCACCCGCTGCTTGATCTGACGGGCAAGATGGCTGTGGTGATTGGCGGGACGAGTGGGATCGGGCTGGCACTGGCGCGCGACCTGGCGCGGGCGGGAGCGGACGTGGTGCCTACGGGGCGGCGCACGGACCTGGTGCGGAAGGCTGCGGCCGAAATCGCGGCGCTGGGTCGCCGGTCGCTGGCGCGGACGTGCGACGTGACGGACAACGCGAGCCTGGAAGATCTGCTGACGTCGGTGCGCGCGGAATTCGGGAGGGTGCATATCCTGGTGAATAGCGCGGGACGAATCAAGCGCATGCCTACTCTGAATTTTCCCGATGAAGAATGGGACGCGATCCAGGAAACGAATCTGAAAGGAACTTTGCGGGCGTGCCGCGTCTTCGGGCGGCACATGATCGAAAACAGGTACGGGCGAATCATCAACGTGGGTTCGCTGACTTGTTTTGTGGGGCTGTATGAGGTGGCGGCGTACGCCGCGAGCAAGGCCGGAGTTGCGGCGCTGACCAGGTCGCTTGCCGTGGAATGGGCCACTTTCGGGGTATGCGTGAACGCGCTGGTGCCGGGAGTGGTGCGCACGGATATGAATGCCGCGCTGCTGGACGGAACGGAACGCGGGAAGGAATTCCTGCTGCGGACACCGATGAAACGTTATGCGAAGGCGGAAGAGCTGGGAGGAGCCGCGGTATTTCTCGCGTCGGATGCGGCGAGCTTTGTGACCGGGCAGTTGCTGGCGGTGGACGGGGGATTTTTGGCCAGCGGGGTCAATCAGTAGGGCGGACGAGCGAGGCGAGGGTAGCGGCAGATTGCCGCGGGAGGGACGCGGGCGGCGCGCTGCACAAGCGCGCCGGCGCGGTGACGCGGATGGGATTTATCAACGACGATTTCCTGCTGCAAACCAAGACGGCGCGACGGCTTTATCATGCGTACGCCGAGCGCCTGCCCATCTTGGATTTTCATTCCCACCTTTCGGCCGCAGCCATCGCGGCCAACCGGCGATTCCAGACGCTGACGGAGATTTGGCTGGACGGGGATCATTACAAATGGCGAGCGATGCGCGCGAATGGGGTTGCGGAGAGGAATTGCAGCGGGGATGCGACGGCGCAGGAAAAGTTCATGGCGTGGGCCCAGACGGCGCCGCGAACTTTGCGGAATCCGCTGTATCACTGGACGCACCTGGAATTGCGGCGTTATTTCGGGATCGAACGGCTGCTGGATGAATCCTCGGCTGAGGAAATCTGGGCGCGCGCGAACAGCTTGCTGACCAGCGAGGAGCTGACGCCGAGGGGAATCCTGAAGAAATTTCGGGTGACCACGCTGTGCACGACAGACGATCCGGCGGATTCGCTGGAAGCGCACCGGGGGATCCGAGCTTCGGGGAGCGCGACGAAGGTGCTGCCGACGTTCCGGCCGGACGGCGCGCTGCGCATGAGCGAGCCGGCGCAGTTCAACGAATGGACCGACCGGCTGGGCGCGGCGGCGCACGTGGAGATTGCACGCCTGCCGGATTTTCTGGACGCGCTGGCAAAGCGGCATGATTATTTTCACGAACAGGGAGGGCGTCTATCGGACCATGGATTGAATCAATGCCATGCGGAGCCATGCATGGAGCGCGAGGCGGGAGCCATATTCGACAAGCTGCGCGGCGGGGCGGCGCTTGATGCGCGCGAAACTGCGGGGCTCTGCGGGTATCTGATGATTTACTTTGGACATCTGGATGCGCGCCGGGGTTGGGTGAAGCAATTGCACCTGGGAGCGTATCGCAACGCGAATACGCGGATGCTGAAAGAAATCGGGCGCGAAGCGGGGTTCGATTCGATGGGGGACTGGCCGCAGGCCGCGGCGCTGGCAGGTTATTGCGACCTGCTCGACCGCGAAAACTCGCTGCCGAAGATGATCGTATTCAATTTGAATCCGGCGGATAACTACGTGTTCGCGACCATGGCGGGGAACTTTACGCAGGAGAACGTGCGGGGCAAGGTGCAATTCGGCAGCGGCTGGTGGTATCTGGACCAGAAGGAAGGCATCGAATGGCAATTGAATGCGCTTTCGAATTGCGGGCTGCTGGGGAATTTTGTGGGGATGGTGACGGACTCGAGGTCGTTCATGTCTTTTCCGCGGCACGAATATTTCCGGCGAATTCTGTGCAATGTGCTGGGAAACGAGATGGAAGCGGGCCTGCTGCCGAGCGATGAAGGGCTGGTGGGACGATTGATCGAGGACATCTGTTACAAGAATGCTGCGCAGTTTACGGGACTGGGCGAATCGCCCGCGGTTTCGTGAGGGCAAAGCGCGAGTTCTACCGGCGCCGGGTGGTTCGGGGGCGTCGGCGCTGGGGCAGCGTATCGGAAACGCGGAACCGGGGGCAATTTCCGCAAATCATGGCGAACTTCTTCGAGGAGCAACTCGGTCACTAGATTTCAGCACGGCGTTGGTTATTGCCTGGACGACCGCTTGGCCGTATTGCGCTCGGGTCGTGCGAGGGATTGCGGCTTCGCTGCGATGGCGGGCGCGGCGGCGCGCTGCGCCGGCTTGGGCAAGAATTGCTGAACGGAGATTGCCAACAAGAGGAGCACGACCGGATCAATGGGCAAGCGGTATCGGGGAAGCGACAACGTGAGGTAATAGGCCCAGGGATAGACGAGCGGAAAAGCGGCGAGCGGGACGGCGACCGCGCTGCGCGCACGGAAGAGAATGATGATTCCGCAGAGAGCGCCGGCGGCGGCGACGAGATTGAAGCCCAGCACCCAGCGAAACCACAGGGAAGGCGTCGCGATGAAATCGGCGAGGGGGTATGGCGTGCCTCCCGCCCAGATGGAAACGGCGCGGTAGTAGATCAAGTGCGCTTCGCGGGCCGGATGCGAGAGCATGTAGCGGATGGCTTCCTGCCGCTTTTCCCGCATGTAGGCAAGCTCGCCCATGGCGACATATTTTTCGCGTTCGTCGGAATTGTAGATGGGGTGAAGAGTGCCGCGAAAAATGTCTTCGGTGTGATCGTTATTGCCGAGCCAGAGTTGCAAGCCCAGGACGGAGCGCAACGGAACGAACTGGTGGAAGACGGCGTAATTGCGGACGGTCCAGGGGACGCAGCAGAGAATGAGGAGGGCGAGGGCGGCTGCGGATTTTGCGAGCCACGGACGCTGCTGTTTGCGCGCGCGATAGAAGAGCCAGGCCGCGAGGAAGGGAAGCACGGAGGCGAGCGTGGGGTTGACCATCAGCACGAGGCCCCAGAGCAGGCCATAGGCGCACCAGTCGCGCAGGCGCTGAGATTCCGAGAGGGCGAGCGTGGCCCAGAGAACCGTCGCGGCCAGGAGCGCGGAGATGGAGGCGTCCCACATGCTTTCGACCGGAAGGAGGATGGCGTTGGGGAAAATGGCCCAGAGCCACGCGGCGCCCGCGGCGAGACCGATGCCGCCAATGCGTTTGCCGGCGTAGAAGATTGGAATGCATGCGAGGGTGCAGAAGCTGACGTTCATCAGAACGGATGCGGCCCAGGCATGAAAAGTGTAAGCACCGAACAGGCGGAGCATGCCAGCGAGGAGCAGAGGATAAACGGGAGTCATCCAAGCGGTGGGGCCAGTATCCACGCGGAACGGGGAGCTGAAGCCGTGGCCGGTGGCGATGGAGTGGGCAATGTTTCCCGATTCGAAGAGGAAGGGAATCACGCTGACGGCTTGCTTGGGATGGACGTGCTGATAATTCCACATGCAGCCCAGGCGGAGGAGCAGGGCGACGAAGAGAATCAGCCAGATGGATGTGACCGCGGCGCGCAGTGCGCTTTTCATCGGTTAGGAGCGTTACATTCCTTGGGGTTGGACGCAAGGCGCTCGAATTCGGATGCAGTGGGAGCGGTCGCGCGGCGGTGGAGTGGATTGCTAGAACGAAGGCCGATGTGTGATAGCGTTTGGGGCGCCGAGCACAAACATGAAGAAGCCCAGGAAAAAGAAAGACCGGTTGCGGGTACACAAGGAAGCGCGGCGGCTGGCGCGGCTGGGCGTGGGCATGCCTCCTACGGAACGCACCATTCCGGACAAGCGGCAAAAGCCTGAGAAGCATAAGAAGAAACTGGTGGCGCCCGACCTGAGTTAAGAGCGAGCCGGATGGCGCGCGCACCGTTTCGGGACGGGTTGCGGTTGCAGTGGCTCGATGTGGAACTCCTCTCCGTTGGTTTGCTAGCCGCGTTGTGAATTAACTTCAGCCCAGCCAACAGATCTTCAATTTTGTAGGGGTCGCTGCGATTGGGCGGAAGCGGAACAGTACGTGCAAGACGCACTGCATGAAAATCACGCGATGCATTTGCACGGCGAGGATTGCAGGATTGGTGATTCTGGTGTTTCTTACGGCGCTCCCCCCGGCACGAGCGCAGATTGTGCCGGTCAGTTTGACCAAGCCGGCGGCGGATTCCAAGATTCCGAGCGGGATTGTGCTGGCACCACTTTTTCACAACGGGTCGCGCGACGAGGTGCGCAAGGCGGTGAGAGAGTCGCCGAAGCGGTTGTTTCTGGCGATGAGCTTGGGTGTTTACGTTGCCGCCGGGTTGGACGCGGAGCGATCCGAGTCCTCATTGCCCAAATTTGACGAACAGGATCCCTTGGCGCGGCCTTTGCTGCGATTGCCTGCGCCGGCGTATTACGCATCGGCTGCATTGTTCGCGACGGGAATCAACTGGCTGGGATGGAAGATGGCGCGCTCGGAGCGCTGGCACAAAATCTGGTGGCTGCCGCAGGTCACGTCCATGGCGGGGAACTTTGGGGGATACGGGTACACGAGAGAGCACCTGGGACCGCGTTGATGAGCTACGGTTGGCGCACGCGCGAGGACGCGCGGCGAAGTGTGCGGCGGTGAGATATGAGTTGCGAAGGTTCGGACCGAACCTAGTTTTTGGAACCTCAACCGGGTTTGTAGTCGGGAACCACTTCGCCGGGCTTGAATAACGCGGTGGGGCGCGCTCCGGTGGCGCTGGCGGCTGCGGCGGCAATCCTCTCGAGGTCCGTTCTGGAAAATCCGACACAGCTTTCCTGGATTTTTCCATCGGGCGCGATCAGGAAAATGGTGGGGACGTTGGTGAGGCCATACTGGTTGGAGACGGGGTAGCCCTTGGCGTCAATGAGGGCGGGGAATTCGACTTCGAATTCCCGGTAAAACTCGCGGGTGTCCGCGGCGTCGTCCTGCGAAATGCCCCAGAGTGTAAATTTCGCGCCGCCGTAGGTTTCGTGCAGGCGCTGGAGAAAGGGCGCGGTGAACTGACAAGTGGGACAACTGACTTTGAAGAAGGCGGCCACGACCGGACCCTTTTTCAGGGCGTCCGCGAGGTCGCGCTTTTCTCCGTCGAGGCTTTGCAGTGAAAATGCGGGTGCCGTGGCGCCGGCCGGTAACGCAGCCATCTTGCTTCCTCCTAAGAATTCGCGAAGGCGATGCCTAAAGCTCACAGGTCAATTCTAGCGCGAAAAACATAGGATGCTTATTCGGGCGCGCGGATTCACAGTTTGCGGAGAAACGGCAGCAGGCGTTCCTGGTGGCGGCGGCTCCGCTGCGAACGGCGCACTGAGCCCCGCGGACGCAAGGGACAAGGCCAAGGCGCCCAACTGGCGTTCGACCGGGCCGCCGGCAATCTCTCGGGGTGAAAAGGCGGATGCTACAGAGGCAACACCTGGGAGGCGGAGCAGTTTTCGCCAGAGTGTTTATTCGAGGTTGCGTTGAGGTGCCCGGTGCGTCCCGTGGGGACGTACCGGCCGCTACATAAACCCTGGTTGGTTGACCTGATTCCGCCTTGGGCGATAACGGAGCTGCGGCGACCAAGGCAACGGCCACGTCAAAGGCGCCCACCTGCACTTCGAGCCTGCCACCGGCAGGCTCGAAAGGTGAAAAGCTGGCCGCTACAGAGTGAAAACCTGGGGCGGGTAGCATTTTTCCGCAGACTGCTCAGCCGCGAATCCGTCTCCGAGGCAGCGAGGCGCCTGGGGCTAGTGTATGTTGCGAGTTTTCTTGCCGACGTAATCCATCAGCAGATACTGGCCCAGGGTATAAGGCGTGGTGAAGTAGGCCTTGCCGCGGCAGAGTTCGGTGACCTTCTGGACGAAGTGGACCAGGCTGTAATCGCTGGAGAGCATGAAGGTGTTGATGAGAATGCCGGCGCGCTTGCATTTGGCGACCTCTTCCAGAGTTTGGGTGACGACGAGGGGATCGAGTCCGAAGGCGTTTTTGTAGATGCGGCCGTCCTCGAGGGTCAAGGCGGAAGGCTTGCCGTCGGTGATCATGACGATCTGGCGCATATCTTTTTTCTGGCGCGAGAGAATGCGCTGGGCGAGGCGTAGGCCTTCGCGCGTATTGGTGTAGTAGGGGCCGACCTGCACACGGGCCAGCTTGCCCAGGGGAATTTCCTCGGCGCTATCGTGAAACAGGACGCAGTGGAGGGAATCGCCGGGATACTGGGTGCGAATCAGGTGCGAGAGGGCCAGAGCCACGCGTTTGGCGGGCGTGAAGCGATCTTCACCGTAGAGTATCATGCTGTGGCTGCAATCGAGCATTAGCACCGTAGCGCAGGAGCTCTGATATTCGCACTGATGAACCATCAGGTCTGGATAATCGAGCTCGATGGGGATTTGCGCGCCGTTGCGCTGCACAGCGTTGAAGAGGGTGCCGCTGATGTCCATGTTGAGCGTGTCGCCAAACTCGTAGAGCTTTGAGGTGCCGCCGGATTCAACTCCGGTGGCGAGGTCGCGGGTATCGTGACGTCCGAAGCTGCTCTTGCCGAGGGAGGCCAGCAAGTCTTTTAGCGTTTTGAATCCGAGAAAATCGAGAGCTTTGTCGGTGATCTCGAAGCGCGCTTCAACGTTGGGCTGCGGCTCGCCTACTTGACCGCCGGGCGTTTGCGAAGGCGGAGGAGTGATCTGCGCGGGCTGGTTGGGGCGAGAAATGAAGCCTTCCTGCTCCATGCGCTGAATGATCTGCTCGATGACTTCGCTGAGCTCGGGATTTTCGGAGAGATTGGGATTGTTGAGCATCTGCTCCATTAGCTCGGGCGGAAGCAAATCGCCTTCCTGGAGGGCGCGAAGGATGGCCTCGCGCAGATCGTTCATCATTTGCTCGCGAGAGCGCTCGGGATCCATTTCGTAGACGCCGAATTGCGATTCGTAACCGCTCTGGAGGAGGAAATCGGACAGGCGGCTCATCAGCTCCTGAAGATCAATATCTTCAGCGGCGTCGGGCGCGTACTTCGAATATTTCGTGTACTTCATTTATCGCGGGCCTCAGTGTCGCCTACTTCTCACCCGGCGGCTTTCGGGGACTGTGCATCACTTGCGAACACTCTTGCCGCGGCCGCTAATTGAATTGGCGGCGCGGCATGCGGCCGGAGGGCTCGCGCGGTTCGCGCGGCTCGGGAGTCTTGCGGGCGTCGGCGAAGAAACCGCGCTCTTCGCTGCGGCTGATGCGCTTGTGCGCCCACAAACCCTCGAGGATGAATTCGGCGGCGCTGGTAACGATGGCAGCGTCGTCCTTCTGACTGACGTCCAGGACGCTCAAGTTATCGAAGAGGCCCTGAATCTTCTTGAGCTGTGCCAGAACTTCCGCGCTGGAAGCGTTGGCGGGGACTTTGAGCTCGCCGCCCAGTTCGAACCACTGAATCACCGGCTGCATGTTCGCACCGGTAAAATACTGGGTGTAGGTTTTGCCGACGGCCGCGCGGATCAGCTCGCGGGCGATATTCTCCGCGCCGCGCAACTCGCCTTCGTATTCCAGCTCGAATTTTCCGGTCATAGAAGGAATCGCGGCGTACACATCGGCAACGCGGGCGACGACTGCGGAATCGCGGCTGCGCACGGCGCGCTGCTCGGCGCTGCTGAGCACGTTTTCGAGGGTGCTGATGGGCAGGCGCTGGCTGACGCCGGAGCGGCGGTCCACGCGCTTATCCTCGCGGGCCTGGAAGGCGACCTCCTCGACGATTTCGCGAATGTATTGGGGCATTTCGACGCGCTTCTTCTGATCGCGCTTGGTCCAGGATTCCTGAGCAGTGATGGACATACCTTCGGCGACGGTAGCCGGGTAGTGAGTCCGGATTTCGGAACCGATGCGGTCCTTGAGGGGCGTGATGATTTTGCCGCGCGCGGTGTAGTCTTCGGGATTGGCGGTGAAGACGAGCAAGACGTCCAGGGCCATGCGCACGGGGTAACCCTTAATCTGGACGTCACCTTCCTGCATGATATTGAAGAGCCCCACCTGAATTTTGCCGGACAAGTCCGGTAGCTCGTTGATTCCGAAGATGCCGCGATTGGCGCGGGGCAGCAGACCATAGTGAATGGTGAGCTCGTCGGAGAGGTTGCGGCCGCTGCGAGCGGCTTTGATGGGATCCACGTCGCCGATCATGTCGGCGATGGTGACGTCCGGAGTGGCGAGTTTTTCGACGTAACGATGTTCGCGCGCCAGCCAGGCGATCGGGGTGGCGTCGCCTTCGGCGGCAATCCGCTCGCGGCAGGCGCGGCAGATCGGACTGTAGGGATTATCGTGAATTTCGCAGCCTTCCAGGACGGGAATCTGGGCATCCATGAATCCCACCAGGCCGCGCAGGATGCGGGATTTGGCCTGGCCGCGCAGTCCGAGAAGAATAAAGTGATGACGCGAGAGGATGGCGTTGACGATTTGCGGCAAGACCGTATCGTCGTAACCGTGCACGCCGGGAAACAGCTCTTCGCCCTTTTCCAGCTTGCGCAGAAGATTTTCGCGCAACTCCTGGCGGACGGTGCGGAGTGCGACTTTCTCTTCGGACCACTGACTGCGGCGAAGCTCACCGAGGGTTTTCGGCTGTGAATTCATGAGGCCCCACTTATATAAAGCCGTGACGCCCGCGAGCGTGAGCGTCTGAAAGCATTATAGAGGAAGCGAGGCTGGGGCGATACTTTCGTTTCGGAGGTCTAATTCAGAGTGTGTCCGTTGCCGGACGCGCCGCGCTGCGCGCGATGCAGCTGGTTGAGGCGGGGAAGCAGGTCGTTCAGGCGTTGGGTGAGGAATCTGCGGCGCTCGATTTCGATGCGGAGTTCCAAAAGGACTTGCTTTTCGTCGAGGTCGAGCGGGAGACGCGCGGCCATTTGAAAAGAGAGGGGCCAGGGCGAGTCGAAGCCGGTGGTCGTCCATAGCTGGCCGTAGATGAGGGTGTGACATTCCTGAAACAGGGCGAGGAGCACGGCTTCGTCCTCGCCAGCCGCGGGTTCGGAAGTGGAGTCAGCGGCGGCTGCGGGAAGATCGTCGAGAAACTCGACGATCGCTTCGTGGTAGTCCTTCTCCTGGAGCAAGTGCAACGCGCGGAATCTGGCGCGGCCCTGGGTGAGGATGTCCATGCGGCCGTCTTCATAGTCCTTGAGCTTGCGGGTGATTTTGGCGGTGCAGCCGACGGCGGTGACGCCGTTTTCCCGGGCGAGAATGACGCCGAATTCCCAGTTGTGGCGCACACAGCGCTGGATCATGAGTTTGTAGCGGGGCTCGAAAATGTGCAGGGGAAGAGAGGCGCCCGGAAACAGGACGACGTTCAGAGGGAACAAGGGGATGCGAATGTCCGCCATGAATATTAGTCGCGCACGCGATGGGAACTAACGAAGCAGGGCCAGGGCCGCCTGCATTTCGTCCCGCGCGTGCATGTCGCCCGCGTTCTGGGCGACGAGAATGCCATCCGATAACAGCTTGCGGGCGCGCTCGATTTGGCCGATGCGGGAAAGATGCTGGCCAAACTGAAAGTAGCCCGCGACGTAATTGGGGTGGACCTCGAGCAGCTTCTGGAAATGGCTGGTGGCGGCGTCGTCGTCACCGAGCTTCATGCATTCCAGAGCGAGGCCGTAACGGGCGAAAGCGTCAGTAGGTTTATCGGCGACAAATTGCTCGAGAATTTCGCGGCGCGGCTTCTGTGTTTGGGTCATGGGATGAAAGCGCGTATTATAGCGGGCTTGAAGGCGCGCGCCAAGCGCGCACTTTTTAGCGCGGAATTGCGCGGAGCATACGGGTCCAGCCAAGCGAATGTCCAAGACGACTGACAAGAACAGAAAAGCAGGGGCTAAGGCTTTGCAAACGGCGGCGGCGGCCGCCGCGCCCGCGCCGAGCGCCGGAAAGCCGGTGAGCGCGTCGAGCTCCGAGATCGTGGAAATCGTGCTGCCGAACGACACGAATTCGCTCGGCAATATGCTGGGCGGGCGGGTGATGCACTTGATTGATATTGCCGGGGCGCTGGCGGCCAGCCGGCACTCGAACAGCCACGTGGTCACCGCCTCAGTGGATTATCTGGACTTCCGATTCCCGATTCGCGTGGGGGAATGGATCGTGCTGAAGTCCAGCGTCAACCGGGTGTTCCACACTTCGATGGAAGTAGGCGTGAAAGTGTTTGCCGAGAATATTCTGACGGGCGAACGGCGGCATACCAGCACGGCGTTTGTAACCTTCGTGGCGGTGGATGCTACCCTGCAGCCGCGGGCTGTGCCGCCGCTGATTTTAGAAACTGAGGATGAGCGGCGGCGCTATCGCGAGGCCGGAGAGCGGCGGCAGATGCGGCTGAGAATGCGGAATAAAATGACGCGGACCGATCGCTGAAGCGGGGCGCGGGGGAGCGGCGCGAGACGCGACTCAGCGAGGGGCTTGCAGATATTTTGTGACTGCTTCGGCGGTTTGCACTCCGTTCTCGACACACTTCCCGATGGCTGGACCTTCCAGGTAGTTCCCCGCGAAAAAGAGGCCTGGCGAAGCGCGTTCGGCTTCGCGAATCGCTTCGACCGTGTGTCCGTGACCCAGATTGTATTGCGGCAAAGCGCGCGGATATTTCCAGACGGCGGTGTCCAGCGGAGGGCCAACAATTCCGAGAATGCGGGAATTTTCCGCGGAGACGATTGCGGCGATTCGTTCTTCGGGCTCCTGAAGGATGTCCGGATCGGTGGCGCCGCCGATAAAGCTGGTCATGCTCACGTGGCCGGCGGGGGCGCGGCCGGAGAAGAGCGACGAATTCCAGACGGTGCCGAGAGTGCGAATCTTTTCGCTGCGGGGAATCAGGAAGCCGAAGCCTTCGAGCGGGTCGCTAACCTGCTGGCGGTAATAGGACGCGGCGACGACGGCGACGGGAGCGTACGCGATGCCTGAGAGAGTCTGCGCGAGTTGTGGGGAGACGGATTGGAGCAGGTGCGCGGCCGCGTAGGCGGGCGTGGCGATGACGAGCGCGGATGCTGATGTGGACTGCTCCTGACCGTTATGCATGGCGCGGATTTCGCAGGTTGCGTTTGGCGGCTCGCCGGAGAAACGCACGGACAACGCCTGAACGCCGGGCTGAAACGCTTCGCCGAGTCTTGCAGCCAGCGCGCGTGGAAGAGTTGCCACTCCCTGCGTGAAGGAGCACAGCGGCGGCGGCCCGGTGCGCTGGTCCTTCGGCGGGCGTGATTTCATGGCGCCGCGCAGGACGCTGCCGTATTGGCGCTCCCATTCGTCGAGAGTGGGGAAGGCGGCCTTAAGGCTCAGCTTTTCGGGGTCGCCCGCGTACACGCCGGAAACGAAGGGCGCGACGAGATATTCGAGGATTTCGTGGCCGAATTTGCGGCGCACGAAAGCCGCGACGGATTCTTCTGCGCTAGGGGGGCGGGATTTCTTGAACGGCTCGGAAGCAATTTTCCAGCGCGAGCCAGGACCGAGCAGAGTGGAGGCAAGCAGCGCCTGGGGCGACATGGGAATTTTGCGCAGGTGGCCGTGGAAGAGCACGTAACGCGGGGCGCGCGGATCGGCTGTTTGAAGCTCGCCATCGAGGCCGAGTTCATGGATCAATGCGAGAAGCGCGGGCGTGCCCTGAAAACTCTGCGGGCCTCCTTCGAACAACAGGCCTTCCTTCTGGACTGAATTCATCAGGCCGCCGGCGCGGTCGGACGATTCAAATACGGCGACGTCGAGGCCGAGCTGCCGCAGGCGATAGGCGCAGGCCAGACCGGAAATTCCCGCTCCGAGCACGGCGACCTGTGTGGAGTGGTTCATCGGCGCTGATCGTCAGAGGGTCTTGGAGAAAAGCGGCCGGTGGTCCATTTGCTGCTCGTGGAGATAGCGGTCGAAGGCCATGGCGACGTTGCGAATGAAAATGCGGCCCAGAGGAGTGACGCGGATTTCAGAGGAATCCAAGACGACGAGGCCTTCGTCGCGAGCTTCTTCCAGGCGCTGCAGCTCGGGCGCGAAATATTCGTCGAAGGAAATGGAGAATTCGCGCTCGATTTCGTGTTTGGGTATGACGGTGTGGCAGAGCAATCGGCCGATGACCGCGCGGCGGAGAAGATCGTCCGGGGAGAGGCGATAACCGCGCATGGTGGCGATGCCGCGAGTGGCGACAGTTTCCTGGTACGCGGGAACCTCGCGGCGATTCTGCGCGTAAGCTGCGCCGATGGAACTGATGGCGCTGACGCCCATGCCGTAGAGGTCGGCGCCGGCTTTCGTGGTGTAGCCCTGAAAATTGCGGTGCAGGGTGCGATTATGCTGGGCGACGGCCAACTCGTCGCCGGGGCGGGCGAAATGGTCCATGCCGATGTAAAGGTAGCCGGCGGCGAGAAAGTGCTGCAAGCCGGCGCGGAAGATGCGAAATTTCTCCATGCCATCGGGCAAGTGCTCGGCGAAGGAACCTTGCTGCTTTTTGAGCCACGGAACGTGGGCGTAGCTGAACATGGCGACGCGATCCGGAGCGAGGGTCAGAGTTTTCTCGATCGTCTGGCGGAAGCTGTCCGCGGTTTGGTAAGGCAGGCCGTAGATCAAGTCCACGTTGAGGCTTTCAAAACCAAGCTCGCGCGCGGCGACGATCAAATCGCGGGTTAGTTCGTAAGGCTGCACGCGATGAATGGTTTCCTGCACCTTCGGCTGGAAATCCTGGATGCCCATGCTCAGGCGGTTGAAACCCAGGCGGCGCAGAGTTTCCAGGTGCGCGCGATTGGTGACGCGCGGGTCAATTTCAATGCCGATCTCGGCGTCCGGGGAGAAGGAAAAGCGCTGGCGCGCGTGGCCGAATAAGTCTTCCATTTGCGGCGGCGTGAGATACGTGGGAGTTCCGCCGCCCCAGTGAAATTGGATCACCGGACGATTTTTGGAAACCTGCCGGCTGACATGTTCGATTTCGCGTTTCAAGGCATCGAGATAGGGGATTGCGACTTTCTTGTCCTTCTGAATGGAGACAGTGCAGGCGCAGAAGAGGCAGAGGCTCTCGCAGAACGGGATGTGCATGTACAGCGAAAGCGGCGTGGCCTCTTTTTCGGCGCGGGCATAGAAACTTTCCAAATCGTCGGGGCCGAAATCATCTTTCCAGACTGGGGCGGTGGGGTAGCTGGTGTAGCGCGGACCGGGGCGATTGTATTTCTCCAGAGTGGCGTCGGTAATTTGGGTGACTTCGAATTGTTCGGTTGATTTCATGGTGGCGTCCGGGTTGCGATTCGCCTCAGGCCATTCCAGCGCGTTCCGGAATGCGCGCCGATTTTCCGGCCTCGACAAAAGCCCGGGCGTTTTCCACCGGCGTGGTGGGCAGGATGCCGTGCCCGAGATTCAGGATGTGGCCCAGGCCTCCGGTCTTTTCCACGGCAGCCTGCGCGGCCTCGCGCACGGGCGTCTCGGCACCCAGCAGGATGGCGGGATCCACGTTGCCCTGCAAGGCAATTTTGCGGCCCAGCTTGTTGCGAGCTTCGGTCAAATCGGTGCGCCAATCCACGCTGACGACGCCGGCGCCTGAGCGCGCCAGGCTCTCGAGCAGATGCGCAGAGCCTTTTGCAAACAGGATCTTGGGTACTTCGGGATGGCCGAGCAAGTCGTACACCATTTTGGTGGCAGGGAGGCCGATGGCGTCGTATTCCGCGCGGGTGAGTTCTCCCGCCCATGTGTCGAAAAGCTGGATGACGGCGGCACCGGCGGCGATTTGCGAGCGGAGATACTGTGCGGTGGCGCCGGCGATGCGCTCGAGGAGTTCGCTAATCATCTGCGGTTCGCTGCGCAGCATTTCTTTGGCGCGCGAAATGTCTCCGCGGGTTTGGCCTTCAATCATGTAGCAGGCGAGGGTCCAGGGAGCCGCGGCAAAGCCGATGACCGGGACGTCCGGGCCGGCTTCCTTGCAGATGGCGCGGATAGCGTCGCCGACGAAACGCGTGTCGCGCTCCGGATCGAAATCGCGCAGGCGGCGCACGGCGGCCAGATCGCGTACGGGATTGGAGAGGACCGGGCCGGAATCGGGGACATCGAGCGGCTGGCCCATGGCTTCGGCGACGATTAGGATATCGGAAAAGACGATGATGGCGTCCACACCGATGGTCCGGAAAGGCTGCAGAGATACCTCCGCGGCGATCTCCGGCGTCTTGCATATCTGCAAAAAGGAGTGGTTCTTTCGGACGGCCTGGTACTCCGGGAGATAACGGCCGGCCTGGCGCATGATCCAGACCGGAACGCGCTCGACCGGCTGGAAGCGGCAGGCGCGAAGAAAGAGATCTTTACGGTTTTCGACTGGAGCCATAGATTCCATGTAATGATAGCAGAAGGGGTTAAGAGCCGCACGTTTGAGAGATGTGGGAACCCCGGACAGCGTGCCACGCGGGGGCGCTTTCAGCGTTATAATTGGCGGGCAATTTGGGGAGTCTTCGCACTTCATGCCAAACTTACTGGGCGATTTGAGCCTGGCGCTATACCTGGCGAGCTTCTTCTGCTACGGGCGGAATCTCTACGCGCCCAACGTGTGGGTGGGGCGGGTGGCGTCGCTGCTGCTGGCGGCGGGGATTGTGGTGCAGTACTTGGCGTTGTACCAGCGCTCGTTGGCGCTGCATACCTTGCCGTACGACGACTTGTACGGATCCATGTCGCTGTTTGCGTGGTTGCTGGGGATCACCTACCTGGGGCTGGAAGTGTTTCACCGGCAGCGAAGCGTGGGCGCGTTTGTCACCTTGCTGCTGGTGTGCTGGATCGTGCTGCTGGGCCTGCTGACGCCACGCTCGCTGGCCGTCCCCTCGGTGCCGCGCGGGGCGATCTTTGCGTTTCACGTGACGCTGAACACCTGGGCGTATGCGGCCTTCGCGCTGTCGTTCGTTTTGAGTGTGATTTACCTGGTGCAGGACCGGGTGCTGCGCTCGCGGCGACTGGGCGCGGCGTTCTGGCGGTTTCCGGCGCTGGATGTGCTGGAGCGGATGGCGCGAAGCAGCGTGTACGTGGGTTTGGTGGCGTTGATTTTTGGCGTGTCCATGGGATTGATTTGGGAACACCGGCTGCGCGGCAGCTATTCGTTCGGCGACCCGAAGGTCATTATTACGGCGGCGATTTTCGCGGTGTACACAGCGTATCTGCTGCTCTCACGAAGCGCGACCTGGCGCGGAGCCCGGGCAGCGTTGCTGTGCGCGTTCAATTTCGTGATCGTGCTGTTCAGCTACACGGTGGTGAATCTGTACCTGACGAGGTTTCACCGGTTCCTCTGATGCCGACTCTAACCAATCCGAGCCGCGGGGCGGGCGCGGTCCGCATTCAAGTGGCGCTGATCGGGTGCAATCATCGCACCGCGCCGGTGGAACTGCGCGAACGGATTGTGTTCACGTCGCAGCAGGCATTGCAGGCCGCGGACGAATTGCGGAATCGCGGAATCCTGGAAGAGGCCGTAGTGGTCTCCACGTGCAATCGCAGCGAACTCTATGGCGTGCCGGGGGATTTTGCGCCGTCCACTTCCGAGGCCATGGAGGAATATTTCTTTGCCTTCCACAAGATTCCGCGCGACCAACTGAACGGGCGTTTCTATCGCTGGGCCGGACCGGATGCAGTGCGGCATCTGTTTCGCGTCGCCGCGGGACTGGATTCCATGCTGCTGGGCGAGGCGGAGATTCTGGGGCAGCTGCGCACGGCTTACAATCAGGCGCTCGATCATGGCGCCACCGGCCCGGTGCTCAACCGGATTTTTCAAGGCGCGCTGGAAGTGGGCAAGCGGGTGCGCAGCGAAACGGAAGTCGGCGCGCGGCCGATGTCCGTGGCGCTGGCCGGAGTGAAGCTGGCGGAGCGAGTATTTGGAAATTTGAAGGGGCATTCCGCGCTGATCCTGGGCGCGGGCGCGGTGGCGGAACAAGTGGTGGAACACATGCGCAACCGCGGGATCGGGAGTCTGCGGGTGATCAATCGCTCGTTCGACCGGGCGGCAGAGCTGGCACAGCGAGTGGGCGGCGAGGCGGTGGCGTGGGAATCGCTGGAAGCGGTGCTGGGCGGTCCGGATGTCATCGTGACTTCCGTGAGCGCGACGGAGCCAGTATTGACGCGCGAGCTTTTGGAGCGGGCCATCGCGGCGCGCTCGGGGAAGCCGGTATTTGTGGTGGATCTGGGTGTGCCGCGCAACGTGGCCGAATCCGCGGCGGGACTTTACAATCTGTATCTTTACGATATCGATGATTTGGGCGAAATCGTCGAACAGAACAAGAAATCGCGCGAATCGGAGATTCCGCGGGCGGAAGCGATCATTGCGGAGCACATTGATAAATTCGAGGCGTGGCGCGGGGCGCTGGAGGCGCAGTCCATCGTCGGCGATTTGCGGCAGCAATTTCATCTGCACCGCGAGACGGTGATCCGCGAAAAGCTGAAGGAGATGGACGACGTGTCGCCGCAGGAGCGCGACCGCATCGCGCATATTACGGAGGAATTGATCGAGCGGCTGCTGGAAGAGCCGCAACAGAAGTTGCAACACGGGCGCGGGATGCGCGGACGGCTGGCGGGGCTGGAAGCGATTCGCCACTTGTTCGGATTAGACGAAGGCAAGAAGTGAAGCCGCTGCGGATCGGCACGCGAGGCAGCGCGCTGGCGCTGTGGCAGGCGAACCACCTTCGCGAGGCATTCGAGAAGATGGGCGGTGTGGCCGCGGAGATCGTGGTGGTGAGAACCTCTGGCGACCAGTTCACGGCGGCGCCGATGGAACAAATCGGCGTTGTCGGTATTTTCACGAAGAAGCTGGAAGACTCTTTGCTGGACGGGCGTGCGGACCTGGCGGTGCACAGCATGAAAGACGTGCCGACGGAGATTGCGGATGCGTTCCGCATCGCCACGGTCTTTCAGCGCGAGGACCCGCGCGATGCGCTGGTATCCTTGCGCGGCGAAACGCTGGAACGATTGCCGCGCGGGGCGCGCATCGGGACGAGCAGCTTGCGGCGCGCTTCGCAACTGCGCCTCTTCCGGCGCGATTTTCAGATTGCGGAGATGCGCGGCAACGTGGATACGCGGCTGAAGAAGCTTGCGGCGGGCGAGTATGACGCAATCGTGCTGGCCAAGGCGGGGATTGACCGGCTGGGAATATCGTCGCGGATCACAGAAGTGATTTCGCCGGAGGTGGTGCTGCCGGCGGTGGGGCAGGGGGCGCTGGGCGTGGAATTTCTCGAGGCACGCTGCGATGAGTTCAAGATGCTGGAGCACTTGACGGATGCGAACACGGCGCACGCGGTGACGGCGGAGCGGGCGCTGCTTGACGAAGTGCAAGGGGGATGCCGCTTGCCACTGGGAGCGTGGGCGCGCGTGGAAGGCGCGACGATGGCGCTGGACGCCTGCGTGCTTGCGGCCGATGGCTCGGAGTTCATTCGGCGGCGCGGGGAAAAAGTCTGTAATTCCATGGCGGATGCCGAGAATCTGGGCCGGGATGTGGCAACGGAACTACTGTCGGCCGGGGCCGACCGGCTACTGCGCATGGCGGGAAGGTCCGTTGGACAAGCCTGACAATTCAAAAGCGCACGAAAAGCACACCGGCGAGCCGCTCGCGGGCAAGCGCGTGGTGGTGACGCGCGCGCCGGAGCAGGCCCAGGACCTGGTGGGCGTGCTGGAAGCGCTCGGGGCAACGGTGCTGCTGATGCCCACGGTGAGCTTTGCGCCGCCGGAGGATTCCAGCGAGCTGGATGCGGCGTTGCGGAACATCGAGGCGTTCGACTGGATCCTTTTCACCAGCCAGAATGCGGTGCGGTTTGTTTTTCAGCGCGGCTGCAAGCTGGAAAACGTGCAGCCGGTGCAGCCGGCGCGGCCGCTGGTGGCGGCGGTGGGAGTGGCCACGGCGCTGGCGGCAAGGCACCTTGATTTGCGCGTGGATTACGTAGCGGTGACGCAAACGGGAGAATCGCTGGCCGCGGAGTTGCGCGCTTCGATGGGCGGAAAAAAAGTGTTCTTGCCGCGCAGCGATCGCGTGGACGACCGTTTGCCTGCCGCATTGCGCGAAGCGGGGGCCGAGGTGCGCGAAGTGGTCGCCTACAGGACGCTGCGACCC
Source organism: Candidatus Acidiferrales bacterium (assembly GCA_049300435.1). GTDB lineage: Bacteria > Acidobacteriota > Terriglobia > Acidiferrales > UBA7541 > Palsa-295. Next base: position 229,265 of record JBAQJS010000081.1, on the reverse strand, counting down.
GCGACACTCGATGCTGAAATACTGGGCGCGCTGCGGCGCGCGGAAGTGGATGCAATCGCGTTCGCCAGCCCCTCGGCATTTCAGAATCTGGCGACATTCGTTCCGGCTGCGGAACTGGTGGCACTTTCCGAGCGCGTGCGTTTTGCGGCGATCGGATCCACCACGACGCGCGCGTTGCGTGAAGCGGGCGTGCGGGTGGCCGTCGAATCGAATGATGCGTCCTCCGCCGGACTGGCGGACGCGATTGCCAAATATTTTCAGCGCCAGGCATAGATAGTGAGGAGCGCATGACATTTCCGGTTCACCGTCCGCGGCGATTGCGAAGGAACGAGAAATTGCGCGGATTCGTGCGCGAGACGCGCCTGAGCGTGAGCGGTATGGTGTACCCGATGTTCGCCTGCCCAGGGACGAAGGTGCGCACGGAAGTGAGTTCGATGCCGGGCGTTTTTCAGCAATCGGTGGATCAGATTGTGGAGGAGTGCCGGGAAGTCGCGGACCTGGGGATTCCGGCGGTGATTCTTTTTGGCCTGCCGGCGCACAAGGATGAACTGGGCAGCGAAGCGGCGGACGCGCACGGGGCGGTGCAGCGTTCGATTGAGGCGATTCGCAAGGCGAAGCTGAATTTGGTGGTGATATCGGATGTATGCCTGTGCGAATACACCAGCCACGGACACTGCGGCGTGCTGAGCAACGGCGAAGTGTTGAACGACCCCAGCCTGGTGCTGCTAGCGGACGCGGCGCTTTCCCACGCGCGCGCGGGCGCGGATTTGGTGGCGCCCTCGGACATGATGGACGGGCGCGTGGCGGCAATCCGGCGGCGGCTGGATGAAAACAGCTTCGAGGACGTAGCGATCCTTTCTTATGCGGCGAAATACTGTTCCAGTTTTTACGGGCCGTTTCGCGAGGCGGCGCAATCCACGCCGCAATCGGGCGATCGCCGCGGCTACCAAATGGACCCCGCCAATGCGCGCGAGGCGCTGCGCGAAGTCGCGCTGGACCTGGAGGAGGGCGCGGACATCATCATGGTGAAGCCCGCGCTGCCGTACCTCGATATCATTCAGCGCGTGCGCGAGAGATTTGACGTGCCGGTAGGCGCGTACAACGTCAGCGGAGAATATTCGATGGTGAAGGCGGCGGCGCGCAACGGGTGGATTGACGAGAAGCGTGTGGTGCTGGAGATCCTGACGGGGATTCAGCGTGCTGGGGCGGACATTATTCTGACCTATCACGCGAAGGACGTAGCGCGGTGGTTGAAGGCTTGTTGACGACGTACTAAGGATGGCCGGGACAACATGGCGAGCGAGACGGTAAGGAGCGCAAAAGCAAAAGCGAGCGACGGCGGCCCTTTGGCGCGCCCGCGTTCGGCGGAACTATTCGAGCGTGGGAAGAAAACGCTGGTGGGCGGAGTGGATAGCCCGGTGCGGGCGTTTCGCGCCGTGGGCGGCACGCCGCTGGTGATTGATCGCGCTTCGGGCGCGAAATTGTACGACGTGGACGGGCGGGAGTACCTGGATTACGTCTGTTCGTGGGGCGCGCTAATTTTGGGACACGCGCATCCGGACGTGGTCGCGGCTGTGGCGGAGCAGGCGGCGCGCGGCACGAGCTACGGGATGACTTCACCGCTGGAAATCGAGCTGGGAGAAAAGATTACGCGAGCTGTGCCGTCGGTGGAAATGGTGCGGTTCGTGAGTTCGGGAACGGAAGCAGCCATGTCCGCCGTGCGGCTGGCGCGGGCTTTTACCGAACGCGATCTGGTGGTCAAGTTCGAGGGCTGCTACCACGGACATTCGGATGGATTTCTTTCCGAAGCAGGCTCGGGGCTGGCGACGCTGGGAATTGCCGCGTGTCCGGGAGTGCCAGAAGCTTTCGCGCGGCTGACGTTGAACACGCCTTACAACGATTTGGCGGGCGTCGTGGATTTATTTCGTCAACATCAAAAGCAAATTGCCGCGATCATCGTGGAGCCGGTGGCGGCGAACATGGGAGTCGTGGCCCCCGCGCCGGGCTTTCTGGAGGGCCTGCGCGAGATCACCACGAGAGAAGGCGCGTTGCTGATCTTCGACGAGGTGATTACCGGATTCCGCGTGGCGTACGGCGGAGCGCAGAGCGTGTACGGGATTGATCCCGACCTTACCGTGATGGGAAAGATCATCGGCGGAGGATTGCCGGTGGCCGCTTACGGGGGCAAGCGGCAAATTATGGAGCGAGTGGCGCCGCTGGGGCCGGTCTATCAGGCAGGGACGCTTTCGGGCAATCCGCTGGCGATGCGCGCGGGACTGGCGACGCTGCCGAAGCTGGAGGCGCCGGGATTTTACGAGGGCGTGCAAAGCAAGACGAATCGCCTGGCGGAGGGGCTGCGCGCGGCGTTACGGGAGACGGGCGTGCCGGGGGAAGTGAATGTTTCAGGTTCGTTGCTGACGCTATTCTTCAGTGAACAGCCGGTGCGCAATTACGCGGAAGCCAAGAAAACCGATACCGCGCGGTTCGGGAAGTTCTTTCAGGAGATGCTGACGCGGGGAGTTTTCCTGCCACCGTCGCAGTACGAGGCTTTGTTCGTATCCGCGGCACACACCGACAGCGATATTGAGCGCACTGTCGCGGCGGCGCGAGAGAGCCTGGAAGCGATCGCGTCTGAGAGTTAGGTCCGGGTATGGCTGCAAAAGCGAAGGTCCCGCGAAAGTGAGAGACGTAGGTTACGTCAATTCAGGTAGTTAGGGAGGGTAACGGGAGTACTGGTCGAGGGAAATGGTTTTCCTTTTCAACCCCTCAAAATTGGCTGCAATTTTGCGTTCCGTAGTTGCAAGGTAGTGAGATATAAAGACTTGCGCTAGCCCCGCCCGATGGTCCCGCCCGTGCACTCTTGTGGTGCGTTAAGTCACTACAGGAGACCCTTCCATGGTATTGGCCGTAGCAGCGCTCTTGCTTCAGTTTCAATCGTTCGCTCCGCCAGTGCAGACCGTCAGCGTAGGCGCGCCAGTGATCACCGCCGCGGCCGGCAATTTCTCCGAGGAGAACGCCCCAGTGACCCCCAGTGCGCATGCAGAGGCTGACGTAATTACGGCGACGACTGAGACGTCCTCGAGCCAACTGAATCTGGACGATGTGCACTTGGTTGATGCCAGCGCGAAGAGCCGGTCTTCCGGGACGTTGCAGACGGTAGCACTGGAAACGCGGGAGGACGCGCAGTCGTTTTCGACCGTTCGCATTCCCGATCGATCCACGAAGGAAAATTCGGTCAAGGAAGCGCTGGAGCTGCCTTCGCGGCGCTCGTGGCTGGCCTTGGCGCTGGTGCAACATGGTGCGGCGGCATTCGATGCCTATTCGACGCGACAGGCGGTAGGGCATGGAGCTTCCGAGGACAATCCGCTGCTGCGGCCTTTTGCGGGTTCCCCGGCGATTTACGTAGCGACTCAGGTTGCTCCGGTGCTTTTCGATCTGATGGCGCGGCACATGCAGCGCAGCGAATATCCGCTGGTGCGCCGGCTGTGGTGGATGCCGCAGACGATGAGCGCGGGCCTATCCATTTTCTCGGGTGTGCACAATTTGAACGTTGCTGGCAGGCCGTAAGCGGGAGGGCAGCAACGTTAAGCGATCATTTCCCAGGCGGGGAAGAATTAAGAAAAGGGCATCCGGAAGCGTTTCCGGGATGCCCTTATTTTTTTCGTGACGAGTTCCGAGGGATTAGTGGCCGACTGCCTCGGCGGACTTCGCGGCGGAGTGCGGCGGCGCGGTGATTTGTTTTTCGGCCCACTCCGCAGCGCGACGCGCCGCTTCGACGGCGCCGGGCGCGTCGGAGACCGGTCCAACGGAATCGGTATTGGCGAAGGCGATGCGGCCGAAAGGCTGGTTGGCCGCGGGAATGACCTTCGTGAATGTTCCCGGCGTGGGGAGAAACATGGGATGGCCGCGGCGGTACATGCGGACCTCCACCGGTTCCGCAGCGCCGAATCCTTGCGTAAGCTCGCGAAAATCCTGCAGGACGCTCTGCGCGATTTTCTGGCAGCCCTCGACGGTAAGAAGCCTGTCGCGATGATCCTCAGAAATCGGCGTGTAAAACGTGAGGATGTTGTTCTTCTGAACGTAGCCCGGCTGCTTTTGCAGGACCCAATCGGCGACGATGAAGTCGGTGAAGGTGTTGCCAGGGCACCAGGTGTCGTAAGCGCGATTGTAGATGGGTTTCTCGAAAATCATGTTGATGACGGGGTAGGGACAATAGCGGAAGGAGAGCATGGCGTCGCGCTGGGCGTCGGGCAGCCCCGCGACCAGGCGCACGGTAATGAATTTTGGCGTAGCCATGATCACGCATTTCGCGGCGACGGCGCGCAACTCGTCTTCGTGGACGTAAGTAATCAGCACCTCGGTGGTTTGCGGGTCCACGGAAACGACGGTGGCACCGCCGATCATCTGTTCTGCATATTTGGGCTGAAGCGTGGCGGACAGTTGACGCGAGAGTGCGCCGTTACCCCCAGGCAGAGTGATGCGGTCGTCCTGATCAACGAGCATGCCCTGCAATTCTCCGGCGGCCACGAACGTGGAGACATCATTAGACTGCGCACCCCAATTGGATAAGCCGTAGCCGTCCCACCACTGCCTGATTTCCGGAGCGTAGCCCTTCATGTAATTTGAGAATGGCACGTTGTCGAGTTGCTGCACGTCCTTATCGGGATTGAGCGCCTGGATTTCCGCGCGGAATTTCTTGAAGCTCTCGCGTACCGACGGCGAGTACGGGAGCGCGTCCAATCCGCTGCGCCAGGTATCGGCAATCCACTTGCCGGCGACGATGGTGGGGTCAGGGCAATTGATGGGCAGAAGCTGGAGGCCGATTTCGCGGGCGAGCTGCGCGCTGGCCGATCCCGTCTCGTCGAAAGCGGAGCCAGTGGCGAAGGCCTGGTCTTGATATTCCTCGAGATAAGCGTTCCCGCCCCAATGCGGCTCCTTCTCGAGGAGCAGAAAATCGCGGCCCCGCAGGAAGTAGGCGGCGCTGAGGCCACTCAGCCCGCCGCCGACGATTACGACGTCGTGGCGGCTCGCTACCGGCGGCGTGGCGAACGGGTGACCATCGCGCACTTCATGGCAGACGGCGAAGTACTCACCATCTACTTGCGGATCAGGGCCGTTTTCTGCGGCGAGCAAAGAAAGATTCACGGGACATCCCGCAGCGACCGAGCCGGCGACGACAAATTTCAAAAAATCCCTGCGCGTTTCGGTCATGCAGGTTCTCCTTCGATGGGAGTACGGGCTACCGGTTCAGAGGGGTGTTCGGAAGACTGGAGGCGGGTTCGCAGGCGATACCAGAGCAAAATCGTGCCGATGGAAAAGAGCAGAATCAGGGTGGAAATGGCGTTGATTTCGGGAGTGATGCCGCGGCGCAGGCGGGACCATATTTCGAGCGGCAGAGTGTTCTCGCGCCCGATCAAGAAAAAGCTTACCGCAATTTCGTCGAGCGAGAGTGTGAAGATCAGCAGAGCCGCAGCGACGAGCGAAACGCGCAGATTAGGCAGAGTGATGCGCCAGAAGGTTTTCCAGTGATTCGCGCCAAGATCGAGGGAAGCTTCTTCCTGTGCGCGCTCGAGTTTTTGCAATCCCGCGAAGATTTCGGTGGTAGCCACGGAAATCAACGCGGTGCCGTGGCCCAGCGTGATGGTCACAAGACTCAGGTTCATACCGACGCCGTCGAACAGCATCAGCAGCGAAAGACCGGTGATAATGCCGGGCAGAATCAGTGGCAGCAGCACCAGGCGCCGGAACAGCGCCTTGCCGGGGAAATCCGTTCGGTCCAGCGCCAGCGCGGCCGGCAATCCCAGGCCGAGAGCTAACGCGACAGCGATAGCGGCGACGATCGCGCTATTGAGGACGGCGTCCCAGAGCGCGCCGTCGGCGAAAAGCTGGCGATACCAATCGAGGGTCCAGTTCGCAGGTGGAAAACCGCCTACGCCCGAACCGTTGAAGGAATAAACGATGAGAACGATGATCGGAAAATAGAGAAATGCGTAAACCAGGGATGCGTAGAGGCCCAGCACGGGCGCACGTCGGGATGCGAATCCGCGGTTCATGAGACGGCCAGCCTCTTTTCCAGGCGCTCTGTCAGGTAGAGCAGCGCGATGACCAGCAGCATCATGCAGAACGAAATGGCCGCACCGAGTGGCCAGTTGAAAGCGGCCCCGAACAGGCTGACCACTACGTTTGAAATCATGATTCCGCTGGGACCACCGACCAGGAGCGGGGCCAGGAAATCGCCGAGCGTGAGGACGAAAGCGAACGTCGCGCCCGCAAGAACCCCTGGGAGTGACAGGGGCAGAATGACGCGACGAAAAGTGGACCAGGGCGAAGAGCCCAGGTCGTGCGAGGCCTCGATAAGATTGCGCGGGATATGCTCGAGCGAGGCGTAAATGGGAAGCAGCGTGAACGGGGTGTAAATGTGCGTCAGAGTAATGATGACCGCAAAGGGGCTGTAAAGAAAAAACTCGACGGGCTTGTGAGTGAGATGCAGGTATTGGAGCAGACCGTTCAGGACACCATCGCTGCCGAGGATCGTCTTCCAGGCGTAGCCTCGGACGAGGTAGCTGGCCCAGAGGGGAATGATCACGAGTTGATAGAGCAGGTCCTTGCGTTTCACGGCGTGAAACGAGAGGAAATACGCGAGCGGATAGCCGAGCACAAGAGCGAGCACCGTTACGGATGCGGCGATGCGCATCGAACGAAACAGAACCTGCAGGTAAATCGGATTGCGCACGAGCTGCAAATAATTCTGCAGATTCCAGTGGTGCAGGATTACCTGCGCCGGAGAGACGGACCAGAAGCTATACACAAGTAGAATCGCGTAGGGTACCAGCAAAAAAGCGGTGACCCAGAGAAGCGGGGGAATGGTGACGGCGGCTTTGTATGCGCGGGAGTACATCGCTAGTCCGGTTCTCCTTCGCGCACGCGGATGGCGTCGTTTGCGGCAAACTCGAATTCGCGCTCGCCGGTGAGAATGCCTGGATTGGGTATGCGCGCGCGCACCGAGTGCGACGCGCCGCAATCAATTTCGACCAAGTCCATGGCGCCGCCGAAGGATTGGTTGCGGATGCGTCCTCGGAAACGCGCCGTGGAGACGTCCGGAGAAGGAAGGGCCGCGGAGCTTTCGACGAGGCGAATACACTCCGGGCGGAGGGAGTAGGTCGCTTTTCCGGGAGCGCCGAAGGTACGCCAGACCAGCGAGCCGGCGCTGGCAATTCCCTCGCTGACCTCCGCAAGCAAAAGATTGGTCTGGCCGATGAACCGCGCCGCATAGGCCGTGGCGGGTTGCCCATAGATTTCACGCGGGGGAGCGACTTGCTCGAGTAGTCCGGCGCGCAACAGAGCGACGCGATCGGAGAGTGCCATGGCCTCTTCCTGGTCATGGGTTACGAAAATGAAGGTGATGCCCACTTCACGCTGAAGCGATTTGAGCTCGAATTGCATCTGGCGGCGCAGATTAGCGTCGAGCGCGGAGAGCGGCTCATCGAGAAGCAGCACGCGCGGGCGGTTCACGAGCGCGCGGGCGAGCGCCACGCGCTGTTGCTGCCCTCCGCTCAGGTTTGCAGGTGCGGCCTGCGCGAATTCCGCCATTTTGACCATCGCCAGAGCTTGCGCGACCCGCGCGGGGATCTCAGATTTGGGCGTGCTCCGCGCGCGCAGGCCGTAGGCGACATTTTCAAAAACCGAAAGGTGCGGAAAGATTGCATAGCTCTGAAAAACGGTGTTCACCTGGCGGCGATGCGGAGGAACGTGGTCCAGGCGTTGCGCGCCCATCCAGATTTCGCCGCCATCCAATTCCTCGAAGCCGGCGATCAAACGAAGCAGGGTGGTCTTGCCCGAGCCGCTTTCGCCGAGGATGGTGAGAAATTCGCCGCCGGCGACATCAAGGCTGATTCCTCGCAGCACGGGCCGTTTGGCGAAGCGCTTGAGGACGTGACGAATGGAAAGGATCGGCGGGGCATCCGGCGCCGGATCGGCCGGAGTTTCGCGAGAAGGGGACGAAGTCACTGCGCCGCCTTAATTTCGTTCCAAATCTCGTTGTACTTGTCGCGGCGCGGAACATTTTGCCAGAAGTAGATGCGGGTCATGTATTCGTCCACGTTATCGAGGTGCAGCGATTTCTTCTGCTCGGCAGACATGAAATCCGCAGCGCGCGGATTCGCCGGATCGTAGCCAGTGACATCCGTGACCAGCTTTTGCGTCTTGGCCTCGATCATGTATTCCAGGAATTGGGTAGCGAGATCCTTGTGCTCGCTGGCGGCGGTGATCATCAAGTGATCAATCCATCCCGTGGTGTTTTCCTTGGGAATGGTTTCGCCGATGGGGAAGCCAGCTTTGCGCAGCTGGTTGGTGGTGAGTGGCCAGCCCATGGCGGCGACGATTTCGTGATTTTGAAACAGGTTCGTCAGTTCGCCGCCGGTGGCCCAGAATTTGCGGATGTTGGGTTTCAGTTCAATCAACTTCTTGCGCACGTTGTCCAGTTCGGCGTCCGTAAGGTTGTAGATGTGGTCGGGATCGGGTTTGTCGTATCCCAAAACCTGCGCGGCCATGTAGATCGTTGAAAGCTCATCCCAGGCGGAGATTTTGCCTTTGAGTTTGGGGTCCCACAGGTCGGCCCAGCTGTCGGGCGGCTTGGCGAAGTAAGTCGTGTCGTAGAGAAGGGGATTGGGTCCCCAGGTGAACGGCACGCCATACACGTTGCCGTTCACGCGGACCAGCGGCATGTCGCGCAAACGCTCCGAGAGTTGCGGGTAAGCGGGCAGCTTCGAAAGATCGAGCGGAGCGGCTAGTCCCGAAGAGGCGATCATGGTGGCGACGTCACTGGAAGGCGAAATCACGTCGTAATTGCTGGCGCTGCCGCCACGCAACTTGGCGACTAGCTCATCGCTGGAGCCCATGTACGAAGCGCTGATCCTGCAATGGTGCGCTTGCTCGAAATCGTGGACGTATGAGGGGTCGGCATAGCCCTCCCAGACGAGCAGGCTCAAGGTGGGGGTGCTAGAAGTGCATCCGGCGGCGGCAATGCCGATAATGGCGGCAAGGATGGCGAGCGACAGCAGGGCGCTGATGCGCCAGAATCGGACTAGGCCAAAACACAGGCGCGAAGCGACTTTCAAATGTGGTACCGCCTTTGCGCGCCTCCGTTGCGCGCGGGTCAGAACGTCGGAGGCGTGTTAATCCAGAGAATCACGGCCTCTTTCTTGCCGGGATTCCTCCAGTGATGCTCATTGCTGCTTTCAAAATAAAAACTATCGCCTTCCTGCAACAGCTGCGTCTTGCCGTCCGCCAGGGAGATCTCCAGAGCGCCCTTCAGAATGTAAAGAAATTCCTCGCCGTCGTGGGCATAGGATTCACCGCTCCCGGCGGAGGGCGCGATGCGGAATAAATGCGGCTCCATCAGGGTGTTGCCCCAGGCGAGCAATTCCATGCGCACGCCCGGGCCGGCGTCAAGCACCTTGCGGTCCGCGGGTTTCACGCGGCCAGGGTTCGCTTCCGAAGGATCGAAGAGCGCGAGGATGTTCATGTGATAGAAGCGCGCGAGGCGGCGCAAGGTGGCGACGGACGCGGTCATCTGTGTGCGCTCGAGGGCACTGAGAAAACCCACGGACACGCCGGCGGCGCGGGCCACTTTCGAAAGTGAATAGCCGTTGTGCAGGCGCATGCGCCGCAGACGGGGACCAATCGGGCTCGCGAGCGGCCGTTGGCCCGCGGGAGGAAGCAAGCCCTCGCTTTTCAGCAGATGGACGATGGCCGGAGCGTTGAGTCCGCGTGCGCGGCGGAGAAATTGCGCGCGTTTTAAAATGCGAACGTCCTCATGGGTATAAAGACGGTAGCGGCTGCGGGTGCGGAGCGGCGCCACCAGTCCGAGATTCTCCCAGGTACGCAAAATCGAGGGCGAGACGCCAACGGCGCGGGCGACGTCGCTGATGCGCAGGTATTCCTCGGTGCGCGCGGTGCTTGCCGGGCGCTTGCGCGTGTTCGCCAAACCAGTTTCCCCTTGACAACCTGCTGACCTTCTTCTAACGTTCGCGGATTATAGTAAGGTTTTTTCGCAAGCTGCAACCGAAAACTCAAAGTTGGCTGCCTGGGGGTGGGGGGTGGCGCCAGCTTTTTTCAAAGGAGCTGCGATGAAAGCGACGGGCCGGTTAGGGGTGTACCTATTGGCGTTGGCGGGCTTGTTCGGCTGCGGGGCGGCATGGGGACAGACGAATGGTTCGATTCGCGGAACGGTAAACGATCCGTCGGGCGCGGTGGTGCCGGGGACAACGATCACTGCGACGCTCACTGGCACGGACTCGAAGCGGACCGTCACGTCCGATAAGGATGGGGCGTTCGACATTCCAGAACTTCCGGTCGGAACCTACGACCTGAGCGCGGACGCCCAGGGATTCAAGAAGTTCCTCGCCAAGGGGGTGGTGGTCTCCATCGGTCACGTGAACTTCATCACGGTAACTCTGCAGCTCGGCGGAGGAGCCGAAACCGTGACGGTTGAGGCCAACGCGGTGCAGGTGGAAACCACCAGCAGCCAATTGGGCGGGGTAATGACGGAACAATCTATCCGCGAGCTGCCGCTCAACACTCGAAACGCCTTCCAGTTACTGCAGCTTCAACCCGGTGTGCAATCTCAGCTTGGCGCGGACTTGTTCTACGGGAGCGATAATCCCGGTGTGGTGTCTGTGAACGGCGGGCGCGGCCGATCCAACAACTACATGGTGAACGGCGGCGACTCGAACGACATTTTCGTCAATTCGCCTGGTGTGCAGCCCTCGCCGGATGCTATCGAAGAATTTCGGGTTATCACCAATACGTTCGACGCGGAGTACGGACGCAACTCTGGTTCGGTCGTGAACGTGGTGACCAAGTCCGGTACCAACCAGGTTCACGGGGATTTCTACGAGTTCATTCGCAACAACGTCCTCAATACGGCGCAGCCCAATCCGACGGGCGCGGAAGGCATCAACCCCGACTACAAGCAGAATCAATTTGGCGGCACGCTTGGGGGGCCGATTAAGAAAGACAAGACTTTCATTTTTGGTTCGTACGAAGGGCTGCGCCTGGTTCAGGGTGTTACGTCCAGTTCCGGCGCAGTGACGCTGCCGACGGCATCGGAGCTTGCTGGTGATTTTTCTGAGGGCGGCCAGGCCCAGCCGTTCGGCTGGATGTTGACCGACCAGAATTTTGCAAATGCCCTGCAAGCGCGTCCCGGCTGTTCGGCGGCGATTGCAACCGCTGGAGGCGCTCCGTTGACGCCTGGAACTTCGTGGGCGGCGATCTTTCCGAAGAATATGATTCCGACGCAATGCTTCGATCCCACGGCGCTCGCTCTCTACAACAACTACGTGGCGCCTAGTGGGACCGGACAGATATTCCCTATAGCGAACAATAACGAACGCACCGACCAATTTACGATTCGCCTGGATCACAAGATCACGAACTCGCAGCAGTTCTCGGCGTACTACTACTTCAACGACGATGGTCTGACCAACGCCTACTCCAATTTCCAAGCAGCCGGCGCGACGGTTCCCGGTTTTGGCGCGCTCACCGACACCCGCAACCAGCAAATAAACCTTTCGCACACCTGGACGATAGGTTCGACCGCTGTTAACGAGTTTCGCTTCAATTACTACCGGGAAGGCCAAGGGAACCTGAACCATCCGGTGAACACGTTGGCGAGCGTTCATGACGCCTGCGGAACGTATGTTCCCGCTTCGAATTGCTTCGCCGATCCAACCAACCCTTCGGGCGGTATCACCACCGATCTGCCGGGGCACGAGGGCGTTCCGTTTATCGGCGTCAGCGGCGGATTTGCGATTGGCAACAACTCCGAAGGAGAGCTTCCGCAGGCCGGAAACACCTACCAGTGGACTGATAACTACACGAAAACCACCGGCCGGCATACATTCAAGTTCGGCGGAGAGATACGACGCTCGCAGTTCAATCAGTTTCTGTATTACAACGTAAACGGCCTATATAGTTTCGCGAACAGTGGACCGGAAAACGAAGTTAGTTCCGATTCAAATTACCCGGCCTATCCGAATTATTTTTTGGGCATTCCGACGACGTATTCTCAGGGCGCGGCTCAGGGCGAGAATGATCGAAATACATCCGTCGCGCTCTTTGCGCAGGACAGCTTCAAGTTGAAATCGAACTTGACTCTGAATTATGGCCTACGGTGGGAACTCAACACACCCTTCTATGATACCGGGAACCGGCTGCAAACCTTCCGGCCGGGACAAATCACGACGCAGTATCCGTGTGACCTGAATCCGAACAACACCTCCAGCGCTTACCTGATTTCTGTATATGGAAGCACGGATTGCAGCCCGACTGGGCCGGCCAACGCGGTTTTTCCCACCGGCTTGGTGTTTCCAGGAGACAAGGGCGTGCCTCGTGGCTTGACGTCAACCTATTACAAGGCGTTTGCCCCTCGCATCGGCATCGCCTGGGCGCCGTCTTGGTCGGATGGCATCCTGGGCAAAATCGCGGGAGGGCCAGGGAAGTTGAGCATTCGTGCCGGTTTCGGCATTTTCTACAACCCGATCGAACAATTGGTGCTGGAACAGTTCAGCGCGGAGCCGCCGTTCGGCGGTAGCGCGGCGCTATCCGACACATTGTTCAACCTTCCGTTCGAATATCAGTCGGGCGGAAACGCTCCGAATCCATTTCAGGGCGTTATCAATCAAACTCCGACCACTCCTTGCGCCTATGACGCAGCCGGGCCTCCAGGTTGCGTGGACTGGTCGTCGTTCCGGCCGGCGCTGTTGTTTGGTGAGTTTCAGCCACATCTCAAATCGCAGTATTCCGAACAATACAACCTGACCATTGAGCGCCAGATCACCAAAGACATGTTGTTCCGGATAGGGTACGTCGGGACGCAGTCGCATCATCTTCTTGCGTCGCACGACCTGAATTACGGAAACGCCGACTCCTGCCTTGAGATTGGAGCCATCGCCAACGCCAATCCGGCGAACGTCCTGACGTCCAACGGCGGCGTGCAGACGTCATGCGGATCGTTCGGATCTGACTCGAGTTACTATATCGCGCCCGGTACCGTGATTCCGGCATATGCGCCACCGCAGCAGCCCTTCCCGGTGACGTACACTTCGTGCACCGGTTTAGTGCTGCCGTATAACGCCGGAAGCGGAGGGAATTGTCTCCCCGCTGGTTCGACGGTAGGGACCAATGGTGTGACGTTGGTCGGTCTGCGGCCGTACTCCTCGCCGCAATGCCAGCCACTGAACGGTAGCGGATGTCCGGCGGACGGCGTCCCGGTATTCAGCAACATATTCGCGGAAGATACGATCGCCAATTCCAATTACAACGCTTTGCAGGTTTCTCTGGAGAAGAGTTACTCGCACGGCCTCCTTTTCCAGTTTTCCTATACCTTCAGTAAGGCGATAGACCAAGGCGCGTCTTTCGAGAACGAACTCAACCCGCTCAACTACAACGCAACCCGTGGAGTATCTCTCCTGGATGCGAAAAATCGCTTCGTGTTCAGTCCGGTTTGGGATCTCCCAGTTCCGAAGTATGAAGGTTTCAAGGGAAAAGCGCTAGACGGCTGGGGCGCTTCGGCGATCATCACGTGGCAGAGCGGTTTCCCGGTTCGCGTGTTCGATCCGTATGACGATGAGTTGCAGAGCAGCTATTTCTTCGAGGACGCCAACACGCCGGTTATATCGGGCAAGCCTGAGTTTGTGAACCCGAAGACGAATGGTGGCACCTATTTCCTGCTGAATAATATATCGGAGCCGAACCCGGGTACGTTCGGAAACATGCCCCACGCCCTGTGCTGTGGCCCGGTGCTAAACAACACAGACATGGTCATTTCGAAGAAGACTCCGATCAATGAACGTTGGAGTACCGAGTTTCGCGCCGAGTTCTACAACGCGTGGAATCACACCCAGTATGCCAATCCCGACGGTGACTACGGCGATTCGACGTTCGGTCAGATCTTGAACACGCGCGAAGGGCCGCGCGTGATGCAGTTCGCATTGAAGTTCCTGTTCTAGCGGGCTGATTGCGGGAGAACGAGCGAGGGCGTCCGCTCTGGCGGACCCCTCGCTTTGTTGCGTAGGGGCAAATTGCCGTCGGATCTCTGCCGAAGGGTGCGCGGAGTATAGTCAGCGTGACGAATTGCACGAATCGGGAACGGAACAAGACAAGGGGACTGGGCCAGAAATGAAGATCGTTGTTCTAGGGGCGGGGCTGATGGGGCGCGCGGTGGTGCATGACCTTAGCGGCGCGCGCGAGGTGAAGAGCATTGTGGTCGCGGATTTCGAACGCGGTCGGGCGCAGGACACGGTGCGCAAATTCGGGCGGGGGATTGCGCGCGCGGCGTTCGCAGACGTGCGCGACACGCCGCAACTGGCGAAGCTACTGCGCGGATGCGACGTGGTGGTGAATTGCACGCAGTATAATTGGAACCTGGACGTGATGCGCGCGGCGCTGGCAGCGCGCGTGCATTATATGGACTTGGGTGGCCTGTACCACGTGACGCGCAAGCAGTTTGCGCTGGACCGCGATTTCCGCCGCATCGGAAAGCTGGCGATTCCGGGCATGGGCGGCGCTCCGGGAATAACCAACGTGATGGCTCGGGCGCTGGCCGACCGGCTGGATCGCGTGGATGCCATCAAAGTTTACAATGCCGGCGCCGACGAACAGCGTTACGACAGCCCCATCGCCTATTCGTTTTCGATTGCCACCATTTTGGACGAGCTGACCATGCGGCCCGTCCATTTCGTGCGGCGGCGCTACGTCGAAAAGGAAATGCTGTCCGAGCCGGAAACCGCCACGTTTCCCGCGCCCATCGGCAAGATCGTCTTGCGGCATTCGATTCATTCCGAGCTGGGTACCCTGGCTGAGAGTTTTCGCAAGAAAGGCGTGCGCGAGGTATTCTTTAAGATTAACTACGATCCGAAGCTGGTTGGACTGGTGCGAAATCTGGTTGACGTTGGATTTACGGAACGTGATCCGGTCGCAGTGAACGGCACGCAAGTGGTACCTCGGGCCGTGCTGCTGGCACTGCTGCAGAAAAAGGCACCGGCGAAAACGCCGCTCGACGTGGAAGCGCTTCGGGTGGTGGTCACCGGACGCGCCGGAAAGCGACGCGTAGGTGCGGCGATGGAAATGTGGGCGGACCATACCGCGCGGCCGCAGTTTTCGGCGGTGGCGCGCGATACTGGATTTCCGGCGGCCATCGCCGCGGTGATGCACGGGCGCGGGGAGATTCCCGGCGTGGGCGTTCAAGCTCCGGAAATCGTGGTGCCGCCGAACCTGTTTTTTCATGAACTCAGAAAGCGCGGATTCACATTCCGCAAATGGAGCGTAAAACCTTAGGTCAGTAGCGGCAAATCTCAGGGCCGTGCGTCGGCCACAGTACCAGCGTTTGGAGGATGTTATGCACGAAGGGCTGCAGCAAGAACTGAACACTTACGAAAAGCGCACACCGCGCTCGAAAGCAGCACACACCAGAGCCGAAGGCCGGTTGCCGCTGGGCGTTGCGAGCAACTACCGCGCCTACGACCCGTATCCCTTGTTCGTTCGCGATGGCAAGGGCGGACACATCCACGACATTGACGGCAATGAGTATCTCGATTTCAATCTCTGCTTCGGGGCGTTGATGGCCGGGCACTGCCATCCCGCGGTCGTCAAGGCCGTGCAAGCGAAGCTGGGGACCGGCACGATGTTTGGAATGCCGCATGATCTGGAGTGGGAACTGGCGGAGGAAATCTGCAAGCGCTTCCCGGTGGAGATGGTTCGCTTCAGCAATAGCGGCACGGAATGTACGATGCATGCCGTGCGGTTGGCGCGCGCGGCCACCGACCGCGATCGCATCATTAAGATGGAGGGCGGCTATCACGGCTTGCATGATTCGGTGCTGGTGTCGTTGAAACCGAAGGCCAGCGAAATCGGCGACCCGAATTTCCCCACCTCCGTTCCAGGCGGGGCCGGGATTCCGAAGGCGACCGTGCAGAATACTTCGATCGCGCAGTTCAACGACATCGCTGGAGTGGAGCGCCTTTTCGCCAAGTATCCGGGCGAGATCGCCGCGATTATCGTGGAACCGATCATGATGAACGTGGGAATCCTGATGCCCGAAGAAGGCTATCACCAGGCGCTGCGCGAGATTACCCGGAAGAATGGCGCGCTGCTCATTTTCGACGAGGTGAAAACCGGGGCGAAGCTGGCCTACGGCGGCGCCTGCGAATATTTCGGCATCCAGCCGGATATCGTTTGCCTGGCGAAATCCATCGGCGGAGGATTCTCTCTGGCGGCGTTTGCGTCGACGCGCAAGGTGATGGGCCTGATCTCCGATCACAAAGTCTTTCACGGCGGCACGTACAACACCAATCCAGTGGCCATGGCTGCGGGCATTGCGACGTTCCGTGAGGTGCTGACCAAAGACGCCTACACGCACGTGACGCGACTGAACAAGAAGTTGCTCGACGGCTATAAGACGCAAATCGCGAAGTGCGGTCTGAACGCGTACGTCATCGGCGCGGGATCGAACGGGGCACTGATGTTCTTCGATAAACCGATCCGCAATTACCGCGACTGGCTGCATGCAGACACGGAATTGTGGCGGCATTACTGGTTCGCGATGGTGAACCGTGGCGTGATGGCTCAACCGTACTGGTGGGACGAGCAGTGGACCATCTCCGTGGCTCACACGGAAGCGGATATTGACCGGCACATTGCCACATTCGCCGAAATCGCGCCGGCCCTAGCGAAAGCGCAAAATGAGCCGCACGTGGCTGCTATAGCTGGGCACTAACTCTTGCGGCGGTGCGCGTCCGGGCGGCTCTTGCAGGCCGTCCGGACGCGTGCGGCGGGCGAGCATTCTTGTGATTGCAAGGAGCATTCTTGGCGGATCCGGTCGCAGCGACCAGCGAAGCAGTTCACCTGAAGCGCTCGCTGGGCCGCTGGGATCTGGTCGCGCTCTTCGTCGTCGCGGTGTTCAACCTGAATGTGGTGCCCAGCATAGCCGCGAACGGCGGGGTGACGGTCTGGCTGTGGCTCATTTCGCTGGTGCTGTTTTTCTGGCCACAGGGGATTGCGGTGATCGAGCTGGCGCACCGCTATCCCGGTGAAGGCGGCGTTTACTTGTGGGCGAAGGAAGTTTTTGGCAATTTTCACGGCTTCCTTTCCGGCTGGTGCTACTGGACGAACAATATGATGTACGTGCCGACGGTGATGCTCTATTTCGTCGGAGTTTCGGTGTTCGTGCTGGGGCCGGGGCATGAGGGGCTGGCGGACAACAAATTGTTCACCGTGGTGGCCTCGCTCGGGTTGATGGCGTTGCTGGTGATTCTGAATATCGTCGGGCTGGGCGTGGGAAAGTGGATCAATAACCTGGGCGGGATTGGAACGGGAGTCGCGGCTGCTGTGCTGATCGGGTTAGGGCTGATCGTGTACGCGCGCTTTGGCACCACAGTGACGGCAGCGGATTTTCGGATCCCGGCGAATCCCCGGTTCGTGCTGAATTCGTTCGGAGTAATTTGCTTCGGATTGGTGGGCCTGGAACTGGCGTCGGTGATGGGCGATGAAATCAAGGATCCGCGGAAAACTCTGCCCGGAGCCGTGGCTTGGGGCGGAGTGCTTTCGGGAGTTATGTACATCGCGACGACGCTGACTTTGCTGATCGCCGTCAGCAAGAGCGACATCAACGTGCTGCAGGGAATTGTGCAGGCCGTGAGCCATATGGCCGGGCGCGTAGGTGCGAGCTGGATTGTGGCGCCCTTCGCGCTGATGCTGAGCATCTCGATCGCTGGAATCGGGTCTGCGTGGCTGGCTGGCTCGGCGCGCATCCCATTCGTGGCGGGCCTGGATTCGTACATGCCGAGTTGGTTGGGCAAGACGCATCCCCGGTTCGCGACTCCCTATGCGGCGCTGATTGTGCAAGGGGTCGTGTCCATGATCCTGGTGGTGGTGAATTCGATCGGCTCCGGCGTGCAGGAAACGTTCCAGCGGTTGCTGTCGCTGGCGGTGGTGTTGCAGCTCATCCCGTTTCTGTACATGTTCGGGGCGCTATTGAGAATCGCCGCAAATCCGGGATGGGAGAAGGGACTGTACAGCAGGAGGACGCTGCTTCTCGCGGGCGGCAGCGGCCTGGTGACGACAGCGCTGGGAATTGTGCTGGCATTTTTTCCCGCGCAGCAGATTCAGTCGCTGCTTTCGTACGAAACCTGGATGTTTGGCGGGACAGCGGTTTTCGTCGGTCTCGCGGTATTTTTCTTCTATGCGTACGGGCGGCGCAAGGTGCCGCAGGCTGCCCCGAGCCGCATCTAAGGTAGATGGGCCAGGAGGTTCCGTGGCGAGCAAGGCGAAAGCGATTCCCGGAAAGAACGCGAAGGCAAGAGCGGGCATCCGCAAATACAAGATGTACATCAACGGCGAATTCGTGGAGAGCCACAGCGGCGGCGTATTTCCCGTTTACGATCCCTCCACCGAAGAGGTCATCGCCGAAGTTCCCGAAGCGGACGAATCGGACGTGGACCGCGCGGTGGCCGCGGCCAAGGCGGCATTCAATTCCGGCGCATGGCCGCAAATGACCGCTCAGGATCGCGGGAGAATTCTGTTTCGTCTGGCAGAACGGATTCGGAAGGAATCGGCGCACCTGGCCGACCTGGAATGCCGAAATTCCGGCAAGCCCATCGTAGAGGCCGAGTACGACATCGCAGACGCGGCTACCTGCTTCGAATATTACGGCGGAATGGCTACGAAGGTTTTGGGCCATGTGAATCCTGTTCCAGATAATGCTCTGAGCCTATCGTTACGCGAACCCGTCGGCGTGGCCGCCCAAATTATCCCCTGGAATTACCCGTTGCTGATGGCGGCGTGGAAACTGGCGCCGGCCGTCGCGGCGGGCTGTACGTGCGTTTTGAAACCTGCCGAGCAGACTCCGCTAACGGCGCTGGAGTTCGCGGGATATTTGACCGATGCAGGATTGCCGCCCGGCGTAGTGAACATCGTCACTGGGTTTGGAGAAGGCGCGGGAGCGCCACTGGTGAGGCATCCGGACGTAAACAAGGTCGCGTTCACGGGCAGTGGCGCGGTGGGCAAAGCGATTGTCAAGATGGCGGCGGACACGCTGAAGCGCGTGACCCTGGAATTGGGCGGAAAATCGCCGAACATATTTTTCGCGGATGCCGATTTCGAGGCGGCGATTGACGGCGCGCTGTTCGGCGTGTTCATCAACCAGGGGGAAGTGTGCTCGGCGGGGAGCCGCATCCTGGTAGAAAAGCCTATCTATTCTAAATTCGTGGAAGCCATGAGCGCCAAGGCCAAGAAAATCCGCCTGGGTCCGCCATTGCAGCGCGAAACGAAAATGGGGCCGCTGGTCAGCAAGGAACAATTCGACCGGGTGAGCGCTTACCAGGAAATCGGGAAGAAGGAAGCGAAAGTCGCCGCGGGAGGCGGGCGCCCGTCGTCGCTGAAGCACGGCTATTACGTTGAGCCGACGATCTTCTACGACGTGGATAATTCCGCGCGCATCGCGCGAGAAGAGATTTTCGGGCCGGTGGCGACAGTGATTCCGTTCGCGAACGAAGGCGATGCCATTCGCATCGCCAACGACACTCCCTACGGCCTTGCAGCCGCGGTGTGGTCGCGCGATATCTTTAAGGCGTTTCGCGTGGTGAAAGCTCTGCGCGCGGGAATTGTCTGGGTGAATCACATGCAGCCTACCTACGTGGAAGCGCCGTGGGGAGGATACAAGCAATCCGGCTTTGGCCGCGAGCTCGGGCCGTGGGGAATTGAAGAATACCTTGAGACCAAGCAGGTTCACATCAATCTGAATGAACAGCCCATCGGATGGTACTGACATGTCCACGATCCAATTGCGAACAGCAATACCGGGCCCCAAGTCTCAGGCGCTAATGATGCGACGGCAAGCCGCCGTGCCGCGCGGCGTAGGCCATGCGACGCCGATTTTTGCGGCGCGCGCGGAAGGCGCGGTCCTCGAAGACGTGGACGGCAACCGTTTCCTGGATTTCGCCGGCGGCATCGGAGTGCAGAATGCCGGTCACCGGGCGCCGCGCGTGGTGGCCGCCATCCGCGAGCAGTTGGATGCGTTCATCCACACTTGCTTTAGCGTTGCGCCGTACGAGAAATATATCGCACTGGCGGAGAAATTGAATTCGCTTACGCCCGGAAAGTTCGCGAAGAAAACGATCTTGCTGAACAGCGGCGCGGAGGCGATTGAGAACGCGGTGAAAATTGCACGGGCGTACACACGCCGCCCGGCCATCATTTGTTTTGAGGACGCTTTCCACGGACGCACCATGCTGACCATGTCGCTCACGAGCAAGACCCACCCGTACAAGGCCGGCTTCGAGCCGTTTGCCGCCGACATTTACCGGATTCCGTACGCGTACTGCTACCGCTGTTCGTATTCGTTGCAGTACCCCGGTTGCGATGTGTTTTGCGCGCGCCATTTGGAGGATGCGTTCAAACGCATGGTCGCGTCCGAAGCGGTCGCTGCGGTCGTGGTCGAGCCGGTCCTGGGCGAGGGTGGCTTTGTGGCGCCTCCACGTGAATTCTTCCCGGTGCTGCAGGACATCTGCAGACGTCACGATATTCTTTTCATCGCCGATGAGGTGCAGACGGGATTCGGACGGACCGGTGCGACGTTCGCTTCAGAGCGTTACGGCATCACGCCCGATATTCTGGTGAGTGCAAAATCCATTGCCGCGGGCATGCCTCTGGCTGCGGTCACAGGCCGCGCGGAGGTCATGGACGCTCCAGGGGTCGGAGGATTGGGCGGCACGTACGGGGGAAATCCGCTGGCGTGCGCAGCGGCACTGGCTGCCATCGAAACAATGCAGCGCGAAAATCTTGCGGCGCGGGCTGAACTTCTGGGGTCGCGGTTCGAGGCGCGCGCGCGCGAATGGAAGAAGCGGTGGCCGCTGGTCGGCGATGTGCGCGGCTTGGGCGCCATGCGCGCCCTGGAACTGGTGCGCTCCACCGGACACCTGGAGCCTGCCAAGGAAGAAACCGACGAGGTATTGCGACTCTGTCGCGAACGTGGGCTGATCTTGTTGTCGGCGGGAAGCTACGGCAACGTGATTCGAGTGCTGGTGCCGCTGGTGATCACGACGGAGCAGTTTGACGAGGGCCTCGACGTTCTGGAAGGGTCGCTGGCCTTCGTCGCCGAATCGCAGGTAGAATCTACGCAACGTCACGCATAGTCGCGCGAATGTAGTTGTTCGACCGCAATGGTACGTTCGCAAGCGCCCGTCGACAGCCGTTGCCGTGCGGCCACCCTCCAACTGCTGGCCTGAAGCAGAGGATTTTTCATGGAAATCGCGACAAAGCCGCCGGCGAAGACCTGGGGATTCTACCTCGATGGGAAATGGGTCAACGAGGGAAAGCCCTTTGAGGTGCGCGCGCCATACGATGGCGCGCTGGTTGGCGCGTCGTACTGGGCTACGGCTGCTCACGCAGAGACTGCGGTGCGCGCCGCGCAGCGCGCATTTCAAATTACGCGCAAGATGCCCGGATACGCGCGTCAAGAAATTCTTCGTGCCATTTCCGCAGGAATCAGCGCGCGGCAGGTGGAATTCGCCCGCCTGATCTCGATGGAGGCGGGGAAGCCCTTTCGCACGGCGCGGGCCGAAGTAGATCGCGCGATATTCACGTTTGCCGTGGCGGCCGAAGAGGCGACGCGGATCGGCGGCGAATGGCTGCCGCTCGATTGGCAGGCATCAACCGCGGGCCGGGCCGGCATCGTTCGCCGTTTCGCGCTGGGTCCAATTCTGGCCATCACTCCGTTTAATTTTCCTCTCAATCTGGTGGCGCACAAGGTGGCGCCGGCAATAGCCGCTGGTTGCACCACGCTGCTCAAGCCCGCGCCGCAGACACCGCTGACCGCGCTGTTGCTTGCGGAAGTCATCGAGAAGTCAGGGCTGCCGGCCGGCGCTTTCAACGTCCTGCCGCTCGCGAATCCGGACGCCGAGAGGCTGGTGGCCGATGACCGGCTCAAGATGCTGACGTTTACAGGCAGCGTTCCGGTGGGTTGGGCGCTCAAACAGAAGGCCGGGAAGAAGAAAGTGACGCTGGAACTGGGCGGCAACGCCGGTGTGATTGTTCATTCTGATGCCGACGTGGAGGCGGCGGCAGATCGTTGCGTGGCGGGCGCGTTTTCGTATGCAGGACAGAGCTGCATTTCCGTACAGCGGATTTACGTGCAACGTGGAGTAGTGGAGAGATTCATGGCGCGGTTCCTTGCGGGAGTGAAAGATCTGAAGGTTGGCGACCCAATGGACGAAGCCACCGACGTTGGTCCGATGATCAGCGAGGATGCGGCTCGGCGCGCGGCTTCCTGGGTAGAAGATGCCGTTGCGCAAGGAGCGAAGCTACTCATTGGCGGCACGCGCCAGGCGGCGCTGCTGGAGCCTACGGTATTAACCGGCACTCGATTCGACATGGAAGTGAGTTGCCAGGAAGTCTTTGCGCCGGTGGTAGTTGTCGAGCCATACGACGAATTCGCCAAAGCGGTCCGGCGCGTAAACGATTCACCCTTCGGATTGCAGGCTGGCGTGTTCACGCGCGATGCGAAACTTTTGTTTTCGGCCTTTGAAGAACTCGAGGTCGGGGGCGTAATCGCCGACGACATATCCTCGTTTCGTATTGACCACATGCCCTACGGCGGGGTGAAGGATTCCGGGATCGGGCGTGAAGGATTGCGGTACGCGATTGAAGAGATGACCGAGCCGCGGATTCTGGTTCTAAACCTGGGTTAGCAACTCAGGCGGCGTCCAGCCTGTCAGGCGGACTTCGCGCCCGACCGCGGAAAGAGCAGCGATGCGAGTACGGTTGCCGCGAGGATCCCAGCAATAAATCCCAGAGAAAGCGGCGCCGAAACCGGCAGGCGTTCGCTCAGGATCATCTTCAGTCCGACGAAGACGAGGATCGCTGCCAGTCCCTGGTGCAGGAAGCGGAATCGCGGCAGCAGATCCGCGAGGGCGAAATAAAGAGCGCGCAGGCCGAGAATTGCGAACGCATTCGATGAATAAACGATGAATGTGTTGCGCGTAATCGCCAAGACGGCAGGAACCGAATCCACCGCAAAGACAATATCCATCGCTTCGACGGCAACCAGCGCCAGAAACAGAGGCGTGGCGTTCCACTTTCCGCCGAGATTGACGAAGAAGCGCTCGCTATCCTGGCTGTCCGTTACCGGCATGATACGCCGCGCGAAGCGCACCAGCGGGTTGCGTTCCGGGTGAAGAGCGCGCTTGCTGGGGAAAAACATTTTCAAGCCGGTAAGCAGTAGCAACGCGCCGAAAACGTAAAGAACCGCGTGGAAAGACTGCAGCAGTTCGACGCCCGCCAAAACGAAGGCTGCGCGCAGGATCAAGGCCCCAATCACCCCCAGAAAAAGAACCCGGTGCTGCGATTTTGGAGGGATGTGAAACGCCTGGAAGATGAGCAGAAAAACAAAAATATTGTCCACGCTGAGGGATTTTTCGACGAGGTAGCCGGTCAGAAACTCCATGCCCACTTGGGGCCCCTGGGAGAAATAGAGCCACAGATTGAAGATCAGCGACACCAGGATCCACGCGGCACTCTCCAACAGCGCTTCCTTGAGGCGAATGACATGGTTTTTACGGTGAAAAACGCCCAGGTCTATGACCAGTGCCGCTGCCGCCGTGACGGCGAAGACCACCCAATCGTGAATTGGCGTGCCCAGCATGGAAGTGTCGGCGCCCTCGCGCGACGGTAGAGTCTAACCGGACTCCCGTGCGCGACGAAGCCCCATGTTGGCACGATTACAGTAGTTAGTAGTTGCAGGCTAACCGCGGATACACGATAATTCGGCATTGTAGTCCCCGGTTCGGAGCCGTCTTGGCGGCTTTCTCGTGATCAATTGCCCTCACTGCAGTACGGTGAACCCCGACTTCGCGGAGTCCTGCTCACGCTGCGGCACCCCCATGCCTTTGGGGGAATCCGAAACCATTCAGATGGTGGATGCCACCGTCATCGCCCCAGGCAGCGATTTTGGTCCCCGTTATCGGATCGAGGCGCTTTTGGGGCAGGGTGGAATGGGCCGGGTTTACAAGGCTTACGATAAGGACCTGGACCGTACCGTCGCTATCAAAGTGGTGCGCGAAGGGGCCATCGGCCAAGCCGATGCGCTGAAACGCTTCAAACAAGAGCTGGTTCTCGCTAGCAAAATCTCCCACAAGAACATTCTGCGCATCCACGACATGGGCGATGTGGGCGGACTGCGGTTTATCTCCATGGCCTACGTCGAGGGCCAGGATTTGCAGCACATCATCCGCGACAATCCCGCCATGCCGTTGGAGCGAGTGCTGAAATTTGCGCAGCAAATCGCCGAGGCGCTGGCCGCCGCGCATGCGGAAGGCGTAGTTCATCGCGATCTGAAGCCACAGAACCTGCTGGTGGATAAGAACGATCAGATTTATGTGTGCGATTTCGGCCTGGCGAAATCGTTTGAAGAAGGAGCGATCGGAATGACGCGCACGGGCGCGTTTCTGGGCACGCCTCGCTACATGTCCCCGGAGCAAGTCGAAGGCAAACCAGCCGACGGCCGGGCCGACCTGTATTCCTACGGCCTGATTCTGTACGAGATGGTTACGGGCGACGTTCCCTTCACGGGGGAATCCACCCTGAAGGTGATGTACCAGCGCATTCAGGAGAAACCCAAGAGCCCCAAACTCATCAAGCCTGACCTCCCAAACTGGCTGGTCAAGATCATCATGCGTTGCCTGGAACGGAACCCGGACGAACGGTATCAGAACGCCTACGAGATACTGGCAGATTTACAGGGTGGAAGCTCCGGAAGCGGCGTATCGCGCATGAGCATGTCGCGCATCGGTTCGGGTTCGCAAAGCGTAATTATTCAAATACCGGAATTCGCCAGCCGGCGATGGGTCTGGGTCGTGGCTGGGGTTGTGGCGCTGCTGTTGCTGGCATTCGCCATACCGCCCGTGCGCCATCTCATCCCGGGGTTAGGCGTGGAGCAGCCGGGATCTGCTTCGTCGGGCATTCCGCCGCTTTCGAGTGGCCGGTACGTCGCCATCTTGCCGCTACAGGTCATCGGCGATCAGTCCCAGCTGGGCTATCTGGCGCAAGGCATTCAGGAGGCGCTCTCTGCGAAGTTATTTCAATTGAAAGGCGTACACGTCACTTCGTCGGACGCGGCTGCCAAGGCGGATCAGAAGCAGACGCCGCAGAAAATCGCGCGCAGCCTGGGCGCAAACATGCTGGTGCAGGGGATGGTGCAGGGCAACGGGGAAAAGATCCGCATCATCCTGAATCTAGAGAACGTGGTGGAAGGAAAGCGCGCGTGGAGCCAGCAATTCGATGGCGTCCCGGCGGATCTGTTCACGCTGGAAGACCAGATCTACGCGCAGGTGGTTTCGGCTTTGGACGTGAATCCGACGAACGAGGAGAATGCCAACGCAGAAGCGCGCCCCACACAGAACGTCGCGGCGTATGACCTTTACCTCCGGGGACGCAATTCGCTGCGCAGCCATGACGCCAAGAACATCCAGGCGGCGCTCGACTACTTTGATCAGGCGCTGAAGCAAGACCCCAAATTTGCGCTCGCCTATGCGGGCATCGCGGACGCCAGTCTGCGCATGTACGGTTCGACGAAGGAGAGCTTCTGGACGCAGAAGGCGTTGGGCGCCGCGCAACAGGCCGAACAGTTGAACGGCAACCTCGCCGAAGTCCACTCCACGCTGGGCAGCGTTTACAACACTACCGGCAAGCACGCCGAGGCGATTGCCGAGTTGAAGATGGCCATTTCGCTTGCGCCCACTTCGGACGAAGCCTACCGCCGGCTGGGCGATACGTATCTGGCGAGCGGAAACGCGGCGCAGGCCATCGAGAACTTCCAGAAAGCCGTCGAGCTGAACCCGTACTTTTGGGTCAATCAAGACGAGCTCGGCATCGCCTACTCCCAAATGGGCGACTACCCGAAAGCGTTGGAAGCGTTCAAGCAGATCACGGTGCTCGAGCCGGACATTGACGCCGGATACGAGAACATAGGCAACATTTATCTCGAGCAAGGCAAGTACGAAGAATCCATACCCTATTTCCAGAAGGCGCTGCAAATTGAGCCTTACTTTACGACGTATTCAAATCTCGGCACCGCCTATTTCTTTTTGAAACAGTATCCCAACGCCGCGGCGATGTTTGAAAAGGCGACGGCACTTGATCCGAACGATACACTGACGATGGTGAATTTGGCGGATGCCTATCGTTGGTCGCAGCAGCAAGACAAGGCGCATGCGACTTATCAGCAGGCGATCTCCTTGGGCTTCAAGGAGTTACAGACCAACCCGCAGAACGCGGAGGTCATGGCGCAAATCGCGATCTCGTACGCCAAAACCGGCAACGCCCAGCAGGCCGACGAGTTTATCCGCCGAGCGCGCGCGATTGATAAGGAAAATATACAGTACATTTACGATCAAGCAGAGATTGACGCAGTCACCAATCGCGCGCCCGATGCCTTAAAGTCCCTGCAGGAAGCGCTGGAGAAGCATTATCCCGCCGAGTTTGCGGCGGGAGACCCGGAATTCGCGGTTCTCCAAAAGGACCCGCGGTTTAACGCTCTGATCCAGCGATATTCCGCGAAGAAACCGTAAAACAAGCGCTGCTCGCCCGAATCCGGACTGAAACTGTCGGTTGCGGGAGCTTGCCTGTTCGGCTACAGCGCGCGGCGATTGACTCGGATTCGACCGAGTGCGCCGATTGCGTGACCGAGGGCGCACGGTTGAACCCGGAGAGCGTTGCACGAAGGACCGGCTAGAGCGGGAGCTGGGCGTAAAAAAAAGGCGCCCCGTACGACCGGGGCGCCTAAGACACTGAAAAAGGCTACTTGGATGAGAAAGCTTAGACCGGCGAGGCTTCGCTAGACAGCTTCTTCCTGAATGCAATCAGCCCGGCCAATCCAACAAGCAGCATAAGCGCCGAACCGGATTCCGGAGCGGTGACCATCGCGGTGGCCCCGTCGGGGAACCCAATACCTTCAACCGTGAACCCGTCACCCGGATTGAGCACTCCGGGGCACGTGCCACCGGCGCTACCATTCGATTCGCAGGGGCCAGGGCCGCCCTCAAGGAGGTACTCGACCGCGGAGGTGCCAGTGTTCACCGAATAGCAATTCGTGAAGACGTTTGTGGTGCAGTTGTAGAGGTCAGTGACGATGCCTGGGAACTCGATGGTGAAATTGGTGATTGACGGAGAGTCGGGGCTGACGGCGAAGGTGGTGGTAGTCGTCAGATCAATCGTGACCGTCTCGCCTTGCGAGATACAGACCACATCAGCGTCCCCACAGGTCGGATCCACCTTGTTGAACTGCACAGTCGGGTCCGCCCCGTCAGCATGCGCTACCACAGCCGCAAAACCGACGAGCACTACCAACCCCAAAATTCGTGTAAATCTCACCCGCGCACCTCCGTGCAGTTAACTAACTGACGTGACAGTAGCACGCCGGGCTCCAAATGCCCACTAAAAACCAAGAAATAAACCCTTTGGATTCATTGCCATCCGGTTGAGAAAAAACGCGGTCTTTTCTCAATATGCAACACTTTGCACAACTCGGGACTTCTGCTATCTGTATGTCGCAATTGGCGTTGTACATTGCCGAATGCATTCTAGCTCGTCCCCTGTTTGGCACCGCTCTATCGATCGGGCGATTCTTGCTTTCGCTGTTGTTGTTGCTGCTGTTGCTGTTGCGCAAACTCCGCTCTGCTTTCGGCGCTGAGCGGCTTGGAGCGGATCACTGTCGTGGGTGGCAGCTCCTCAGGCTCCGGAGCGTCCACTGGCGAGACGGCTACCATCACGCTCAGCTCGCTTTCCGCTTCCCCCTTGTAAACTCCGCGGGTCGGCGGCACGTCCGCATAGTCCCGGCCCATCGCTACGCGAATGTGCCGCTCAGAGCCGAGCAAATTATTGGTCGGATCGAACGCTACCCAGCCTAAATCGCCAAGATACGCCTCTACCCACGCATGCGTGGCGCCCGCCGGAGACCGGTCGTGAGCCCGGTCCTCATGATAAAGATAGCCGCTTACATACCGGCAGGGAACTTGCAGTTGGCGGACGAGGGTAATCATAATGTGCGCAAAATCCTG
The DNA here is from genome assembly GCA_049300435.1 of Candidatus Acidiferrales bacterium. Lineage (GTDB taxonomy): Bacteria > Acidobacteriota > Terriglobia > Acidiferrales > UBA7541 > Palsa-295. The sequence continues at coordinate 201,159 of JBAQJS010000081.1, read as the reverse complement.
GCACACGCCGCTGCGCGCGTGCAGGGCATCGTCAATGGGAGAATCCACCATGGTGGAATTCGGCACGTACTCGAAAAGTTCGTAGAGCCTACCGTTAAGTTCCTGAAGCAATGCCAGGGGCGTTCCGCGACGCCTCAAGTCGAGTTCGGTTGCCAGCTTTTCCAGCAGCACCGTTGGCGCGGCGAACTGGCTGGGGAGCAGCATCTCCCAATAATCGCTTTGCGCTACGCGCGCGTCCAGCTCGTCCCAACCGGCGGCTTGGTCGAGGTTGAAATCGGGCGCCGGCAGCACGTCCACAATCGCCGTCGCGGTGATATCAATCTGCTGGTGTTTTTCGGGAATATCGAAATGATGCACGGCGTTCCCGTAGAAGTCGCGATACAACATGGTGGTCGCGCGCGGCATGACTTCCAGGGAAAAGCTCAGGCAGCGCTGACGGAAATCGGTGCGTGGTTGCATGCGCACCTCCATCACACTTTCCCGGACGGCGGGCTCGTAGCGGAAGCTCGTAATGTGGCGTATTGAATAAGCCATAATCCCTTAGGAGTGCGCCCTCCGGTTCGTCTGTTCCCGGCCGTTCCGTTCCCGTGCAGCCCGTCGCGTCACTACGAGGCCAGTTCCGATTCGATTGAGTAATCGAAATAGATTTGATGGATCGCCGCATGGATCTGCGCGCATTCGCTGCGCACGTTCTCCAGATAGGTGTGCGCCCCTTCGTTCATCACTTCCTCAATCTGGCTGTAGCTGAGCTGCGCGCGCAATCTGCCAGCGATGCGCGTCGGGAGTTTTTCCCGGCGTTCCGTCAAATCCCCGATGATATGGAGGGCCGCATTCACGCGATCCACGGAGAACCGGACCGAGTGCGGAAAATCGGGATTCAACAGCAGGAATTCCGCCACCCGCAGAGGTCGGATTTCGGCGGTATATACCTTGCAATATGCCTCGAACGCGACGCAGGCGCGAAGCAGTCCTACCCATTCCAGGTACTCCACGCTTTCCACGGCCTGGTCCGCGGGATGGGACACGCGCTTGAAGTGGGTTTCCATCAGCGCCGCCAGCGCGTCGGTCCGCTCCACGTAGCGGCCCAGCTGGATGTACTGCCAACCTTCACCGTGGCTCATGGTGCCGTCAGTGATGCCCTGAAAAAGATGCGCGCCCTCCTGCACCGAATGAAAAAAGGCGTGCGATTTCAGCATCCACGCTTCTTCGGGCCAGGTTTCCATCACGTCGAGGTACAGGCGGTTCAACTGCTCCCACATTTCGGAGCTGCACTGTTCGCGGACGTGCCGCAGGTTTTCGCGCGCCGTGGCGATGCAGGAAACAATGGAAGACGCATTAGTGCGACTGAATACCAGCGTGTTGATCAGGCGAGTGGGATCCACCGGGCCGTGCGGCGCGGGAATCCGCAACGCCTCCATCAGGAATTTCCATCGCCCCGCGCCCGACTCCGGCGATTGGTCCAGCCAGAGTTGCAGCTCGACGTCCAGCAATCGCGCCGATTGCTCGGCGCGTTCCAAATAGCGGCTCATCCAGTACAAACTGTCCGCCACGCGCGAAAGCATTCCAGCCTCGCGCTGGATGGTTCGCATGAAGTAGTTGCGCGGAGGTCTCATCGTCTAGGCTAGCGGTCCGCCTGCCAGTCCCTTCCACACGTCATTTGCAATCTGCGCCACGCGCTCGTCCCCGTTCTCTGCGCGCAGCACCCAGGTATCCTTGCTCCCGCCGCCTTGCGACGAATTCACCACCAGAGATCCGCGGCGCAGCGCCACGCGCGTGAGGCCGCCAGGCACCAGCGTAACTTTCTCGCCCATCAGGATGTAGGGTCGCAGGTCAATGTGCCGCGATTCCACCTCGCCATCAATCAGGCACGGCGCGCAGGAGAGTGCCAGGGTGGGCTGCGCGATGTAGTTGCGCGGATCTGCAAGGATTCGCGCGCGAAATTCCTCGCGTTGCTGCTTGGTGCTCTGCGGTCCGATCAACATTCCGTATCCGCCGGACTCTCCGACGGCCTTCACCACCATCTCTTCCAGGTTCTCCAGCACATGCTGCCGTTGCGCCGGGTCGGTGAGCATGTAGGTTGGTACGTTGGGCAGAATCGGCTCCTCGCTCAGGTAGAAACGAATAATTTCCGGTACGTACGCGTACACAGCCTTGTCATCCGCGAGCCCGGTGCCGATGGCGTTAGCCAGATTGACGTTACCGGTGCGGTAAGCGTTGAATAAACCCGGAACGCCCAGGATCGAATCACGGCGGAAGCACAACGGATCGAGAAAGTCGTCGTCCACGCGGCGATAAATCACATCCACGCGCCGGGGCCCAGCGGTGGTACGCATGTACACCACGTTGTCGTGCACCAGTAAATCGCGCCCCTCGACCAACTCGATCCCCATCTGCTGGGCCAAAAACGTGTGCTCGAAATACGCGGAATTGGAGACGCCGGGCGTCAGCAGCACCGTCACCGGCTCTTGCGCGTAGGCGCAATTCTCGGGCGCGAGGCTGCGCAGCGTTGTCAGGAGCGCCTGTGGGTAGTGGTCAATCGGCCAAACGCCATAATCGCGGAACATTTTCGGGAAGACGCGCTTCAAGGCTTTGCGGTTCGCCAGCATGTACGAAACGCCGCTGGGAACACGGAGATTGTCTTCCAGCACGACGAAGTTGCCATCCGGCAAGCGCACCAGATCCGTGCCGCAAATGCTGACGTAGATGTCTCGCGGCACATTCAGGCCGCGCATCTCCCTGCGGAAGTGCTTGCAGCTATAAATCAGGTCGCGCGGTACGATGCCTTCGCTGAGGATTCGCCCTTCGTGGTAGATGTCGCGCAGGAACAGGTTCAGTGCGGTCAGCCGCTGCGTCAGTCCCTGCTCAATCTTGGTCCATTCTCCTGCGGGGATAATCCGGGGTATCAAGTCGTTCGGGAAAATCCGTTCCGTCCCTTCCTTGCTTCCGTACACGGTGAAAGTAATCCCTTCGTGCAGAAATGTCAGGTCGGCGGCTTGTTGGCTCTTGCGCAATTCCTCGGGAGGCAGCCCAACCAGCGTCCTGTGCAATGCCTGGTAATAATCGCGCGGCACGCCCGGGGCGCAGAACATTTCATCGTAAGCCGTGTCGAATCGGTAATTTACAAAGGGGCGGGGAGATGCAAACGGTGATGGCACGGCAGCTGCAGTCATCAGTCCTTCCGAACTTCGACATCTAGCCCGAACCCTCGGAAGCGCCTGCCATAAAAATCTGTCTTGATTCTATTGCAGCCCTGATCCGAGCCGTCGCGGGACCCTCAATCTAGAGGCCGTGCGCGAACAAGTCCAATCCAAATTCGTGATTTATCCGATAAAGCTTAGCGTTGCGAAGCGCAGGCCGGCCTCGTAGTCGGAGCATGCTTTTGCGGCACGCCGCCGCGCTCTGCCGGCACGGGGAATCGCGCTGCTGCGCTCGCTTGTCGGTTAGGAGTGGTGCTCGTCGCATCCGCAGGCGGATTTCGCTGCGCTAGCAGCGCCCGCGTCCGTGCGTGAGGGCACTGCCCGGCCGGAGGAGTCCACCGATCCGCCGGCGTCATACCTATCGTGGTGGCGCACCCAGTCGGTGAGATTGTGCCGCGGACCGGTCTCGTTGCGGCCTTTCGGGGTGATATCGAGCAGCATGTAGGCGCCGACAATTTTCTCGTCGCCCCGCGCATAGCACGAATACGTGTGGAAAATCTCTCCCGCCGCATTCTTGTAGAACACGCTGAGGCCGGACATCTCTTCGCCCCAGATGTCAGTCTCTTCGTAGTTGTAATAGCCTTTCCCCGAGGCGACAGCTTCTTTGGGGAACGAGGCGTGATAGTCGTAATTGAAATCGCTGTCGTATGACGATACCCACTTGAAGCCCCAGCCCATGCGGTTCTTGAACGCTTCGATCTCCGGCACGGGAGCGCGCGATACCGCCGCGAGCTTCACGTCGTGCCGCTCGATGTGCTGCAACGCACCATCCAGATGGTCGGCGCCGAAGGAACAGCCCACGCAGCCATCTTTCCAGCCCGGCCCGAACATGAAATGTTTGATGATCAACTGGCTGCGGCCGGCGAAGAGGTCGGCGAGCGTCTCCTTGCCGTTCGGTCCGTCGAAGACGTAGTTTTTCTCGACTCTGACCCACGGCAGTTCGCGGCGTTCCTGCATCAGCTCGTCGTAGGCCCGGGTGAGTTTCTTCTCCTTTGCCAGATGCGCCTTGCGGGCCGCGACCCATTCCGCTTGCGATACGACTTTGGGATGTTCCACTGTGGCGCTGCTCATGATTGTCCTCCGTATTTTATTTCGGTCGAATTGGGGCCGGCTTTGCGTATTCCTTCGCGCGAAGTTTCTTGACCAGAGCCACTGTCAATCCAGCCGTCGAGGTGATGCTGGCAACCATTAATGCGGCGGTCGCGATACACACAGGACACATAGGCTTGTCTCCCGGGCCCGCTCACCTGTCCGGCGGGCAATTGAGCCAAGCGGCTCGTTGGCTTCACCGTGACGACTGGCCGGTCGGCTCGGCAGCGCAAGATCGGCGGACCTAGCTGGAGCGCGGCGCACGCAACGATTCCAGATAGCGAATCATCATGGTTTCGCCGGCTTGTAATCCCGCGACGTCGCGGAAAGTTTTCGCCAGCGACATATATCCTTCGTAAACCGCAATTAGAAATGTCGCCGTCTCGTCCGGGTCCACATCTGCACGCACCAAATCGCGCTTCTGACCGCTTTTCAACGCATCCGCGATCGCGCCACGCCATTGTCTGAACACCTTCGCGGTGCGTTTGCGGAAGCCTTCGTCAATCGGCGACATCTCCTGCGCGAGGTTATTCAGCGGGCAGCCGCGGCGGAGATGGTCGGGTCGTAGGGACGTTGACCGAATAATTGCGATCAGCCCGTCAATCGGATTGACCGAGTTCTGCAACGGCTGTAGCCACTTTTCACGGGTGATTCCGGTGATGACCTCGTCCACCACCGCATAGCCCAGGGCTTCCTTGTTTCGAAAATGATGGTACACGGCGCCCTTGGTCATGCCCGCCGTGGCCAGAATTGTGTCCAGGTCCGTGCCGCGGAATCCCGACGCGTGGATCTCCCGAAAGGCGGCTTGCAGCAGACGTCCACGCGTGCGTTCCGGATTGCGCCGCGCGATCCGCGCCGGGCCTGCGGTCTTGGAACGGGTTAACATACCAGCTAGTATGTATCGAGGCGCGCTAAAGTCAAGCAAAACATGCAGCGAAAGGGGGCGAGGTAATCGGAGGTGCGGCTAGAGTGCGGCAGACACCGTGGTGCCGGCCGCGGCGAACACCGAAGACATCTCCGCACGTGCGAGAGGAAGGAAACGTTCGACAACTCCGGCGTCGAACTGCGTGCCGCTCGCCTCAACCAACCGACGTTCGGCTTCTTCGAAGCGCAGACCCTGGCGATAGGGCCGCGACGACACCATGGCATCGAAGGCGTCTATCACCGAAACGATTCGGGATCCAATCGGAATTTCATCGCCCTTCAGCTTGCCGGGATAGCCTTTGCCGTCATAGCTCTCGTGGTGGTGCAGGATCATCAAACTGGCGCGCTCCATTCCCGGTACCGGACGCAAGACGGCCCAGCCATATTCCGGATGCTTTTTCATCAGCTCCTACTCTTCGCTGGTTAGCTTTGAGGGCTTGTTGAGGATGGAGTCGGAGATGCCGATTTTCCCGATGTCGTGCAACAGCGCCGCAACCTCAATATCGCCCAGAGAATCGCGATTCAAACCGAGTTCTCCTGCGACGCGCAAGGCCCATTCCACCAAACGCGTACTGTGGACCCCGGTATTCAAGTCCTTCAGGTCGAGCAGTTGATTGAAAGCGCAGATCAGCGAGCTGCGCAGCGCGACGAGTTGCTCTTCTACGAGCTTAATTGGAGGGCAGGAAAACCCAAAGAGGTCGGCACGATGCGCGAAGCGACTGCGGGTGAGTTTGATGCCTCCCGCGGCCCGGCGATTCGAGGGGAGCGCCGGGAGGAATCGGTTCGCGCGATGCTCGTCTTGCCGCACCCAGATTCTCCCATCAGGCCGAGCACTTCGTTTTCGGCGACTTCAAAGCTCACACCCTTCACCGCATGGACTAGGCTGCGATCGCCGGCGTGGTACGAGACATTCAGATTGTTCACCGTGAGCAAGGCCTGCATCTGTTCCTTTTCAATCGCAGAACGCGAGTGAATGCGCAGCCGCCAATGCGCGCCCGGACGAACTGGGACGCAATACCGGCCGCTTCGTGTGCGCGCATCCAAAACCGGCTGTTCGGTTCGTCTCTAAGGCAGGGACGCGCTTCGTAACTGTCGATGGGCCGCGGTAGTGGGGGCACCGTGTAAGTTACGGGTACGAACGTGCTAAGGAGGGGCTGTTCGACCTGCGGCTTGTCGCGCGGCGGTGCTCTTCATTGTGCGGAATGGAGAAACCAGGAACCTCAAATGCTAGTTCGTATGCTCCACCTCGGCTTGCATTGCGCTCTCGCCGATTACAAACCGGTCATTCGCTGCAGGTGTTCCGGATACCGATCACCCTCCACAGTGATTTTCGAGGCCGCGCTGTCAATTTCGCGCAGGTCGTCAAATGTGAGTTTAATTCCGAGCGAGCCAAGATTCTCATCGAGGCGAGACAATTTGGTCGTGCCGGGGATCGGAACGATCCACGGCTTCTGCGCAAGCAACCAAGCGAGCGCGATCTGAGCAGGCGTTCCCCCTTTCTGCTTGGCGATCCTGCCCAGCAGCTCCACAACAGCCTGGTTTGCCTTCCGAGCCTCCGGCGTAAAGCGAGGAACGATGTTGCGGAAGTCGGAACTGTCGAACGTGGTGTTCTCGTCGATCTTCCCGGTGAGGAAGCCCTTACCCAGAGGGCTATACGGAACCAAGCCGATTCCAAGTTCCTCCAGAGTCGGTAGCACTTCCGCTTCAGGTTTCCTCCACCACAGCGAGTATTCGCTTTGCAGTGCAGTCACAGGCTGAACGGCGTGCGCGCGACGAATGGTTTGAACTCCCGCTTCCGAAAGCCCAAAGTGTTTTACCTTGCCTCGCTGAATCAGATCCTTCACCGCGCCCGCCACGTCTTCGATCGGCACGTTCGGGTCTACCCGGTGCTGGTAGAACAGGCCGATGACATCAACCTTCAGCCGCTTGAGCGAAGCCTCCGCAACCTCCTTGATGTGCTCGGGCCGACTATCCAGCCCGGCCTGTTTGCCGGTTGTCGGATCAAGTTTGAACCCGAACTTGGTGGCGATCATCACTCTGTCGCGGAAGGGGGCGAGGGCCTCTCCGACGAGTTCTTCATTCGTGAACGGACCGTAGACCTCGGCCGTGTCGAAAAATGTTATCCCGCGTTCCACTGCTGCGCGGATGACCGGAATCATTTCCTTTTTGTCTTTGGGCGGGCCGTAGGAAAAGCTCATGCCCATGCAACCGAGGCCCAGAGCCGAGACTTCCAGGTTGCTATTTCCAAGTTTGCGCGTCTGCATCGTTTCTCCTTCCGAGCCGTTTCGCCTATCCCGAGATTAGGATTAAACGCTATTGAAACGGTAGCCTGATCCTTCCGTGTTATTGCCTATTCCTCTCGCCAGTAAAAGAATCATTGGCACGTTCGTAGGCGAATGGCTATCCTTACGCAAGGGATGAAAAAACCACAATGATTAACAAACCCCGCAAAAACGCTACTATCCGGCCCGACCGCGCGCACGAGATCCGGAAAGCCCTGGCTCGTAAAATTGCCTCTTTCATTGGACGCAGAGAAAAAGTGATAACCGACGTCCCAGGCTTGCTGCTGACCCGGAGGACCGCGCCAACGGCGCCGGCCTCGGCCGCGTACGAGCCGAGCCTGGCTGTCGTCGCGCAGGGGCGAAAGCAAGCCGACCTCGCCGGAACCACGTTCATTTTCGACAAATCGCGATACCTGCTGACGTCGCTCGATTTGCCCGTCATCTGCAACGTGATTGAGGCCAGTGAGGAGGTTCCGTATCTCTGTTTCGTGCTCAAGCTCGAAATGCCTGTTGTGCGAGAGTTGCTGAGTAGGGAAGAGATCCAAGCTTCCGAGGAAGCGGCTGATCGTCCTGCCATGGCCACTGGAGAGACCACGGCGGAGTTGCTCGATGCCTGCTGCCGCCTTATGGACGTGTTGAATACCCCGCGGGACATTCCGTTTCTGAGCGGCCTGATCCAACGTGAGATCATTTACCGAATCCTACGGGGGCCGGAGGGGGCACGCCTTCGAGCGATCGCAACTTTGGGAGATCAGAGCCACCGCACGGCAAAGGCGGTCGCGTGGGTCAGGACCAACTACGCCAAGCCGCTTCGACTGGAGGAACTCGCAAGAATAGCGGGCATGGGAATCTCCACGTTACATCACCATTTCCGGGCGCTGACTGCGATGAGTCCTCTTCAGTATCAAAAGCGACTTCGGTTGCATGCTGCGCGGGAACGCATGCTCGTGGGCGGCCTGGACGCCGCCAGCGCTGCGTTTGAGGTTGGATATGAAAGTGCCAGCCAATTTAACCGCGAATATAGCCGCCATTTCGGCCAACCACCCATGCGGGATATCAAGACTCTCCGCTCGCCGGGCGCTCTGCCCTTAGAGTCGGTCAGTAATTGAAAACGCGCTGTGTGATCGGATTACCAAGGTATGAATTGAGGACTTAGCTGTGGGCTGGAGTCTTCGGCGTCACGTCCGATTACTCCTTGAAGTTAAATGGCGGGGACGACGGGACTCGAACCCGCGACCTCTGCCGTGACAGGGCAGCGTTCTAACCAACTGAACTACGTCCCCCGCGAAAAGGAAGCGCTCGATGGTGGGCGGTCACGGATTTGAACCGCGGACCTTCCCGGTGTAAGCGGGATGCTCTAACCGCTGAGCTAACCGCCCAACCGTTCTACTGTAACAACTTACGGTTTGGAATCCAACCCCAATTCGCTGATTTTGTCCGGGTTTGTCCGAAATTGTCCGGGTTCTCCGTTTTTCCAGTCCGCGAGAAATGGGATTTCGGAGCCGTCGCTCAAGAAACGCGGGCGCGGCGGCTTGGCAGACCCGTGGCCAGTATGTTCACTTAGCCGTTCGTGGCAGTAATGAATGACGTCGCCGGATTCGCGGTCAACAACGGTTTCATTGTACAAATCGAGGAAGCGGCTGATAAACCGATCACGGCGTACCCACTTTTGGCAGTCGCGCGACCAGTCATCCCCGACAAGAATCTCCGCTATGCGATTCCCATCCGCATCAAGTAGCAAACTCCGAACCCTACGTAGCATGGTCGTTCCTGTAGTATCGCGGCGGACGCGCCGTCACCGCGAGATTGAACATCTTCCGCGCTTCCTTTTTGAACGCGGCGCTAGTCTTCGATTTGCCGAATCCGCGCGGCACCACCTGCTTGGCAATCCGTTCGAACGTCGCGCTAGGTTCGTCGTTCGCAGCGACGTAGAAGTTCACACTTAGTTCTTGTTGCTCGAAGGAAAGTCCTGCGGTGCGCTTTGTCTTATCTGGGCTCATCGCTAGAATCGCATTCTATCTCATGAATTCCGTGGGATTCCAGCATTTCGAGCCTGACGCGCGGTCACTGCACTTCGTGAACCAAACGTTTATGGTAAGGTTGTTTCATCATCAGGCCGGGAGGCAGCGCAAATGTGGGACTATATGGTTGAAGAGATTTCAGAACGCGGCCCGCGAGAAATCGAGTTAAAACTGCGCGAGTTTGGCTCCGAGGGATGGGAGCTGGTCAACGTCTGGTCTGTGCCGGGTGACACGCATATCAACAAGGGCGAACCACGCACTTACTTCCTTTTCAAGCAACCAAAGTCGGTGTGACCGTTCATGGCGTCCGGGCGTTAAGCATCCGTGAGCCGAAAGAAACCCATCGAGTTCCGTTACCGATTCGCCAGATAATTTGACCAGGGTATTGCTGACGTGATACATATCGCGCCATCGTGCCGTTCTGCAACGAATGGGAGCGTAATACGCATTTCGCGAAGCATGGGTACAAGTTCGCCGCAGTTGATGCGCTGGAATACGAAAGGATCGCGGATGCATTTATGTTTGAGACCCTTGATGTTGGTACGGGGGAATGCATTAGACCGACCGGCGCCGAACGGTTGAGATTTGATTTTGGAATTCGCTATTTCGGAGTGGCACGGATTGTTCCGGAGCCCGAGTGTCTGATAACCTTCTACCCCGTTCAACGGGTAACAATTGATTATCACGGCGGCCCCGCGAGATTCTTTCGACATGAATGCGCTAGAATAGACGTATGAACTACACGTGCCCGGTCTGCATGTATCCTAGGCTCCCCTACCCTCCAAGGGGTTACCATATCTGTCCGTGTTGCAGCACCGAGTTCGGCAATGACGACGCCCGGTTTAGTCACGCGCAGTTGCGGGAAATGTGGGTTGCGACCGGAGGTTACTGGTTTTTTGGAAACCCTCCACCGAACTGGAATCCATGGATGCAGTTGATTATGGGCGGCCACTCCGAAGCCGTACCACAGTTTCTGGCGCACATAAACACGATAGCGGAAACGAGAATCGAACCGCTGCGATCTGACTGCGAGCACGACTACGACTACGCTCTGTCGGCTCCCTAAGACATGCCAACGCTATATGCCTTCGTTATCTGTGAAAAGGTAATCCTCGATCAGAATATGATCGCATCTCTTATTTCTCTTTTTACGCAGCTAAACGCAGACGTGCCTGCCGACGTTCCCCGTAACGCAGTTGTGCCAAAGGAGTGGGCCGTCTTTGTTTCATGGGATTGGGAGCCTACTGACCACGGGAGGGAATATCTAAATCGCATTCAAATCTTGCACCCGGACGGAACGATCTTCCTGGAGACACCGAACGTACCATTCACGATGCAGCGAGGAAGGAAGCAGCAAATAACTTCCCCCGTGCTTGGCATACCCATCGGTCAGCAGGGACGGTGTGCAGTACGCCTCTGGCTTGAGCATAATGGAGCCGTTGTCGTAGAACCGCGAACTATCTATCTTGACGTGATACACAACCCGCCTCGTGTTCCTTAGCGGTTTTTCAAACTCAGTTGAATATTTTCAATCGCGACGCGAAGCAATCTAGCGCGCCAACTCTTGAACGGCCTGCTACTCGTAGCGGGTCAAATAAGCCGCGCTGAACAAAATCGCACCGAGTGCTAGACAGCCCAAGATAAGCCTTGCTCTCACTTGGACCTTTTCGTTCTTTTGCGTGTGAGCCATTCCGCGATGATCTTGCGCACCATGACGGCAACCGGAACGCCCGTCTTGCGCGAGATGGCTTGCAACTCTTTCCAGTGAGATTGAACGAAATAAAGGTTGACCTTTTTCACATCGGGAAGGCTAGCAATCTTTGGCAAGGCTGTCACTATGACGCGCATGTCTGCATACGTCTACCTCGTGGTTGACGCAGTAAACGTTTAGGTCTACCATCGCGGTCCTGCTAGCCTGCGTGGCGAGCACGAGCCAATCCACGTAGGCACGACTGCCTGAGGTGCCTCTATGAATTCATCCCCCGTATTCACGGTTTCCAGGTCCGAAGACCCGGACGACGAGTTCGCGCCGTTCCAGGTGTTGAAGTACGGCCAGCCAATCATGGACAGGCTAGAATTCGAGTTCGAAGCAAAGTCCATCGCCGATTTGCTCAACACACCGTTAAAAGTCATACCGATCAATACGCATCAGCGTTGGCTCGCTGGCGGCGTTGGTGGACGCCATCGCGAAACGCAAATCTAACTGGAACGCACGCCCAACCCGCGCGGGTGAGCCGGGAGTCCATCCGCGCGACTGTAGTCTCAGAGGTGATCTATGGTTTTCAAATGTCGAACGATTGAGAGTACCGAAGGGCCGAAACTTTGGATTCACACTCTGCCACGCGCCGGCGGCTTCGCCGTCGAGTTTCACAACAACGGCGCGACGCTAGACCGCGAACAATTCGAGGAAATGGTTTCTTGGGTGCGAGCAGAGCTTGACGGGCTCGAACAGCACTCGCAGAAAATGCGCTTCGTGAACTAAACGTTTACGCTGTGGTACACTGCCGATTAATGTCTCTGACAGCAGACGACCGATATATTCGCATCAAGGTAAAAATTGAGCGGGCCAAGCAGTGTCTTCGTGACTTAGAAGCCGAATTGAGTACGTTCGGATTCCAAGAGTTTTACGCGGCTCACGAGAACAATCCGAAGTTTGCACAATCCACGCCAGACCTTAGCAAGAGTCGAATTCTTCCATTCCATGCTCTCGCAATTGCGGGCGATGTTGTTCACAACCTCCGGAGTGCGCTGGACCATCTTGCGTATCAACTGGTCTGGGTCGGTTCGGACTCTGAACCGAGTTTTCGTGTTGCATTTCCGATCTCGATAGACGCCGCCGAGTACGAACGGAACAAGGCTCGAAAAGTCGAGGGTATGTGCCCCAAGACTATAAAAGCTATCGATGCACTCAAGCCATACAAAGGCGGGAACGACGCGCTCTGGCGGATTCATAGTCTCGATAACATCGACAAGCACCGCACTCTGGTTACCTATGCGCACGATTGTTATCTTGTGGCAGATTGGCTCAAGGAGTTCAGTGCTTTTCCGTACTTGCTGAAAGCGGTCAATCCGGATTTCGCTGGGGTCGGCGACGCGGAGCAAGAGCTGGAGGACGAACTAAACGAAGCGGCCGGTAAGAAGGCGGCCGCGGCAGATAAGACGATGCTCCCATCACTCAGCCAGTTGATCGAATACGTTGACAAATTGGTGCTGACTTTCAAACCGTTTCTCAGATAATCGTTCGTCGAATGGTGATCGTCTGATGAATCCCAACACTCATAACCCGAAAGTTCGCGTTTCCAAGAAGCGGACCGTCAAGATGTATGTCGAGATGTGGCAGGGATCACAAATCTTGCTGAGGCGTGCGGAGCGTGACGCCCAAGGTAACTATTGGGTGGCGATGTCCGCGCTCTTGCTGACCGCGTTCAGTCTTGAAGCGCTAGAAATGTACGCTTCACAGGCAGGCAACACCGACGCCGAGATGCGTGCGATGGAAGTTCGGATGCGAGCGGAACGTCGTGCCGGCCAACTTTTGAAAGAAAAATCCGAACGTGACGAGATGGCGAAAGGTGCGAGGGGTAATCCTGGCGGCCGCGGCGCAGCGATTGTGCGGTCTTCCGAGATTACCGCACAAGAAACGCTTGCCGACCTAGGTATCTCCAAACAGCAGTCATCAAACTGGCAGAAACTGGCGGCCATCGACGACACTACGTTTGAATCCCGCTTTGGCAAGGGAAAGAAAGTAACCACCAAGGGTCTCGTTAGAGAATCTAGACCGAAGCCGGACCCAGAAGCCGAACACAAACGCGAACTTCGTTCCAAAGCGCTCAGCGTATGGGGGCGCATGCGTGACATTCCCACCCTAACTGGCGATTTCTCTCTCCGTCGAAAATCTGGCGGCGACTATACCAGTAAGCATAGTAACATCGTGTTACCAAGCCTTCCCGAACTTGGCATTTCCAAGAAACAATCTTCCGATTGGTCGAGCATCGCGGAGAGCGCCAGAAGCACAATCGAGAGCTGGGTCATTTCTCTCGCAAAACATCGGCCACGGCGCGGCCGAGTTCGCTCTTTGCCGAGAAAGGCCACAATGCAACGCTCTGATCCGTGCTGGTGCGGAGTTCCACCACCCTGTTCACGCTGAACAGGGTGGTTCAACTTACATGCTTCTGGGTGAGCCTTGAGAAACTTCTTGGCTACCACGACAGCGTCGATTTGTTCTGGAACTGACGCGCCCTCAGTCTCGGCTTTCTTCCAACGCGGAATGGACGGGCGTTGATAGCAGTTTCCACAGAGTTCCGCCATGCTTTCCCCTCTATCCTTTCGGAACGATTTCCGTGCATCCTTGCGCGAGGCGCTGAAAGTAAGCGCAGTCACGCGCAAGCGGATCTTCCAGCGCGAAGCGAATCAGTTGCGAATGCTGGCCGCCGCCTTTCGGCGCATTGCGAACTTTGCATCGCTGTTCGTCGCGTTCGAAGCGCACAAACTCTCTGCGTGTTGGATGCTGGCCGCGCGTGAGCTGGCAGTCTTGGCCGCACGTGCCGCAGTGGATCCATTCGCTCATCCTAATGTGCCGGGAACCGAAAACGGGACTACTGGCGCGAGAATCCCAACAAACACGTATGGCGAGATCACGAGGTAGTACACATTGCCCACAACCGGATTCGAACCGGCCACGAGGGCCCATTGGTGTCCTTCTTGGCATCGCCATGGGTTTGGGCGAAGCGTATCGGCTGTTAGCTGATTCACTACGAAGCCTGCAGCGGCTGACCATTTTTGCCAGCCGAGCATGCTACGCTGCCTCATCGAGTGGGTTCTAGTACCACTCCCGGATACTCATGTCTTCTCGACTTGGTGAAATTCTCGTCAAAGACAGTCTGATCACTGCAGATCAGCTCAAGCAGGCGCTCGACCACCAGAAAAAGACCGGTGGCCGTCTGGGAACTTGCCTGGTGAAGCTCGGTCTGGTGAGCGACGATGACATCACCGCCGTCCTTTCACGCCAATACGGCGTGCCCTCCATCAACTTGAAGTTCTACGAAGTGGATCCCGCCGTCATCAAGCTCGTCCCGCAGGAGACGGCGATTCGCTATCAGATCGTGCCGCTTTCTCGCGTGGGTTCTACTCTCACCATCGCCATGACCGATCCCACCAACGTCTTCGCGATGGACGATATCAAGTTCATGACCGGCTTTAACGTCGAGCCGGTCGTGGCTTCGGAAACCGCGATCAGCGAAGCCATTCACAAATTCTACGGTGATGTCGAGAGCGTCGAGCAACTCGACAAGGTAATGAAGGACCTCGCCGGGGACGAAGCGTCCCTGGAACTCTCGGCGGAAGAAGCCGAGATGGATTTGGCGACCCTGGAAAAGGCCGCCGAAGAAGCCCCCATCATCAAGCTGGTGAACCTGATTCTCACGGACGCCGTGAAGCGCGGCGCCAGCGACATTCACGTCGAGCCATACGAAAAAGAATACCGTGTGCGCTTCCGCGTGGACGGTATTCTGCAGAACGTCATGGCGCCGCCTATGAAACTGAAGGACGCCATTACCAGCCGCGTCAAGATCATGGCGAAGCTGGACATCAGCGAAAAGCGGCTGCCGCAAGACGGCCGCATCATGATCAAGTACCTGAAGGACGGGAAGAAGAAAGAACTCGACTTCCGCGTTTCCACCGTCCCCACGCTCTTTGGCGAAAAGATCGTCATGCGCTTGCTCGATAAGGAAAACCTGCGCTTGGATATGACCAAGCTCGGCTTCGAGCAGGAATCCCTGACCAAGTTCGAGCGGCAAATTCTGAAGCCTTACGGCATGGTGCTGGTTACCGGACCGACCGGCTCCGGCAAGACCAACACGCTGTATTCCTCCGTCGCGCGGTTGAACACCTCGGAAACCAACATCATGACTGCGGAAGATCCCGTCGAATTTCAGTTGCCCGGAATCAACCAGGTGCAGATGAAAGAGCAGATCGGCCTGAACTTCGCTTCCGCTCTGCGCGCCTTTTTGCGGCAGGACCCTAACATCATCCTGGTCGGCGAAATTCGCGACTTTGAAACGGCGGAAATTGCCGTAAAAGCGGCCCTCACGGGTCACTTAGTGCTTTCCACGCTGCACACCAATGATGCTCCCTCTACCATCAGCCGATTGATGAATATGGGCATCGAGCCTTTCCTGGTGGCCACCTCGGTGAACCTTATCTGCGCGCAGCGCCTGGTGCGCCGTATCTGCGTGCAATGCAAGGAACCGCTGCAAATTCTGCCGCAGGCCCTGATTGACGCCGGTTACACGAAGGAAGAATCGGAAAACACCACCATCCAGCATGGCCGGGGCTGCAGCACCTGTAACAACACCGGTTACAAAGGCCGCGTCGGTTTGTACGAAGTGATGGAAATCACGGACGATTTGCGCGAACTCATCCTGGTGGGCGCTTCGGCCCTGGAAATCAAAAAGAAGGCCCTGGAAGGCGGAATGATCACCCTGCGCCGCAGCGGTTTGACGAAATGCGCGCTCGGCCAAACCACGCTCGAAGAAGTCGTTCGAGAAACAGTTCTCTAAGCGGAGGAAATATGGCTGGCATCACACTGAGCGAACTTCTGAAGAAAATGATCGAGATGTCCGGGAGCGACCTGCACCTCTCGACCAATAGCGCGCCGCGCATTCGCGTGCACGGCAAGCTGCGTCCGCTGGACATGCCTCCGCTCACCGCTGCGGACACCAAAGCGCTCGCCTATAGCGTGCTCACCGACGTGCAGAAGCACCGCCTCGAGGAAAACCTCGAGCTGGACTTCTCCTTCGGCTTGAAGAGCCTGGCGCGGTTCCGCGGCAATATCTTCCATCAGCGCGGCGCGGTGGCCGCTGTGTTCCGTACCATTCCCTGGGAAATCAAATCGTTCGACGCGCTGGGACTGCCCAACGTCGTGCGTGGCTTGTGTGATAAGCCCCGCGGTCTGGTGCTGGTCACCGGGCCCACGGGTTCCGGGAAGTCCACCACGCTCGCGGCCATGCTCGACAAGATCAACAACGAGCATGAAGAGCACATGATCACCATCGAGGACCCCATCGAATTCCTGCACAACCACAAGAAATGCTTGGTGAACCAGCGCGAAGTGCACTCCGATACTCACTCGTTCTCGAACTCCCTGCGGGCCGCGCTGCGCGAAGATCCCGACGTCGTGCTGATCGGCGAAATGCGCGATTTGGAAACCATCGAATCCGCCCTGCGTATCGCCGAAACCGGCCACTTGACCTTCGCCACCTTGCACACCAATTCCGCCGTTTCCACCATCAACCGCATTGTGGACGTTTTTCCCGCCCACCAACAGCCGCAGGTGCGCGCGCAACTCTCCATGGTGCTGGAAGGCATCCTTTGCCAATCCCTGCTCCCCAAGGTGGACGGCCGCGGACGCGCCATGGTGATGGAAATCCTGATTCCCACGGCTGCCATTCGCAACCTAATTCGCGAGGACAAAATTCACCAGATCTATTCGGCCATGCAAACCGGTACGGGGCAGTCCGGAATGCAGACTTTCAACCAGAGCCTGGCTAACGCCTACTTCCAGAAGCAAATCACCCTGGAAGTCGCTTTGGCTCGCTCTTCGCATCCTGATGAACTGCAAGACCTAATTAACCGAGGGGTGGTCTCGCCGCAGCCTGGCGCCGGTGGCAAAACGCCGGTCCGCCGCTAAGCGAGAAAGGAAAGAGGAGGTAACAAGTCATGCCGGTATTTACATATCGCGGAACCAACAAGATGGGTACGACCGTCGCGGGAGAGCGCACCGCGGGCACCAAGGCCGAAATGGCGGCCACGCTGCGCCGCGAGCAGATCAACGTCAGCAAGCTCTCCGAGAAGGGCAAGGAATTCAACATTCCTTCGTTCGGCGGTGGCGTGGACTCCAAGGAGCTGGCCGTTTTCACCCGCCAGTTCTCGGTGATGATTGACGCCGGCTTGCCCCTCGTGCAGTGCCTGGAGATTCTCGCCGGGCAGCAGGAGAACAAGACGTTCCAGAAAGTATTGACCGGCGTGCGCAGCTCGGTCGAAGGCGGCGCCAGCCTTTCCAATTCGATGAAGCAGTACGAAAAGGTCTTCGACCCCCTGTACTACAACATGGTGGATGCCGGCGAGACGGGCGGTATTCTGGACACCATTCTCCAACGCCTCTCCAGCTATATCGAAAAGAACGTCAAACTGAAGCGCGCGGTCAAATCGGCCAGCGTGTACCCCATCGCAGTCATGAGCATCGCCGGCGGCGTCATCATCCTGCTGCTGTGGAAAGTCGTCCCGATTTTCACCGAGTTGTTCAACGGCCTCGGTGTGGATCTGCCGCTTCCCACGCGTATCGTTATCGGGATGAGTAAATTCGTTGGCAGCATCTACGGCTTTCTCATTGCCCTGTGCGCGGTCGGCTTTGGTTTGGCCGTCAAATTCTGGTATGCCACGCCGCAAGGCCGCATGGTTCTGGACACCGTGATTTTGAAAATTCCGTTGGTCGGACCCTTGCTGCGCAAGATTGCCGTCGCGCGCTTTACCCGCACCCTCGGCACCTTAATCTCCAGCGGCGTGCCCATTCTGGAAGGTTTGGACATTACCGCGCGCACCTCCGGAAACGCCGTCATCGAAAAGGCCATCAGTCAGACTCGCAAAGCCGTCGAAGCCGGGCGCTCTCTCGTGGATCCTCTGAAGGACACCGGAGTATTTCCCGGCATGGTCACGCAGATGATCGGCGTCGGCGAACAGACCGGAGCCATGGACGCGATGCTCCAGAAAATCGCGGACTTCTACGAGGATGAAGTGGACGCGGCGGTAAAAGACCTGCTGACGGCCATGGAGCCCTTGATGATCGTGATTCTGGGCGTGGTCGTAGGCGGCATCGTTATTTCCATGTACCTGCCGTTGTTCTCGTTGATCGGCAAGCTGGCAGGCCACTAGAACTCGGTTCGCGCGCTCCCTCTCCAGGCGCCCAGATGTTTGCGGTGCCTGGGGTCGCGCTCTTCAGCCTGTGCAGCGCGGCTGCCGGCAGGAACGGAATGCGGTTCGCGCCTGTGGCGCGCTGACGAATCCGAAATGAAATCCACACCCACTGTGAACGAATGGCTGTCGTGGCTGGGACGGGTCCGCTTCCTGGCTATCACCTTCTTGGTTGCCATCGTTATCGCTGCGCGCCACCTCACGCCCATGCCCGTGCCGGTTCGTTCCTTCATCGAGCTGATTACTCTCTGGTACACCTTCGCCACCCTGTACGTACTCCTGCGGCGTTGGGTGCCGCAAGCACGCTGGCACGCCCCGTTGCAGGTCGCTTGCGACTTGCTGCTGGTTACCGGTGTGGTGTACGCCACCGGGGTGCAGGATAGCTATTTCATTTCGCTGTATCTGCTGGCGATCTTGATGGCCAGCGTTTTGTTTTCCCGCCGCGGTGTTTTCGTCGTTGCCGGATTCGCCTTCGTGCTTCTCAGCGGCGTGCTGGAGCTGACCTACTACGGCGTGCTTCCGCGCACCGCCACCTCGACTCCGGCGCTGCGCACGCTGGACTCCTGGCTGGCCAGCAATCTTTTCGCGTTCTTCGCGGTGGCCTACCTGGGCAGCTTGCTCGCCCAAACCCTGCGCAAGAAGGGGTTTGAGCTCGAAGCTAAGAGCGAAGAACTGAAGGATTTGCAGACTTTCAACCAGGACATCATCGAATCCATGCGCGGCGGCCTGCTCACCACCGACACCGAGGGCCGCATTTTGGTGATGAATCGGGCCGGCGCAGAGATTACCGGCTCCGGGTTGGGCTTGCATCGCGGCGAGAAAATTGCCGATGTCTTCCCGGGTTTCTGGCCCGTCGAGCAGGACGAGCAGGGAAACCCTCTCGCTGCTCGCAAGGAAATCGAATACCGCACCGCCGAAGGAGTCACTCGCTTCCTCGGCCTCTCGATTTCTCCCTTGCGCACCGCGCAAAATCAGAACATGGGCTTCGTCTATAATTTCCAGGATTTGACCGAGCTGAAAAGGCTCGAAAGGGAAGTGGTGACCAAGGAGCGCATGGCTGCGCTGGGGCGGCTCTCCGCGGCCATCGCCCACGAAATTCGCCAGCCGCTCACGGCCATGACCGGAGCGCTGAAGGAACTGGCCCGCTTAGCGCCGCTCGATGAGGACGATAAGAGACTCGTGCACATCGTGAGCCGCGAATCCCAGCGCTTGAATCAAATCATCACCGATTTTCTCGATTACTCGCGAGAGAAGACCTATCGCTTCGCAGATATTGACGTCGTCGCGTTGATCGAAGAAACGCTGCTGCTTCTCGAGCATGACGCTACCGCCGTAGGAAAACTGCGCATCGTGCGCGAGTTCAAAGTGCGCACCTTGCGCGCGCGCGCGGACCGCGACGCCCTCAAGCAGGTCTTTTGGAACCTTTGCAACAACGCGCTCCGCGCCATGCCCGCCGGCGGTGTGCTGTCCGTCAGCATCGAGGCCGACGACGCCTGGGCGCGCATTCAGATCCGCGACACCGGAATCGGCATTGCCCCAGCGCAGGCCACGCGCATCTTTGAGCCCTTTCAATCGGGATTCACCGGCGGCACCGGGCTGGGCTTGGCCATCGTTTACCAGATTCTGCAGGCGCACCGTGGGCGCATTCGCGTAGAAGCCGAAGAAGGCTCCGGGGCCGAGTTTTTCGTGGAACTTCCGCGCGCCGTGCGGTCTCACTCCGCGCAACCGAAGCTGCAGGATCTGCGCGAGCGGGAAGAGCATGCTCGCGTCGTAGGGAAGGGATAGCGCGCCATGGCCCACTTACTGGTTGTGGACGACGAACCCTCCATCTGCGAATTGCTGGAAATCAGCTTTCGCAAGGAAGGCCACAAAGTCGAGGTCGTCTCCAATGGCCAGGCCGCCAAGCGCCGCCTCGCCGCCCAGGTTTTCGACATCGTCATCTCCGATATTTGCATGCCGGATATGGACGGCGTCGAACTTCTGCAGTACTCCAAGGAAGTTTCTCCTTCCACGATTTTCATTCTGATTACCGGCGTGCCCACGGTGAACACCGCCATTGACGCGGTCAATTTCGGCGCGGACCGCTACGTGGTCAAGGGCGACCGCCTGCTGGACGAGCTTCGTCCCGCGGTGAAGCGCATCGCCGAAAATCAGGCTTTGCGCAAGGAAGCGGGCGAACTTCGCCGCCAGCTCCGGCGCTTTACGGGCTTTGACCACATCATCGGCGCCAGCCCGAAAATGCGCGACCTTTTTGAATTGATTGAAACCATCGCCCCGCAGTCCAGCCGCGTGCTGATTACCGGCGAAAGCGGCACGGGCAAGGAACTCGTCGCGCGCGCCATTCACGAGAACAGTGCCCGCTCCAAGGCTCCCTTCATCACCATCAACTGCGGCGCCTTCCCGGAAACCCTGCTCGAATCCGAGCTTTTCGGCTACCTGCGTGGCTCTTTCACCGGCGCGAACGAGAATCGCCGCGGATTGTTCCAGGCCGCCGACGGCGGCACCCTCTTCATGGACGAGATCGGCAACATGAGCTTGACCATGCAGGTGAAGCTCTATCGCGTCCTGCAGGAGGGCAAGGTGCGCCCGCTCGGCAGCACCGATGAGAGCGACGTGGACGTGCGCGTCATCGCTGCCACCAACAAGGATTTGGCCAAGGAAATTGCCGAAGACCGATTCCGCGAGGACCTCTACTACCGCCTGAGCGTGATTCCCATTCACTTGCCGCCGCTGCGCGAGCGCCGCGAGGACATCCCGCTCCTGGTGCGCTCCTTCCTGGACCGCTATTCCAAATCCATGAGCAAGAAAATTGAAGGCATCGAGCCCGAAGCGATGCGCCGCCTGGAAGTCTACGACTGGCCAGGCAACGTGCGCGAGCTGGAGAACACCATCGAACGCGCCGTCGCACTGGAAGGTTCTGCGCGCATTTCGGCGGAGGGGCTCCCCGCGCGCATCCGCGATCATTACCAGGAGGCCGTGTCCCGCCAATCCGGGAATGGCCACGGCCACGCCAACGGCAGCGCCTCCATGCTTCCGGAAGAAGGTCTTGATCTCGAGGTGTATATTCAGCAACTGGAGCGTTCTTTCCTGCTGGCCGCCATGGAGCGCTCAGGCGGGGTCCGCACCCGCGCCGCCGACGCCCTAAAGATGTCCTATCGCTCGTTCCGGCATTACGCCAAGAAGTACGGAATATGATGCTAACCGCCGGCCGCCAACTTGAGTCAATTGAGAGTGACACTATTCGGCGCTTTCCGCGCCCTGCCGCGGAACCGCCAAAGGGCACAACTCAAAGGAAGGCCCCCGGCAGTTTGTATCTTGATGAATCTAAGGGTTATAATGCATTGTGCCGCACCAGTGACCCTGGCCCCTCATCGTGGCAGCTCGCTTGCACTATGCTGGGTGTACCCCGCCAGGGAGTACGAGAGAAAATTGAGACATTTGCTCCAAGGAGAGAAAATGATTAAGAAACAGAAGGGTTTCTCGTTAATCGAATTGCTGATCGTCGTGGCGATCATTTTGATCATCGCGGCTATCGCTATTCCGAACCTGCTCCGCGCGCAGATGGCCGCCCACGAGTCTTCCGCTGTGGGTACCGTCCGCACGCTCGTGACTTCCGAAGTGACCTACCAGTCCACCTGGGGCACCGGCTTCGCGGCTACCCTGGTTGCACTGGGCGGCGCGAATCCTTGCGTCGCTACTGCCGCAAACTCCTGCTTGATTGACAACGTCATCGCACTTGGCGGACCGAAAAGTGGATACCTGGACGCCGCGCTCGGTGGCGCCCCGGCAAACGGTATCATCAACTCGTTCGGCGCCAGCGCGTACCCGGTTGCAATAGGTTCCACCGGCACGAACACCTACTGCTCGGACGAGTCCGGCGTCATTCGCAAGGACATCTCCGGCGCACCGATGGCCAACCCGGTTGACACGACCTGCCAGCTTCTGCCGGGCCTCCAGTAGTTCTGTACCAGGGAAGAGCGGGGAGGGAATCCCTCCCCGCTTTTTTCAGTATGGGGCGGACAGACTCACGATTCGCGATCCGAACGGATTCATGTTCCTGAGGACCGATTTCAGTATGAGCGCTCTTCCACAACCCGGTCATCGTCCCGGAGTCAATCGCTCCCAGCGGGGCTTCTCTCTGATCGAACTTCTGGTCGTGATTGCCATCATCTTGATAATTGCGGCCATCGCCATACCACAGCTATTGAGCGCCCGCATGGCTGCCAATGAAGCCGCCGCCGCGGAAACCGTGCGGACTCTGACGACCGCCTCCACCACGTACAGCGTTACCTATCAGAATGGTTATCCGCCTGCTATCGCTGTTTTGGGAGGGCCGTCGGCCGGCCCGGCGAACTGCGACCAGGCGATTCTTATGGATCCGATCGTGGTCGCACCTCCTTACCAGAAAGCCGGTTTCACGTTTGCCTACACGCCCGTCGGTGCTCCAGTGATCGCATCTCCGGGATGCTCGGCGCCGGGCGTAAACGCTTATCTCGTCACAGCCATTCCAATAGACCGCACGGTTACCGGCCTGCGTAGCTTTTGCAGCGACGAACCCGGAACGATTCACGTGGACACGAGCGGCACTGTCGCCGCCAGCCAGACCGCCTGCGAAGCGCTGCCAGTTCTGCAATAGCGTCGTCGGCGCTGTTTGTCGTTTTTACCCTTCTAACGAGACGCGATTTCATGGGGCTCGCAAAGAGAGCGAGGGGCATGCTGCGTTTGTGGACGTCGCGGTCTCGTTACGAAAAAATCCTGGCGTAGTCCCGCAGCAAATTCTGAGTGACGCCTCCGCAAAAGTCGTGCGGCATCTGTAGCCAACGCTCCCATTTGGATTTCGAAGTGACGCACTCCAGCGTGCCGTGGCTGTCGCGCTGCAATCGGCCGCGATGGATTGCCGCCGTCATCCACCGCATGGTCTTCGGCGCGCGTACGCCGCCCGCTTGCCCTCTGCGTTTCCTGTTAGAATGAGGCCATGCTCGCAATCATTCTGGCCGCCATCCTGCCCGCCGCCATGGTTCCGGCGCGCGACGCGCATGCCGTGCTGCGGGCATTGGAAGCTCGCTACCATCGCGCGCAGACTCTGAAGGCCACCTTCTACGAACGTTACAGCGATGGCGGCAGTGGCGGGTCCGCCGAATCGGGCACCGTGTATTTCTCGCATCCGGGCCGGATGCGTTGGGAGTACGAATCTCCGGAGCAAAAGCTGTTCATCGTGGACGGCACGAACGTGTGGTTCTACGTTCCCGCCGACCGCACCGTCAGCCGTGCCAAGGTGAAGGACAGCACGGACTGGCGCACACCGCTCGCCCTGCTTACCGGCAAATCGGACCTTTCGAAATTGTGCGGCAGCATCGAATTTGTGGACCCGGCCAGAGACGACAATTCCGAGGACCGCCCGCTGATGCCGGACGACTCCGTCTTACTTTGCGTGCCGCGCCGCGAGTCTGCCGATTCCGTGCAAGAAATCCGTGAGGTCCTCATCGAATCCGATCCCCAGGCTCATCTGGCGCGATTGATTATTCGCCAACCGGGAAATCTAGAGACCGAATTTCGCTTTGGCAATTGGGAAGAGAACCTGCCTGTCGCCGAAACCATGTTTCATTTCGCGCCGCCGCCCGGCGTCACCGTTGTGGATGAATCCACGCTCGCGAACGCCGTCCACTGAAATCGTCGTTCCGGCGCAGAACCTTTCCCCGCCGCTACGCCCTGTTACTGGAGTGTCAAGTCTGCGCGGCTTTTCTCCTCTCCCGTAACGGGATGCGGGGGTATGCTAAACTTTTAGAGAGACGGACCTTTCGTTCGACCGTCTATACGCCCGTGGGCCAATACGTATGCAAAGTCGGCGATACGTCCGGCCGCATCTTCCAGCAATTGGAGACGGCTCAGTCCGAGGGCGAAGCGCGCCAAAAGCTCGCTGAACAGGGCTATCACGTCTTCTCCGTTCGCATCCATTTCGACTTTCTCTCTCAACTCAGCGGCACCCATCGCGCCAGAAAAATTCAGGTCGGTGACTTCCTGATTTTCAACCAGCAATTCAATACTCTGGTGAAGGCCGGCCTGCCTATTCTGAAAGCCCTGGACCTGCTGGCGGAACGCGCCGCCGCCCCGCGTCTGCGCCCCGTCTTGCAGGACGTTCGCCAGCGTGTGCGCGAAGGTGCGCTGCTGTCCGAAGCCCTCGCCGCGCAGGGCTCCTTTCCCCCCGTGTACGTCACGGTGATTGCCGCGGGTGAGCGCAGCGGAAATCTCACCGGCGTGCTGGACCAGTACATCTCCTACTTGCGCGTCAGCACCGGATTCAAAAAGGCCCTGGCCACGGCGCTGATTTACCCGTGCATTCTCGTCGTCGCGGTCATTGTCACGATGACCTACCTGGTCACCTACGCGGTGCCGCAATTCGCCAAACTCTACCAGGACCTTGGCATCCCGCTGCCCGGCGTTACCCAGTTCATGCTCAACGTGGCCGAGCCGTTGCGCGATTACTTCCTCGTGGTGATTGCGGTGGTCGCGGCATTAGCCGCGGGCATTTATGTATGGACGCGCTCGGATCAGGGCGCTTTGACCATTGATCGCATGAAACCCAAAATTCCCATCTTCGGTGACATCTGGCTGAAATCCCAGATCGCCCAATTCCTGCGCACTCTCTCCACGCTTCTCGCCGGCGGCACGCCCCTGGTCGCCGGCCTCGCGACCGCCGCCCAAGCCATTGGCAGCCGCCTTATCGCCACCTCCGTGCAGCATGCCGCGGGCAAGGTTCGCGAAGGCCGGTCCCTACACGAGAGTCTCGCCGAACAGCGGATCGTCCCCGCGTTGGCGCTGGAGATGATCGAAGTCGGTGAAGCTTCCGGCGCGCTCCCTGCGATGCTCACCAGCGTCGCCGAATTCTACGAGGAGGAAGTAAGCACGCGCCTGCAGCGCACCCTCATCTGGATTTCGCCCGCCATTTTGGTGGTCATGGCCGTTGTGGTAGGCTTTATTCTGATATCGCTCTATTTGCCGCTGTTTTCTCTCCAGATCGGTTCCGGGAGTTAGGATTTTGACGGCCACCATTACTAACAATCCGATTGTTCCCGGCGGCGCGGACGAGAGCGCCGAGCGCGATCAGGCTCGCCGCCTTGCCGAACGTTACCGCTGCCCCTTCGTGGACCTCCGCGAGCAGCGCATTGACCCCGACCTGTTCCGCAGCATCCCCGCCGAACTCATGTTCCGCTACAAATTTGTCCCGCTCGAGGCTCACGACAGCACCCTGATGGTTGCCATGGCTGATCCCAGCCAGTTACAGCTCACCGACGAGCTTTCGTTGCTCCTCGGCAAGCGCCTGCAAATCAAAGTCGCCACCACTTCCCAGATTGACGATCTCCTGAAGCGCACCGAGCAATCCCAGCGTGTTCTGGACCAGGCCACCGAGGGCTTTACTCTGCAGGTCGTCAGCGAGGACGATGACAGCGACGAAAATATCTCCATGGATAAGCTCACGCGCGACTCCGGCGTGAGCCCCGTGGTGCGCCTGGTGGATACCGTCATCTTCACCGCCCTGGAACGCCGCGCCAGTGATATTCACATCGAAACGCGCAACACCGAAGTGGTGGTGAAGTACCGCATTGACGGTGTGCTGCAATACGCCATGCAGCCGCTGGCCAAGGAGTGGCACGCCACGATCCTCTCGCGCATTAAAGTCATGAGCGAGCTCGATATCGCCGAGCGCCGCGTTCCCCAGGACGGCCGCTTCCGCGTGCGCTACAAGGGCCGCTTCGTGGATTTCCGCGTCTCCATCATGCCCTCAGTCCACGGCGAGGACGCCGTCTTGCGCGTCCTCGACAAAGAGACGCTCAGCGAGAAATTCCGCAATCTCACGCTCGACGTCGTCGGCTTCGACGGCCCGGACAAGGCTCGCTTCCGCCGCTACATCCTCGAGCCCTATGGCATGGTCCTGGTCACTGGCCCGACTGGCTCAGGCAAGACCACCACGCTGTACGCCGCCATCAACGAGATCAAGAACGACGAAGACAAGATCATCACCATCGAAGACCCGGTCGAATATCAGGTGCGCGGCATCACTCAGATTCCGGTCAACGAAAAGAAGGGCCTCACATTCGCGCGCGGCCTGCGCTCCATTCTGCGTCACGATCCGGATAAGATCATGGTCGGAGAAATCCGCGACCAGGAAACCGCGCAGATCGCCATCAACTCCGCGCTCACCGGCCACCTGGTCTTCACCACCGTCCATGCCAATAATTGCACGGACGTCATCGGCCGCTTCATCAACATGGGCGTCGAACCGTACAATTTCGTTTCCGCGCTCAATTGCATCCTTGCGCAGCGCCTGGTTCGCGTCATTTGTGAAAATTGCAAGAAGCCCGTGCAGTACGCCCCGGAAGTGCTCAAGGAATCCGGCCTCGATCCCAGCGAATGGTCCAAGGTTCCGTTTTACGAAGGCGCAGGCTGCCTGGAGTGCTCCGGCAGCGGCTATCGCGGCCGCTCCGCCATCACCGAACTGCTCGATCTCTCCGACCACATTCGCGAAATGATCATCAATCGCCGCCCCACGTCCGAAATCAAGCGGGTCGCCAAGGAAGAGGGCATGTCATTCCTGCGCGATTCGGGCCTCGCGAAAGTGCGCGGCGGTACCACCACCTTGCGCGAAATCAATAAGGTGACCTTCCTTGACTAGTTCCGCCAGTCTCGCCACCCAATTCTTCGATCTCGCTCCGGTGAAGCGCGTTGAGCGCTGGCTCAACGCCATGCCCCATCCTTCTCTCGTCGTGGAGATTGCCTCCGGCCACGTCGCCGCCGCGCATTGGTCCAAGACCGGCGGTCATCTGGAAGCACACGCCATCGAGCCGTTGCCGCCCGGCGCGGTGATGCCTTCGCCCGTGGATACTAACGTCGTCCAGCCCGACGCCGTTCGCTCCGTCCTGCGCAAAGTTCTGAATCGCGTTCCGGTGCACGGCGCGCCTCTGGTCCTGCTGATTCCCGACCCTGTGGTCCGCGTGTTCATTTTGCCTTTTGATACCTTGCCCCGCCGTGCCGACGAAGCTCTCTCCCTGCTGCGCTGGAGGCTCAAGAAAAGCGTGCCTTTCGATGTGGACGAAACCGTCGTCTCCTGGATGCGCCAGACGGGTCGCGCGGGGGCGCTCGAAGTCGTCACCGCCGTAGCGCGCCAGCGCATCGTGCGCGAGTACGAAGACGTGCTGCAGTCCCTGGAAGCTACGCCGGGCGTAGTGCTCAGCTCCACCCTCGCGACTCTGCCCCTGCTCAGCGACGACGGCGCCACGCTTTTGGCCCGCATCGCCGGCAAGACGCTTAGCACTGTCATCGTCAGCGCTGGAAATCTCTGCGTCTATCGCTCCACCGAAATGTCCGGCGAAGCTTCCGCGCTCGATCCCCAATCCATGCTCGATGAAATTTTCCCGGCTATCGCTTATTTTCAGGATACTTGGGGCGCCGCGCCGGATCGTGCTCGCATCTCCGGGTTCGGAGCCCGTGAAGAAGTCTTTCGTCGTGCCCTTTCCGCGGAGTTGAAATGCCGCATCGGAACTCTGTCCGATGCCGAAGCGGCCCAGCCGCTGGATTCCAGCGCCAAGGATTTGCTGCGCCAGGATCTCGATGCCTTGGTGGGTTGGATGTTGAACGGAGGTTCCTGATCGTCGCGCGCCTTCAGGAGACATGAAACTACAGCTCAATCTTTCCACAGCTCCACTGGCGAACAAGCGGCCCTTCCTGGCGGCGGCGAGTGTGCTAGGTGCGCTCGGCCTTCTCACCTTTCTCCTGCTGGGTCACGCCGCGTACAGTTCCTGGCACGCGAGCCGAGACCTGCGCTCGGAAATTTCGCACTGGCGCACGGAGATTGCCGCCGACCGGCAAAAACAAGCCGCGCTCCAGGCTTATTTCCAGACGCCCCAGGCACTTCAGGTGCTCGATCGCGCCGATTTTCTGAATTCGCTCATCGGGCAGCGCAGCTTCCCCTGGACCAAGGTCTTCATGGATCTTGAACAGATTCTTCCTCCCGGCGTTCGCGTCGTGAATATTTCTCCCAAGCTGGAAAATGGCCGCGCTCTGGTGGAACTCACCGTCGGCGCGGAATCCGACGAAAGTAAAATCAAGTTCTTGCAGAACCTGGAGAAGTCCCGCGTATTTTCGGATATTGAGGTAAAGGACGATCGCCACCAGCAAAAATCCCCGTCTTCCGACGCCATCACCGTGGATTTGATCGCCTGGTATTCGACCACCTGATTATGAACATGTCCTGGCTGGTTTGGAAAAAATGGATCACGATCGCCCTCGCACTGCTCTTCGCGGCGGACTTGGGACTGGTGTACGTGCGCTGGCAGGGCTCGCGCGAAGGCGCCGAATCACTGAGCGCGCAGCGCGACCGCCTGAAGTTGCAGGCCAAGCTCTTGCACGCCGACGTAGCCCGCGGCACCCAGATTCGCAACGCGCTCTCCGGCGAGGGCCGGGAATACGACAATTTCTACCACACCGCCTTCCTGAGCGCTGAAACCGGCTACTCCACCATCGAAGCTGACCTCGGCAGCATTGCCGCCAAGGCCAATTTGCGCACCTCGGGCATCACTTTTTCGCAGAAGGAAGTCAAAGGCCGTGGCGTTGATGAAATTAAAATCGCCGACACCGTCGAGGGCGATTATCCCGCGATCATTCAGTTCATCAACGGTCTCGAGCACTCCAAGAATTTCTACCTGCTCGGTAATTTAAAGCTGGATTCCGCCAACGCGGCTGCCGGCGGCATCCGTCTGCATCTGGAATTGAGCACCTATTTCAGGACCTGAGCGATGTGGAAACGAATCCAAATCTACGTATTGGCGGCGCTGGTACTCCTTGGCGCTTACGTTTACTTCGCCAACCGCGGCGAGGCGCCCGGAATCGGCGGAGTGCTGGCCTCCGATACGGCCTTCCATCCTCTGGATGTGGACGAGCCCCATCTGCGCCTCGATCTCCTCGACAAAATCAAGAAGCTCGATTACACCGGCTCGCACCGCAATATCTTTACCTTCGGCCCCCCTCCGCCTCCTCCGCGAACCGCGGAGCAGATCGCGCGCGAGAATTTCCGGGCGCAGGGCCCGCAACAGCCTCCTCCTCCTCCTCCTGTCACCGTCCCGGCGCAGCTCTTTGGTTCTGCATCCTTGTCTCGGACGGGCAAGCGCGTGGCGTTTTTCCTGGATGGCGATGATGTGTTGGTCGTCGAGGAAGGCTCGGTGTTTCTAAACCGTTTCCGCCTCGATAAGATCGGCAATGATTCCGCGGATGTTGAGGAAACCTCCTCCGGTCGCCACACCACGGTGCAGATGATCGAACCCCCCGGTGGAGATTCGCTGCCCGGCCCGGTGAACCGGTGAACACGCCGCGCATTACCGTCGCACCCTGGAAATCACTGCCGCGCCGCGCCGCGCCCCGCTCGGCCGTCGCTCGCCGCGGCCAACAGTCCGGATTCGCCTACCTCATGGCTTTGGGCCTGATGCTCTTCATGATTGCCGGAACCCTGGTCGTGTTGCAGAAAGGCGCCACCATCAGGCGTCGTCAACGCGAAGAGGAAACCATCTGGCGCGGAAACCAATACGCACGCGCCATTCGCCTTTACTATCACAAGACCGGGCACTACCCACAAACGATGGACGACCTGGTGAAAGGCATGCCGCAACTTCTTTTCCTGCGGCAACAGTACAAGAATCCCACCAATCCATCGGATGGCTCGTGGCGCTTCATCTACGTCAACGCCGCCGGACAGATCATCGGCAGTACCCGCTACGCCACACTGCAACAAATGGCGCTCATGGATGCCAACGGCGGCCAGTTACCCACGCCGGCGTCGCTTCTTGGTCAGCAGCAGCCGGGCCAACCGGGCGTCCCGGTTTCCACCCTCTCCGATTCCGGCGATAATTCCAATTCGCAGCAGGGCCAGAATTCTTCGCAGGGCGGAGCCACCGATAACTCCAACAGTCCTGGCGCAGGGTCCTCGTCGCCGGACGCGTCGAATCCAAACTCGTCGGGAAATCCTCCTGCCGAAGGCCAGAATCCGCAGAATCCCCAGTCGCCGCAATCCACTCAGAGTCCGTTCTCCAATACGTTTGGCCAGAGTAATACCGGAACCGGCCAGAGCCTGCCCAATCTCTCTGCCATGAGCCAGGGCGGCCTCGCTGTGACGCCGGCTACTCTTGCCGCGATGGCCCTGCTGAAACCGACGGGCCCGGTGGACGGCCCGGTGTTAGGTGGTTTTCTCACAGGCGTCGCTTGCACGGACGACACGCCCTCTCTCAAGGTCTATCACGGCGGGAAGAAGTACATTAATTGGGAATTTATCTGGAATCCCCTGGAGGACGCGGCTGCCGCGATGCGACAGCAAATGAGCGGCGGCGGAGGCAGCGTCCTTGGGCAGGGATCAACGGGGCAGGGCCAGCCGGGCGGATTAGGCGGCGGCAGCGCGAACCCGGGGTCGCAGAACCCCTCGCCCGTGCAGAGCAACCCCTTCCAGCAGCCCACGCAGGGGCAGCCGCAGCAGTAGCTCGGAAGCCGCTCCTCGTGCAGGGGTTCCCAGTTAACCATCCCGAAATCTTTCGCAACCGTTTCGCACCTCCCGGAATCTGATATACTGTTGGCGGAAGTGCACCCCGGGTCCGGCCCGGGCATTTGTGGAGGAATCGAGCATGGTCCAGTTGACGCCAGTGGCTATAACCAAAGTGAAGGAAATCCTGACGCAGCAGAACCCCTCGCCCACGGGCTTGCGCGTGGCCGTGGTTGGCGGCGGCTGCTCGGGTTTCAGTTATCACATGGCTTTTGAGAGCCAGGTCAATCAGAACAGCGACAACGTGTACGAGTTCGACGGCCTGAAGGTTCTCGTTGATCAGATGAGCGAGATGTATCTCGACGGCGTGCAGATTGATTACATCGAAACGGTCGAGGGTTCGGGCTTCAAGTTCAATAACCCGAATGTCAAGAGCACTTGCGGCTGCGGCAGTTCTTTCAGCGTCTAATCCCGCTGCCTGCGTCGCGAAGTTCGCTCCGTCTGGCCTGAGTTTCTGTGCGGATACGCATTGCTCCCGAAGGGTTTATCCTTCGGGAGTTTTTTTTGCCCTGCGAAGTCAGCGCGGCGCGCTTCCGCGCTCCTGGCCGTCCCGCTGTCGAACGATGACGCCGGCAAGACGCCACAATCGAGTTAGGATTGAACCATACGATGTGTACCGCGCAACCTGACCACCGCTCATGAAGATCGCTCTAGCTCAGTTCAACCCCACCGTGGGCGACTTTGCGGGAAATGCGGAACGCATTCTGAATCTCGCCGCGGAAGCCCGGGCCCGCGGCGCCGAAATCGCCGTCTTCTCCGAACTCTGCATCTGCGGCTACCCGCCGCAGGACCTCGTCGAGCGGCCCTCCTTCGTCGAACACAACCAGCAGGAACTGGTCCGCCTCGCCAAAGCGATTCCGCTACCGTCGCTCGTCGGCTTTGTCGGCGACGCTATGGACAACACCGGCAAGCCCGTCGCCAATTCCGCCGCGCTCATCGCCGACGGCAAAATCCTATTCGAGCAGCGCAAGATGCTGCTGCCCACGTACGATGTCTTTGACGAGTCGCGCTATTTCCAGCCTGCCCACACCCAGCTCGTCTTTCCCTTCAACTCCGAAAAACTCGGCATCACCATCTGCGAAGATTTTTGGAACGACGAGCGCTTTTGGCCCTATCGCCTCTACGACCGCGACCCCGTCGCCGAAATCGTCGGCAAGGGCAGTAGCCTGCTGCTGAACATTTCCTCCTCGCCCTACACGCTCGATAAGCGTTCGCTCCGGCACGACATGCTGCAAGCCATCGCCCGCGAGCATCGCCTCCCGGTTGTTTACGTCAATCAGGTCGGCGGGAACGACAGTCTCATCTTCGACGGCTCCAGCGTCGCCTTCATGCCCGATGGCCGCGTGGCCGCCCGCGCCAAATCCTTTGAAGAAGACCTTGTGCTCTTTGACAGCGTTACCGGTGAAGGCGATATCCGGCCCCTCATCGAGGACGAGCACGAAGCCGCGTTCGGCGCCCTGGTGCTTGGCACCCGCGACTATGTCCGCAAGTGCGGCTTCCACAAGGTAGTGGTCGGCCTCAGCGGCGGCATTGATTCGGCGTTGGTAGCCGTGATCGCCGTCGAAGCTCTCGGTCCGCAGAACGTGCTGGGCGTGGCCATGCCGGGCCCGTACTCTTCGCAAGGCAGCCTGCGCGACGCCCGCCAGCTGGCCGAAAACCTCGGCATTGATTTTCAGACGCTTCCTATCACCGACGCGTTCAACACCTACCGCCAAACGTTGGCTCCGGCCTTTACCGGCCGCCCCGAGGATGTTACCGAGGAGAACATCCAGGCCCGCATCCGCGGCAATTTCCTGATGGCGCTCTCCAATAAATTCGGCTCGCTGGTGCTGAGCACCGGCAACAAATCCGAAATGGCTGTAGGCTATTGCACGCTCTATGGCGATATGGCCGGCGGTCTTGCCGTAATCTCTGACGTCCCCAAGACCACCGTGTACGAGCTCTCGAAGTTCGTGAATCGCAAAAGGGAACTGATCCCCCGCGAAACCCTGCTGAAAGCGCCCTCCGCCGAACTGCGGCCCAATCAGAAAGATCAGGACACGCTGCCGGATTACGCCATTCTCGACCGTATTCTGAAAGCCTACGTCGAAGGCCTGCGCAGCCCGGAGGAAATTGCCGACAATTGCAACCTCCCTCTCGAGCTGGTCCGCTCCGTAGCCCTGCGTGTGGACCAGAACGAATACAAGCGCAAGCAAGCTCCTCCCGGTCTGAAAGTCACCTCCAAAGCCTTCAGCGTGGGCCGCCGTTTCCCTCTGGCCCAGAAATTCTCGGTCTAGCGCGCATTCGGATCTGTATCGCCGACACCCCCTGGTATTCACCGCCTCATTTTCGTCCGCGCATGATGTGTTGAATCTTTTGCCTCCGCTCGGATGAATTCGTTTCTTCCGCCGCTCGCGAAGCACTACAATCACGAAGCTGCGATTGATCGTCGCCGCTGTTCATAAATAGACCGGGAGCCGCCTGATGAAGCGTTGCGCCTTCTTGCCTCTGATACTGATGGCATTTTCCGTGGCCGTATCCACTCACGCGCAATCCGCGCCCGCCACCGCGTCCGCTCCCTCCGCCGAGCAGGCCCAAATCTTGAAAAACACCGAAGCATTCATTCGCGAACTCTTTGCCTGGGGCCCGGACTTCAAAGTTAAGCTCGGTCCCCTGACGGCCTCGCCCTCCGCGGCGTTCTACGACGTCCCCATTCAGGTCACGATCAACGGCCGCACCGATAACGGCGAGGTGTTCGTCAGCAAGGATGGCAAGACTCTGCTGCGCGGCGAAATGTTCGACATGGCCGCCAATCCCTTCGCTGAAAATCTCGCGAAGTTGCATGTCGAAGGCAGCCCCTTCCTGGGCCCGGCCGTCTCTCCTGTCACCGTGGTCGAGTTCAGCGATTTTGAATGCCCGCACTGCCGCGAGTTGGCCGAAACCCTGAATACCGTCGTCCCGGAATTTCCCCTGGTCCGCTTCGTCTTTAAGAATTTTGCCCTCACTCAGATTCACCCCTGGGCGGAAACCGCGGCCATCGGCGCCCGCTGCGCCTTCATCCAATCGCCCAAATCCTTCTGGACCGTCGCCGACCAAATCTTCACCGAACAAGACCTGATCTCCGCCGAAAATGTATGGGACAAGCTGGTGTCCTACGCTACGCAGGCAGGCCTGGACGCGGACACCTTCAAGACCTGCATGTCCTCGCCCGAAGCCAAAGCAGCGGTGGACAACGACCACCGTGAAGGGGAAGCGCTCAGCATTGGCAGCACCCCTACCGTCTTCGTAAATGGACGGCCCCTGATAGGCGGCGATAAGGCCACGCTCGAGCAATACATCCGCTACGCCCTGTCAACGAAGTCCGTGCCCGGCTCCAACCACCAGTAACGGGTGGGCGTCCCCAAACGCCACTGGGCGCACCATAGCGAGCTATTCGCGGCGCGCCGTCCGCCACGGCAGTCCGAACCGAGCGCAGTACCAGCAACGCCCGTGCACCATTGTGCGCGCCAGGACCAGGCGTCAATTTGTCGTGGGATTGGTTTTCAGGCGTGCGATCTGAGAGGTAATCTGCCGAACGTATCTTTGCGTTTCAGGGAATGGCGGAATCCCCCCGTAGCGCTCGACCATCTCCGGCCCGGCATTATAGGCCGCCAGAGCGAGCGATAGATTCCCGCCATAACGCGCCAGCAAATCCTTCAGGTAATGCGTTCCGGCGTCAATATTCTGCGCGGGATCGAAAATGTTCGCCACGGAATAGAGCGCCGCCGTTTTCGGCAGCAATTGCATCAACCCCTGCGCCTGTTTTCGCGAAACCGCCCGCGGATTGAAGTTCGATTCCACCGCGATTACCCGCGAGATGAGCGCCTCATCCACTCCGTGCTTTTCCGCGGCGGCGTGTATCAAGCTTCCGAAAGGCCCGGTCGCCGTCACTGGCGCGGGTAGAGCCGTGAAATGATCTTCGGGCTCGACGCTTACCAGATCCGCCGCGGGCACCGTCACCGACCCGCCGTCCAGCGTCAGCCGCACTTGCTCGCCTTCACGTTCGTAACCCGTGATGTGCAGTCGCGCTCCCGAACGCAGCACCGCGTAATCCGCGCGCGCCGCGAGCGGGGCGCAAGCCGCTGCGACCAATGTCAGCGTAAGTCCGAGCGCGCTTCGATAGGCTGGGATTCTCACAATCGCTATGCTACTTTCGCTCCGCGTTCGGATTTGCGTTAATTCTCATTCAGCGCGTAATTCCAGATCGCCGCCGCCACGCCGTCTTCATCGTTCGAAAGAGTAATCGGCCAGCCCCGCGATTTCAACTCCGCGATGCAATTGCCCATCAGCACCGGACTGCCTGCGAATTCCAGCATTTGCCGGTCGTTCCAGTTGTCGCCGATGGCCATCACCTGTTCCCGCGCGAACCCGCGCTGCCGCGCCCATTCCGCCAGCGCCGTGCCCTTGGTCACGTCCCGCCGCAGCACGTCCAGGATCGAAAAATCGCGCTCCTCGTATTCCGTCAGCGCCAGCGTGAATTCGCTGGCCCGCGCGCGCGCCAGCGTTTCCAAGATCCGCATCGCTGCACGCATCGGCGCGCATTGGCCCGCGTACATAACCTGGATGGGATCCTCTCCGTCCAGGCAGCCCTCCAGCGGCGCCATTTCCGCGATGTATTCGCGGTTGCGCCGGAAATATCCTCCGCGAAAGGGGTCGTCCCAATCCACTTCTTCCATGATCACTTGCCGCGCGCCCGGCCGGTCAAACACCACCGCGGCATTCGCACGAAATTCCACAGTCGCTTCCAGCACCTGACGCGCGATTTCGCCCGGCAACAGGTAGCGCAGGTGCGTCGTCCCGTTGCGCGATTTCGCCAGCGCCCCGTTGTTCACGATTAAGTGCAAATCGCAGGCCAGGGCGTTGGCGATGGGCAACGCAAAATCGAATCGCCGTCCGGTCACCAGCACGATCTCGATTCCGCGCGCCGCTGCTTCCACGATCGTCTCGGCATTCCGGTCGGATATCTGCAGCTTGCTGTTCAGCAAGGTTCCGTCAATATCCATGGCAATCAGTTTGATGGGCACGCGATGATTCTACCCTGTCCTGGCTCTTTGAGCTTCCCTCTCTATGCTATCCTGCCCGAGTGACGAAAGGGAACTGACCTGACGGACAGGCTCTATTACCACGATTCCTTCCTGCGCGAATTCGACGCCACCGTCGTCTCCTGTGAGCAGGAAGGCCCCCGCTGGAAGGTGATCCTCGATAAGACCGCTTTCTACCCCACCTCTGGAGGCCAGCCACACGACCTCGGCACTCTCGGCGGTGTCCCGGTCGTCGAAGTCTTGGATGGCTCCGCGCCGAATGAGTCTCATCAGGTCGTCCATTACACCGGTGCAGCCGTCCCCGCCGGTCCTGTGCACGGCCAGATTGACTGGTCCCGCCGCATAGACCACATGCAGCAGCACACCGCCCAGCATCTTCTCTCCGCCGCCTTCATCGAGCTGTTCGGATTTCAGACCGTATCCTTCCATCTCGGCCGCGAAATCTCGACGATTGACTTGAGCGCTCCCTCCGTCGTACCGCGGCATCTCGCAGAAGCCGAGCGCCGCACCAACGAAATCATCTTCGAGGATCGCCCCGTCGAAATCCGTTTCGGCACCGCGCAGGAATTGGCCGAAGCCGGCATCCGCAAGACCGTCGCGCGCGAGGGAATCCTGCGCGCCATCGAAATCTACGGATTCGACCGCCAACCGTGTGGCGGCACGCATCTGGCGCGCACCGGCCAGGCCGGGCTGCTCCTTATCCGCAAGCTCGAACGTCGCCGCGATTCCTGGCGCATCGAGTACGTAGCAGGCTATCGCGCTCTGGCGACCGCCCGCGGTGATTTCGCCACGCTCACCGAGGCCGCCTCGCTGCTCAGTTGCGCGCTGGCCGACGTCCCAGCGGGCATCGCCAAGACCATCGAAGATCGCCGCACCCAGTCCGCGGCCACCAAGCGTCTCGAGGAACGCCTGGCCACCGTGGAAGCTCGCGCCTTGCTGCAACAGCGCGCGCAAGCCCAAGCATCTGCATCCGGTTCCGCGGGTCCTTCCGTTGCTCCCGAGGCGCGCGTGATCGTCGCCACCCCGCCCGAAGCCACACCCGCGTACCTCGCCCTGCTCGCCGCCAAGCTCACCACGGAAAAAAACGTAATCGCCCTGCTCGCCAGCCGTGAATCCGGCCACATCGTAATAGCCCGGTCCCAGGACCTTGCCCCCGACGCTGGCGCAATCCTCCGCGAATCGCTAAAGGAATTCGGCGGCAAGGGCGGCGGCGCAAAGCACTTCGCTCAAGGTCAACTCCCCGACCCTGGCAGGCTGGATGATTTCCTCGCGCGCGTCTCCAGTTCGTTGCAGCTGTAATGCTGCCGGGCATTACAACCGCTCCGGTCGCTAGTCTCGCTTGATACCAGGTGACTTGCCTCCAAGACCGGACAATCTGCGCACGACCCCCACCCCGGCCAGCGGCCACAGCAGAGGAACCACCCCGGCTAACTCCATCACGCCCTCGAATCCTTGCCGCGCACCCGCTCGCGTCAATACCGTCAGCCGCCCGCGATCCATCTGCGCGGGAATCGTCACGCCGGAATCGCGCGAGTTGGCAAACTTCAGCCTGCGAAAAACATCCAACGCGCGCAGTAGATTCGCCTGCGCCCGCAGCCGCGGCGAGTTTCCGTCGTAACAAACCGTCACCTCCTCACCCAGCCGCGCCGCCACGCGTCCGCGAATCCATTTCCACACTCGCGCCATGTCCGCCGGCTCCACAAACAGCACGTAGGCCGAGAGCACATCCCATTCGAACATCGGCACATTCAACGAATATTCCAGCCACAAATGAAACACCACTCCCATTCCCAAAAGGTAGTAGCGCAGCTCCTTCACCCACACCAGGACGCCCAGCGAAAATTCCAGAGCCAGCCCCACCCAGGTTCCAATTCTCAGTATCGTCGGCCGCAGCATCCACGGTGGCACGTAAAAACGTTGCAGCTCGTCCAGATGATAGACGTAATACAACGCGGTACCCTTTACCCACGGCACACCCTGCACCTTCCAGCAGAAAGTCGCGAAATACATCAGCGCCAGCTCAACCTGGATCATCCGCTGCGCCCACGGCGCCCGCGCAGGAATTTTGGCGTCTTCCTTGCCGCGCCACACCCGGATCAGCCGGTCCACCGAAAGCGCCGCCCCGGCCGGCGCAAAAATCAGAAAGAATCCGGCCACGCGCAGGAACGTGTCTCCACCGTGGTTGATGTACAAATTCCGCTGATGAATGGAAGTCAGGCAGATATATACAAGCAGGCTATTGAAGCGAGTCAGGAATCCTAGCGTGAGCAGCACGGCCGAACCCAGGAATACCCAGAACAGCGCCGCAATCCAGCTGTCCCGCTGCGGAATCACCGCGAACAGGTTCAGCCGCACGCCGGGCTCGAGCGTTCGCGCAGTTTCGAGGCTCACCCACGCATGCGTGCCGTACCAGTTCAGCCAGTCGGGATGCAGCAGCACCAGCGTGGCGATAATCAGCACGCCATACACGATGCGAAACAGCGCCACCGGCATGGGCGACTGCTCCGCAAAAAAGAAACGGTTCCATGCTTCCCATAGCGACTTCAACCTCACCGCAAATCCTCGGGCTTCACGTCGTAGCTGTAAAAGACGTCGGCGCCCCAGGGACCGCGGTCATAGCTGTCGTCGCTGCGCGGAAGAATGTCCGACCACCGCGCCACCAGCATCACCTTGTACGGGGGACTGGCGCGATTGTTTTCCTGTCGCGCAATATGCCGCGCGGCGTCAGGCCACAATCCCGAGTACACGTCGTTGTCCAGTGTCTCCTCGTACTTGCGGTAGCGTTCCTTGAAATAACGCTGGGTCAGGCTCAGCGTTTCCATGCGCGGAAAGGACCACAAATCCGTCGTGCCGTCCTTGTAGATGACGATCGCTTCTAGGTACGCGTTCCTCGATTTCGGATTCGGCGCGAACATATCCCAGGTCTGAAACAATCCGGACCATAGAAAATAAGGTCGCACCAGGTCCCGGCCCGCCGTCGTCAACGGTGTATCAATCGGAATCGCCCAGCACAGAATCGCCAGGATGTGAAAGATCAGGAACGCGTTGATCGCCACGTATTGTGCGCTCCGCACCCATCCGCGCCGCGGCCCGCCGGCGCTCGGCAAGTTCGATGTTTTTCGTGCCATCACTTCATTCTTACCCTTCCGCCGAATCCCGGCAAATCCTATTCCCGTCTCGCCCCCGCCTTTATCGAAAAGCGACCGCCGCCACCCAAACGATTGCCTCAACCTCCCGCCGCGTAGTAAATTGAACGTTGCTCGCAGCGCCGGATCCTCTCACTTGCCTGCGGCGCGCACTCGGCTAGGAATCGTCCGAACCCAAATGGAGCTGTTTCTCAACATTCTCTGGATGCTGATCGCCTTGGGCGGCGTCACCGTCTGGCGCCTGCGCTGGGCGCGCCAAGCTCATTTGCGCCGCCACGCTCCCTGGTGCGAATGGACCGCGCTGGTTTGCGCGCTGGTGCTGCTTTTTTTCGTCGTCTCGCTTACCGACGATCTGCACGCCGAATTGATCGTACTCGAAGATTGTTGCACCAGCCGCCGCCACGTGAATTGCCTTTCCGCCGCGCACAATTCTCAGCACCCGCAACATTTCTCGCCCGGCCTGGTGCACGCGGCTATCCCCGCGTCGGCGCATTTCGCAGATTTCGCATTCGAGCCTCTGTACATTCCCGTATCAAATTCCTCGTATGTCGCCGCGGGGCCGTCCAACCGCCTCGGGCGCGCTCCCCCCGTTGCCCTCTAATTCTGCGCGCCTGCTGCCAATTGGCACGACGGGCCTGCCGCTCGCTGGCGGGATTCTATTCACAATCATCAATGCCGCCGGCAATCGCGGCAATGATCAACCGCGGTATTGGTGGCGCATAGGCCTGGGGTTGTGTGATTCTTGACCGGTCTTTACGCCTTCTTTACGCAATCTGTTATCAACTGTACTGCACTTACGGACGTGAGGTTTTCCATGAAATGCGCGGCCGCGCTTCGACGGGCCTTTTCGCTGGCGGCTATCCTGCTGCTCGCAGGCTGCGGTGGAGACTCGAGCAAAAACCCCGCGGCGGAAGCTCCTCCTCCTGCGCAGGTCGAGCATGAAGGCGACGCCAGCCTGGTCCAGGTGGACGAGCCCTCCCAATTTCCGCTGGCAACTGCCCTGGAATACAAGGCCGCGTCGCAACTGGTCGTCACCGGCGTCGTAAGCCCCGATGTTTCCCGCACCGTGCCGGTCATTTCCCTCGCCTCTGGACGAGTGGTCGAAATTCTCGCCCGCCTCGGCGATACCGTAAAAAAAGGCCAGGTGCTGCTGCGCGTGCAAAGCGCCGATATCGCCGCCGCTTACTCGGACTATCGGAAAGCCGTGGCCGACGAAACTCTTGCGCAAACTCAGTCGGATCGCGCGAGCGCCTTGTACCAGCACGGTGCCATTTCCTTGAATGATCTGCAGGTCGCCCAGGACACCGAAAACAAAGCCAAAGTGGACGTCGAAACCACCGCCGAGCACCTCCGCGTCCTGGGCGCTCCGCTCGATCATCCCTCCGGCATTGTGAACATCGTCGCTCCGGTTTCCGGCGTCATCACCGACCAGCAGGTCACCAACTCCGCCGGCGTTCAGGGTCTTTCCTCCACGAACCCGTTCACCATCTCGGACCTGTCCCGTGTCTGGATTCTCTGCGACGTATATGAGAACGATTTGCCCAGCGTCCGCCTGGGAGACACCGCCGACG
The DNA here is from genome assembly GCA_049300435.1 of Candidatus Acidiferrales bacterium. Lineage (GTDB taxonomy): Bacteria > Acidobacteriota > Terriglobia > Acidiferrales > UBA7541 > Palsa-295. The sequence goes on along the minus strand of JBAQJS010000081.1, from coordinate 160,328 downwards.
TTCGCCTCAACGCCTATCCCGATCAGGTCGTCACCGGCCGCATCAGCAATATCGGAGCGATCCTCGATCCCAATATCCGCACCGCCAAGGTGCGCATCGAAGTTCGCAATCCCGGCAATATGCGTCCTGGAATGTTCGTCACCGCCACTTTTCACGGCCAAAAGGTGGAATCGCACGCTTCGGTTCCTGCCTCGGCTATCCTCCATCTCCATGATCGCGACTGGGTGTACCTACCCGCGGGAGGCAAGAAGTTCCGCCGCGTGGAAGTCACCGCGGGCAGCAGTCTGCCCAATCAGATGCAGGAAATCATCGCCGGCATAAAGCCCGGCGACCAGGTCGTCACCAACGCTCTGGTCCTGCAGAACGCCGCGGAGCAATAGTTGATCGCCCAGGCCAACATTCGCAGGTCCGCCTCATGATGCAGCGCCTCATTGATTTCGCGCTGAACAATCGCTTCATGATTCTGGCGCTGACCGTCCTGCTCCTGGTGTGGGGCGCTATCTCTTTTCACAGCCTTCCCGTGGAAGCCTATCCGGACGTCGCCAATAATTACGTGCAGGTCATCACCCAGTGGCCCGGACGCGCGGCCGAGGAAGTCGAGCAGCAGGTCACCATCCCCATCGAAATTCAGATGAACGGTCTCCCGCACCTCGCCCATCTTCGCTCCGATTCGCTCTTCGGTCTCTCCAGCGTCATGCTCATCTTCGACGATAGCTCCGACAACGACTGGAATCGCCAGAAAGTCCTCGAAAGGCTTTCGCAGGTCACCTTGCCCAGTAATCTCCAGCCCCAGATGGGCACGGACTGGAGCCCTGTCGGCCAGATTTACTGGTACACCCTCCGCAGCACCAATCCGAAGTACGACTTGATGGCTTTGAAATCCATCGAGGACTGGACGCTCGAAAAGCAGTTCAAGTCCGTGCCCAGTGTCGTGGACGTCTCCAGCTTCGGCGGCATCACTCGCGAGTATCAGGTCCGCGTGGATCCCAACGCCCTGGTGTCCCACGGCCTGAGCATCGGCCAGGTCGAGCAGCAACTCGCCAACAACAACGCCAACGCCGGCGGCAGCTTCGTTGAATCGGGCCTCCAGCAAATCAACGTCCGCGTGGTCGGTCTGTTCACCAACGTGACGGACATCGAGAACACCGCCATCACCACCAAGAACGGCACCGTGCTGCGCATCAAGGACATCGCCACCGTCACCCAGGGTCCCCGCATTCGCCTCGGACAAATCGGCAAAGCCATTCACCGCGCCGACGGCGTCATTGTTGACGACAACGACGTCGTCGAAGGCATTGTTCTGCTCCGCAAAGGCGCCAATGCCGATGAGACTCTTGCCGCCATCCACCAGAAGGTCAAGCAGCTCAACGATCAGATCCTTCCGCCCGGCGTCAAAATTGTTCCGTTTCTGGACCGCAGCAATCTGGTCGAGCTCACCACTCACACCGTTCTCGAAAATCTCACTGAGGGCGTCCTGCTCGTCTCCGTCATCCTGTTTTTCTTCCTGGGCAATTCTCGCGGCGCTTTCATCGTGGCTCTGACGATTCCCTTCGCCCTTCTCTTCGCCTCTATTTGCCTGGACCTCAATAAAATTCCCGCGAACCTGCTTTCCCTCGGCGCCCTCGATTTCGGCATGGTCGTGGATGGCACCGTCGTCATCATTGAAAACATCGTCCGGCATTTCAGCCTGTCCTCGAGTTCCCAAAAATCGCCGCTGGAAATAATTCGCGACGCGGTCATGGAAGTGCTCCGCCCGGTATTTTACGCGCGCGCCATCATCATCACCGCCTATCTGCCCATCTTCACCTTGCAGAGCGTGGAGGGCCGCCTCTTCAAGCCCATGGCCTGGACGGTTTCTTTCGCGCTCCTCGGCGCCCTGGTTTTCGCCATTCTCATCGCCCCGGTCATGGCGCTCCTGGTGTTTAGCAACGGCGTCAAGGAATGGCCCAACCCGGTCATGAACTTCCTTCGCGATAAGTATCGTCTGGCGGTCCGCTGGGCCATCGAGCACCGCCGCGTCACCGTCGGTGTGGGCGCGCTGGCCTTCGCCCTGGCGGTTTTTCTGATGATGAGCGGCGTTATAGGCTCGGAATTCCTGCCGCACCTCGACGAAGGCGCCATCTGGGTCCGCGGCACGCTCGCCCCCAGCACCGGTCCCACCGAAGGCGTCCGCGTCGCCGACCAGGCTCGCGTCATTCTGGCCTCGTTCCCGGAAGTCACCGTCGTCACCAGCCAGGTCGGCAGGCCCGACGACGGCACCGATACCACCGGTTTCTTCGACACCGAATATTTCGTGGATCTCAAGCCCAAGGATCAGTGGCGTCCCGTGTTCCACAAAGATAAGGACGAGCTTATCGCCGCCATGAACCGCGAACTCAGCAAAATGCCCGGCATTCTTTGGAATTTTTCCCAGCCCATCGCCGACAACATGGAAGAAGCGGTCAGCGGCGTGAAAGGCGAGCTAGCCATCAAGCTGTACGGCGATGATCTGCAGGTTTTGGAAGAGAAGGGTGACGAAGTCGTCAACGTGATGCGCGGCGTGCCTGGCGTCGAAGATCTCGGCCTGTTTCGCGTTCTGGGCCAACCCAATCTGAATATCTCCGTGGATCGGCGCCAAGCCGCGCGTTACGGCATCAACGTCTCGGACATTCAGGATGCTGTCGAAACTGCTGTCGGCGGTAAAGCCGTCAGCCAGGTCCTGCAAGGCGAACAGCGCTACGATCTGGTGGTCCGCTATCAGGCTCCCTATCGCGACACCCGCGAAGCCATCGAGAATATTCGCCTGCTCGCGCCCTCAGGCGAGCGCGTCTCCCTCGCTCAGCTCGCCAAAGTGGATGTGCGCGACGGCGCCTCCGAAATCTACCGCGAGGAAAATTCCCGCTACGTGGCCATTAAGTACAGCGTCCGTGGCCGCGACTTGGGCAGCGCCGTCGAGGAGGCGATGAAGCTGGTCAAAGAACACGTGAAGCTTCCCGTCGGCTATCATATTGACTGGGCCGGCGAATACGAAAGTCAGAAGCGCTCGCAGAAGCGCCTCATGATCGTCGTGCCCATCACTCTTCTCGTCATCTTCATCATTCTTTACACCATGTTCAGTTCCGCGAAGTGGGCCGGCCTGATTCTTGCCAACGTCGCGGTCGCTCCGCTCGGCGGGCTGCTGGCTTTGCTGCTCACCGGCACGCACCTCAGCGTTTCCTCCGGCATCGGATTTCTCGCCCTCTTCGGCGTGTCCGTCGAAACCGGCGTCATCATGCTCGAGTACATCAACCAGCTGCGCGTCCGCGGCCACTCCATCGAGGATTCCGCCATCGAAGGCGCCGTACTGCGCCTGCGGCCCATTATGATGACCATGCTCGTCGCCACTCTCGGTCTCCTTCCCGCCGCCGTCTCCCGCGCCATCGGTTCCGATTCGCAAAGACCCTTCGCCATCGTCATCGTCGGCGGACTCATCACCGCCCTGATTATGGGCATCTTCCTGCTCCCGGCGATGTATGTCTGGATCGCCCGCGACGGCGATAAGCTTCCTGAAATGGAAGAATCTTTCGAAGAGTAGGGTCAACGCGGCGTTTCGTCCGGACGTGGCCCCGTCACGCGCAGATCAGCCGCGCTACGGATGTTCCGGCCACTTACAGCTTACGCCGCCTTAGTCGTAGTATTCGGAACCCAGGTGGGTGATCAAGTCCTCGCCCATCATCCAACGCAGCGTATTCTTCAGCTTCATCAGCTGAATGAACAGGTCGTGCTCCGGGTAAAGTTCCTTCGCGCACATCGGTGACTTGAAGTAAAAGCTGAGCCATTCCTGGATGCCGCGCATCCCGGCGCGCTGCGCCAGGTCGAAGAATAGCGCCAAGTCCAGCACGATCGGCGCCGCCAAAATCGAATCGCGGCACAGAAAGTCCACCTTAATCTGCATCGGGTAGCCCAGCCAGCCGAAGATGTCAATATTGTCCCAGCCTTCCTTGTTGTCGCCGCGCGGGGGGTAGTAATTGATCCGGACCTTGTGGTGAATCTTGCCGTACAGCTCGGGATACAGATTCGGCTGCAGAATATATTCCAGCGCGCCCAGCTTCGATTCTTCCTTGGTCTTGAACGAGCCTGGATCGTCCAGCACTTCGCCGTCCCGGTTGCCCAGAATGTTCGTCGAAAACCATCCGTTCAGCCCCAGCATGCGTGCTTTGAACGCCGGCGCCAGCACGGTCTTCAGCAGCGTTTGGCCCGTCTTGAAGTCCTTCCCTCCGATCGGCACGTTCTTCGCTTTGGCGTATTCCTCGAGTGCCGGAATATCCACGGTCAAATTGGGCGCGCCGTTTGCAAACGGCACTCCCTCGCTGATGGCCGCATAGGCGTACAGCATCGAAGGTGCAATCGCCGGATGATTCGCCCGCATTCCTTTCTCGAACGTCGCCAGGTCCTTGTGCACTTCCTCGGCCTTCAGGAACACTTCCGTCGAGCCGCACCACACCATCACCAGCCGGTCCAGCTTGTTCTTTTTCTTGAAATCGCGGATGTCCTGCCGCAGTTGTTCGGCCAGGTCGAACTTGTTCTTGCCCTTCTTGACGTTGGGTCCCTGCAGGTTTTTCACGTAGTTCTGGTCAAACACCGCCTTCATCGGCCGGATGCTCTTCAGAAACTTCTCGGCCTTTACCAGGTCCTTGGCTTCCAGCACGCCCGCTTTCGCCGCGGCCTGGTAAGCGTCATCCCCGAATACATCCCAGCCGCCGAAAACGATGTCGTCCAGTTTTGCCAGCTGCACGAAATCCTTGATTTTCGGCGTGCGTCCGTCGGTCCGCTTACCCAGCCGGATCGTTCCCAGTTGCGTCAACGAGCCCACCGGCGTCGCATGTCCGCGCCGCACCAGCTCTACTCCCGCCATAAACGTCGTGCTCACCGCGCCCATCCCGGGCGTCAGTATCCCCAATTTCCCCTTCGGCGGCGCCACACTCACAGGCCTGCGCATTCGTTTCCCCCAGTTCTCTTCAGTAAGTGAAAAAGCTCTAAATTGTCAGAAAAATGATGCGGTCAAGAAAGACCGGGCGACCGCTGCCGGTCGCTTGCGTCTTCGCCTTGCCGTTCTTCCGCGCCCCGGGCACGGCCAGGAATCCGCATCCGCATTCGCATTCGCTTAAGGCCGGTAGCTCTCTTCCCCGGCGTGCGCGAATACAGCGGCGCGAACCGCACAAGGCAAACGATTTATGATGCGGCAACGCGTCAAGTTTTGCAAATCGAATTCGGCAAACGCGCGAAGCGCCGCCACGCCGAACGCTCGCCCGCGCAAGCCGCGCGAACATCGTTCCGCGGCAGTCTGCCATTTCACGCCCCTCGCGCAGTCAAACGCGGGGGATCGTTCGGTGAAGGGAAGGGCACCAGTCGAAGGAAGAAAAACCGCGTCGAAGACAGATGCGAGGTCGCTACTTCCGTCGGAAAAGGCCGGCAATCTCGTCCGACACCGACAGAAATACTAGTACCGCCAGAACCCCGATCATCGCAAAAGCAATCATAAATCCCTCGCGCCGCTTGCAGTTTCAAAGCGAATTCTGCACGCCGCGTGCCAGGCCATCTCGCCGGCTAACTTCCATGGCTTCAATAGAATTATGATTCTCGGGATGGGAGTCGTGTGGGTTGTTGCTCACCATGTGGGCCAAGGGCGACACTCTGTCGGATTCTCACGACGGCGCCCGGCCGAATCCGCAGCCTCCAAACCTCGCCCCACCCGCCCTCACAACTTCTCGATGTGGATGGATCCGTCGCCCGAGCTGACCGCCAGCGTCGCCCCACCCGCGTTCATCTTCCCGCGCACCGAAGAGCGGTTCAGCGAACCCGAAACCTGGATTGGTATATCAAGTGTGATGCTGCCGTCGCCCGTATGCGCATCGAGGTAGGCGTTCAAATCCCCGGGCAAGCGCAAGGTTATATGCCCGTCGCCGGAATGAAGGGTCCAGCCGTCCGTGACCTTCGATCCGCTGCCAACCTGCGCCTCGATGCTGCCGTCGCCCGTCTTCAGCTCCAGCAAATCGAACCGCCCGTCAATCTCCAAGTTTCCGTCGCCGGTATCGGCGTCCAGCGATCCATCGAGATTGTGGCCCTGGATATGCCCGTCGCCCGTGTGCATTCGTATATTCCCGCGGATGTTGTTCGCGGTCACGTCGCCGTCGCCCGTCTGAAATTGAATCCTGCCGGAGATGCCCTGCGCCGTCACGTCGCCATCGCTGGTTCGCACGTCCAGATCCAATTCCCGCGGCACGCTCAGCTCCACGCGTACCGAGCGGTGTCCGCCGCCAAACAGCGTCCAGCTCCAGTGCGGCACGCGCACTTCAATCGAAACCTGGTTGCCGCTTTGGCTCTCGATGATCTGCAAGTCGTTCGGCCCGATCTTCCATCCGCTGGTCGTGACGCGCGCGTCAATCTGCTTCTGGTCCGTGCCCGTAACCGTCACGTCGCCGTCCCCGGTCGTCACCTGCAGGCTGGCGTGCCCGTTCACCGGGTAGCTCTTCGACCATTGGTCCGCCCGCGCAGGCGCCGCAGCCGCCAGCATGGTAATTCCCGCGACTCCGGCCACCGCTACGAAAATTGTTATCCGTCTGGTCAGCCGATTCATCTCTCGCTCCGCGGAACGGAAATCACGTTCCCCATTCACCATCAGATACGCAGGCATCGCAAAAAATGTTCCCCGCGCCGTCCCCCAGGCGTTCAGTCTCTCGGCGTTCTTTGGGTACCAGGGCTCGGCGCCCGGGCTACGCCGATTTCCTCTTGGCCGCTTTCGCCTTGCTAGCCGCGGGCTTGGCCCGCAGCGCCGCCAGAAACTGCTCGGTCGGCAGCGTGTTAATCACATCCTTTTTCTCCACCCATCCGCGGCGCGCCGTTATCAGTCCATACTTCATCAAAGGAAAATGCGCGAACGAATGTGAATCCGTCGAGATCACGATCTTCACTCCGCGCTCCTTCGCCATCCGCAGGTGCACGTCCTTCAAATCCAGCCGGTCGGGGAACGCGTTGCACTCCACCACCACCCCGTGTGCCTTCGCCGCGTCCAGGATCCTTTCCATGTCGTAATCGAATGGATCGCGCCGCAGCACCAGCCGCCCCGTGGGATGCGCCAGAATCTGCACGTAGGGATTTTCGATTGCCGCCAGCAGCCGCTCCGTCATTTCTTCCCGCGCCATGTTCATGTACGAATGCACCGACGCCACCACCACGTCCAGTTGCGCCAGCACCTCATCTTCCAGGTCGAGCTTTCCGGTCTTCAGAATGTCCACCTCGATCCCCGCCAGCAAGCGAATGCCCGGAACGCGCTCCTGCGCCGCCCGTATCTTCTTGATCTGCTCAAGCGTCCGCTTTTCATCCATGCCGTTCGCCACCGTGACGGCCTGCGAATGGTCTGTCAGCGCGATGTACTCGTAACCCAGCTTCTTCGCGGCCTCGCCCATTTCCTCGATCGAGTTGCGTCCGTCCGAAGCCGTGGTGTGCATTTGCAGGTCGCCGCGAATATCCCCCAGCTTCACCAGCTTCGGCAGCGTGTGATTCTCCGCCGCCGCGATTTCTCCGGTGTTCTCGCGCAGCTCCGGCTCGATGTAATCCAGCCCCAGCTTCTTGTAGATTTCCTCCTCGGTCTTGCCCGCGACGAACTTGCCGCCCTTCAGCGTGGTCAACGCGTATTCGTTCAGCGTCCAGCCCATGTCCCGCGCCCGCCCGCGCAGCACCACGTTGTGTTCCTTCGATCCCGTAAAGTACATCAGCGCCGCGCCGAAGCTATCCTTGTCCAGCAGGCGCACGTCCACCTGCATTCCGTTGCCCAGAATCACGCTCACCTTGTTCTCGCCGTGCGCCAGCGTTTGGTCAATCCCGGGATACTTCAGGATATGCGCCGCAACTTCGTCCACGTGTTTCTGTTTGTCGTGCCCCGCACGCAGCGTCACCAGCAAATCCAGGTCGCCTACCGTTTCCCGGCCGCGCCGCAACGATCCGGCGGGCGTCACCGATTCCACGATCTCCTTCATCTTGCTGATGTAGGCCACCAGCTTCTCCGCCGTTTCATCCGCCACGTCCAGCTTGAACCGCCCGCTGGATCGCTTTGCCAATTCCGTAGCTTTCAAAATGTTGGCTTCCGTCTTTTCGCCGAATCCTTCCAGGTCGCGCAGTTTCCCCTCGCGCGCCAGTTTCTCCACCCCTTCCGCGGTCGCCACTTTGAATTTCTTGAACAGCAGCGCCACTTTCTTCGGCCCCATGCCCTGCAGATGCAGTAAATCGAGCAACGACAGGGGATATTTCTTCAGCAGCTTCTGCCGCAGGCTGTAGTCGCCACTCTCCAGAATCTCGCGGATGTGCGCCGCCATCCCGTCGCCCACCCCCGGCAATTCCTTCAGCTTGGCGTCATCCTTCGCCAGGTCCTCGATCCGCTCGTGGATGCTGTAAAGCAGCTCCGCTACCTTCTCGTAGCTCCGGTAGCGTCCGATAATGGCGCCGTCAATCTCCAGTAGCTGCGCTGTCTCCTGCAGAATCTTCGCTACTTCTCTGTTTTCCATGTGATTTTCCAGTACTCGCACTTCCGCCGCTGATTTTACTGCTTCCGGGGCTGTAATCGAAAGTGGCTGGTTTTACGTGACGCTGCTTTGACGTAAGAATCAGCGGACGCCAGGCTCGCAGCCCGACGCGCCACCTCTTTATGAAGCCGACGACTTCGCGTAAACCTTTTTCGCCCGGGCGATATCTTTCAGCACCTGCTCGCGTAGAACCTCCGGCCCGGAAAATTTCTGCTCGTCGCGCAGCCGTGCCAGAAACCGCACTTTCATCGGCCCCGCCGTCAGCGCCTCCGAAAAATCGAACAGGTGCGACTCGATCGCCAGACGCTTGCCGTCAAACGTTGGCCGCACCCCCACATTCGTCGCTGACCCGTACGTCCCGCCGGGCAGCACCGTCTCCGTCACATAGACGCCGGTCTTGGGCAACGTCTCTTGCTCCGTCGCCAGATTCAAAGTCGGCACCACCAGCCTCCGCCCTTGTCCCGTTCCCGGACGAATCTCGCCCGCCAGCGCAAACGGTCGCCCCAGCATCCGCCGCGCGTCTTCCACGCGGCCTCCGCGCACCGCCTCGCGAATCGCCGTGCTCGAAACCACCGCGTCTCCGTCAACCACCGGCGTCACGACCTCCGCCTCGAATCCCCACTGTCGCCCCAATTCCTTCAGTAGCTCGACGTCCCCCATCTGTTTTTGCCCGAAGCGAAAGCTCGCGCCCACCAGCACCGCACGCGCTCGCATGGTATCCACCAGGTACTTCTTCGCGAAGTCCTGCGCGCTCGCCTTCGCCAGCGCCGCATCGAACCGCAGCACCAGCGCCGCGCTAATTCCCATCGCGGCGAAATCGGCCAGCCGCTGCGGCAATGTCTCCAGCAGCGATGGCGCCTGCTGCGGCCGCAGCACTTTCGCCGGATGCGGGTAGAACGTCAGCACCGCGGGCAGCAACCCGCCTGGCCCTCCCTGCGCCTTGGCGCCCGCAGCGCTCGCCCGGTCCACCACCGCCCGCAGAATCTGCTGATGCCCCACGTGTACGCCGTCGAAATTCCCGATGGTCACCACCGTCCCCGCGCGCGAATCGCCGAAATGTTTCTCCCATTCCGCCGCCGAACCCGCTGTCGCAATCCCCGCGTGTCCCGGATTGCGCGCCGGCAGGTCGGAAGGGAACGCCGCCGTCTCTATCCCTCGTCCCAACGCCATTAAATTTCCACCTCGAACTTCAGTCCGTCATACGCCAGTCGCACGCCGTTCGGCAACCGCGCGTTCGCCGCCGCATGTCCCAGATCGTGGCAGATATGCGTGAACCATGCCCGCTTGGGTTTCAGCTCCGCCACCAGCGCCAGCGATTGCTCCACGTTCGAATGCATGGGATGAGGAGTGTAGCGGAGCGCGTCCAGAATGAAATCGTCCAACCCCTGCAGCAGCGCCTTTGAAGCGTCCGGCACCGAGCTGAAATCCGTCAGGTACGCTGCTTTGCCGAAGCGAAATCCCAGCACTGGTTGCGACCCATGCTGCGCCGCGACGGGCGTAATCCCCAGTCCGAAAAGCTCAAAACGCCCGTCAATCGTGTGCATCTCCACCGCCGGCACCGAGCTTTCCGTCGGGGCGTCGTCAAACACGTACGCAAATTGCCGCCGCAGCGTTTCCTGCGCGCTCCGCGACGCGTAAATCGGAACCACGCCGCCCTGTTTCAAATTGTAAGGGCGAATGTCGTCCAGCCCCAGGATGTGGTCGGCGTGCGCGTGCGTGTAGAGCACCGCGTCCAGCCGGTCAATTCCCTCGCGCATGGCCTGCGCGCGGAAATCGGGCGCGGTATCAATCACCACGTTGTGTCCGCCGTACGCCAGCAGCACCGAAGGACGCGTGCGTTTGTCGTGCGCATCCGTCGAATCGCACACCACGCAGTGGCACCCGAGCGTCGGGACGCCCATGGACGTGCCCGACCCCAGTACCGTCAGTTGTAGGGAAGTCATGATCTGGTGGGATGCTGCAAAAATCGCTCTCGATTCACGCGAGGTATAACCCTGCACCGCCGCACGACGCAATCCGCGCGCGGCCAGACGCCGCCGTCGCTGCCTACTTGACCTTGGCCTTCTTGGCCATCTGTTCCGCGGCCACCTTGGAAATTTCCATGAACGTCAGCTTCAGGCTGCCCAGCACTTCGATCAGCAAGCCGTCCTCTTCCTTGGACAGATTCCCCCGCGTCTTCTCCCGCAGCGCATCGAGCATGTCAATCACTTCGCGCGCGCCTTCCAGGTCCACGAACGCTTGCCCCGTTCTGGGGTCCGCCATTCCGCCCAGCATCGCCGCGGCGTTGCGCGTCAGGAAATCAATCAGCATCTGAAAGCTGCGCGAAGTGGGAATGTCCGCGGCGCCGCTGGCATCGCCCTCCGCCACCGATCCCTGCGGCGCAGCCGCTGGCGCCTCGCCGTTTTCGGTCACAAGCTTCGTCTCGGTATTGGCGGCAAGGGACCCGGCCGCCGGGGCGGACTTTCCCGCCGCGGCTGGCGCCTTGGCCTTTTCCTGCGCCTGCGCTGCCGCCTTCTTTTCGGCCGCCTCTTCGTTGCGCCGTTCCTGCTCCGCCACGTCCTTGCGCAATTCGCCGTCTTCGCCAAACAAGCGGCGATCTACCACCTTGAACGTCTCTTCCTGCTTTCTATCCGCCACGGCAGGTATCCTTGGAAGCTGCTCCTGAGAGTTACAAACAAGTTTAACATCCGCTTCCGCCCCCCGACAAGCCGCCCCTCCCGCCAGGAGTGGCTCAGCCTCCGATTACGCCTGCCGGTTCAATGGGTCGCCGCAACACTAGTTCGAAACCTGCTGGCATGGGCCCGACAGCCATAAGTCATTCGCGCGCGTTGATTCAAACGGAACACCACCCTGGCTAGGTACGATTGAGAACAACCGGAGGGGCCCGTTGCGCGCCATTCTAGGCTTGTCCTCCACCCGACGCTCTGGCAGATTATCTGGAAGAAGAAGGGATAAAGAGGAGGCCTCCAAATGGCGAACCCCGCCTACGCACCCGAAACCAAGCTGGAAGTCCGGCGAATGTTCGTAGCGCCGCGCGAGAAAGTCTTCGAAGCGTGGACTCAACGGGAAAAGGTAGAGAAATGGATGTGCCGCTTCCCGAGACACGAGACGCGTTTTACCGCGTCTGACGCTCGGCCGGGCGGCACCAACGTGATGGAAGTCAAGAATCCGCAAGGAGAAACGTTTAAGCAGACCGTCACGTACCGGGAGATCGAGCCACCGAACAAACTGGTTTTTACGTGGGACTGGCAGAAGTTCTCCGCGTCGGGGGAGAAGCTCGACGAGGCTCGTGACACGCTGGTGACGGTGGAATTTCAGCCGCGCGGAATTTTTACGGAAGTGATTTTGACGCACGAAGGACTCGCCACTGCTGATCAGCGCGAGGCGCACAGCAAGGGCTGGAACGGCTGCTTCGATCGGCTCGAGGAAGAGTTGAAAGCATAGGGCGAAAAAGTCGCGGGAAGGCCGGTTATCCTTGCGCGAAAGGATCTACTCCTTCGGTGCTTTTTCTCTTGTACATATCTGTCGCGCGGTAGAATCGCAACCTGCCGCAAGCAAGGAGCGCCCGCCTTGTTCACCCTCGAAGACTGCCGCGCCTTTTACGCCCAGGAAATACGATTTGCCGCCACCGTCGCCATATTTTCCGGCGGCAGCCTTCGCGATCCCGCGTTCGAACCATTGATAAAGAACGCTCTCGCAACGGGCGGCCTGCTCAAGCTGAACTCTGTCCGCCGCGACGCGCACGAGCCCACCGACACTTGCGTCCTGCACGCCGCCGAAGTCTGCCTCAGCACTGCGCCCCTCTCCTCCTCCGCCATCTCCTGAACACCCACACTTATGGAGCGACGATGAGATCGGAATTGCTGCGATTCAACGGCGCTGTTGCGCGGGATCCCGCCATTGGTGGGTGGATGAAAGCGCATGCAGGCGCATTGGGAGCCATCGCGCACCAATGGTTTGCGGTGATGCGAAAATGCGGGGACGAAGTCCGGGAGCTTTTGCATGACGGCTGTCCGGTTGCATGTTTGGGAGATGCGCCCTTCGGCTACGTCAATGTGTTCAGTTCGCACGTAAACGTGGGGTTCTTTCACGGCGCAGCGCTCCCGGATCCGGCCCGCTTGTTGCAAGGCACTGGCAAGTTCATGCGCCATGTGAAGCTCAGACCGGGAACGGCTACAAACGCCGCAGCGCTAAGCAGGCTCATCGCGGCGGCCTACTCGGATATAAAGGCGCGCGTCGAAAACGGCTAGCTCAGAGAAACGCCTCGGGAAGCCGGCCCGGATGTTGCCCGCCAGATTGGTAACGATATGTCGCATAGTGCTTGCCGATGGTCGGCGGTTGACGGGCTAATCGGAGGCAATCCACATGCCTGATAAACGCAATCGGAAACTAAGCCTCATTGTCCGGTTACGCGACGCACCAGACAGATTAGCTGACCTTCTCATGGTATAAACGGAGAGTGGGCGATAGGATTGTTGACCTACCCTCAAGACGCAAACCACGCAGGCCCGCAGTGGGCATTCTTGTGGAAAATTCTCGCCGGCGCTTTTCTAGTTGCCCTCCTCGTGTTTTGGTTCGCGCAAGGGTCGGTGCTTCACCGCATATGGCGCGAGCACCCAATCGTGACCTTTCTCGCTGCGTGGGCGATTGGGATGTTGAGCTACCATCAAGACGCGACGCGCCACGACTTGTCATGGGCTTTCTTGTCACAATGGCTAGCGGTAGCTTCATTGATAAACACGTTTGTGCTCGGGTTCAGCCATAGTTCGTGGCCCAATCTCTTGGTTGCCATTCCTCTCCTTTGGTTGCACATCCAGTTTACGAAGCGTTGGTGGGCGCGGCCTGGTGCGTGGTGGTGATTCGGCCCTGAATGCCATCTTGCAACCGTCCCGTCACCAGAGAACCCATCCAAATGAGAATCCTGGCCATGAGGCTCTTGATGCCTGAGAATCGCGGTCATCGGCAACTGACCAACTATTCTCCCGCCGGCTCTCCGGTTGACGTCAACTGTCCTTGTCGCCGATGATTCTTGCCTGTAAATTGGATGGACGCTCATGCGCAAACGGACCTCGAAAATCTCTCGGCACCGGCCATCCGCCAAACCCCGCCGGCAATCCCGCCCGCAGTCTCGTGCAAAGTCTCGCGCGCGATCGGGCGTCGCCGCCCCTGCCGTACGCATTCCGCTTCAGCGCCGCGATAAACTCGCCGGCGAATGGTTCGCGCGCCTCGTCGCCCTGCAGGCCCGCCTGCGCTCGGCCAAAGGCTGCCCCTGGGACCGCGAACAAACCCATCAATCTCTGCGCAAATTCCTGCTCGAGGAAACTTACGAAGTCCTGGACGCCATGGAATCCTCCGACCCGCGCGATTTTGCCTCCGAACTCGGCGACCTGCTCCTGCAAGTCATCTTCCATTCGATTCTCGCCGAGGAGGCCGGAGCATTCACCATCTCGGACGTCATCGAATCCATTCACTCCAAAATGGTCCGCCGCCACCCCCACGTTTTCGCCGATGCCAGCGCCAAGGATTCCGCCGCGGTCCTGAAGAATTGGGAACAGATCAAGTCAGCCGAACGTGCCGGGAAGGCCGCAAAGACCGGCAAGCGTGCTGGCCCCGCCAAAGCCGATTCCGTGCCCGACTCCATCCTGGCGGGCGTCTCGCGCTCGCTGCCGGGCGTGCTCGAAGCCTATCAACTCACCCGTCGCGCCGCGCACATTGGATTCGATTGGGAAAATCTCGCCGGCATTTTCGAAAAGCTCGACGAAGAAAAGCGCGAGATATTCGCGTCGCTGCAAGGTCCCGCCCACCGCTCGTCCGCCGCATCCGGCAAGCCCCAGGTCGCCGCGCTGCCGCTCTCGCCGCACCTCGAGGAAGAGGTAGGCGACCTCCTGTTTGCGGCGGTCAACGTCGCCCGCTTTCTCGGCGCCGATCCGGAAATCGCGCTGAAAAAAGCCAATCGCAAATTCCTCACCCGCTTCCAGTGGATGGAAACGGCCGCCCTCGCCGAGGGCCGCCGCCTCGCCGATCTCTCCCGCGAACGCATGGAAGAGCTCTGGGACCTCTCGAAATCCCAGCCGCTCAGCGAGGCCGCGACCGCGCAATGAACGCATCCGCCGAAACTCCGCTCCCTGCCTCCCGCGAAATCGAGATTCGCCATTGCGAATCTCTCGCCGAATACGAAAATTGCGTGCGCCTCGAAGTGCAAATCTGGGGCGAGCACATCGCCGTCCCCTCCGCCATCTTCGTCGTCGCGCACCACACCGGCGGTCAGATCCTCGGCGCCTTCGACCGCGGCAAAATGGTCGGTATGGCCCTGGCCCTCGCCGGCACGCGCGGCGGAAAAGCTTTCCTCCATTCGCACATGGCCGCTGTCCTGCCCGAATACCAGAATCTCGGCGTCGGCCGCCGCCTGAAATTCTTCCAGCGCCAGGACGCCCTCAAGCGCGGCATTCGCCTCATCGAATGGACCTTCGACCCGCTGGAGCTGAAAAACGCCTACTTCAACTTCGTCCGCCTCGGCGCCATCGCCCGCCGCTACATTCCCAATTGCTACGGCCTCACCGAAAGCCCGCTCCACGCCGGGCTCCCCACCGACCGTCTGGTCGCCGAATGGTGGCTCGATTCCGACCGCGTGAAGAAGATTCTGTCCGACAATCCGTTCCCCACGGCAGCCGGAGCGCAAACCATTTCGCTCCCCGCGGACCTTGGCGAAATCAAGGCTGGCGACCGCGCCTCCGCCACCCTCCTGCAAGCCGAAGTGCGCGAACAATTCCGCCAGCTCCTGCATCAGGGCTACATCGCCACCGGCGTCGAACGCCGCGCCGCTGCCGTTGACTACATCCTGGAACCTGCCGCTTCCATCGCGGGTTTGCGTCTGCCAGAATACCGCCCGGAAGAATTCGAAGACTAGAAGACTAAAGGTCCCCGCTCCCCATGCGCCTGCAAAAAATCACCTTGCGCGAAATCCACATGCCGCTCCTCGCGCCTTTTGAAACCAGCTTCGGCGCCACTTCCTTGCGCCGCATTCTGCTCATCGAAGTGGACTCCGCCGGCGTCTCCGGCTGGGGCGAATCCACCGCCGGAGAAGATCCCTACTACTCCTACGAAACCGTGGAAACCGCTTGGCACATCATTCGCGATTTTCTCTGGCCGATCCTCAAGGGCAGGGAATTCAATGCCGCCGCCGAAGTCTGGGCGCTCCTCGCCCGCGTGCGCGGCCACAATATGGCCAAAGGCGGCCTGGAGACCGCCATCTGGGATGCCGAAGCCAAACAGAAAAATCTGCCGCTCGCGAAATTACTGGGCGGCGCGCGCGACGAAGTCTCCTCCGGCGTTTCCATCGGCATTCAGCCCAACATCGAAACCCTCATCGCCAAAGTGGAAAAAGAACTCGCCGCCGGATACCAGCGAATCAAAATAAAAATCAAGCCGGGCAACGACGTTGCCCCCGTCCGCGCCCTCCGCGAACGCTTTCCGCGCGTCCGCCTGATGGTGGACGCGAATTCCGCCTACCGCCTCGAAGACGCCGCGCTCCTGAAACAGCTCGACGCCTTCTACCTCATCATGATCGAGCAGCCCCTCGGCTATGACGATATCTATTCCCACGCGGCCCTTCAGCGCCAGCTCGAAACTCCCATCTGCCTCGACGAGTGCATCCACGACATCGAACACGCCCGCGCCGCCATCGAACTCGGCGCCTGCAAAATCATCAATCTGAAACTCGGCCGCGTCGGCGGCCACACCGCCGCTCGTGCCATCCACGATCTCTGCCAGGCCAAATCTATTCCCGTGTGGTGCGGTGGCATGCTCGAATCCGGCATCGGCCGCGCCCACAATATCGCCATGTCCACCCTGCCCAATTTCACTCTTCCCGGTGACGTCTCCGCCAGCCGCCGCTACTGGACGGAAGACATCATCGAGCCCGAAGTGGAAGTCACTCCGCGCGGCACCATCCGCGTTCCCACCGCGCCCGGCATCGGCTACGCGCCGCGCCTCGACCGCATCGCATCGCTCACCAAACGCCTCGAGGTGCTCGCTTGAAGATTCGAGCGCGCAATTGACCCTGCCCGCTTCCGCCGCGCCGCACGCCGCACAGCCCTCTCGCCCCAATTCTATCGTTTTACTCCTCTGGCTGTTCGTGATGCTCATGCTCTGGTCCTTCATCTACGTCGCCGGAAAAATCGCGCTGCGCACCTTCGATCCCATCACTCTTGCTTGCTTCCGCCTGGAACTCGCGGCCATCCTCATGCTTCCCATCTATTTCGCCCGCCGCGCGCGCAGTCCTCTGCGCTGGCGTGACGCGTGGCCTTTCCTCTACCTCGGTTTCTTCGGAGTCGTGGTCAATCAGGGCTTCTTCACCGTCGGCCTGAATTACACCACCTCGAACCACTCCGCCGTAATAATCGCCCTCGGCCCCATCATCATCCTCCTGCTTGCCTGCGCCTTGCGCCTCGAAGCGCTCACCCTCGCCAAAGTCCTGGGCATGGCCATCTCGTTCCTTGGCGTTTACCTGCTCGAAACCGAATCCGGCTCGCCCGCCCACTCTCCTCTGCTTCTCGGCGACCTGATCACTCTCGGCGGCACCATCGGTTTTGCCATCTACGCCGTCCTCGGCAAAAGAGTCGCCGCGCAATACGACGCCATTTCCATGAACACTTTCAATTGCGTGGCCGCCGCAGTCCTGCTGCTCCCGCTGACCATCCGGCAGGGAATTCACCTCGACTGGCGCAGCATCTCCTGGGGCGGTTGGCTCGGCATGCTCTACATGGCCGTCGGCAGTTCCGTCGCGGCCTACACCATCTTTTACTGGGTGCTGCGCTACATGACCGCCTCCCGCGTCGGAGCGGTCAGCTATTTTCAACCGGTAGTCGTAATCCTGCTCTCCGTGGCCTTCCTGGGCGAACGTCCTTCACGCAACCTCCTCGAAGGCACCGCCCTCGTCCTGGTGGGCGTATTCCTGGCTGAACGCGGCAAGTCCTGACCCACGCCCTCCCCGGGCACCCCACAGGTTTTATGTAGCGGCCGGTGCGTCCCGCACCGCGGGACGCACCGGGCACTTCAACACAACCTCGGATCAACACTCCTCGCAAAACCGCCCCGACCCCAAGCTGCTGACTCTGTAGCGGCCCCTTCAGCTGGGCGCCTTTGACTCGCCTGCTGCCGCGGTAATTCCGAAAGTTTCGCAGCGCAGTTCAGCCGCCCAAGTCTTATGTAGCGGCCGGTGCGTCCCGCTCTGCGGGATGCACCGGGCACTTCAACACAGCCTCGGATCAACACTCCGCAAGGACCCCCGATCCCCAGCTCTTGACTCTGTACCCGCTACCAACGCCCGCCGACGTCTTTCCGCCCCCTGTACCAAAGTTCAGCGAAACTTTTTCGAACTCCCCGTGTTATATCGGGCAGGGGCAGGCCCCAAAAGGCGCGCCACACGGTTGACTCGCTCAAGACGAATGCCTTAACCAGCTGCAACCAACGGTGCACGGCACGAATCTAATCGGGTGTAGAATCGGATCGGTCGTTCCAGCCGCCCGCACTTTTCGGGAAGTTGTTGGGTGGAGGTAACAAACATGAAGTCCACTTCTCTTAAGATTTTCTTCGCCGCGGTTGCATCCCTGGCGCTGTTCTGCGCGCCGGCTGCCTTCGCGCAACGCGGTGGCGGCGGTCACGGCGGCGGTGGTGGTGGCGGCGGTTTTCACGGCGGTGGCGGCGGAGGCGGATTCCACGGCGGCGGTGGTGGCAGTTACCACGGCGGCGGTTCGTCCTACGGCGGCGGCTATCGCGGTGGCAGCTACGGCGGTTATCGCGGCGGCAGCTACGGCGGATATGGTGGCTACCGCGGCAGCGCGAATCACTACTCGAGCTCGCCCAATCACTATTCCAGTTCCGCGAATCGCTACTCCGGCTCCAGCCGTCCCTACAGCAGCATCGGCGGCCGCACCGGCAATTCCTACAGCGCAGGCAACCGCGCCGGCGTAGCGCCGCCCTCCAGCGCCCATTTTGGCGCGTCCGGTGCGAATTCCGCGCATGGCGCTTACGGTAACGGCTCAGCCTCCGCCGCCAATCGCTACGGCGGCACCATGCCCTATTTCGGCCGCAGCGGTTCCGCAAATTCCGCGTCTG
Organism: Candidatus Acidiferrales bacterium; assembly: GCA_049300435.1. Taxonomy (GTDB): domain Bacteria; phylum Acidobacteriota; class Terriglobia; order Acidiferrales; family UBA7541; genus Palsa-295. The sequence goes on along the minus strand of JBAQJS010000081.1, from coordinate 141,675 downwards.
GCGCGCACAGCGGCTCCACCTCCAACGCCTACGCCAATTCCCGCGGCTCCTCTTCTGCGTACAGCCCCGGCAACTCGCGCAGTTCCAGCTCCGTCTCGTCGGCAAACTCTCGCAGCGCGGGCAGTTCGGCCTACGCCTCCGCGCGTAACGGTTCCGCCGTTTCCACGAACCGCGCGCTCTCCAACATTGAAAGCTCTCATTTCTCTAATTCCAGCAGCGCCGCGCGTGGCGCCTCCAGCAGCAGCTTCTCCAGTTCGCGTTTCAGCAGCGCCTCGGTTACCAGCGCGCGCTTTGGTTCCAGCGGCTCCGTCAGCGCTCCGCGATTGGGCGGCCCGCTCAACGTGCACGGCACTTCCAGCAGCTTCTCAGGAAGCCGGTCCGTCAGCAGCACTTCCGCCGGCTATCGCGGCGCCTACGGGTATGGCTATCCGCACACCTACGGCTACGGTTACGGTGGACGCTATGGCTGGGGCGGCTACGGCTGGCGCGGCGGGTGGGGCGGATGCTGGGGTTGTGGCTACGGCTGGGGCTGGGGCCTCGGTTGGGGCTGGGGCGGCTTCTGGGGACCCTACTGGGGCTCGTATTGGCCCGGTTATAGCATCGGATACTACCCGTACTGGGGCTGGCCCGGTTACTATCCTGGCTTCGGCGATCCCGGCTACGGCATCACCTACAGCAACCCCGATTACTCCAGTTCCGACAACGGTCCGGTTGACGATAATTCCGGCGCCTACGATTCCAGCGCGCCGCCCCCGGACAACTCCTACAGCGCGCCCCTAGCCCAAGGCTCGCCCAACGACAATCCGGTCACCGGTAATGTCGCCAGCTCCCGCCCGACCGTCCTCATTTATCTGAAGGACGGCACCACCTACGCCGCCAGTGACTACTGGCTGCAGGACGGCCTGTTGCACTACACCGTGAATTACGGCGGCGAAAGCACTCTCAACCTGGATGATGTGGACCTCCAGCGTACGGTTGACGAAAACGCCCGCCGCGGCGTCGCTTTCTCGCTCCGGCCGAATCCGGCCAGCGCCCAGCCGCAGCCTGGCTCGAACCCGGCCGTCAATCCGCCGCCCGATCAGTCGAACCACAGCGCGGCTCCTTACGATAACGGCGCAACTCCGGCCACCGCGCCCAATCCCGCGCCGTTGCCTACGGCCACGCAGCCGGATTCCACGTCGCAAACGATGTAAGTTTCGCAGTCCACATCTTTCAGGGCTGCGGCAGACGCACAACTACCCCCTGCCGCGGCCCTCTTTTTTTATCCAGGGCGCCGCGGGAAACGTCGGAGCCTGCGCCGTACAACTCGCAAAAGATGCCGGCCGGCGGGTCCTCGCCACTGCGTCCTCCCGCGGCGTGGCCTACGTTCGCAGCCTGGGCGCCGAAACCGTCGTGGATTATCAAACCGCGCCCTTTGAAGACGTGCTATCCCCCGTGGACGCCGTCATAGACACCGTCGGCGGGGAAGTGCGCGACCGCTCGCTGCCTCTCCTGAAGCCCGCCGGAATCCTCGTTTCGGCCGTCTCGCTCATTCTCGACGCCATCAAACAACATTACGGCGCCAGAGCGGTTTTCTTTTTAGTGGATGTCACTACGGCCATCCTCGACGAAATCACCCGGCGCTTCGACAGCGGAAAGCTGCTCGCTCAAGTCGGCGACGTCCTGCCACTGCAGGACGCGCGCTTAGCTCACGAAATGCTCGCCGGCGCCCCCAACCGCGCGGCAAGATCGTCCTGAAAATGGACGCCTAGCGCGCCGCAACGCTGTGAATTTCCGCCACGTACCCGCCCGGAAATTCCACCACCGCCGTGCTCCGCTCGCTTGTCGTGTAAGGCGCAAACAAAACCTTCGCGCCCACGGCCTGGGCCTTCGCGAGCGTCGCGGCCAGATCGGCCACCTCATACCCCGTCATCTCGTGCCCGAACGGGTACGGCAGATGTCCGTCCGTCACCAGCACCTGCATATTTCCGAATCGCGACGTGATCCGGATCCTCCGGTATGTCTCCCCGGGGCGTCCGATTTCCCCCGCGTCGGCCTTCGCCTCATCCGACACCACCGTGCCGTGTGCGAAGCGCACGAAATCCTTCACGAATTCATCGGCCCGGTCGCGCGACACATATACCCGATTCTCCGGAACCGTTTCCAGCGCCGGACTCTTCGGCGCCGTGAAGTGCCAGTACAACTGCATCTTCACGCCGCCGGGCCACTGGATCACCGCGTCCTTCCCGATCGGGTCCGTAAACGGTTCCACGATCACTTCCGCCCCGGCCGCGCGCGCCTCCCGCATCGCCTGGTCCATGTCCGTCACCAGATACCCCGTGCGTTCCTGCCCGAACGGGAAGGGAATCGGCGTCTCGAACCCGAAGATCGAAACTATTCCGGCCGGCGTCCGCAGATATTGCAGCTCGGCTTTGCTCGGCACGGGCAGCACGTTTCCCTCGCTGCGCTTCGCCGGCTGCCCGCCAAACGTAGCCGCAAGACTCGCCACAAGCGCGTCCATCTCACCCGGCGCCACGTACACGTGCGTCGTCCCGTATTGCGGTCCCACGGCCACGCCCGCATCGCCGGCCACAGCCGCCACCGTCGTCTGCCCGCGCGCCGGAAATGCCACGAGCGCTGTCAACACGACCGCAGACACAACCAGCATCCACCCGCGCGCCACCGCGCCCGCATTTCTTTGTTTGTGCATCTGTCCCCACCGCCTGCTCGAATTTTTTCTCGCCGCCGCCCACCCCAAACCACTCGCCACGCACTCGCGGTAGGCAAACTTCGCCGCCCAGCGCATCCGCGCCTCGCGGACATCTCTTCTGCACTTGTGTCTTGCCCGGCGGATTATCGCGATTGACTGCCGGCGCCCCAGCGGCCCGGACGTCTCCGCAAGCAGAGCGTCCGGGCCCCCAGAACCACCGTTACCTTCACGCTTTCGCTGTGCTCGCCGCGCCCTTAAAAAACGCCATCAGATCGGCGTTAATCGTGTCGGCGTTCGTCGCGGGCATCCCGTGCGGGAAACCGGGATAGACTTTGAGGGTTGAATTCTTCAATATCTTTGCGGAAAGCGGACCCGCGGCCACGATCGGCACAATCTGATCGTCGTCCCCATGCATCACCAGCACCGGAATTTCAATCTTCTTCAGGTCTTCGGTGAAGTCCGTCTCCGAAAACGCCTTGATGCAGTCGTAATGGGCCTTCATCCCTCCCATCATTCCCTGCAGCCACCAGTGTTCCCGAATGCCTTCCGAAATCTTGGCTCCGGGCCGGTTGTATCCGTAGAACGGCATCGTGATGTCCTTGTAGAATTGCGGCCGGTTCGCCGCCAACGCCGCGCGCAATCCATCGAACACCGCCATCGGCGCGCCGGTAGGATTCTTTTCCGTTTTCAGCATCAGCGGAGGCACTGCGCTGATCAGCGCCGCCTTCGCCACGCGCTTCGCGCCGTGCCGGCCCAGATAACGCGCCACTTCGCCCCCGCCGGTCGAATGTCCCACCATGATTGCATCTTTAAGCTCGAGTTTCTCGAACAACACCGCCAGGTCATCTGCATACGTGTCCATGTCGTTGCCGTCCCACGTCTGGCCCGAGCGGCCGTGCCCTCGCCGGTCATGCGCGATCACCCGATACCCCCGCTGCCCGAAGAACAGCATCTGCCCGTCCCAGTCGTCCGCGCTCAGCGGCCAGCCGTGGCTGAACACGATAGGCTGCCCCTTGCCCCAATCCTTGTAAAAAATCTCGGTCCCGTCCTTGGTGGTAATCGTTGCCATGGAAAGTCCTCCTTGCGAAGTTGGATACTGCGGACCTGAATTATGCGCCGCTCGTCCGCGATTCACCAGAATTTTCGCCCGCGCCCCGGCGGCAATTCTCTGCGCGTCGTGCGTTTCACTCCCGCCGCCCTACCGCCTGGTAATCGTTCCGGTGGTGCAATATGTGCTGAAGTTGTCCCAAAAATATCCGGACCGCCGCATCGTGGTGGTCATCCCGCAACTGGTGGAAGATCACTGGTACGAATATTTCCTGCACAACCAACGCGGCCGCCTCCTCGAATGGGCGCTCCTCGCCCAGGGCAATAAGCGCATCTTCACGCTCTCCTCGCCCTGCTATCTCTCCGATTGACCTCGGAATCCCCTCCGCAACGATGGGCAACGGTTCTGTAGGGGCCGCTGTGTCCCGCGCCTTGCGGGACGCAGCGGGCATCCTTCTTAGGTTTTGCTTAGGTTGTGGTCAGGTTTTGCTTGGTTCTTTCTTCGGATTTGCTTCTTAGGTTTCGTTCCTGCGGTTTTGTCTCTTCGATTTTGTCCAGCCGCCGCGCCACGCCGTTCGCCCGGCACGCAATATCAACCGCACGCCCCGCCTACGGTATCCGCAACGTGCCCCCCTCTTTCACCGTCGCGGTCTGCTCCCGTCCCTGATACCGGTACGTCACCGTCAACACCTTGTTCGCGCCCTGCGCCGGATCCCCGCCCATGTTGCTGTTGTTCACCACCACCACCAGCGACCCGTTCCGCACCCGGTTGCGCATCAATTGCGTCACGTCGTTGGTGCGATTGTTCAGCCCGTAATACGCCCGGATGATTTGTAGATTGCCGGGTGTCCCCGGAATCCCCGGGTTTCCCGGATTCGGCCGCGGCGGTGGCCCGGGGTGTCCCGGGTATCCCGGTCCGCCGCCATAGTCGTAGAACAAGCTGGCATCAATCGTCGCGCCTTCCTTATACGATAGCTCCCGCACCCGTCCCTGCGGGTCGCGCGCCGATATCCGCAAAATCTTGTCCGCTCCCACGGCCGGATCAACGCCCATATTGGCGTTCGTCACCCGCACCAGTCCGTTTCCCGAAAGCAGCGCGCGCACTCGCGCCGTCACGTCCGCCCGGTGGTTGCCCCAGCCCCAGTCCGCCCAAGTCACCCGCAGACCTGGCCCATTGCCGTTCCCGATGCCTCCGCCGTAGTTGTAATACTGGCTGGCATCCACGTATCCGCCTTCGCCATATGTGAATTCGCTCGATTGCCCCCGCGAATTCCGCGCGATAATCCGCAGCGTCTTATTCGCCCCAGGCGCAGGATCCCCTCCCAGATTCGCGTTCGTCACTCGCACCAGTCCGTTCCCGGAAAATAGGATGCGCACCGGGTAGGTCACGTCCATCCAGCGATTTCCGGCGCCCCAGTCCGCCTTCATCACCTGCCAGCCCGGTCCCGCCAGCACCGTGTTGTTCTGTACCTGCGCGCCAGCAGGCATGGCCAGCAGCACCGCAACCGCCGTCGCCCACAGGAATTGCCGCCAAATCGCCCGCTTCTTCATCGCGCTTTCCTCTCCGCACGCGGCACGAAATGTATCAGTTGCAATAATTGCGGCCAGGTGCAAACAAAGCCGCGTGCGGCCGCCCACCCCGCGCCCCATCCAGCCGCGCGCAAGGTTATCGCACCCCGCAAGCGCACTCAATAGCGCGCCTCCGCAACAATGATTTTCTCTGCATCAAAAATCGCTGGTAATCACTCAGTAACTGTGGTAACGTGAGTCGGGGCGCTGTTCCGCTCCGCCGAGGACGCATTATGGCCACCGCCACAACGGCGAACAACCCAACCAACGAACCGCAGGCCCGACCACGGGGCGCCGCCCCGTCCCCGGCCCTCCGCGCCAGCCTCTGCGCAGCGCAAAATCCGGGTTGCACCAATCACTGCTCACCAATCACCACTCACGCATTTCTAATCTCGGATTCCGGGATTAGAAAATGACGCAACCTATTGAAAACAAACAACCGCACCCCGTTCTAATCCCGCGCAAAACGCCGACCAACGCCCCCAACACGCGTTCCGCAATCCTCGCCACCCCACCCGCGCATCCCCAGCCGCCATCGCCGGTCGCGCCCCATCAATCGCTACTGTCCGGAAATCGGAAACCATCTCAACTCCTTCGCCATCAACAAGAATTTGCTCATCAATCGCTATTTTTGGTCGCAACATCCGCCTCCCCGCCAAAAAAAATGGCGCCGCAAGCTTTCGCTTGCAGCGCCATTGCGATTGCAGCCCGCTCCGCCACGGTCTCTCGTTTCGATCCGTCTGCGGCCGGGGTAGGAAAGTGAGTCTAGTTCGAGTTGCTGCCGGCTCCAGCCCCCACCGGCTCCAGTTCCGCCGAGGTGTGCAGCTTCGACTTGCCGCGCTCGATCTCGATTTGCCCCTTCAAGTACGCGCCGTCTTCGATCAACACCCGGCCGCCGGTAATGTTCCCGACCACCGAGCCGTCCTTCTTTACCTCCACGCGATCCTCCGCGTACAGGTTGCCGCGCACCTTGCCATACACGATTACTTCGCGCGCATGAACATCCGAAACAATCTCTCCGTTCTGTCCCACCGTCAGCCGTTGGCCCTTCAACGAAATCGGGCCTTCGACCTTCCCCTCAATCTGCAAATCTTCCTCGCCCGAGATCTGGCCCTTTACCGTCAGTCCCGGTCCCAGCGTTGCCAGGTTTCGCGCAGCCGGAGCGCTGGAGCGAAACGACGACACCGGAGCGGAGTTTACGCTAGAGCTCGCGGACGATTGCGTTGGTTGATAAGCCACCGGCTGCGCCGCCGCCGGGCTAGGGGAATCGGACTGCTTGTTGTTGCTCCACATGTTTCCTCCGGGTTATGGGTCCAAGTCGTCGCTGAGTGCTGCCAGACGCTACAAACAATTTATGCGTCGCCCAGCACGCGGGCAATCGCAATCGCGCCGCGAGTTGTTCGCGATGCAACTGTACGCACGGACAGGTCCGGATTCGCGAGAATCGCACTGCGCCGGCGTTCCATTCCGCGCCACTCATTTTGTACGAGCGCCGCGACGAGCCACCGAACGACCCTGCTGCGCCAGCGAAAAGCCGTGCCGCACCACCGTCCGATTCCGCCCGCCGCATCCCATCTTCGGACACCGGCGAGCGCATGCAGAATCTACCCGCCGGTCGCCGGCAATTTCCCAGCCCGAGAAACGGAAGGGCCGGGCTTCAGCCCCGCCGTCAAGGCCAGGAAAGAAGGGGCTTTAGCCCGTGAACCCGCCCTCTTCAAACATGGCAAGATGGCCTCTGCGCTCGCGCTGTTCGGCGTGCTGTCTGGCAGTCCTTGGCGGGAAAATTGCACTATCGGTAGGTGAAAGGTGAAGGAGGCCGCGATGGGTTCGCTCTGGCAGGATGTGCGTTACGCGCTGCGCATGTTGCGAAAATCCCCGGGCTTTGCGGCCACTGCCATCCTCACCTTGGCGCTGGGCATCGGCGCGAACAGTACCGTCTTCAGTTGGATTAATTCCACCTTGCTGAACCCCATCCCCGGCGCCGTGCACACCGGCAACATCCTGGCTTTCACTTCGGGCGGTACGCCGCGCAGTCCCGTGCCGTTCTCCTATCCCGATTATGAAGATTTCCGCGCGCGCACGCAGAGCTTCTCCGCGCTCGCGGCTTTTTCCATCCAGCCGGTGAATTTAACCGGCAAGGCCAGGCCGGAGCGCACCTGGGCCACGCTGGTCTCCGCGAACTATTTCGATTTTCTCGGCGTGCGCCCGATTCTCGGCCGTGCTTTTCTCCCGGCGGAGGACACTTCTCCCGGCGGCGCCCCCGTGGTGGTCATCAGCTACCGCATGTGGCAGTTGCGTTACGGCGGCGAGCGCTCGGTGATCGGCCGCACCCTGCAAATCAACGAGCATCCCTACAATATCGTCGGCGTCGCGCCTCCCGTATTCCAGGGCAATCAGACCGGACTGCGCAGCGAACTCTGGATTCCCATCATGATGACGCCGCAGGTCATGACCGGTTCCGACCGTCTGCACGCGCGCAGCAATACGTGGGTCATGCTTCTGGGGCGCCTGCAACCGGGTGTTGTTCTCGAGCAGGCCCAAAGCGAAATGAATCTGCTGATGAAGCAAATCGTCGCCCAGTTTCCCGACGATCATCAGGGCGAAAATCTCGTCACCCTCTATCCGCTCTGGCGCGCTCCCTTCGGCGCCAATGGCTACCTCTACATTCTTCTCCCGATGCTCATGGCCATTGCCGGTGCGGTTCTGCTGCTGGCTTGCGCCAACGTCGCCAACCTTCTGCTCGTTCGCTCCATCGCGCGCCGCCGCGAAATTGCCATCCGCCTCTCCATCGGCGCCAGCCGCTGGCGCTTAATTCGCCAACTACTGATCGAGAGCCTGATCCTGGCGCTGGCCGGCGGCGGCGTCGCCATGCTGATTACCGTGTGGACGGCGGGAACCTTCTCCAGCTTCGTGCCGCCCACCAACATCCCGCTGGTCCTCGATTTTCACGTGGACTCCCGCGTGCTGCTCGTCACCATGTTGATTTCCATCCTCACCGGAGTCGTCTTCGGAGTTCTTCCCGCGCTGCGCGCCTCCGACCTCGCTCCCGTTTCCGTGCTGAAAGAAGAAGCGGGCAGTATTTCGGGCGGGCTGCATCGCGCGCGGTTGGCCGGCGCGCTGGTGGTCGCGCAGATTGCGCTCTCCCTGTTTCTGTTGATTTGCGCGGGCCTGTTCATCCGCGCTTTCCGCGTCGCCCAAAAACTGAATCCCGGATTCAATCCCGATCGCGTCCTGCTCGCTTCCTACAGCCTTTTCCCGTCCGGATACAATTCCGCTTCCGGCAGGGAATTTCACCGCCAGTTGCTCGCCAAGGTCGCCGCGCTGCCCGGAGTCGAATCCGCCAGCCTCGCGGATTGGGTGCCGCTCGGCTATACCCGCAACGATACCGTCGTCGCCCCCGGAGGCTACGTGCGCCAGCCGCACGAATCCGTGAATGTAAGCGAAGCGGGCGCGGGTCCGGATTATCTGCGCACCATGGAAATTCCCATCGTCGCCGGGCGGGATTTCACTTCGCAAGACACCGATACCTCGCAGCCCGTGGCCATCGTCAACGAAGCGTTCGTGCAGCGCTACTGGCCCGGCCAGGACGGCGTGGGCAAGCGCGTGCACTTCTATGGCCGCTGGCACACCATCGTGGGCGTCACCCGCACCGGTAGTTACAATTCGCTGCGTGAAGGTTCGCTCCCGTTTATCTATTCGCCGCTCCTGCAGGACTATTCCGAAAGCGTAACCATTCTCGCGCGCGTTTCCGGCAATCCTCTCGCCTACACCGCGGCCGTCGAAAAAGCGGTGCACCAGTTGAACGCCAATCTGCCCGTTTACGATGAATCCACGCTGCTGGCGCGGGTCCAGGTCGCCAGCGCCGGGCAGCGCATCGCCGGCACGTTCGTCGGCTCCTTCGGACTGCTGGCGCTGATTCTGGCGGCGGTGGGGATTTACGGTGTGATCGCCTATACCACGCGCCTGCGCACTCACGAAATCGGCGTGCGCATGGCGCTCGGCGCGCAATCGAGCGACGTCTTCCGGTTGGTGCTGAACAACGGGCTGCGCCTGCTCGCGGCCGGACTGGCGCTGGGCCTGCTGCTTTCTCTGGCGCTGACTCGCTTTCTCCGCGCCGAGCTTGCCGGGGTGGGCGCCACCGACGCGCTCACCTTCATCGCCGTGGCCATCCTGCTCAGCGCCGTCGCGCTGCTGGCTTGCTACATTCCCGCGCGCCGCGCCATGCGCGTGGACCCGATGGTCGCGCTGCGCTACGAATAGCGGCGATTCATGGCGCGGCCGCTGCTTCGCCACGCAACCAAGCGCGCGCAATGGCAACGCACCACCGGATCGCGGCTGCGAGATTTTTTTGCGCGCGGCGGCTTCACGCTCCGATCTTCAGCACCGCCCGGAAACGCACTTTGCCGCTCATCATGTGCTCGTACGCCTCGTTCACTTTTTCCAGCGGAAAAACTTCGGTCATCGGACGCACGCCGGTCAGCGCGCTGAACCGCATCGTGTCCTGCGAATCAATCGAACTCCCCGAATACCAGCCTCGCACCGCGCTGCGGCTGAAGATGGCCTGAATCGCGTTGACTTGGATCGGAGCATCGGGCACGCCCACCACCAACAGCTTGCCGTCAATTCCGAGGCCGCCGAAGGCCGTGCTCATGGCATCGGCGCCGGTGACGGTCGCGATGATTACCTTTGCTCCGCCCATTTTCAGGAGCTCGGCGGCGACGTCCTGCTTGTCGCTATCTATGTAAACGTGCGCGCCCAGCTTCTTCGCGAGCGGAGCCTTGTCCGCGCCGCGCGCAATGGCCACAGTCTTGAAGCCCATCTTTGCGGCGAATTGTACGCCCAGATGCCCGAGCCCTCCGATGCCCAGCACGGCCACAACCTCTCCCGGCCCTCCGCCGGCATGGCGCAGGGCATTGAACGTGGTCACTCCGGCGCACATCAGCGGACCGGCATCCACAGGCGCGACCTCGTCGGGAATCAGCGCCAGCGTGCCGGCCTGCGCGACCATGTATTCGGCGTAGCCTCCGTCGCGTGAAAGGCCGGTGACCTGGCGGTCAACCAGGCACAAATCGAAATTGCCGCGGCGGCAGGAATCGCAATCTCCGCAATTTCCGCCAAACCAGCCCACGCCCACGCGGTCGCCCAGCTTCCATCCCTTGACGCCGTCGCCGAGCGCATCCACCAGTCCCGCCACTTCGTGCCCCGGAATTCGCGGATAGGTGATCGAGGGAAAGAGGCCATCTTTCGTTACGGAGTCGCTGTGACAGACGCCGCAAGCCTGCACCTTGAGGCGCACGTCGCCCGGGCCCGGCTGCGGAATGTCGCGTTCCACAAACTCGAATGGTCCCTTCGCTTTGCTTACTTGCACTGCACGCATCTTCGCCATGATTCCTCCGATCGGATTGGGATCCAGCTGCGTTGCTTTTGTGGCTGCGCCCGGTTGGATGCTCCGCGGGGGAAAGTTGATACAAACAAATAATCGCGCGGCGCGCGTGGGCGGTGCCGGCGCGCGTTGACAGCATCCGACACGCATGTTAGTTTCCGCGACGGCATGAATGCAAAGAATTCTTCTGGCGGGCCGAAGCGCATCGCCGTCATTCCGGGCGACGGCATCGGCAAGGAAGTGATCCCCGAAGCGGTGAAGGTACTGCAAGCGGCCGCGGCCGCCGGCAACCGCACCGTCACGCTGACCGAATTCGATTGGGGCGCGGACCGCTACCTGCACGATGGCACCACGCTGCCCGGCGACGCGGTGGAAATGTTGCGGCGCGAATTCGACGCCATCCTGCTGGGGGCGATGGGCGACCCGCGCGTTCCCAGCAACGTGCACGCCGCGGACATCCTACTGGGATTGCGCTTCAAGCTCGATCTGTACGTCAACGCGCGGCCGTGCGTGCTGTTCGAGAAGCGCTTCACGCCGCTGAAGGACCGCGCGGAGAAGGACGTGAATTTCATCGTCTTGCGCGAGAATACCGAAGGCTTGTACGTGGGGATGGGCGGCAACTTCAAGAAGGGCACGGCGGACGAGATTGCGATTCAGGAGGACGTGAACACGCGCAAGGGCGTGGAGCGGATCATCCGCTACGCGTTCGAGTTTGCGCGCGCGCGGGGATTGCAGCGGGTGTGCATGTCCGACAAATCGAACGCGCTGACGTTCGGGCACGATTTGTGGCAGCGGGTTTTCAAGCTGGTCCGCGCGGAGTATCCGGAGATGGAGGCGAGCCATCAGTACATAGACAATCTATTGATGCAGATGGTGCGCGACCCGGCGCAGTTCCAGGTGATCGTCACCTCGAACCTGTTTGGGGATATTGCCAGCGACCTGGGAGCGCAGCTTGCGGGTGGATTGGGCCTCGCGCCTTCGGGGAACATTCATCCGGGGCAAGTGTCGCTATTCGAGCCGGTGCACGGGTCCGCGCCGAACATCGCGGGGAAAAATATCGCGAATCCGATGGGCGCGATTCTGACGGTGGGGATGATGTTCGAGTATTTGGGTTGGGCGGGCGAGGCGCGGGCGATTGATACCGCGGTGCGGGCTGCGTTGCGGGAAGGGAAGACTGCGGCGGAGCTTGGGGGTTCGCTTTCGACTCGCGAGGTTGGGGATTGGGTGGCTGACTTCGTGGCTAAGCTTGGCGTCGCGGGCTAGTGCTTGCTGTTGTTGCGATCAAAGATTTAACACGGAGTGCACAGAGAAAGGCGCAGAGAGTGCACTGAGGACTAGAAACCATACTTAACGTGTTGCTTTATGTTGCGCACTTGCCCCGATCTTCAGGCCGGAACTGCGACTTGCCGATTCTGAGAGCTTACTTCAATTATCGTTTACCTTTGGGCCTGCTTGTTGGACGGTTCCTGGTGCTAGAACCGTCTTGATGGTGATCTTCTGTTTCGCGAGCAGGGTTACGTCGGTCTCGAAGGGCTGGTATCCGACCAAGGCGATTCTGATGTGGTGATTTCCGGGGGCGACGAGCATGGCGCGGCCTGCTCCGCGGAACTGATTGACCGTGCCGGCGAAGTGATCGTCAACGAAAACGGCGGCGCGATCCGGCATCACATCCAATTTGATCTGAGCGGTAACGGCGGAGAACTGGGCCTGAGGGTTTTTCTCGAGGGTGACGGTGAGGATGGTCTTTTTGCCAGGCTCGGTGACGATTTTCTCGGTGGATTCAAGGTAGCCGGTCTGGCGCAAGGAAATCTCGTGCGTTCCGGGCAGGAGCAGAACCTTCTTGTTGCCTTTCAGCTCGTTCACGTAGCCGACGTATTGGCCGTCCACCCAGACGCCGGCCGTTTTCTCGGGTTTGGTTTTGGCCGCGAAGGCAAGTTCGCCCATGATTTGGTTGCCGACGGTCGCATTCTGCGCGCGCAGGACGCCGGGCGAAAGAGCTGCCCCGGCTAGAATTACCAGAGCGCAAACGACGGCACAGCGGCGGAATCTTTGAGGAGTTGAAGTAACATTGCGCATTCCTTGCCTCCAATAGTGCTAACGATTAGAACGGGTTCGCAGTTTGCGGAACAACGGCGTCTGGCGTTTGTTGCGGCGGTTGTTCCGATACGGATGGTACGCTGCCGCTGCGTCCCGCTGCGCCGGCTAAGTCAAAAGTTGAGTCAACGGCAGGCCCGGTTCGGCTTTGCCGAACCGGCCCCTACATAGTCAACAGCAACCGCAACGGCAAAGGTAACAGCAAAGGCAACGGCAAAGACAACAGCAACTGCAACCGCAACGGCGCCCGCAACCTGGTGCTGGGTGCAGGTTGTATTTTAAGCTTCTTGCGATGGAGCGGAAGCAATTTATGTGGAAAAAGAAATTTTTGTGAAATGAAGGATTTACCTTATGTATTTCGGAATTGGAAATGCTTCAGTGGCTGCTCGAACTGTCGGCGCACCGACTGCGCGTTCGCGGCGAAGCCCTCAAGGAACGGTTACAGTTCACGGAGGGCGACGGCGATGGGGCGGCGCGCGGCGCTGATGGCCGGGAGCAGGCCACCGATCACGCCCATGATGAGCGCAAAAGTGATGCCGGCGAGCAGAAGTGCCGGAGTAATGCGAAACGCGAAAGCCAGATTCGAGAATGTCTGCCAGTTGAGAGTGCTGGTGGTGAGCCCGTTGAGCCGGAGGACCGCGAGGCAGCCGATCACGCCGCCGATGAAGGCGATGAGTAGAGCCTCGATGAGAAAAGAGACAACGACGGAAACGGCGCCGAAACCGAGCGCACGCATGGTGGCGATTTCGCGTCCGCGTTCGGATACGGCGGAATACATGGTGTTGAGGGCGCCAAAAATGGCGCCGATGGCCATCACGAAGGCGACCAGGCCGCCGAGGACAGTGATGAGGCGGGTCATGGAGGTGGACTGCTTGGCGTAATAGTCCACTTCGCGAAAGACGTCGAGATTGAGGCGCGGGTCGGCGCTGACGGCATCCTTAAATTGTTGCAAGGCAGCGGGCGAAGTGAGATGGACGGTGGCGGACTGATAGATGTTGGTGGGGCGCTTGTAAACATCGTCGAGGACGCGCGCGTCGCACCAGACCTCGGAATCGAAGGCGCTGCCGCCGGCGTCAAAGACGCCGACCACCTGCCAATGACCGCCGCCGAAGTCCACCGTGTTCCCAACCGACAGGCCGGTGTAGGTAGTGTTGGCGTTTCTTCCGACGATGAGTTCGGAAAGGCCCGGCTGGAACATGCGTCCCTGGATAATGTGCACGTTGCGGCGAATGGTGAGGACGTTGGCGGAAACGCCGCGCACCTGAACATTGGCGTTGGTTCCGGTGGCGCGCAGGGGGAAAGGAGCGACGACGACGACTTCGGAAGTGACCAGCGGGCCGCCAGCGTCGCGCGCCACGCCGGGATCGTCCTGAAAGATTTTGATGCTCTCGATGGTGATGCCGCTCATCATCTCGGCGGTGGCGCCGGCGCGCATGACGATGGCGTTGTCGTTCGAGCCGGAGGCCACGAGGGTGGCGCGGAAACCATTGGCGAGCGAAAGCATGGCGACGAAAACGCCGACAGTTCCGGCAATGCCCAGGACGGCCACGATGGACGACACCCAGCGTGCCCGGACGCTGCGCAGATTGTAGATTACCGGGATAGCCATATCAGACCCTCCGCAGCGCGGTGACCACGCGCATGCGCATTGCGCCAATTCCCGGCAGGATGCCGCCGGCGACGCCGATAAAAACGGCGGTGGCCAGGCCCATGGCCAGAATCGCCGGGGAGAGAATCAATTCCGGGAGCAGCCCATTGAGGGCGTTGCCGAGCACGGGAACCGCCAGAATCGCGAGGCCGAGGCCGAGAAGGCCCCCACAGAGAGCGATGAACAGGGATTCGCCGAGCACAAAGAAGAGCACGGTAACGTCGCTGAAGCCGATGGCCTTGAGAACGGCGAGCTCGCCGACGCGCTCGCGCACGGCGATGGCCATGGTGTTGCCGGTGATCAGGAGCAGCGTGAAGAAAACGACGGCGCCGATGCTGAGGATGAGGAATTCGATGTTGCCAAACTGTTTTACCCATCCGGCGGCGAAGGCGGATTCGGTTTCGGTCTTGGTCTCGTAAGGGGAATTGGTGAACATGTCGTCAATAGCCTTGGCGACGCGGGCAGCGTCGTCCGGATTATCGAGGCGAAGGACGTACCATCCGACGTCGCCCTTGAAGCTTTGCGGAACGCGCTCCTCGAAGTAATCCCACTGGAACCAGAACTGAGTCTCATCGCCGCCGGCATGCTGGCTGTGATAAATGCCGTCAATATTGAATTCCCAGGTGCCCGTGGCGCCGTAACCGGCGTTCTTGATGGGGACGCGATCACCGATTTTCCAGCCGAAACGCTGGGCGGTCTTGGCGCCGACGATGGCGCCTTCGCGGTCCTTCAGGAAGTTCTGCCATTGATCGTCGGGCACGATGAGTTCGGACATGACCTGGCGCTGGTTTTCGGGGTCAATGACGAATTGCGGGAAGAAATTCTTCTCCTCCTGATAGACGCCGCCGAACCAGTTGTTGTGGGTGATGGACTTCACGCCGGGTATGGTGAGGATCTTGTCGCGATAGGAAAGGGGAATGGGCTGAATGATGGAGATGCGATTGATGGTGACCAGGCGGTCCGCTCCGGCGATATCCGCGCCGCGGCCGAAAGCGCCCTTGACCACGGCCAGGAAGGCGAAGAGGAAGAGCGCCACGGCGAAGGAGCCGATGGTGAGGATGGTGCGGAATTTCTTGCGCGTCAAATACGCCAGAAGCAGTGGAAGGAATTTCATGCGAGGCTCCCGGTGCGGGCACCTTCGACGAGCACGCCCTTGTTCAAGTGCAAGGTTGCTTCGGCGCGCTCGGCGGCCATGGGGTCGTGGGTGACCATCAGGATGGTCTTCTTGTGTTCCTTGGAGAAGCGCTGCAAAAGTTCAAGTATTTCATCAGCACTCTTGCGGTCGAGGTCGCCGGTAGGCTCGTCGCAGAGGAGGAAGGTGGGGTCGGCGACAATGGCGCGGGCGATGGCGACGCGTTGCTCCTGACCTCCGGAAAGCTGACGGGGGTAATGATTGAGGCGGTCGGCGAGGCCGACGATGCCGAGAGCGGCTTCGACGTGGGTGCGGCGCTCGGACTTCGAGAGATGGGTGAGGAGCAAGGGCAGCTCGACATTCTGGAAAGCGGTGAGCACCGGGATCAAGTTGTACATTTGAAAAATGAAACCGACGTGGCGGGCGCGCCACTGAGTGAGCTTGCCGCTGGACATGTGGGTGATTTCGTCGCCGGCGACGGTGATGCTGCCGTGCGAGGGAACATCCAGGCCGCCGAGGAGGTTGAGGAAGGTGGTCTTGCCGGAACCGCTGGGCCCCATGAAGGCGACGAACTCGCCCTGGTCCACGTCGAGATTCAGGCCTTGCAGGACGTCAATTTCCTCGCCGCCGCGCTTGTACTTCTTGTCCAGGCCGCGGATTTTGATGAGGCTGTCTCCGTTGCCTTTGCCATCCACTCGGACCATTTTTCGCGCTCCTGATGCTGGATTCAGCTACTTCTTAATCTGAACTGCTTCGCCATCGTGCAAATCAGCGGGGCCTTTGACCACGACGGTATCGCCGGGGACAAGTCCCGCAAGAATCTCCGAATCGCTGCCGCGCGCGTTGCCGATGGTTACGGCGCGGCGCTCAAGCTGATCGTCTTTAACAAGGAAAACAATTTTGCGGCCGTCCTGGTCACGCACGGCGCCGGAGGGAATCAGGGCAGCGGGCGCTGCGCCGGGTTTGCTGTCCGGCGCGGCGCCGAGGAACGTGACCTTGATGCCCATGTCCGGCAAGATGCGCGGGTCGAGTTTGAGGAAAGATATGCGAACCTTCACGGTGGCTTTCTGGCGGTCCGCGGTGGGAATGATGGTGCGGACTTTCGAGGGGATTTCCCAGTCGGGATAGGCGTCGAGAATGGCGGTGACCGGCTGGCCGGGCTGGACGCGCGCGATATAGGCTTCGTTGACGTCCACTTCAATTTCGTTGGAGTTCATATCCACGATGGTGGCTACGCCGGTACGGGTGAAGCCGCCGCCGGCGGAAACGGGAGAAATCATTTCGCCTACTTGAGCGTCTTTCGATACGGCGACACCGTCGAACGGAGCGCGGATGACGCAATTGTCCACGGCTTGCTGGGCTTCGGCGATGCGAGCCTGCGAAGCGAGGACTTGTTCCTTGGTGAGGGCGATCTTGGCTCTGAGGCTGTCGGCGCTGGTGCGGGCGTTATCGAGCGCTTCCTGGGATTGCACGCCGGCGACTTGTAGTTCGCGCGCGCGGTGCAGCTCGAGTTCGGCGTTCTTGAGCTGGACCTGGTAATCGGTGATCTGCGCCTGAGTGGAATTGCGGTCGGCTATGGCGGTATCGAGCGCCCGCCTGACGTCGGCATCATCGAGCGTGGCGAGAATCTGGCCTTTTTTAACGTGCATGCCTTCGTCGAAGAACACGCCGGTGACGCGGCCGGTGATTTTCGCGGCGACAGTGGCGCGGCGGCGGGGGGTGACGTAGCCGCTGGCGTTGAGCAGGGCAGGGCGGCCCTCTTCGGCTTTCTGGGCGATGGCGGTCTCGACGGCGGGCTTCTGGTCGCGGAAGGCAAGGACGGCGCCGGCAATCAGCGCGAGGGCGATGAGCGCCACAGCGACAATTCCCCAGCGCTTGCCTTTTGCACCGGCCTTGCGCTGGGAATCGCCAATGCGCAGGGAGCTGAGGTCGGGCTTAATGGGCTGCGACGACGTGGACATCTAGAGCCGGTGCTCCTTTCCCGCGGGAACAGGACCTGCAAATTGTAATACGCACGGCAGGTGGCTGAAGTAACGCCCTGCAACAGCGACCGAATTCGTGCGTACATTGTAACTTGGGTTCGGGCCGGGGCGGAGCAACTTTCGTGGTGTTGGGCGAGGCGGCTGGGGACGGGCGAGGAGGCGCGCGCGGCGGTTGCGGTGACGTTGCTGGGTGGCGCGGGGCGAGAAGCGGGCAGGCGCGGATTTGGTTGAGATGCGCACAGAATGTAAAACGCGCGAGAGCGGTGAAAGTCACCTTAATTATTTACTCGAGGATGCTTGTGCGGCGAGTGGTGGAGCGCGCGGAGAGATTCAAGTGACGCTTGAAGCGGAGTTGCGTGAGGTGGAGGCGCGAGAGATATCAGGAACGCTTGAGGATTGTAGGCCTGGGGGATTCAAGCTGCGCTGGAATTGTCGGCTGGGCGACGGATTATGCGCGGGCGACTCTTCGAGTGTTGAATGACATGATGAAGGCGATGAGCAAGCCGAGGAGGAATCCGCCGACGTGGGCCCACCAGGCGACTCCGCCGGATGCGGTGGCGCCAGTGGCGCCGAGAGAGCCGATGCCGCTGAGGAATTGAATCAGGAACCACAGGCCGATGAAGACCAGGGCGGGGATGCGCGCGCGGAACCAGATGATGAAGAGAGTGACCAGGGTGGAGATTTGCGAGCCGGGGAAAAATACGACGTAGGCGCCGAGGACTCCGGAGATGGCGCCGCTTGCGCCGATGGCCGGGATGCGCGAGCCCCAGGAAAATAACGTCTGGGCGATGCCGGAGCCGATGCCGCAGACCAGGTAGAAGAGCAGGTAGGGGAAGGGGCCCATGCGATCTTCGACGTTTGCGCCGAAAATCCAGAGGAACCACATATTGCCGATGATATGCAGCCAGCCGCCGTGCAGGAACATGCTGGTAAACAGGGGAACGAAGGCTTGCGCAAGGGTGTAATGGCGGCCGGCGATGGCCAGCTGGATTTTGGAGGGGACCGCGCCGTAGGTCATGATGAAGGCTTCGGCAGCGTGGGACGGCAGGGAGACTTGATAAAGGAAGACGATGGTATTGGCGAGGATCAGCAAGAGCGTGATGATGGGGAAGGAGCGGCGCGGGGTGAGGTCTTGCAGCGGGATCACTGAGGGGTTCCTTTTGACATGGCTCGGTTCGCGTGTGGCACGAGAGGACTAGGGCACTGTATCGAACCGGGCGACATTTTCAAGAGGGTTTCGAGGTGCGTGCGGGAGGCGAAGGGCGGTTGCGCGATTTTGCGCGGCGCGCGAAGGAATGTGAGATGTGGGATGGAGCGCGTTCGTTTTGCAATTGCGCCGGATGGCGGGCTGTGATAGAAAAATTTGTTTCGCGTGCGCGCGGGTTAGCGCAGTGGCGTGCTGCTCTCGGGTTGGCGGAGCGAGCGCGGCCACGGCGCGGCGGCGCGCGAGCGTCCTGATGCCAGTTCACGAATCCGAGGCCATTATCCTGCAGACTTATCCGCTTGGCGAAGCCGACCGTCTGGTCAGCTTTCTTTCGCGTTCGATGGGCCGCGTGCGCGGAGTGGCATCCGGAGCACGGCGCACCAAGAGCCGGTTTGGCTCGACGCTGGAGCGGCTGTCGCACGTGCATATCTGGTTCTACGAGCGGCAAAACCGCGAGCTGGTGCGGATTAATCAGTGCGAGCTGGTGGAATCGTTTCTGGATGCGTTTCGCGATTACGGCTCCGGAGTGGCGCTGGCGATTCTGAGCGAAGTCAGCGAGACGGTGCTGCCGGACCACGAGCCCGCGGACGCGAATTTTCGGTTGCTGCTGCTGGTGGCGCAGACAATCAAGCGTACCGGCAAGCCGGAACTGCCGCTGGCGTATTTTGTGCTTTGGACGGTGAAGCTGGGCGGGTGGTTGCCGCAACTGGACGCCTGCGCGCGTTGCGGACGGAGACTCGAGGCAAAAGAGGCGGCTTATTTTTCGCCGAGCGCTTCGGCGATTTCCTGCAGCAAGTGCCGCAGGCCGGGAATGCGGACGCTTTCTCCGGCGGTGCTGGCGGCAGCGCGCAAAATGCTGGGGGAGCGGCTGGACCGGCTGAACGAGGAAATGATCGCGGCGCGGACCGCGCGCGAGCTGAGCGATGTTATGCTCGACGTCATCGAACATCAAATTGACCGCAAGCTCAAGTCGCGGGAGCTGCTGGAGTCGCCAGCGTGAAGAAGCCAGTAAGCAAGACCAAGCAGCCGCGGAGTGCCGCCAAGCCCAAGGGATTGAGCTTTCAGGATCTTCTACTAAAGCTTGAAGAATACTGGACGCGGCGCGACTGCATTTTGCAACAACCGTATGACGTGGAAGTCGGAGCCGGCACGATGCATCCGGAAACTTTTCTGCGCGTGTTGGGGCCTGAGCCTTACCGCGTGGTATACGCGCAGCCGAGCCGGCGGCCGGCGGACGGGCGCTACGGCGAGAATCCCAACCGGCTTTACAAGCACACGCAACTGCAAGTGATCCTGAAGCCGGCGCCGGCGAACGCGCAGGATTTATATCTGGAGAGCCTGGCGGCGGTGGGAATCAACTTGAAGGAGCACGATATTCGTTTTGAGGAAGATAACTGGGAAGCGCCGACGCTGGGGGCGTGGGGGATTGGCTGGCAAGTGCTGCTGGACGGGCAGGAGATTACGCAGTTCACGTATTTCCAGCAGAGCGGCGGGCAGAACCTGGACCCGATCTCGGTGGAATTGACGTATGGCCTGGACCGCATCGCTTCGTATTTGCAGGGCGTGGACAATGTGTTCGATGTGCGCTGGTCGGAGACGGTGACTTACCGGCAGGTGCGGCTGGCGGAGGAACAACAGTTTTCGGCGTACAGTTTCGACCATGCGGACGCGGTTTCGACGCGGAAGCAGTTCGATCTGAACGAGGCGGAGGCGAAGCGGATCATGGACGCGTGGCCGAAAGCGGGCGGAGCGAACCTGGAGCGGTTCCCGCTGCTGGCCGCCTACGATCTGACGCTGCGCTGCTCGCACCTTTTCAATCTCCTGGATGCGCGTGGAGCGATTTCGGTGACGGAGCGTGCGGCGATGATCGGGCGGGTGCGCAAGCTGGCGGTGCGCATTGCGGAATTATGGCTGAAGCAGAAGGCCGGCACGGGGGCGCCGGCGGCGTTGGCCGGGGCGCGGGCATGAAGCAGAATATGAAATTGCGCGGCGATTTTTTATTTGAGATCGGATGCGAAGAAATTCCCGCGGGAATGATTTTGAAGGCTTCGCAGGAACTTAAAGCGATACTTCAGAAGCAGTTTCTTGCGAATGGATTACTGGTAGAAAAATCGGCTGACAGTTCTCTGGAAACGTTCGGTGCGCCGCGGCGGTTGGTGGCGATTGCGCGCGGCGTGCTGCTGCGGCAGGAAGATGTGACGCGCGAAATCACCGGGCCACCGAAATCGGTGGCGTACGATGCCGTCGGCGAGCCGACACGCGCGGCGATGAGTTTTGCCGAGAAGCAGGGAATTCCAGTATCGAAGCTGAGCATCGTGAACACACCGAAGGGCGAATATCTTTCCGCGAAGCAGGTGGTGGTTGGTAGAGCGGCCGCGAAGATTCTGGAAGAATCGCTGCCGCAAGCGATTCAGGAAATTTCCTGGCCGCGCTCGATGTACTGGACCGGCGCGCAAGGGCCGCGGTTCATTCGGCCGGTGCGCTGGATCGTGGCGTTGCTGGACGGCAAGGTGGTGCCATTTTCCTTCGCGGGGGTGAAGACCGGGAATCACACGGACGGGCACCGCTTTCTAGGGAAGAAAAGCGTGGCAGTGAAAGCACCGGCGGATTACGAGGCGAAGTTAATGAAGAACTTCGTATTGTGCCGGCCGGCGGCGCGGCAGAGCAAGATCGCGGCGGAGATTCGTGCGCTGACCGGGCGGCGCGGATTGCGCACACATGAGGACGCGGAACTGCTGGAGCTGGTCGCTTACCTGAACGAATACCCGAGCGTGATCGTCGGGGATTTCGACCCGGCGTATCTGGCGCTGCCCGACGAGATTCTGCTGACGGTGATGCGCGACCATCAGAAATATTTCGGCCTGGAGACGCGCGACGGGGAACTGGCGCCGCATTTTCTGGCAGTGATTAACCTGCCGAAGGACCCGAAGGGGTTGGTGCGCGCGGGGCACGAGCGGGTGCTGCGGGCACGTTTCGCGGACGCACAATTTTTCTGGCAGACCGATCAAAAGACGAAGCTGGGCGACCATTTACCGAAGCTCGCGGCGGTAACCTACGAATCGCGGCTGGGGAGCTACGGAGATAAGGTTGCGCGGATGCGTGCGCTGGCGCGCTGGCTGGCGGAGCAATGGTTCAGCGGGGGCGTGTCGCAGGCGGACGTGGCGGGATCGGATCGCGCGGCGGAGCTGGCGAAGTGCGACCTGGTGACCGGGATGGTGGGCGAGTTCCCGGAATTGCAGGGAATCGTGGGCGGGCTGTACGCGCGAGCGCAGGGCGAGCCGGAGGATATTGCGTGGGCGGTGTACGATCATTACAAACCGGCGGGGCTGGACGATCCGCTACCGCGGAATCTGACGGGTTGCGCCGTGGCGCTGGCGGACAAGCTGGATTCGCTGTTGGCCTGCTTTGCCGTGGGCGCGGTGCCGACCGGTTCGAGCGACCCGTTCGCACTGCGGCGCGCGGCGCTGGGAATCGTGAAGATTATTCTGGAGCGGAAGCTGCCGCTATCGCTTTCCGCGGCGATCTCCGCAGCGGCGCGGGCGCTGAAGGACAACCCACCGCACATCGAAGCGTCCGAGGCGGTGCAGAAGCAGGTGCTGGATTTCCTGCTGGAGCGTGCGCGGCACATTCTGCGCGAGCGGCGCGGGTTCGCCTACGACGAGATCAACGCGGCGTTTGCGGCCGGGGCGGACGACCTGGTGGACGCGGTGGAGCGGGTGGCGGCGGTGAAGGCCATTCGCAACATGAAGAACTTCGTGCCGCTGGCCGCTTCGTTCAAGCGCATTCGCAACATTCTGGAAAAGTCCGCGACGGGGATGGACAAGTCCGATCTGGTGGTGAAGAGCGACCTGCTGTGGGAGCCGGCGGAGAAGGAACTGCACGCGGCGGCGCAACGGATTGGCGAGGACGCGGTGCGGAAGAAGAAGGCGCGGAAGTATCGCGAGGCGCTGGAGGCGATATCGGAGCTGCGTCCGGCGGTGGATTTGTTTTTCGACAAGGTTCTAGTGATGGTTGAGGACCAGAACGTGAGGAAGAATCGCGTGGCGCTGCTGGCGGGGCTACTTAAAGAATTTTCGACGATTGCGGATTTTTCGGAGCTGAGCGGCGAGGACGCGAAGTAGAGGTTGAAGGGGGCGCGGCGGGTTGCGTGCATTGATGTGAAAGTTGAGTTGTCGGAACGCCGACAAAGTTTATTGAAGTGATTTATCAAGAACGTGCCCTGGGCACGTCCGACGTAAATTCCCTCGCAAACCTAAAGCGAGTCTTGAGGCCAACAGATGAAATACGTTTATTTTTTCGGTGCGGGCAAGGCAGATGGCACGGGAGAGATGCGCGAAGTTTTGGGAGGCAAGGGGGCGGGGCTCGCGGAAATGACGCGCATCGGGCTGCGGGTGCCGGCGGGCTTCACCATCACGACGGAGACTTGCGACTATTTCTTCAAGCACGCGCGAAGATATCCGGCGGACCTGCGCGGGCAGGTGGCGAAGAGCATCGCGCGCCTGGAGAAGCTCACCGGGAAGAAACTCGGCGACGCTAAAGACCCTTTGCTGGTGAGCGTGCGGTCGGGCTCGGCGCGGTCCATGCCGGGAATGATGGAAACGATTCTGAACCTGGGGCTGAACGACAAGGCGGTTGAGGGCCTGGCGCGCGCGACGAAGAATGAGCGGTTTGCGTATGACGCCTACCGGCGGTTCGTGCAGATGTATTCCTCGGTGGTAATCGGGCTGCCGAAGGAGGATCTGGAGCAGCGGCTGCGGGCGCTGAAGCAATCGTTGAACGTAAAAGACGATACGGAGGTGAGCGCGGAAGGCTGGCGCAAGCTGGTGGGCGAGTATAAGGCCTATTACAAGGAGAAGACCGGCAAGGCGTTTCCGGATGACCCGCAGGAGCAGTTGTGGGGAGCGATCGGCGCGGTGTTCGAGTCCTGGATGGGGGAGAAGGCGGTGACGTACCGGCGGGTGGAGAAGATCGCCGGGCTGCTGGGAACTGCCGTGAACGTGGTGCAGATGGTTTTCGGAAATACGGGCGACAATTCCGGGACCGGGGTTTGTTTTACGCGCGACCCTTCGACGGGCGAGAAGACATTTTTCGGGGACTTCCTATTGAACGCGCAGGGCGAAGACGTGGTGGCGGGAATTCGCACGCCGATGCACCTGAAGGAAATGGCGAAGCAGATGCCGAAGGTGTATCCGCAACTGGAGCGCGTGCGGCAGACGCTCGAGAAACATTATCGCGACATGCAGGACCTGGAATTCACCGTTGAGAACGGCAAGCTGTACATGCTGCAAACACGCACGGGGAAACGTTCGCCTTCGGCGGCATTTCGCATCGCCGTGGACATGGTGAATGAGAAGCTGATCAAGGTTGAAGAAGCACTTGAAAGAATTAAGCCGGAGGATGTGGAGCGGCTTTTCTATCCGGTGATTGATCCGAAGATGTCGCGCACGGAATTGTCCAGCCGGTTGCTGGTAACCGGGAACAACGCGGTGCCGGGAGCGGCGGTGGGCAAGGCGGTATTCACCGCGCAGGAAGCGGAAGAGTGGGCGGCGCGCGGCGAGAGAGTGATTCTGGTGAGGCACGAGACCAGCCCGGAAGATGTGGGCGGGATGTTCGTGGCGCAGGGAATTCTTACGGCGACGGGCGGGAAGACCAGCCATGCGGCGGTGGTGGCGCGAGGGTGGGGGAAGTGCTGCATCGTGGGGGCGGAAAAGCTGCACATTGATCTGGCGCACAAGACGATCGGGGCGAACGGCCGGGTGGTGCACGAGGGCGAGTGGATCACGCTCGACGGCGGCGACGGCTCGGTGTACACGGGACAAATCGAGCTGATCCGTCCGGAGCCGCCGACGGCTTTCGCTACCCTGATGAAATGGACGGACAAAGTGCGGCGGCTCGGGGTGCGCACGAATGCAGACACGCCGCACGATGCGAAAGTGGCGCGGGAAATGGGCGCGGAGGGCATCGGGCTGTGCCGCACCGAGCACATGTTCTTCAAGGATTTCGAGCATCCGGAAAAGAGCGTGGAGCGGCAGCAGGCGATTCAGGAAATGATTCTGGCGGAGACGCCGGAAGCGCGACGGGCGGCGCTCGACAAGCTTCTGCCTTTCCAGCGAAGGGATTTCATCGGCATCTTCGAGGCGATGGCCGGGTTGCCGGTGACCATCCGGCTGATTGATCCGCCGCTGCACGAATTCGTGCCGCACGATCCGGCGAAGCAGGCTGAGCTGGCGAAGAAGATCGGGATATCCGCAGAGGCGGTAGCGCGGCGAGTGGAACAGTTACACGAAGCCAATCCCATGCTGGGGCATCGCGGATGCAGGTTGTGCATTACATATCCGGAGATTCTGGATATGCAGGTTCGAGCGATCATTGAAGCGGCAATTGATTGCCAGAAGCGAGGGATTAAAGTATTGCCTGAGATCATGCATCCGGTGGTGCTGGATAAGAAAGAGTTGAAAATTCTGGAAGTGCAAACGCGGAAGGTGGCGCAGGAGATTATTTCTGCGGCTAAAGTGAAGCTTGAATATCTGGTAGGCACGATGATCGAGTTGCCGCGGGCGGCTTTGCTGGCGGACCAGATTGCGGAGGTAGCGGAGTTCTTTTCGTTTGGGACGAACGATCTGACGCAGACGACCATGGGACTTTCGCGCGACGATGCGGGGCGGTTCCTGCCGGATTATGTGGACGAGCGGAAGGCGGCGATTTTCAAGGAGGACCCGTTCCAGACTCTGGACGTGGCAGGGGTGGGGATGCTGATCGAGTGGGGGATCGCGCGCGGGCGCAAGACGCGGCCGAAGCTGAAGATCGGGATTTGCGGCGAGCACGGCGGGGATTCCGAGAGCGTGAAATTCTGCCATCGGGCGGGGATGGATTACGTGAGCGCTTCGCCGTTTCGAGTGGCGATTGCGCGGTTGGCGGCGGCGCAGGCGGTGATCGAGGAGAAGAGCGCTAAGAAGGGCGGGAAGGGGAAACGCTAGGGGCTTTTGGATGCTCTGGCGCGAAAAAGCGAAACACAGAGGACACTGAGACCGGCATGCGAGGGCACGGAGAAGAGGGAATTGATGCCTCAGGAATTTGGAGCGCTGAGAATGCGCGCCAGGACGGGGCGGTGACGCAACGTTGGATGTCGGGGCCATCGTGCTTTCTTGTGCTGATCAGGAGCGCACCATTTCGGCGATGAAACCGCAGACGACGCACAGCCGGCCGCTGATTATTGGAATTTGCGGCGGGACGGGATCGGGAAAAACGACGATCACGCGGCGGATTATCGAGGCGCTTTCGGAAACGAAGGTGGTGGTGCTGCAGCAGGACAATTATTACCGCGATTATCCGGAACTGTCGTTCGCGGAACGCGTCCAGGTAAATTTCGATCATCCGGATTCGATGGATACGCCGCTGCTGGCGGAGAATGTGCGGCAACTGCGCGCAGGGCGGGCGATCGAGCGGCCCACCTACGATTACGGGAATTTTCAGCGGTTGCCGGGAACGGTGCTTATCGAGCCGCGCGCGGCGATTATTGTGGAAGGGATCCTGATTTTCGAGAACAAGGCGCTGCGGGAATTGCTGGACATCAAGATCTTCGTGGATACGGACGCGGATTTGAGGTTTATCCGGCGGTTGGTGCGGGATCTACGCGACCGCGGACGGACGACGCAGATGGTGGTGGAGCAATATCTGCAGACGGTGCGGCCGATGCACCTGGAGTTTGTGGAGCCTTCGAAGCGATACGCGGACGTGATCATTCCGGAAGGCGGGCACAACGAGGTGGGAATTGACCTGGTGATCCAGAAGATCAAGTCGCTGGTGCCGGGTTAGGGCCGGCGCGGAACGAAATCAAGCGCGCGAACGTATCATCCTTATGATTATGAGGGCGCCGCAGAGTGGTGGCGGGAGCGGAGCAGGGAGATGATGGTGAAATTTCTGCTGTGGTGCATTTTGCTGGTGCTGTGCTGGCCGCTGGCTTTGCTGGCGCTGGTGTTGAACCCGATTGTGTGGCTGATTTTGCTGCCGTTCCGGATTCTGGGTATCGCGGTGGATGGGGTGTTCGAACTGCTGCGCGGGATTCTGTTCCTGCCCGGACGGATATCGCGAGGACCGCGGAGCGCTTAGGCATCGCGGCTGGGGTGCGGGAGAATCGTCGGCGGGTCTTCGCCGGTCGTGGGCGAGCCGACAATTCGAGGAAGCGTTGCGGTTTTCGTTGGGCGCGCATTGAAGGAATACATGAGATTGTGATTTTGCGCTTGTGAGGATTGTGGCGCGCTTTTTTGCGGGCTGCGCTGCGAGCCAAAATCTACGGTCGTGGTTGGATCATTGCGATTTCCATTCTTCAAGTGAACGTTTAACTTCGCTCTTGGACTGCGTGGTTCTGCCTTTTGCTGGCGCGATGGCTACGTCGGCATCTTCAAGAAAAAGTACACGCCGAGAAATCCGAAGATGGCGTCGGGCGCCCAGCCGGCGAGCAGAGGCGGAAGCTGGCCGACGGAACCCATGGCTTCGAAGAGCGCGGCGGTCGCCCAGTACACGATGGCGACGCCGACGGCAACGGCGAGTCCGCCGATGGCGCCGCGCGTGCCGGTGAGGAAGGCGAAGGGCGCGCCGAGGAAGACGATGATGGCGGCAATCAGGGGGAAGGCGAATTTCTTCTGCCACTGGACGGAGAGGCGCGCGGTGTCAAAGCCTGCCTGCTGCAAACCGCGAATGTATTCGCCCAGCTGGCGCCAGTTCATCTGGTAGTACTGGCGGACTTCGCGGCGGAAGTAGCTGGGCGGCTCGGAGATTTCGGGCAGGGATTCGACTTTGAAGGGCGTGTAGCGCGTGACTTGCGCGCCGTCGAAATCGCGGATCCAGCCGCCGGTGAGGATCCAGGTGTTTTCGGATTTGTCCCAGGTGGCGCGGGTGGCGAAGACGCGGCGGCGAATCTGGAAGGTGGACGGGTCCAGCTCGAAGACGCTGAGGCCGCCGAAGAGGTTCTGGTCGGGATCGAACAGCTCGTAATTATAGATTTTGGTGTTTTCGCCGAAGATCCACTGGCGGGCTGGCTGGAAGTAGGTTTGCGGCGGACGGCCTTTGATTTCGTTGCGGAGCGCGTCCTGGCGCTGATTGGCGTAGGGAAGGAAGGTATCGTCCACCAGGAACATGCAGCCGGCGAGAATGCATCCGGCCAGGGTGAGGGGCAGGACGAGGCGGTAGAGGCTGATGCCGCTGGCCTTGAAAGCGATGACTTCGTTATTTTTAGCAAGGACGGCGAGGGTGACGAGCGTCGCGACAAGAGTGGCGAGGGGCGCGAGCTGGTAGGTCATGAGCGGAACCAGATAGCGGAAATAGCTGAGGACCATGGACACGGGGATGTGATTTTTGGAGATGTCGCCGAGCAGATCGAAAAGCGTGAACGCGTCGAAGATCAGGATGAAGCCCGCCAGCAGGACCAGAAAATAATAGAAGAATTGCTGCAGGAGGTAGAAATCAATCAGCATGGGGAAGGCTACGGCTGTGCCTTCGGCCATGGCGTGACGGGTGGCGGCGGCCGCGTGGGAGACAGTGCCGCGCCCATTGGCGAGCGCGCCGTTGGATGCGGGGATGGGGGCTGCGTCTGCCTCGCGGCGGAGGGCGGGACGCGAGCGGCGGAAGACGGAATCGAGCCAGGCTAGAAGCGGATTGGGTTTGCGGATGGTTTCGATGCGCCGGAGAAAAAAGACGCCGAGAATGATGCCGGCGATGTTCCCGGCCCATATCCCCGCCCAGGGAGCGATCGAGCCCTGCTGCGCCATGTGCGCGCCGGTGACGAAGAGAAAGTAGTAGCCGCCGATCAGGACGAGAGTCAGGATAAGACCTGCGGCACGACCGCCGCGGCGGGGACGGACGCCGAGCGGCACTCCGAGGAGCGCGAAAACCAGGCAGGCCGCGGGAAAAGCGATGCGACGGTGGAATTCGACGCGCGCGTCGCGCCAGTGCGGGCCGCTTTCGGCGAGGAGTTCGGAAATGGAGCGCTCGGAATCGGACACGATCGCGTTCTTGGCCCCGGCCGAGGGGCTGGAAATATCTATGGGGATATCGCTTTGGCCGAAGGTGGTCACATTATAATGCTGAGGCTGGGCGGGGTCGTATTCGTGGGTGCTGCCGCTGCCCAGGTGCAGTTCAATCTTGTTGTTTTCGCTGTCGGCGACGACTTGGGCATTCTGGGCGATGGTTACGTTGCTAGCGCCGGCCTGGCCGGAGGATGCCAGGAAAACACCGCGCCAACGGGTCGCTGCGGCTTCCACGTCTTGCACGTATAATATGAAGTGGGGGAAGCGTTCATCGAAAACCCGCGGCTGGATGGCGTAGGGGGCCTGGGAGAGAAGCAAGCGCTGCTCGAGGCTCTGCAGGGTCCGGATGGCGGCGGGGCCCAGCCAAAAGGTGAGGATGAGAGTGCCAACGGCGGAGGTGAGGGCTACGGCGCCGATGGGGAGCAGCAGACGGCGCAGGCTGATGCCGGAGGCGTGCAGCGCCACGATTTCGCTGTCGGCGGAAAGGCGGCCCAGGCCGATGAGCACGCCGACGAGCACGGCCATGGGGATGGTGAATGCCAGCACCGGGGTGAGCGAGCAGAGGAAGATCAGCAGAACTGTTCCGATGCCGCCGGAGTGCCGGACGACCAGATCCATCAGGGTGACGAGCTTCGGGACGAAGAAAACGAAAGTGAATACGGCGAGGCCGAGGATAGCGTGCGAGCCGACTTCGCGACCGATATATTTATCGAGCAGGCGCATGAAGGCGCGACGAGATTCTAGCATGGACGCCCGGGGCGTGCTGGGCGGTTGAGATTTGCGATCGCGGTCGGGGGAAGTTCTAAAGATTTACCGCACAGTGCGCCGAGGTCGGAACGCAGAGTGCGCAGAGAAGACCTTTGCGAGCTTTCCGCTGCTTCGGCGCTTGACGGCGATGTGAATGTTGCCGTTGCGACCGGTTTGCGAGGATTCATTGTGGAGCGAAGCGATTATCAGGGGAGGGCGAGTCGTTGGGGCGCGTGAATCTGGTTTTGGTGTGGCACATGCATCAGCCGCAGTACCGCGATCCGGTGTCCGGGCAGTACCTGCTGCCGTGGACGCGGCTGCACGCTTTGAAAGATTACTGGGGCATGGTGAAAGTGCTGGGAGAATTTCCGGAGGTACACGCGACGTTCAATTTTGTGCCGCTGCTGGCGGCGCAGATCGAGGAGTATGCCAGCGGAAAATTTCGCGAGCCGTGGTTCGAGGCGGCGTTTGCGAAGGCCGACGAGCTGAAGGCCGAACAGAAGAGGGAAATCCTGGAGCGCGCGTTCCAAGTGAATGAGACTTACGTGCAGAGATGGGCGCGCTTTGCGGACCTGCAATCGCAAGTACGGTCGGCGGGGGCGGAGGCGTGCGTGGCGCGCTTCGAGGAGCAGGACTGGCGAGACCTGCAAGTGCTGTCGCAACTGGCGTGGATGGACGAAGAGTACATCGCGAAGGATCCGGTGGTGAACGCGCTGGCGGCGAAGGGAACGCGGTTTAACGAGCGCGACAAGACGCTGCTGCGCGAGAAGCAGCTGGAATTGCTGGGGGCGGTGCTGCCGGAATACCGCCTGGCGGCGGAGAAGGGGCAAATCGAGATATCCACCACGCCGTATTACCATCCGATTCTTCCGCTGCTGTGCGATACGGACATCGCGCGGGTTTCCAATCCGCACACGCCGCTGCCGCGGCCGCCCTTCCGCTTTCCCGCCGACGCGCGGGAGCAACTGTTGCGCGCGAGAAATTATCACGAGCGGGTATTCGGCAAGCCGCCGGCGGGCTTGTGGCCATCGGAGGGATCTGTTTCGGACGAAGCGCTGGAGATCGCGATGGCCCTGGGATTCCAGTGGTTCGCGACGGACGAGGGAGTGCTGGGGCGGACGCGCAATATCGGATTCTGGCGCGACGCGGGAGGATATCCCGAAAACGGACCGGATTTGTACTCTCCGTGGAAATTGCAGCGGGGCGGGAAGGAGATGTACGGATTTTTCCGCGATCACTATATTTCGGATTTGGTGGGTTTCGTGTACAGCCGCATGGGAGCGGTGGCGGCCGCGGAGGATTTGCACCGCAGAATCCGCGCGATCGGCGATCGCGAGCCGGCGGGGCGTACGGCGACGGTGAGCATCATCCTGGACGGCGAAAATGCCTGGGAATATTACCCGGAGAACGGGCGGCGATTTTTGCGGGAGTTCTACCGGCGGGTGCAGGACGACGGTGACATGCGTGCGCTGACCGTGAGCGAAGCGGTGAAGTTCAACACGGACGCTCCGGTGATGCAGGGAATTTTTCCGGCTTCGTGGATCAACGCGAATTTCGACGTGTGGATCGGGCACAGCGAGGACGTGCGGGCGTGGGATCTATTGAGGGATGCGCGGGAGACGTACGCGCGGGCGGCGGAGCGGAAATCGGGAGTGAGCGCCGAGCAACTGGCGAGGGCGTATGAAGCGGTGCTGGCCGCCGAAGGCAGCGACTGGAACTGGTGGTACGGGCCGGAGCACGGTTCGGCCAACGATGCCGAATTCGACGAGCTGTATCGCAAGCACCTGACGGAGATTTATACGGCGCTGGGAGAAACGGCGCCGGTAGTGCTGGCGCATCCGATCAAGAAGGCGCCGGAGCTGGGGCGGCGGGAGCCTCCGGAATCCTATCTGAGCGTGAGCGTGGATGGGCGAGAGAGCAGTTACTTCGAATGGCTGGGAGCGGGACTGTACGCGACGGACCCGCGCGGCGGCACCATGCACGGGCGGACGCGCGTGCTGGGAGAGCTGCACTACGGGTTCAGCGAGACGCATTTCTATCTGCGGGTGGACCCGGTGGCGCAGGCGATTGCCGGCCTGCCGGAATTTCAATTGCGGCTGACGATGTGGGATTCGCGCGAAACGCGCATCACAGTGCAAGTGAAGGGGGGGCGAATCGCCGGCTGCGTGCTGGAGCAGGGCGGCGCGTGCCTGCTGCATCCCGAGACGCTGGTGACGGCGGCGTTCGATAAAATTTTTGAGGTGGGCATGTCGCGCGATTTGTTCGATCTGCGCGGGCGGCGGGCGCTGTTCTTGAGCGTGGCTTTGTGGGAGGGCGGGTTGCCGATCGAGATTCTGCCGGTGGACGGCATGCTGGAGCTGGGCCTGGGTGAGGAGAGTTTTGCGTGGGGAATCGAGGCCGAGATAAAGCTATAGCGCCGGGGTGAAAGATGCGGCAGAGATGGGCGGTTCATCGCGGCTGGAACATTACAGACGTTGTGCGCCGAAGTAACACGGATTGACATTCACAATCCTTCGAGAGATAGTTTTCGTCACCCCTTACACTAGCTACTTGGGACCTCACAATCAGGGCAGTGGTGTCTGCGGTGTTGGAGCCGCCCAAGCTGGAATCGGACGTGTGTTCCGGCGGAGGGCTCCATGGGCTCGAAGGGGTATCGTGCCTGCGTTTTTGTTTGCGTAGTGGTCGCCGCGGCGTTTCTGGTAAGTGAACGTCCGGCAAAAGTCCCTCCGTTTAACGTCCGTGCTTCCTCTTTATTGGCCCATCGGTCCTTCGTTCCCTTTGCAGACGCTGATGCAGCGGCTTCCCATGGCGGGCGGCGTTATTCGTTGCCGATCGCTTTTGAGCCGGCCGGTGGGCACGCGGGGCAGGCCGTGCAGTACATCGAGCGCGGAAGGGGAATGACGGTTGCGCTGGAGTCTGATGGTATTGAGATCGCGGTTCCCGCTGATGCGAAGACCGCCGAAGCGCCTGGGACGGTGAAGTTACGGCTGGTAAATCGGGCCGTGCCGGAAACTGCAAACAGCGATGCGACCCTGGATCCGGATGGTAGCGGTGTGCAGCCGCATCGGAAACGGCGGCGGAGCGCCAACTCCGGCCCGCGCACCTACCGGCAGCGCAGGCGGCGAAATCTGCCGCGCAAGGACACTCCGGGCCACGCGGGACTGACGCCGCGCGGGCAACGGACGCGACATCAGAGATTGCCGCGCGAAACGAAGCCCACTTCGCAACAGCGGCAGGATCCGAGAGAAAAATCCGGAACGGACGCAGGAATTTTCGCTTGGCAGGGCGTGAGCGCGCTGGGCGGCGAGAGCAATTACTTCCTGGGGAACGATCCAGCGCGATGGCGCACGCATGTGAAACATTATGCGGCGGCGGAGGCGGAGAATGTGCTGCCGGGCGTGGACATGGAGGCGTACGGAAACGCGGAGGGGGTGGAATACGATCTGCGGATCGCGCCCGAGGTTGATGCGCGCGGATTGCGGCTGGAAGTTGGCGGCGCGGACGCGATGCGCCTGGATGCTTCGGGCGATGTGATATTGACTGTGGGCGGGCGTGAAATGCGCATGAAGATGCCAGCGATCTACGAAGAGTGGACCGCGACTGCATCCCGCGCTGCGCGTCGCAAGCAGATTGCTGGAGGGTATGCGCTGACTGCAGACGGCGCGATTGCATTTCACATGAGTCCGCACGATCCGGGCGCGACGCTGGTGGTTGATCCTTCGCTGACCGTGGCCTACACGACGTTTCTGGGAGGGGCGGGCGCGGACAGCGCGACCAGCATCGCGCTGGATGCGACGGGGAAGGTCTATATCGGCGGTACGACGACCTCGGCGGAGACGTTCCCGGAATTGGGCGGCGTGAAAGTGGGGCCGACCGGGGGCGCCGATTATTTCATCGCGAAGATTGACCCGACGCAGGCGGGCGCCAGTTCCCTGGTGTACCTGACGTTCATCGGAGGCAGCGGGAGCGAGGCGGGCGGGGAAATTGCGGTGGATTCGAGCGGAAACGCGGCGATTGCCGGGACCAGCACGTCGGTGGACTATCCAGTGACGGACGGAAGTTCGCTCACCGCGGGAATGAATGGCGCGACGGTGAACGACACGGCGGTGACGGAGATTGGCCCATCGGGCGCGACGCTGGTGTACTCGACGTTGTTCGGCGGGGACGGCAATGAGGGCTCCCTGAGCACGGGCGGCATTGCGATGGATTCCGCGGGCGATATTTATGTGGCGATGGACACGCGATCATCCAATTTGACAGTTGCGCCGGCCGTTTCGACGACCGTGGCCGGCCCGTTTCAGCCGGTCTTCAGCGGGGGCAGCACGGACGGTTTTCTGGCGGAATTCCAGCCAGTGGTGAGCGGAGCGACGCCACATTTGAAGTACTGCACGTATTTGGGGATTTATGCGGAGGCGACGGTAACGGGCGTGGCGGTGGATTCGGTGGGGAATGCGTACCTGGCCGGCTATACGTCGGACCCGACCGGCACGTTGGTGACGACGAACGGTTTTCAGACGACGTACGCGGGAGATCCGTCGGACGGATTCGTGATGAAGATCCTGCCCTCGGGAAACGGCGCGGCGGATTTATCGTACGGCACGTTTCTGGGCGGCGGAGGGATGGATCAAGCGCTGGCGATTGCCGTGAGCGCGGAATTGCCCGGCACCGTGTACGTGACCGGGACCACACAATCCACAAACTTCCCCGGGGCGAATACGGTGCCGGAAGCGATCGCAGGATACCAGACGGCGCTGAAGGGGACGGCCAACGCGTTCCTGGCGGCGATCGGACAGAATGGCGCGGGTACGACATCGCTGTTGTACTCGACGTACCTGGGCGGAGGGCAAAGCGACGCGGGACTGAGCGTGTGGTTCGCGGAGGCGGATCAGATTTATGTTTCCGGCCGGACCACTTCGGTGGATTTTCCGGCGCAATACAATTTTCAGCCGTTCACCGGCGGGCAGGACGCGTTTGTGGCGGAGCTGGACCCGACGATGGCGGGCGGCGCATCGCTGATTTTTTCGACTCCGCTCGGCGGGACGTCGCCGCCGGAGACGGGGGCGAACTCGCTGGGAAATGGCATTGCGGTGGACGGCAACGGCAACGTGTATGTGGCGGGCGCGACGACATCGGGCGATTTTCCGCTGGCGGGGCAGAGCGATACGGGACTGCAAACAACGTGTTCGAGTTGCCAGCAGACGCCGGGGGTAAGCGACGCGTTCCTGGTGGAGATTGCGCCGAGCACGGCGTCGCTGGCGAGCGTATCGTTCAGCGTGGGAAAAGTGAACTTCGGGACGCAGGCGGTGGGATCGCTGGGGATTCCGCCGCAGGTGGTGGCGGTGAAGAACACGGGCGACGCGCCGCTGGATATTTCCAGCGTCACGCTGACCGGGCCGAACAGCGCCGATTTTTCGCTGCAGAATCCGATCGCTTGCACGGACGCGCCGATTGCGGTGGGGAGCACGTGTTCGTTCGAGGTGGGATTCGTGCCGTCGCTGGTGGGGCCAGAGACGGCTTTCGTGACTTTCGCGGACGACGCGCCACCCAAATCACAGGTGCTGGAAGCGGTGGGCGTTGGAGGAGGACCGCTGGCGGTGGTTTCGCCGGCGAGCATCAACTTCGGAAGCCAGCCGGAAGGGACGGTCAGCAGTTCGGCGCAATACGTGACTCTGACGAATGCAGGGAATCAGCCGTTGACGATCAGCAACGTGCTGCTTCCTTCGGGCGCGAACGCCGCGCAGTTTCCGGTGCTCAGTACGGCGACGCCGTGCGCACCCGGGCCGCTCGCGGCGGGCGCGAGTTGCGAGCTGGCGTTTTACTTTGCGCCGACAACGAACGGGGTGGTGAGCGCCGAGGTGGGATTTGTGGACAACTCCAGCTTTCTGGCGGGGTCGCAGCAGGTGCTGACACTGACGGGAACCGGGACGGGGATGGCGCCGCTTTTGAGCGTTACGCCGGCGGCGCTTTCGTTTGGAACGCAGCCGGTGGGAGTGACCAGCGGATTCCAAACGGTGACCGTGGCGAACGTGGGAAGCGCGCAGTTGAATCTGACGTCCATCGCGGTCACGGGAAGCAATTCCACCAATTTTGGATTTTATGTAAAAGGCACGAGCCCTTGTCCTTATCCCAGCGGGGCGCTGGCGGCGGGAACGAGTTGCACGATCTCGGTGGATTTCATGCCGCAGGGGAACGGACCGGTGAGCGCGACGCTGGCGATTTCCGACAATGCGGCGGGGAGCCCGCAAAGCGTGGCGCTGAGCGGGACGGGCGGAACGGCGGGGATTTCGGTGGCTCCGACGAGCTTGAATTTTGCGTCGCAGACGATCGGCGCGGCGAGCACGGCGCAGGTGGTGAACATCAGCAACACCGGAACATCGGCGGTGGCGATGACCATCAGCATCGGGGGCACGAATCCGGGGGATTTCGCCGAGACCGACAATTGTTCGCAAAGCCCGCTGGGCGGAGGCAAGAGTTGCGTGATGAACGTAACATTTGCTCCCACGCAAACGGGGAACCGTTCGGCCGTGCTGCAGATTTTCGATGATGCGCCGCGCAGCCCGCAGGTTGTGACGCTGAGCGGAGCGGCGGTGCAGGCGGCGGCGACGATAACGCCGACGGGCGCGATCAATTTTGGGAGCGTTCTGGCAGGGACCGCGTCCACGCCGGTGACGGTGACAATTACGAATAGCGGCACGGCGCCGGCGGTGCTGACCGTCGCGAGCGCGAGTGTTACGGACGCGGCGGATTTCACAGCGAAGAATAATTGCAACGCGGGCGTGCCCGCGGCCGGGAACTGCACGCTGGCGTTGACGTTCACTCCGGCTGCTCTGGCGGCGACGGCTCCGTGCGGGTCCAGCGCGGGAACGAAGACCGCGACGCTGGCGATTACGGACAATGCGGCGACGAGTCCGCAGAGCATCGCGTTGTCCGGAACTACGATGGATTATTGCCTGGCGACTTCCGGGAACGCGAGCCAGACGGTGACGGCGGGAAGTCCGGCGACTTACAACCTGGTGGCGGATTCGCTGAAGGGGTTCACGGGAATGGTGAATTTAAGTTGCGTGGAGGCTACGGGGACGATCCCTTGCACGGTGCAGCCGGCTTCGTTGAATGTGACGACGGGAGCGCCGGTGCCGTTTACGGTGAGCGCAACGACGATCGCAGCTAGCGCGGCGCCGTATGACGGAGTGCCCGGCGAGCGGGGGCGCGATGAGGCAGCGCGGAGTGTCGGTTACGTCTTGGTACTGCTGTTGGTTCCGGTCTTATTGTGGGTGTCGGCGGGCGAGCGGGAACTGGCGCACGGGATGCGCATCGCGCAGACCGGCGCGATGGCTGTGCTGCTCTCGGTGGGGCTCGCGGCTTGCTTTGGCAGCGGTGGCGGAGCGGCCGCGGTGACGGGGACGCCTGCGGGGACCTACACGCTGACGGTTACCGCGACGGCTACTGGCGCAGTGACAGCCTCAGGTGCGAATCCGACCCGAACTTTTACGTTGACGCTGGTGGTGCAGTAGCTCGGCGGCAGGTGCACGCTTCAGAATACTTTGATGGCCAGATCGCGGGGGCGGGGGCCCACGGGAATCATCGCAGTCGGAGGACGCGGCGGCGCGAGTCCGGACTGGCTGGATGGCAAGGTTCTAGTGCGGATGGCGGCGAGGTCGTTCGAGGCGGTGTCCACGACTAGCAGAATGTCGCCACCCGGCGTGAGCG
The DNA here is from genome assembly GCA_049300435.1 of Candidatus Acidiferrales bacterium. Taxonomy (GTDB): domain Bacteria; phylum Acidobacteriota; class Terriglobia; order Acidiferrales; family UBA7541; genus Palsa-295. Next base: position 104,448 of record JBAQJS010000081.1, on the reverse strand, counting down.
CGCAAGTGAGCGGAGCTTGGCCGGCTTGAATGGGGCGCCCGACCAGGCGGGTGTCCACGGCGACGGGCACGACGTGGCCGGCTGCGGTGTCGGAGACGTAGAGCGTGTCCGTGGAGGGCGCGAAGGCCGCGGAAGTGGGCGACATGCCGAGCAGGAGAAAATCCGCGACTTCATTGGTGCTGGTATTGACGATTACTAGGCCGTGGGCGGAACTGGAGGTGATGTAGAGTTCTCCGCCATCGGCCTTCAAGTCCATATCGTCGGGCGTTCCACCCAGTGCGAGATTCGTGAGCAAGACCTTGCGCTTCAAATCCACAACGGAAATCTGATCCGATGAGCCGGAGGTAACGAAGGCTTTGGAACCGTCGGGGAGGAGGACGATTTGTTCGGGGTCGGGCGCGGTGGGGATCGTGGCGATTTGCGCCAGCGTCGCGGCGTCGAGCACGGACACGGTGGCATCGTCGCGATTGGAGATCACGACGGTCTTGCCGTCGGGCGAAACGCGAGCAATCCAAGGGCGACGTCCGGCGCGCCCGCGGGCCACGATTTGGCGCGAGGCGGTGTCTATCGCCACGACCGCGTTCGAGCCCGATGCGGCTACGTAAGCGCGGTGGCCATCCGGAGAAAAATCCAGCGCGTAGGGCGCGACGCCAACCGGAATGCGCGCGACGATCTGATTCGACCGGACATCGAGAATCCAGGCGTACCCGCCGGCGGAACTGAGGCCCCAAATTTCCGGGCGGGTGGGATGAGCGCGCAAGCCGCTGGGACCCGCACCGACAAGAATCGTCGCTACGGGAGAGAGCTTGACGAGATCAATCGCAGAAACGGTGCCGTCGCCGGTATTCGCGACGTAGGCGAAAAGATGCAGCCCGGGACGCAGGAAGGACGGACGAAGCTCCAGAGCGACTTCGCGAACGGCCAGGAGGGCCAGGATTACCAGCAGGAACACGAGGCGAAAATTGAAGCGGATTTTCAATTGATGGTGCGGCCAAGGACAGCGGCGATCTGGCGGGCTTCCCGGATCAGTTGCTCTAGTTCCGCTGGGAGGATGGATTGCGGGCCGTCGGAAAGGGCATGGTCGGGATCGTGGTGGACTTCGACGAGCAAGCCATCGGCGCCAACGGCCACGGCGGCGCGGGAGAGAGGCAGCACTTTATTGCGGCGGCCGGTGCCGTGCGAGGGATCCACGACGATGGGAAGATGGCTGCGCTTTTGCACGGCCGGGACCATGCTCAGGTCCAGCGTGTTGCGGGTATGGTCGGAAAAGGTGCGGACGCCGCGCTCGCAGAGAATGACGGAGTAGTTGCCCTCGGACATAAGGTATTCGCCGGCCATGAGAAATTCGTCCAGGGTGGCGGACATGCCGCGCTTCAAGAGGACTGGCTTCTTGGCGCGGCCGGCGCGTTTGAGGAGTGAAAAATTCTGCATATTGCGCGCGCCGATCTGGATGACGTCGGCGAACTCTTCGACGAGATCGAGCGATTCATTGTCAATTGCTTCGGTGATGATGCCGAGGCCGAATTCCTTGCGCACGTCGGCCATGATTTCCAGGCCCGCCTTGCCCAGGCCCTGGAAACTGTAAGGGGAGGTGCGCGGCTTGTACGCTCCGCCGCGAAAGAGGCGCGCTCCGGCGGCTTTCACGTGCCTGGCGATGGTGAAAGCCTGCTCGCGAGTTTCGATAGCGCAAGGCCCGGCGACCATTCCGACCATGTTGCCGCCGAAAGCAACTTCACCGAGAGCGGTAGGCACGCGCACGACGGTGTTCTCCATTTTTACGTCGCGGCTAACCAGTTTGTAAGGCTTGCTGACGGGGATGCATTCGATAACGCCAGGCATGGCTTCCAGCGAACCGAGGTCAATCGCGCCGGAATTGCCCGTGATGCAGACGGCGGTGCGTCCCGCGCCGGGAACGGGCAGGGCTTTGAAGCCGAGCGACTCGATGCGGTCGCAGACGGCGCGTACCTGATCTTCAGTGGCGTGCGATTGCATTACCACGAGCATGAATATCCCCCCCGAGCGGAAGCGAATCCAGGAGTTTACTGTAAGCGAGGAGAGGAGGCAAAGGGCGCCGGACGAGGTGGCCGGAAAGCCGAATCCTGGGGGAGATTGGAGGCGCGGGGCGGAATCGAACCGCCGATATAGGTTTTGCAGACCTATGCCTTACCACTTGGCGACCGCGCCGCAGGCTCACGGCGAACAGCCATAGTAACATTGCGAGCGCGGCGTGCGACACGAGAGTTCCTATCAGGTGGCGTGCAAGGTACGCGGATGAATGGGCCCGATTTCACGCGATGGTAGAGAGCGCCGGAATAGAAAGGAGGCGTCGCGCGGGGGCAATCGTGGCACGGAGCCGGTTCCGATGTATTGACTGACGCTTCGAAGCACGGGCAGCAGCCGAACGCGGGGGCGCAGCTCGAGAAGGTGGAGGAGACAATGGAGACGTAGCCACGGCGCAACGGAGGGACGGCGATTCGCAGGCTGCAGGTGCGAACATTGCGCCGCACGGAGATGCAAGATGTGACCGACGAGATCGAGGCCGCCGTGCGCGCGACGGGGTGCAACGGCGGCTTGTGCCATCTGTATGTGCCGCACACCACCGCCGGGGTGATGATAAACGAGGGATACGATCCGGAGGTGGCGGAGGACATCGCAGCGGCGTTCGATCGCCTGGTGCCGCGCGTCGCGAATTCGGCGCATGCGGAGGGAAACTCAGATTCGCACATCAAGACCGCGCTGGTGGGGTCGTCCGAGACGGTGTGGATTGCCGGCGGAAAACTGGCGCTGGGGCGCTGGCAGCGAATTTTCTTCGCAGAATTTGACGGCCCGCGGAACCGGGAACTGCACGTGAAGATTGTTCCGGACGAAGGCGCACAAGGTCTGTGCGTGAAGTGGACTTCGTTTGGTTGTAAACTGCTCTCCCATGAGCCGATTGCTGCGAGCGGGCGCAGGGTTGTGTGTGCTGGTGCTGCTGGTCGCCGGCGGGGTGAGCGAAGGAAGCTCCGCGAAGGGCGAATTGTCCATCGAAGTGGTCGGAGATCAGCAAGTGGTGGCGCAACCGTTTATGGTTCGCATCCGGAACAGCGGAGACAAGCGCCTTACCTTCTGCCTGGGCGTCTGCGCGAGAAACGTGGTGAGCGGAAACAACCACCCCGCGCCGGCATTTGCAGTGCAGACTCGCACGCGTAAGAAGTGGAGCAAGGAAGTGTGGAGCTGCGATCCGGCGAGCGGCGCAGTTTCGAACATCGTACACGGCGGCGAGGTCCAGGAATTTTCGATCAAGATTCTGGACCCGGGCACGTACCGGCTATTGCTGGCTTATAAGGATGTGAGCGTAGAGGCGGTCGGCGCGCATTGCGAAGCGATGTGGGATGGCAAAGCGGTGCAGCAGGCCAAGACCGATCCGTTCGACGTGGTCCCGGCGCCAAAGAGATGAGTCTGGGAGTTTACATTCAGGTGCCCTTCTGCCAGACGAAGTGCACTTACTGCAATTTTCATACGGGCGTGGTGTCCCGCGACAAATACCAACCGTATGCCGAGGCGGTCTGCCGGGAGATAGCGGAACTGGCGCGGTCCGGCGAAATTTCAGCGCTGCGGGACGCAGCCGTGGACACCGTGTATTTTGGCGGTGGGACACCTAGTTTGCTAGAGCCGGGAGCGCTCGCGAACATCCTGTCAACGGTGCGCGGCAATCTTGCCCGCGAGGCGTCGCCGGCCGAGGTGACGTTGGAAGCGGACCCCGAAACCATTACGCCGGAGAAGGCGCAAGCTTGGCTCAGCGCGGGATTCAATCGCATCAGCCTGGGCGTGCAATCGTTTAACGACCGCGAATTGCAGGCCGCGGGGCGGATGCACCGGCGGGCGGATATTTTTGCAGCCGCGCAGACGTTGCGCGAAGCGGGATTCCGCAACATCAGCATGGATTTGATTGCGGGACTGGCCCACCAGACCCGCGAATCGTGGGAAGAATCAGTGGCGCGAATGCTGGAGATTCGTCCCGAGCACATTTCGATTTACCTGCTGGAGATTGACGAAGGCAGCCGGCTGGGAAAGGAATCGCTGGCGGGTGGGAGCCGATACAGCGCGGACGCGATTCCGAGCGACGATGCGATGGTGGAATCGTATGAATCAGCGTGCGCGCGGCTGGCCGGCGCGGCATACGAACACTACGAGATTTCAAATTGGGGGCTGCCGGGATTTCGTTCGCGGCACAATTTGAAGTATTGGCGGCGCGAGCCGTACATCGGAGTGGGCGCCGGAGCGCATTCGTTCGATGGCGCAAGACGCTGGGCGAACGTACACGATTCCGGTTTGTACGTGCAGCGCGTCGAGCAGGGAATTTCGCCGCGCGAGCAGCTGGAGCCCGTGACGGAGACGCAGGCGCTCGAGGAGGAGTTGTTCCTGGGCTTGCGGCAACTCGAGGGCATTGACCTGGCGCGTATCGAGGAAAAGTACGGCGTTAGTCTGCAGGGGCGGATTGCCGGACTGCGGGAACAGGGATTATTGGAAGTGGACGGCGCGAAACTGCGTTTGGCGCCGGCATACCTGACCGTGTCGAACGAAGTATTTGTGGAACTGCTCGGCTAAGTCGCAGCTCTGCGATTTACGGTGCGTGCAGCGCGTGCAAGTTCTGCTTGTCGGATTCGGGTTAGTGTTGGCCGTCGGTTCAGTGTTCCAGTGCGTCATTCAGGGCGACAGGAGAATCATGGCTCAAGAAATTGTGGACTTACGAAGCGATACGGTGACGCGACCGACGGCGGCGATGCGCGCGGCGATGGCTGCCGCGGAAGTGGGCGACGACGTGTATGGCGAAGATCCCACGGTGAACCGGCTGCAGGCTCGCGCGGCGGAGATTTTCGGGCGCGAAGCCGCGTTGTTCGTCCCGACAGGGTGTATGGGCAACCTGCTGGCGATCATGGGCTGGACACACCGGACCAATGAGGTGATCTGCGAGCACCGGGCGCATGTGAATCTGTACGAGCTGGCCTCGATGTCCGCGGTAGCGGGAGTGATGCCGCGGCCAGTGCCGGCGCCGAACGGAATCCTGACGTGGGAGCTGATCGAGCCGCAAATACGCGAAAAGGTGTACTACGATTCGCAGACTTCGCTGGTGACGCTAGAAAACACCCACAACATGCACGGCGGCACGGTGTACCCCACGGCGATCGCGGAAGATGTCTGCGACCGCGCGCACGCCGCAGGACTGCGCGTGCATCTGGACGGGGCAAGGGTTTTCAACGCCGCGGTGCATCTGGGCAAGAGCGTGGAGGAAATCACGCGCAGGTTCGATTCAGTGATGTTCTGTCTGTCGAAAGGGCTAGGCGCGCCAGTGGGTTCGATGCTGGTCGGGCCCCGCGATTTCATACAACAGGCGCTGATCAACCGGAAGTTGCTGGGAGGCGGGATGCGCCAGGCGGGCGTGCTGGCCGCGGCTGGATTGATAGCTCTGGAAGAATCGCCGAAAAGTTTGTCGCGCGACCATGAAAACGCGCAGGTGCTGGCCAAGGGGCTGACGGCCATTCGTGGGGTCAGCCTCGACTCAAAGAGAGTGGTGACGAACATCGTGATTTTTGGCGTACACGGGACGCGGCGAACGGCGTCGGAGATTTGCGAGCAACTCGCGAAGGAAGGTATTTTGTGCGCGCCGACCGAGAAGTATGCCGTCCGCATGGTGACGCATTGCGACGTGGACCGCGCGGGAATCGAACGAGCGGTGGCCGCAACAGCTAATCTTTTGGCCACGCGCGCCCCGGCCGCGGCTGGTTAGGGCTGTCGCGCGGGGCGATGTTGCGGGCTCTCGAAGCCGTCCGCGACTCCGCGTGGTACTGTGTGTTTCATCTTTTTCTTCCCCATGTGTACTTGGCCGACTTAGAGCGTGCGCGCGGCGGCGATATCCGGTAATTCCCGCGGCTACAAAAGCAACTGAACGAACGGAACCGAAAACGGAATGAAAGTGGATGAGTGGACCATGCGCGTTAATCGCAGGCTGGGAGCTTTGATGCGGAACTTGGCTTGGTTTGTGATGCTCGCCGCCATCGGCTTAGTGTGTGGCGCAGCACCCGACGCTGCAGCGCAATCAGCGAACCCCGCCGGCGCGGCGAAGGATGATTGGGCGTATTACGGGCATGATGCGGGAGGGACGCGATATTCGCCGCTCGCGCAGATCAACCGCGAGAACGTTGCGAATCTTAAAGTCGCGTGGGTGTTTCACGTCGGAGACATTTCCGACGGCAGCGGGCGCGCAAAACGGAGCGGGCTGGAAACCACGCCGATCCTGGTGGCCGGGACTCTTTACGTTACCACGGCGTTTAACCGGGTGATCGCGCTCGACCCGGAGACCGGGAAACAGCGCTGGGCTTACGACCCGATGGTTGACATCGCGGCCGACTACGGCGACGGGCTGATCAATCGAGGCGTGGCCACGTGGCTGGATCCGTCGCGCGCGAGGGGCAAAGCGTGCCGCCGCAGAATCTTTGAAGCGACACTCGACGCGCGGTTGATCGCTCTGGACGCGGCGACGGGAAACCCGTGTGCGGATTTCGGCAACCGCGGACAGATCAGCTTGCGCGACGTCGCGCGTTACATTCCCGGCGAGTACCACATGACCTCTCCGCCCGCGGTGATTGACGACATCGTGGTAGTGGGTTCGGCGATTGACGACAATGCGCGCGCGGACATGCCCAGCGGAGTGGTGCGCGCCTTCGATGCGCGCACGGGAGCGCTGCGTTGGAAATGGGAGCCGATTCCGCCGAACGATGCGGTTTCCGCCGCGCAGGGTACGGGGAAGACTTGGCACACCGGTGCGGGCAACGTCTGGACGGCGATGGTGGTGGATCCAGAGCGCGACCTGGTATTTGTGCCGACGGGCAGCGCCAGCCCGGATTATTACGGCGGGATGCGTCCTGGAGATGACAAATGGGCCGACTCGGTGGTGGCTCTGCGGGCGAAGACCGGGGAACTGGTGTGGGGATTCCAGCTGGTGCATCACGATCTCTGGGACTACGACAGCGCGTCACCGCCATTGCTGGCAACGGTGCAGCGCGACGGAAAAAGCGTGCCGGTGGTCATTCAGGGAAACAAGACCGGCTTTCTGTACGTTTTGAATCGCGATACGGGCGTGCCGGTATTTCCCGTCGAAGAGCGAGCGGTTCCGCAGACCGACGTGCCGGGTGAAGTGACGGCGCCGACGCAGCCCTTTCCTTCCGCTCCTCCGGCGCTCTCGCCGCAGAAGCTCACTGCCGACGATGCCTGGGGCATCACACCCGAGGACCGCGATTATTGCCGGGAGCGCATCAAGAGCCTGCGCAACGACGGGCTCTTCACGCCGCCCAGCTTGCAAGGGTCGCTGTCTTCGCCGGGGAACGTCGGCGGGATGAACTGGAGCGGCTACGCCTACGATCCGCAGCTTGGGTTGCTGGTGGTAAATACGAATAATCTGCCGGCGCTGATGGGGGTGATTCCGGCGGATAAGTATTGGGACGCGGTGGCTAAGAACTCGGGAGACGTCGAATACACGCAACAGTACGGCGCGCCATACGGAATGTACCGCACGCTCCTTATTGCGAAGTCGCACCATCTGCCGTGCGCATCGCCTCCGTGGGGGATGCTGACGGCGGTGGACATCGGAAAGGGCACGATTCGGTGGCAGGTGCCGCTCGGGTCCCTCGCGCCCGGTAAACCGCTCGTGCCGGCAGGAGGTCCGAGCCTGGGTGGTCCGATCGTGACTGCCGGGGGACTGATCTTCATCGCCGGGGTGATCAATGATGCGGAGTTTCGCGCGTTCGACGTTGAGACGGGCAAGGAGCTCTGGAAATCTGCATTGGCTACGGCCGGCGGTGCAACCCCAATGACTTACCAGACGCGTCCCGGGGGCAAGCAATACGTGGTGATTGCCGCGGGCGGCCATGCCAAGGTGACGGAGGAGAAGCAGTCCGATGAGATTGTGGCCTTCACGCTGCCTTAGGCGCTGTCAGGATTGCCAGCGGCGCCGAGGCGTGTGATATTAACTGTTACCGGCATTTGACGGAGATTCTACTTATCGGTGAGGCGACGTGGAGTTTGCGCTGACGGATGAACAGCAGCAACTGCGGCGAACGGTGCGCGAGTTCGCCGAGGGCGAAATCCTGCCGCACGTGATGGAGTGGGACGAAGCGTCTCAATTTCCTTCCGAATTGATTCCCAAGCTGGCCGAGATGGGTTTTCTGGGCGTGATTTTCCCGGAGAAGTATGGCGGCGCGGGCATGGGGTACGCGGAATACGCCATCATCATCGAGGAGCTGTCACGCGTGGACGGCTCGATCGGGATCATCGTCGCCGCACACAATTCGTTGTGCACCAACCACATCTATAAGTTCGGCAGCGAGGCGCAGAAGAAAAAATATGTGACGCCGTTGGCGCAGGGAAAGAAGCTGGGCTGCTGGTCGCTTACCGAGCCCGAGGCCGGGTCGGACGCGGGCGGTACGCGCACGACGGCCGTGAAGAAGGACGGCGGTTGGGTGATCAACGGTTCAAAGACATTTACCACCAACGGCCATTATGCGGATGTGTGCGTGGGCATGGCGGTGACGGACGCCACGAAGAAAAGTCACGGGATCTCGGCGTTCATCATCGAGAAGGGAACTCGAGGCTTCAAGCCCGGAAAAAAGGAAAACAAGCTGGGGCTGCGCGCGAGCGATACCAGTGAAGTGGTTTTTACGGATTGTACCGTGCCGGCGGAAAATCTGCTGGGTGCAGAAGGCGAAGGATTCGTCAACAGCCTGCAGATTCTGGACGGTGGGCGGATCTCGATTGCGTCGCTGGGGCTGGGAATGGCGCAAGGGGCCTACGAGGCGTCGGTGCGTTACGCCAAGCAGCGCAAACAATTCGGCAAAGCGATCGCGGAGTTTCAGGCCATTCAGTTCAAGCTGGCGGACATGGCCACGCAGATCGAAGCGGCTCGCTTGTTGACGTATCAGGCCGCATGGCTCGCCGATCGTGCGATTGCCTCCGGCAACTACGACGCGCGCATCACGCAGGAATCCAGCATGGCGAAGTTGTATGCGGGCGAAACGGCCGTGCGGGTGGCCAACGAGGCCGTGCAGATTCACGGCGGGTATGGATTCATCAAGGATTATCCGGCGGAGAAGTTTTATCGCGACGTGAAATTGTGCACGATTGGCGAGGGCACCAGCGAGATACAGAGGCTGGTGATCGCGCGGCAGATTCTGGGCAAGAAATGATTTTCGGCGGCCGGCTTTCGTCCGTCTAATCCGATCCAGTGATACCATTCCGCGGGGCTGCGAATACGCTGCGATGACTGTGTCCGTCGAAAACTGGGCCGAGCAAGTGCGCGCGGGAGACGTGCGCGCGATTTCGCGCGCGGTCTCCGCGATCGAAAACCGCGACCGCGAGGCGGAGGAAATCCTGCGGCAGCTATTCCCTTACACCGGGCACGCGTATCGCGTGGGGATTACCGGCGCGCCAGGCACGGGCAAAAGCACGCTGGTGGATCGCCTGGCCAGCCATTACCGCGGCGACAAAAAAACCGTGGGCATCATCGCCGTGGATCCATCCAGCCCGTTCACCGGCGGCTCGATTCTGGGCGACCGCATACGCATGCAGGGTCATGCGACCGATGCGGGCGTCTTCATTCGCTCGATGGCCACGCGCGGATTTCTGGGCGGACTTTCGCAGTCCACGCGAGATGCGACGCTGCTGCTGGACGCCGCAGGAAAGGAAATCATTCTGGTGGAGACGGTGGGAGTGGGGCAGGGGGAGATTGAAATCGTGCGCCTGGCAGATTGCACTATCGTGGTGCTGATGCCGGGCATGGGCGACGACGTACAGAGCCTGAAAGCCGGGCTGATGGAGATCGGCGACATTTTCGTGCTGAACAAATCGGACCGTGAAGGCGCGGACCGGTTCGAGCAGCAACTGAAGGGTATTCTGCAACTGGTCCCGGAGCGCGACGGTTGGAAGCCGCCGGTGGTGCGCACGGTGGCGACGGAAAATAAAGGCGTGGCCGAATTGGGCCGGCAGATTGATTTATTCAGCAAGCATTTCGAGCAAGCGCACGAACGCCAGACGCGCGAGATCGCACACTGGAAAGAATGGATTTTGCAGTTGCTGGAAACGCGGTTGATGGAGCGCGTGGCCGGCAAATATCTGGGCGAAAGAGAGCTGGATGCCATCGCAACTGCGGTGGCCGAACGAAAAACCGACCCCTACGGAGCAGTGAATGAAATTCTGTCGCGGGCGGGACTAGGAGAGAATCATTGAAACTTGGGGACCTGGAATTCCATGTGCTGGTGGATGGATACGTGTCACTGGACGGCGGCGCCATGTTTGGCGTGGTGCCGAAAGTGCTTTGGGAGAAGCAGATTCCTTCGGATTCGCGCAATCGAGTCCGGCTGGCGATGAATTGTCTGCTGGTGCGGGCCGGCGGCAAGACCATACTTGTGGAGACCGGCATCGGCGGAAAAATGTCCCCCAAACTCCGGGATATCTATGGAGTCGAAGGGCCGTTCTTGAACGACCGCTTGCGGGATTACGGCCTGGACACGACGGAAATTGACATCGTCATTAATACGCACCTCCATTTCGACCATTGCGGCGGGAACACACGGGTCGAGCAGGACAAGATAGTTGCCGCCTACCCCAATGCTAAATACGTGGTACAGCGTGGGGAATTCGAGCACGCGAAGCATCCGAGCGAGCGCGACCGAGTCAGCTATTTGCTGGAGAACTACGCGCCGCTGGAGAACAGCGGGAAGCTGGCGTTGCTCGAGGCCGATCGCGTTATCGCTCCGGGAGTGGAACTGATACGCGTGCCGGGCCACACGGCGGATATGCAGTGCGTGAAACTGACGGGCGGCGGCAAGACCGCGTTCTTCCTGGCGGACCTGGTGCCGACGACGGCGCACTTGCCGCTGCCGTGGATGATGGGCTTCGATTTGTATCCCATGACGACACTCGAAAACAAGAAGAAGTGGATTCCCGAGCTGATGCGGGAAGGCTGGATTGCGCTCTTCTGCCACGATGTAAAAACACAGGCGGCCTACATTCGGGATCCCGAGGGAGACATGGAAATCGAACCGGTAAAGGTGGATTGAAGATGGCGAAAACTGTAAAACAAACGAAACGACTCGCGGCGAAAAGCGAGAAGGTGAAGATTGGCATTATCGGCGGGAGCGGGCTGTATCACATGGCGGGCCTGACGGAGACCCGCGAGGTGCGCGTAAAGACTCCGTTCGGCGATCCCTCGGACGCAATCGTAATGGGAACGCTGGAAGGGAAGCGCGTGGCTTTCCTGGCGCGACACGGCCGCGGACACGTGCATTCTCCGAGCGACATCAACTACCGAGCCAACGTGTGCGCGCTGAAAATGCTGGGAGTCGAGCGGATCATCTCCGTCAGCGCTGTGGGTTCGCTGCGCGACGATTTGCCGCCGCTGGATTTTCTGATCGTGGACCAGTTCTTCGATCGCACGCGGGGCCGCGTGGCGACTTTTTTTGGCGGCGGGATCGTGGCGCACGTGGGGTTTGACAAGCCGACCTGCACGCATCTTTCGGCGCACGTGGCCGAAGCCTGCGATCGCGCGGGCGTGAAAGCGCATCGCGGAGGGACCTACGTGTGCATGGAAGGGCCGCAATTTTCGACTTTGGCAGAATCGAATACGTACCGGCAGCTGCGCTTTGACGTGATTGGCATGACCAATCTCACCGAGGCGAAACTCGCGCGGGAAGCGGAGATCTGCTATGCGACGGTCTCCATGATTACGGATTATGATTGCTGGCATCCGCAGCACGATGCGGTGACGTTGACCGAGGTCATCGAGAATCTGAATCGCAATTCGTCCAACGTACAACGGGCGCTGCACGAAGCAGTGCGCGAGCTGCCGGACGAGCGCGCGTGCAAGTGCGGGGCAGCCCTGGCGCACGCGATTGTCACCGACCGCACCATGATATCCGCGGCGACCAAGAAGCGCTTGGCGCCGATCATCGGCAAATACATTGAGTAAGTGAAGTTTCGCGCGCGGGAACGCGATGAATCTGCCCGCTGATACGGGCCGCCGCGGCGGCATCTATCGGACGCAAGGGGGAGTGCATGTCATTGTTAGTGGTGGGATCGGTGGCGTTTGACGGCATCGAGACGCCGCACGGCAAGGTGGAGCGAACGCTGGGAGGCGCGGCGAGCTATTTCGCCCTCGCGGCGTGCCACTTTACGCCCGTGCGCCTGGTGGCCATCGTCGGCGAAGATTTCAGCGCGAAGGATCTGGCTGTCTTCAAGCACCAGCACATTGATTTGCAGGGGCTGGAGCGTGCGGCGGGGAAGACATTCTTCTGGGCCGGCCGCTACAACCAGAACATGAACGAACGCACGACCTTGGTGACGGAACTGAATGTCTTTGCGAATTTCCAGCCCACGCTGCCGGAATCGTACACGGATTCGTCGTATATTTTTTTGGGCAACATTGATCCGAAGCTACAGCGATCTGTCCTGAAGCAGGTGAAGCGCAAGCCGAAGGTAATATGCCTGGACACCATGAACTACTGGATCGAGCGGACGCCCGCGGAATTGAAGGAAACGCTAAAGCACATTCAGATTCTGGTGATCAATGACGACGAAACCCGCCAACTGACCGGCCAGCACAACCTGACGCGCGCCGCCAAGGAAATCTTCAAGATGGGTCCGAAAACGCTGGTGATCAAGCGCGGCGAGCATGGCGCGATTATGATGCACGAGAAGTTCCTGTTCTCCGTGCCGGCGTTTCCCCTCGAGGACGTGTACGATCCCACCGGCGCGGGCGACAGCTTTGCGGGCGGCTTCATGGGATATCTCGCTGGCGTTGGGAAGGTCAACGAGCGCACTCTGCGGAGCGCCATGGTGTACGGCTCGGTGCTGGGAAGTTTCGCGGTGGAAAAGTTCGGCGTCGAGAGGCTGACGAAATTGAAGCGCAGCGATATCCACGCGCGGGCGCGCCTGTTCTCCAAGCTCACTTCCTTCAAGCTCTAGTTCGGTCCTCACCAGTCCGCGCGCTTATGAGAACGATTCCAATCGGAATATGGAGTCCGCACGGGCGCCGGCGCTGGGAGGATTGCCGCTCGCGGGTTTTGCCGCGGATGTGCAATGATGTGGGCCCTAGTCCCATGAAAAAGAAGAGTAAGGTTCACAAGCGGTCGGTTTCGCGCGCGGGCGTCAAGCGGCGTTCCAGGCCGGCTCGCGCGGCTTTTCCTGCGTCGCACCAGAGCCTGTCACTCCTCTCCGAGATCAGCCAGGAAATCACCGCGATCCTGGAGCGCGATGAGCTTTTCGGGCGCATCGCAAGCCGCGTCAAGAAGGTTGTGGACTACCAGCTATTCAACGTGATGCTCTGGAACGAGAAATCCACGCAACTGGAGAGCGTCTTTGCGGTCCATTTCGGGGAGCCGATCCAGGCGCGAATCCACGTCCCTTTGTACAAAGGCATCACCGGCTATGCCGCCGGCGAGCGTAAGCCGTTTCGCATTGACGACGTCCGGAAGGATCCGCGCTACGTAGGGTTTCCGAATAGTGAGCGAGTGAGGTCGGAACTGGTGGTTCCGCTGCTGCTGCGCGGGCGGCTGATTGGCGTTCTGGACCTGGAAAGCACCAAGCTGGCAGCTTTCAGCGGCGAGCACGAACGAGTACTCAGCATTCTAGGGACCTACATCGCCATCGCGCTGGAGAATTCGCGCCTCTACGCCACGTCGCGCGAAAATGAACTGCGTCTGCTCAGCGATCTGGATACCGCCCGCGACATTCAACGCCAGCTGCTGCCGCAAGGCCCGCGCGAAGTTCCCGGGATTGAACTCGCGACTATTTACGTGCCGGCGCGCGAACTGGCGGGCGACTTTTACGACTTCCTGCGTTATGGCGACGGATGCCTGGCCATTGCGGTGGGCGACGTTTCCGGCAAAGGGACGGCGGCGGCGCTGTACGCTTCGATGGCTGTTGGCATCCTGCGCGAGCACACCGCCGACCACGAGCTCACGCCCGCGGAAATGCTTGCCACGTTGAACGGGCGCCTGTGCGCGTCGAATATCAGCCCGGGATTCGCGGCGCTGCTGTTCGCTCAATACCACGTGGGAAAACGGGTCCTGAACGTCGCGAATGCCGGGATTCCGCGTCCCATACTGGTGCGCGATCGGGAAGCGACAGAACTACAGGTCGTTGGCACTCCCCTCGGAATCTTCCCGGAAACCGAATACGAGACGCTGAAGATCAAACTGAAGCCGCACGACGTAGTTATTTTCGCCTCCGACGGAATCCTGGAATCAATGAACGCACACCAGGAGGAATTTGGATTCGCGCGCCTGGCCGACGTCCTGGGGAATCTGGAGCCGAACGCCTCCCCGGAGGAGGTTGCGGCGACGATCATGAAGGCGACGGACAAGTTCAGCGGCCGGCCGGAGGAACCGCACGATGACCGAACGCTGATCGTTTTGCGCGTCGCCGCGGTTGAATCCGGGGAAAACGAAGTCATTACTGCAAATGCGGTTTGCGGATAATCCGGCGTCGGAAGCTTCCCTCCTGCGACGTGCAAGACTGGTGAAATCTGCGCTGGTGATACGTGTTGCGAGACCGGTGCCGAACGGCAGCGACCTGAGCCCCGACGAGCGGGCAGCGGGACGATTCGCGCGCGCCCTTGTAAGGAGCTTAACTCCCGTGGCGCGTTCCGGTAGAATCCCGCCAGCGGAGGCACCGGGGACACCGGGGGGCGGCATGCTCAACGATCTGAATTCCTACATACTGTTGCGGCTAATCCTGGCAGCTGGCTTGGGTGGCCTGGTTGGCCTCGAACGCCAACTGCGCCACAAACCAGCCGGCATTCGCACGAACATGTTGATTTGCTTCGGTGCAGCGCTATTCACGATCATTTCCTACGAGATGGCCAAGGACGTCGGGGGCGACCACACGCGCATCGCGGCGCAGATCATTCCGGGGATTGGTTTTATCGGGGCCGGCGTGGTGATTCGGGAGCGTGGAGCCGTCCTGGGGATCACCAGCGCGGCCACGATTTTTGTGATGGCGAGCGTCGGCATGGCGGTGGGCGCGGGGATGCTGGCAACCGCCGTTTTCGCCACATTGCTGGTACTGGTGGCGCTGATCGCGCTGGGTTTTCTGGAAGACCGACTGGGATTGCAAACGCGGATGATGATATTTGAGCTGACCTCCCCCCCCACACGCGGATTTATTGATTCCGGCCCATCGCATCGTGGAAGAGGCCAAGATTCAGGCGCGCCGCTGGCAGACGCACAACACCGAAGACGGGTTGGTGGTTGATTTCGAGGCGGAGCTGACGTACCCGCAGGAGCGCGAACTCTTCACTAAGTTTGGCGCTCTGAACGCCAAGGTTGAGGCTCGACCGATGCACGGGTGAACGTCAATTGCGGCAGGTTTCCGGCGTTCCGCCGACCGCAATCCCGGGCTAGTCGCTGGCGCCGACAGAATGACGGCACGCTGGTACAGAAGCACTTATTTGCGGCCAACCAATCACCCCCTGTGAGAATCCGAGTTGACGAGTGTGCACGGGGATGCTATCAATTCTTGGTCGTTTTCCGAGGGACTCGCAGACGGTTAAATCGCTTCCCTCGTTTGGTTATCCCAGCACCGCCAACGAACGGCGACGCTAGTTTTCGTGAACACTACCGATGAAAATCACAGGAGGACAGGCTTGATGCGTTTGCGGTGGACCGCGCTCGGGGTGCTTGCGGTGATGACGTTTCTAACGTCGAGTTGCGGATCCAGCGGAACCACGACCCAACCGAATCCCACGCCGATCATCTCCGGGCTGTATCCCGGCAGCATCACGGCGGGGAGCCAGTCCTTGACCGTCTTTATCGCCGGAACGGGATTCATTGACGGATCAACCGGGATCTCTACGGCATACTGGAACGGCTCGCCACGGTCAGCGAACGTCAACACAAACACGGACCAGATTGCCATGACTCTCCTGGCCTCGGATGTGGCTTCACCCGGCACTGGGGTGATCACCGTTTCGAACCCGATCCCGGGCGGTGGCGTCAGCCAAAACGGCGCGCCGTTCGTGATTTATCCGACGCAAGCGAACACTCCGCTGATATCCAGCCTGAGTCCCACGAACGCGAGCCCGAACAGCACCTCGGCTACGGTCACTGTGAATGGCACGAATTTTGTCTCTGGCAATTCGAATAACCCCAGCATCCCTAACCCGACGCCGCCCTACACCGGCTCGGTAGTTTCCTGGAACGGTAGTCCGCGCGCGACGTCATTTGTGAGCGTCACGCAGTTGACAGCACAGCTATCCTCCACTGACCTGTTGACCGCAGGTTGCAACAGCATCAGCGTGTACACGTACACGAGTGGCGGGAACGTTATTTATTCGCCCTCGGTGGGATTCACGGTTTCTTCTTCGGGCGCGCCGGCGATATGTTCGATTTCGCCTGCCAGCGTGGTTGCGGGTGCCCCCGACTTCACGATTACGGTGAACGGGGCGAGTTTTTCGTCTGGCGCAACGGTCAAGTGGAATGGCAGCTCGCGCACGACGACGTTTGTGAGCGCCAGCACGGTGACGGCGCAAATCAAGGCAGCGGACGTGGCGAACGCCGGCTCGATTCCCGTGACGGTGGCCAATTCCGGAGGCGCGGTGTCGCCGCCCCTGAACTTCGCGGTCACCCCGACTCCACTGGCGACGCCGACGATCACCTCGGTCGCCCCAAGCAGCGCCACGGCAGGAGGCTTAGGCTTCACGCTGACGATTAAGGGTACGAACTTCTTTACGAATTCGGTGGTGGACTGGAACGGGGGCGCGCGCGTCACGACCTTCAGCAGCGCGACCTCGCTCACCGCCCAGATTCAATCGGAGGATATCGCCACCGCGGGAACCGCGGAAATCACGGTGTTGAACACGAACCTGAACGGCGGTGTGTCCGTGTCCGCTCCGGTTGCGTTCACCATTTCCGCCACCGGCTCGGCGACGGCGTTTCCGCTGGTGGTTTCGGTCAGCGCGGCGGGTGGTCCCGCCGACGGACCCAGCGAAGCGCCGGCGGTCAGCTCGACGGGGCGATACGTCGCGTTCTATTCCCAGGCGCACAATCTGATCGCGCCGGCAAACTCGGGAAACATTTTTGTCCGCGACACATGCGCCGGGGCGACGAATTGCACTCCCAAGACGCTGGCCGTGGACGTGGCACCGGAGGGTGGCGCTCCGAACGGCAAAGCCGGCAGGAAAGTGGCCATCAGCGGCGACGGCCGGTTTGTCGCGTTCGTATCCCGTGCTACGAATCTGGTGGCTGGAAATAACGCCGCATCGCTGGGATATTGGGAGTTGTATGTGCGGGATCTTTGTCAGGGTGCCAACGCTCCTTCGGGCTGCACCCCGCACACGGAAGTTATTTCCACGAGCCTCGATGGCGGGGCTGCCAATGGGCCGAGCTCAAGCCCCTCTCTGAGTGGCGACGGCCGATTTGTCGCGTTCTTGTCCGCAGCCACTAACCTTGTGACGGAAAAATCCGCGTTGCTGCCCCAGGCCTATGTGCGGGACACGTGCGCGGGCCCGACGGGAACGAAATCGTGCGTTCCAAGAACGGTAGCCGTGCCGGTGGATGACGACGATCGCATCGCAGGGGCGCAAGCTGGACGTCTCGCCATTTCGGCCGACGGTCGCTATGTTGTGCTGGAAATGTGGGCGGCCAAACCGGCAGTGCAGAATACGGTGAGCACGTCGCAGGTCGTGCTAGCGGACACTTGCCTGGGAATTGACGCTCCCGTTTATTGCGTAGCCGCGGCCGATCGAGTTTCGTACGCGCCGGATGGAGCTGCTCTGACCGGCGCGAACATTGCGCCGTCGCTCAGCAATGATGGACGTTTCGTGGTGTTCGAATCCCAACCGCCGGAATCATCCGGCGGGAACGGCGCGACAGCTAGCAAGGTTTTCCTGCGTGATGCTTGCCTGGGCGAAACGGCGCCCGACGGCTGCGTCCCGTCAACGACCCCGATCGTGAACGACAGCAGCGCCGCAACCGCCAAGCTGCCAAGCTTTTCGCCGGCGATCAGCGCATCCGGAAGATACATCTCATTTGTCTCCGTAAGCGGTTCGAGCACGGCTGCCGGGTCCGTGAGCACCGAAGGGTTGCTGGTAATTCGGGACAGCTGTTTTGGGGCGATTGCACCCTGCACGGCGCACACTTACGCGGTGCCGTCCAACCCGGGTTCACTTGCTAATTCGCCGCTGTTGCGCACGAGCCTTGGGAGTTTCAGCGGTGCGAAACCCGCTGCGGGCGCTTCCGCCGTGATTGCGGATCGCTACACGGCGGCCCCGCTTAGCGACGATGGTCGCTTTGCGGCGTTCTATGCCCCGGATACGGTCGCCGCGGAGCCAGCCAGCGGAGTGGGCGACGTGTATCTGACCGTGACGCCGTTTTAGCTGCAAATAGTACTGCTGTCCGGATGTAAACACTCGCTCGCACGCTTCTGGACTCGCCGCGCGAAATTCCTTATTCTCCAGTGCGGCACATGCCGCAATCTCTCAAGCCTGAACCGCTGCGCCCCGGCGATGCCGTGCGCATACTTTCGCTCTCCAGCCCCGTGAAGGAAATTCGTTTGCAGCAAGGCCTGCAAGAAATTGTGCGGCTTGGCTACACAGCGAAATTCGATCCGGAACGAGTGCTCGCGTCGGGCGATTTTTTTGCCGGAAGCGCGGCGGAACGCGGGGCGGCGCTGCGGGAAGCTCTGACGGAGAACACGTCGCGCGGAATTTTCTGTTCCCGCGGCGGCTACGGATCAAATTATCTGCTGGAAGGACTCAGCGTGGCGCTGGCTACTCCGAAGATTCTGATGGGCTACAGCGATCTAACATCCTTGCAGATTTTCTTGTGGCAAAAATTTCGTTGGGTCACGCTCTACGGGCCCATGGTGGCCGCTGGACTGGACAAAGGCGCCGAAGCGGCTGAAGGCTATGACTTGGCAAGCTTGGCGCACGCCGTGGCCGACACCAAGCAGGGTTGGACCATCGAGTTGTCCGGGACGGAGGCGATTATGCCCGGCTCGGCGGATGGCATCTTGCTCGGGGGCTGTTTGACGCTGATTGAAACGGCGCTCGGAACTCCCTGGGAACTCGATACGCACGGCTCGATTTTGGTGCTCGAAGACCGCGGAATGAAGCCCTGGCAAGTGGATCGCGCGCTGATGCATTTGAAGCAGGCCGGCAAGCTGCGCGGGGTTTCCGGCGTGGTTTTGGGCGACTTTCCGGAATGTGAAGCTCCTGCGGGGAGCGAGACGGTACGTGATGTCGCCCGGCGAATTTTGGGGACCATGGGATTCCCCGTGGTGTGGGGCGCGCCGGTGGGCCATACGGCGCGGGCGATGCTGACGTTGCCGTTGGGCGTGCGCGCGCGCCTGCGCGCTGACGAAAGCTCGAGGATCGAGATTCTGGAGCCAGCCTGCCGCGGGTAGAAACTGGATTCCGGCGATGAGTGCGGGCGCGTTGTGGCGTGAGTCGAGCGGCGACGATTGCGAACAGAAGGAGAGCGCTTATTTCAACGAGGCCAAAGAGAACGGCCGAGCATATCCACCTGCTGGGCATCGCCGGCGCGGCCATGGCGCCAGTTGCGGGAATGCTGAGGGAGCGGGGATTTCACGTCACCGGCTCTGACCGCAACGTCTATCCGCCGGCGTCCACGCTCCTGGATTCACTCGGCATTCGATGGTACGAAGGCTATCGGGAAGAGAATCTGAGGCCAGCCCCGGATTTGTGCGTGATCGGGAACGTCGTCGCGCGCGGGAACCCGGAGGTCGAGTACATCCTGGATGAAAAGCTGCCCTACTGTTCCATGCCCCAGCTCCTGGAGGAATATTTCATTCCCGGGCACACTTCGATCGTGATTGCAGGGACGCACGGAAAAACCACTACGACCGCGATGCTCGCATGGATATTTCAGGTGGCTGGGCGGAAACCGGATTTTCTGGTCGGAGGCGTGGCGCCTAATTTCGGCGATCGCAGTTACGGGCTGGGCGGAGGTGAGGAATTCATCATCGAAGGGGATGAGTATGAAACGGCCTTCTTCGATCGCGTTCCGAAATTCCTCCATTACCACCCGGACGAGTTAATACTTACATCTCTCGAGTACGATCACGCGGACGTGTATCCCGACCTTGCGTCCATCGCCCTGCAGTTTCGGCGGCTGGTGAACTTGGTTCCGCGGCGAGGGAAAATCTTGCTCTGGGGCGAGAGTCCGGAGTTGAAGGCTGCCGTCGCGAAAGCATTTTGCCCGGTGGAGACCTTCGGCCTTGCGCCGGAGTGCGATTGGTGCGCCGGGGATATTCAGTGGCACGACGAAGCTACGGAGTTCCGCGTCGCGTTGCGCGGCAGGGAAGTCACCCGGGTGCGAATGCCTGTCGCCGGAAAGCATAACGTCCTCGACGCGTTAGCCGCTATCGCGCTGGCCTATGGGCGCGGCGTGGAGTGCGAAGCGATCGAACGGGCCATGGCCACGTTCACGAGCGTTCGCAAGCGCATGGAAATCAAGGGAGAGTCAAACGGCGTGCTGGTGGTGGAGGATTTCGCGCATCATCCTACGGCGATTCGCATGACCCTGGAGGCCACGCGCACGCGTTGGCCCCGGCGCAAGATATGGGCGGCGGTCGAACCGCGCTCCAACACCATGCGGCGCAAGATTTTTCAGCATGTGCTTCCCGATGCGCTCGCTCTCGCGGACGCGATTGTGATTGGTCCGGTTAATCGCGCCGAGTTGCTCGAAGAGGGCGAACGGCTCTCGCCGGAATCCATCGCCCAGTCGCTCGTGGACCGCCGCAAGCCGGCCAAGGCCTTCGAGTCGGTGGCGGCCCTCGCGGACTATCTTGTGGCCGAGGCGCGGCCGGGTGATGTGGTGATGGTGATGTCCAATGGCAGCTTCGACGGGCTAAGCGGAACATTGCTCGAAAAATTCAAAGTGCGCGAAGGAATCCAGAAATGAAATCGGCCCGGCGGATTGTTTTGATTGTGACTTTGCTGTTCTGTGTGCGCCCGGCGGCCGCCACGATCCGCTATCACATCTCATTGAAAAATCCGGAGCAGCACCTGTTTCACGTTTCGATGGAGATTCCCGCGAAGGACGCTGAGCCGGACATCACCGTTGCGCTGCCCGCCTGGAATGCACTGTATCAGGTTCGAGACTTCGCCTATCGTGTGCGCGACGTGCGCGCGCGAAGCGCGGCGCCGGCGGCTACGCCCCTGGCGTTGGAGATGCTGGACAAACAGACCTGGAAGATCTCTCTTGTAGGTTCCAGCGCCCAGGCTGCAACTGTGGAATATGCCATCGAGTGGGACGATTCCGGGCCCTTCAATTCCCAATTGGACACGCACCACGCGTTCGTGAATTTCGCAGAAGTTCTGATGTACGTACCGGATCGGCGCGCCGAAGATACCACCATCCAGTTCGATGATGTGCCGTCCGGTTGGGGCGTCGCAGCAGAGCTCCCGGCCGGTGGCGCGGCGGATTCTTTCGGCGCGGGTAGCTACGACCAATTGGTGGACGCGCCGGCGGAACTGGGTACGTTCGCTGAATTTGGCTTCGATGGATCCGGCGCGCATTTTCGCGTGGTGGTGGACGGGAAGGATTGGCAGCGCGACAAACTGGAGTCGTACCTGCGCGAGATCACACGGTACGAAGTGCATTTGATGGGCGGCGCGCCATTCAGCGAGTACACCTTCTTCTTTCATATCGGGCCTTACGCGGATGTAGGGGGCGGAGGCATGGAACATTCCAATTGCACGGCGATTGCGGCGCCGTCCGTGGATTCCGCCGGCGCCATCGCGGCGCACGAATTCTTTCACGCGTGGAACGTGAAGCGCATCCGCCCGCAATCGCTGGAGCCCGTGGACTACACCAAGGAGATGTACACGAGAGCATTGTGGTTCGCTGAGGGCGTCACGAGCACGTACGCCGCCTACACTCTCGAACGCACCGGACTGTGGACCAAAGATCAGTTCTACGGGGACCTGGCCGCGCAGATTAGCGAGCTCGATTCGCGGCCCGCGCATGCCTGGCAAACTGTGGAGGATTCCAGCCTGGATGCCTGGCTTGAGAAGTACGACGAGTATCGGCGGCCGGAGCGCAGTATCTCGTACTACAACAAAGGGCAGATCGTCGGGGAAATGCTGGACCTGGCGATTCGCGACGCCACGGACGATCGCAAGTCGCTCGACGACGTGCTACGTCAGATGAATGAGGAGTACGCAATGCAGGGGCGCTTTTATGACGATTCACACGGCGTCGAAGCGGCCGCCGAGGAAGTCGCCGGCGTCAAGTATGACGATTTTTTCCGACGCTACGTCGCCGGAACGGACGATATTCCCTACGACAAATTTTTGAGCGCCGCGGGTCTGCAGCTAAAGGTCGAAATGCGCGCGGCGGGGGACCTGGGATTTTGGACCGCCGGCCACGCTCCTGGCGCGCCCCTGCAAGTGTCTCAAGTGGAGCCGGGATCCCCGGCGGAAACGGCGGGATTGCGAGCCGGGGATGCGCTGCTGGCGCTAAACGGGCAGCCGGTGCCGCGCTATCTTCCCGCGTGGCTGCACGAGCATGCGCCGGGAGAGAAGGTTACACTGCGCGTGCAACGTGACGGCAAGGAGTACGATTTGACGTTCGCACTGGGCTCGATTGATCTGCATAAATTCTCGCTGGTCGAGATGTCGCCCATTAGCGAGAAGCAAAAGCGCATTCGCGAAGGCTGGCTGAAGGGGAAAACCGACTGAAGCGCCATTTCGATTGTGAAAATGTGGCCGGTCGCAACTCGCCACTGAAGCCATGATTCGCACTATCGCGGTCCTGACCTTTGTAGCGCTGGCGATGGTGTCTGTGCTGCCGCTCTTGATTTTGTGGACGTTGCTCACGGGTGACGCGAGCTTCATGTATCAAAGATTTATCGGGGCGCTGCGCATTTCGCTGCGGCTGGCGGGAATTCGGGTGCGAGTGGAAGGGTTGGAGAAAGTTCCCGCCGGCGTCTGCGTTTTTGCATCGAACCACGCTTCCAATGTGGATCCAGTGGCGCTGACGCCCAACATTCCCCGGCGCGTGGCACTGCTGGCCAAGAAGGAAGTCTTCGGCATTCCGATTCTTTCGAAAGCGATTCGCCTGGCAAAATTGATTCCCGTGGATCGCGCGGACAAGGAAGCCGCAGCGGAAAGCGTGGACATCGCCGTAGGATATCTTAAGGATGGAATGTCCTTTCTCGTGTTTCCCGAGGGCACACGCAGTCGCGACGGCCGCTTGCTGCCGTTCAAGAAGGGGACATTCCTGATGGCCATTCGTGCGGGCGCGTGGGTGGTGCCCGTGTCGCTAGCCGGGACGCAACGCCTGATGCGCAAAGGCGATTGGACCATTCACCCCGGCGAAGTCGTGGTCCGTTACGGCCCGGCGGTAAACGCTGCGCAATATTCCGAGGAACAGCGCGACGAATTGCGCCTGCGCGTGCAGCAGTTGGTTGCCGATGGGTTGCCGGAGGAGCAGAAGCCGTCTGCAGGGCAGTGATGCGTCGAATTGCCGCCGAAGAGCGCTTCGATGCAAGCTAGTGGATCCTTGCCCCGCCCGGAACACTACTTGGCGCTCAATTTCGCCACAGTCTCCCGCAGTTCGCGCAATTCTTTCTGCAGCTCCGGCAGGTGGTTGAAGACCGCCACCGATTTTCGCCACGAAAGATTCTCCATGGCGGGATATCCGGAGTAGATTGCGCCGGCGGGAACATCGCCCGGCACCCCCGACTGCGCCGTCAGCACGGCGCCATCGCCGATGGTCAAATGGCCGGCCGCGCCCACTTGTCCCGCGAGAATGCACTTGTTGCCGACCTTGCTGGTGCCGGCGAGTCCCACTTGCCCGCACAGCAGGGTATCTTCTCCGACTTTGCAGGCGTGGCCGACCTGCACCAGGTTGTCAATCTTCGTGCCGCGCGCGACGCGAGTCTCGCCCACGGTGGCGCGATCAATCACGGTGTGCGCCTGGACTTCCACGTCGTCTTCGATGACCGTGATGCCGGATTGGCGCATTTTGTGCCAGCGTCCGTCGTCCCGACGCGCAAATCCGAAGCCGTCGCTGCCGATGGTTACGCCGTTTTGCAGCACGACGCGGCTGCCAATTCGACAGTGCTCGCGCACGGTCACGTGCGAATGCGCGAAAAAATCGTCGCCAATCTTTGCCCCCGGATAGATGCTGACAAAGCTGTGCAAGACGGCGTTGCGCCCGATTTCGACCTGCTCGTCCACGAAGCAGTAAGGCCCGATATGCGCGCCCGGAGCGATCTTCGCCGTCTGCGCAATCACAGCGGTCGGATGGATTTCCATGCTGAAGCGCGGCGCCGGATGAAATAGCTCGATGGCGAGGGCGAAATCGAGATACGGATTAGCGGAGCGAAGGGCCGCGATGCGCACCGGACCGGAGTCTTTCGCTATGAAAATTGCAGACGCGCGCGTGGTTTCCAGCGCCGGGCGGTACTTGCGGTTCACGAGAAACGTCAAATCTCCCGGCAGCGCCTCTTCGATCCCGGCCACCCCGGTTATCTCCAGGCTTGCGTCCCCATCCACCTCGCAGCCCAGATTTGTCGCGATCTCGCCCAGTCTCATAGTGCGTCTCCTCGTGCAGGCTATTGCGTAGCCTCAATGTACAACAGAGATGCGAACCGTGATACGACGCGCGCCAGAATCGGCGGCATCGAGCGGTGTCGCTGCGGATGGCTATTCGTTGAATAGCTTGGTTTGCGACGACGGGGCGACCGGGGAAACGCGCGGCGTGCGGCGGGCAGCGCCTACCACCCCTAGCACCTTCAATTCCGAGAGCGCCGAGCGGGGAATGAACAAACGAAGAGTATTCCCGTGCAGGTCCGGGGGAGTGAGCTGCACGGCATTATCTAGCAGGTCGAGCAGATCGTTCGCCACGATGCCTTCCATCATGTCGTCGTCCCGGAAGCGCAGACGGACCCACAGCCCATCCAGCTTCGGGCGGCTCAAGAATACCTTGCGCTCGGGCTGAAAAGTATCCTGAAACTCGCGGACGAAATAGACCGACTTGACGGCCGACATGGCCATTTCCAGATGCTCGCCGTCGGGGGTTAGCAGGTCGAGACTGTCGGTTTTCGCAAGGGTAGAGGGGTTGATGTACCCGTTGATGTAAGTTCGGTCCAGAAGCGACACTACCACCTTTTTGCGGGTCGAGGCTGTGGCGCGACTTTTCACGAATTTTAGGCCTTTTGCGGGGAGAATCTTGCTAAGTTCACAGGGGTTATGTTATTCTTGCCATCGGTTTTGTCAAGTTATTGGTGCTTAAAGGGTTAGCATCGGAGTCACCGCCGATTGACCGAAAAGGGCAAGATTCTAAAATCTGCCTCCGTAATAGCCCTTTTCACCGTTATCAGCCGGATTTGCGGATACTTACGCGATCAGCGGGTAGCGCTACTGCTCGGCACCTCGCCGGTGGCCGACTCGTTTATCCTGGTCTTTCGCATTCCCAATTTGATACGACGCATTACAGGGGAAGGCTCCCTGGGGGGCTCCTTTATACCCGTTTTTACCGGGTACTTACGAGGAAAGCCGCGCAGGGAGGCTTGGACGTTCGCACAGCGCGTTTTTTGGGACGTTGCAGCGGCTGCTGCAATTCTCGCCGTGCTCGGGGTTGTTTTCTCGAAGCAGTTGATCGGCGCATTTACCGCGATGGGCGGTGGCCACGTCGGATGGAATCTGGCGATTTACCTAAACCGCATAACGTTTCCGGCGGTTTTATTTTGGAGCCTGGCGGCGCTGGCGTGCGCCATCCAGAACAGCTTTCACCGATTCGCGCTCCCGGCCGCGACGCCGATTCTTTTCAATCTGGTATTTATAGCGTTTTCGGTCGGGGCGGTTTACCGGCCGATCATGAGATGGGCTCCGGCCGCTTACCGGACTCCAGCGGTGGCGCTCGCAGTTGGAGTTTTGGTTGGTGCTGCGCTGCAGTTTCTGGTGCAGGTTCCGGCGCTCGCCAAGTTGGGCATGCGTTTTCGCCCGGAAATCACATTCGCCGATCCCGGCGTGAGGAAGGTCGGGAAACTGATGGTTCCGGTCTTCTTCGGCGCTGGCATATACCACATCAATTTCTTCGTGGATACGATTTTCGCGACGTCTTCGCGGATGCCGGCGGGAAGCATCGCGTCGCTCTATGTGGCCGACCGAATGATGGAGTTGGTGCTGGGCAGCTACGCGATCGCGCTTTCTACCGTGATTCTTCCGGCTATGTCGCACCAGGTGGCGGAGGGCAAGCACGAGGACATGAAGCGGACGTTCGGTTTCGCGCTGCGGATCGTGTCGTTTATCACCATCCCGGCAGCGGTGGGACTGATTCTGCTACGCGTGCCGATTACGCAAGTGCTGTTTCAGCACGGAGCGTTCATGGAGCGCTCCACAGCGCTGACGTCTCACGCGCTGCTATTTTATTCGCTGGGCCTACCGGCGTTTGCGGCGATCAAATTGATCACGCCGATGTATTACTCGAATTACGACACGCTGACGCCGACGCGTGTAGCGGCCTACGCGCTGGTGCTGCACGTGACGCTGAATATCGTGTTGCTATTCGGATTCGGACGTTACCTGTGGAATGCCAGCCCGGCCTTGGCGAGTTCTCTCGCGGCGTATTTTAACTTCGCGGTGTTGTTCGTAGTGTTTCGCGGCCGTTTCGGCCCCTTGGGCGGTTGGGGCATTCTGGTTTCACTGGCGAAGATGGCCGTGTGCGCGGCGGCGATGTCCGGGGCGTGTCTTGCGGCGCTGAAGTATTCGCAACTGGCGGTTGCCGAGCATTTTCTGGTGAAGGCGGGCTTGCTTGCGGGAATCATCGCGGCCTCCACGGGGATTTATTTCGCCCTGGCTTGGGTGCTGGGTTGCGAGGAACTGCCGGAGCTATTTCTCTTGTTGCGAAGAGCAGAGCCGAACGTGGCGGCGAGTGGCCTGGATGCCTGACCGGCCGAATCGCCGGCGGCCGGGTGGAGAACCAGCCCATCTCTGTGTGCGGGATGTTCGTTTGGGCTTACGGAATCGGGGGCGGTGAAGTGGAAGCGCAGATTCGATCATTCTTAAACTATTTGCGAGTGGAAAAGGGTCTTTCGAGCAACACGCTGCAAGCCTACAGACGCGACTTGGCGAAATTTGCAGCCTTTGCGGCGAAGCGCAGGCTAAAGCTCGAGCAATTTTCGCACAGCCATGTAGTGGACTTTCTGCGCGCGCTTTATTTGAACAAGCTGGACAGCCGTTCGGTCGCTCGGCATCTGGTGACCATCCGGCATTTCTTCCGATTTTTGTTCTCGGAAGGATTGATCCAAGAGGATCCGGCCGCGAATGTGCAGTCGCCGAAGTTCAGGCAATCGCTGCCGGATTTTCTGAGCGTGGCGGAGGTGGACCGCCTGCTCTTACAACCGGACGTTTCGACGACCCTGGGTCTCCGGGACAGGGCCATGATCGAGGTGCTGTATTCCACCGGGCTGCGCGTATCAGAGCTATGCGGGCTGAAGGTCGCGGACCTGCAAATGGAAACGGGATGCGTGCGGTGCATCGGGAAGGGCAACAAGGAGCGGTTGGTCCCGGTGGGGCGGGCGGCGCTGGATGCCGTGCAGCGCTACGTGAAGGAATCGCGTCCGAAAATTCTGCGGGAGCGAATGTCGTCGTACCTGTTCCCCAGCCGCACCGGCGCGGCCATGAGCCGCATTATGTTTTGGAAGATCTTAAGGGCATACGGGCGCAAGGCCGGCTTGCGCAAAGGCCTAACGCCACATATGCTGCGGCACAGTTTTGCGACGCACCTGCTGGACCGCGGAGCCGATCTGCGCTCCGTGCAGATGATGCTGGGCCACGCGGATATTGCCACGACGCAAATCTATACCCATGTAGTTGAAGAGCGGTTGAAGCAAGTGTACAAGGCGCACCACCCGCGCGCCTGAACGCCGCGCGCGGAAATTCGAGGAAGGCGGAAACTTCATGCCCGATTACATGTACTTGCTGGAAAGCCGGCTATCGCCGGAGCAGCGCGCCGTGATGGAGCGGGTGCAGGAACTTTCGCGCACGCAGGACGTGAACGTGTACCTCACGGGCGGCGCGGTGCGCGACCTGATCTCGGGCATGCCCATCCGCGACCTGGATTTCACGGTGGAGGGAAACCCCGTGCGCATGGTGCGCGAGCTTGAAAAGGGCGGCGCGCGCGTGGTGTGGGAGAGCGAAAAAATTCGCCACCACGAAATGATTTTTGCCGGGGACGTGGACGGCTCCATTTCCGCCGCGCGGGAGGATTTCTACGAGCGCCCGGGCGTGAAGCCTGAATACCGCTTCTCCAGCGTGATGGAGGATTTACGCCGCCGCGATTTTGGAATCAACGCGATCGCCATTTCCCTGAATACGCAATCGCGCGGATTGTTGCTCGATCCGATGAACGGCCTGGCGGACCTGGAAAAGCAGGAGATCCGGGCTCTTTCCATCCACGCTTTCACCAACCAGCCGATTCGCGTGTTGCGCATTCTGCGTTACGCCGCGCGCATGGGATTTAAATTGGAGCCGCGCACGCAGGAGTGGTTTGATCTGGCTATGGAACGCGAAATTACCGACCGCATCGAAGGCTCCGACGTGGGGCACGAAGTGCGCGCCCTGGCCCGGGAAGACAATCCCGTCGCCACTCTGAAGCTGTGGGAGTCGCACGAGCTGCTGGAGCTGATTCACCCGTCGCTGCAAAAACGCAAGCCGGACTATGACAGCCTGAACAAGCTGGCGCGGCTGCGCTTCAATCTTTACGGGGCGGGCCTGCGGCCCCGGCTGCACTTGGCGGTTACGTATTACACCTTGGGGCGCTTGAAATCCCGCGAGGCTGCTGCCGCCATGCGTCACATGGAATTCCGGGCCAGCGAAGTGGAGGAAATTGCGGAACTGGTTCCCGAAACGCAGAAAGTGGTGAAGATGCTGAAGAGCGCGAAGACCAACGCTGCCAAGGACGCCTATTATTATTTGGCATCATTGCCAGCGGAAACCCTCGCCTTCATCGAAGTGGAGATGCCCAACCCGCGCGCGCTCTCCAAAATCCGCAACTATTTGCAAAGGTGGCGCCCGCTGCGGTTGGCCTCACCCGCTTCCGAACTCGACGCCTTGGGCGTCGAGCGTGGGCCGCAATTCGAGAAGATCCTCGAGCAATTTTTCGAACTGCAGTTGCGCGGTAAAGGCAAGACTCCGGAAGACCGCACGAAAATTCTGAAGAACCTGGCCGGAATCAAGGACGAAGTCAAGAAGCCGGAAAAAAAGGAAAAGAAGCGCAAAGGCGAGCCAGACGCCGCGCGGCACGTGGAATCGAAAGAATCCGACAAAGGTAAGACCGCGACGGCGAGCGCCAAAGGCGCCGTTGCTCCGGCAGCCCATGGGAAAACTGCGGCCGCCGCGAAAGACACTGGAAAGGCCACGCAATCGGCGGCGGCGGCGATTGGCGCCAGGGCGCGAGCCAAGCACGACAAAGCGGCGCACGACGATGAAGCCACGCACGCGGCGAAGAGTGGCAAGAAATCCAAGGTGCGCCCGACCAAGAAAGCGCGCCGTTAGCTGTGCGCAGCGTGCGCGAAGATAACCGGGCTCGCAGCGATGACCGCGCGATTGCCTGACGCGGTTCTTTCGGAGTGTTGCTCGCGTGAAAGATGAAGTTGCTGCGCGCGCCGCGACCTCCTCGCGCATAGCAAACGGCATGGCCGCCGGAAAAATGGCCCCGCAGATTGCCGGTACCTGAATCCCCTAAGCTGGTTTAGAATGAATCTCGCATGGATTCCTCGAACTTCGTTCACCTCCACCTGCATACGGATTACTCTCTTCTGGACGGAGCCTGCGAAATCGGCGAACTTACGGCCGAAGCGGCGCGCCGCGGCATGCCCGCCGTCGCGGTAACCGACCACGGCAATCTTTTTGCGGCTGCGAATTTCTATCATCAGGCGACCACGCACGGCGTGAAGCCCATCATTGGCTGCGAGATGTACGTCGCGCCGGATAGTCACAAGAATCGCGGCACGGGTGCGGAACGCTCCAATCACCTGGTGCTGCTGTGCGAAAACGAGAAGGGCTATCAGAATCTGATCAAGCTGGTTTCCACCGGGTATCTGGACGGCTTTTACTACAAACCGCGGGTGGATCACGAATTACTGGCGAAGCACAGCGAAGGACTCATCGCGCTTTCCGCCTGCCTGCGCGGCGAAGTCGCGGACGCGTTGCTGGTCGAGAAATACGACCAAGCGCAGACCAGCGCCTATCGCTTGCGCGATATATTCGGCAAGGGGAATTTCTTTCTCGAGGTCCAGGACCAGGGCCTGGAGGCGGACATCCGCGTCAATCGCGACCTGGTTCGGCTCTCCAAGGAATCCGGCATCCCGCTCGTCGCCACCAATGATTGCCACTACCTCACGCAGGCTGATTCGCACGCGCAGGAAGTCCTGATGTGCATCCAGACCGGCAAGACGATGAGCGACGCCCAGCGCATGAAATTCGCCACCGACCAGTTCTATTTCAAGACGGCGGAGGAAATGGCGCAGGTATTCCGCGAATTGCCGGACGCCGTCTCGCGCACCGTGGCAATCGCCGAACGCTGTAACGTGAAAATCCAGCGCGTGAGCAATCCGTTCCCGGAATTCAAGGTGCCGGAGGGGCACACTACGGACTCCTATTTCGAGCGAGTGGTGCGCGAAGGCTTCGCTTCTCGCGCCCCGCAAATCGAGAGGCTGGCAAAAGAAGGTCGGCTGCGACATCCGCTGGCGGACTACGAAAGCCGCCTGACCGCCGAGATCGAAATGATCAAGAAGATGCGATTCGCCGGCTACTTCCTGATCGTCTGGGATTTCATCCACTACGCGCGCGCGCAAGGCGTGCCGGTCGGCCCTGGACGAGGCTCTGCGGCGGGCAGCCTAGTCAGCTATTCGCTGCGCATTACGGACGTGGATCCGATGCAGTACGAACTGCTCTTCGAGCGCTTCCTGAATCCCGAGCGTATCTCCATGCCTGATATTGATATTGATTTTTGCATGCGCCGCCGCGGCGAAGTGATCGAATACGTCCGCAACAAGTATGGCGCCGAAAGCGTCGCGCAGATTATTACGTTCGGAACGATGGCTGCGAAAGCGGTGATAAAGGATGCCGGCCGCGCGCTGGACATGCCCTATGGTGAAGTGGACCGCCTCGCGAAAATGATTCCGACCACTCTGAATATTTCGCTCGAGGACGCGTTGAAGCAATCGCCGCAGTTCGAAGCCGCCCGCAAAGATGGCCAGGTCAAGGAATTGATCGAAGTGGCGCTGCGGCTGGAGGGCCTGGCGCGGCACGCTTCGACGCACGCCGCCGGGGTGGTGATCTCGCCGCGGCCGCTTACCGAGATCGTGCCGCTCTACAAGTCGAACAAGGATGAAGTCACTACGCAGTACGACATGAATGCGCTGGGGCGCATCGGCCTGCTGAAGATGGATTTCCTGGGCCTGACGACACTCACTATCCTCGACGACTCCGTGCGCATGATCAAACAGAACCGGGGCCTTGACTTGGATCTCACGACGCTCCCCCTCGATGACGCTGCCACCTACGCGCTCTTTGCGCGCGGCGACACCACCGGAATCTTCCAGTTTGAATCGCACGGCATGCGCGACATTCTGAAGCGCTACCAGCCCACGCAGATCGAAGACCTGACGGCGCTCAATGCGTTGTATCGCCCCGGCCCGATCCAGGGCGGCATGATTGACGAATTTATCGCCCGCAAACAGGGCAAGAAGAAGGTCACCTACGATCTCCCGGAGCTTGAAGAAATTCTTTCGGAGACGTGGGGCGTCATCGTGTTTCAAGAACAAGTGATGAAGATCGCCAATCGCCTGGCGGGCTTCTCCCTGGGCGACGGCGACATTCTGCGTAGCGCGATGGGCAAGAAGAAAGTGGACGTCATGGCGGCGCAACGCGAGAAATTCCTCGCCGGCTGCGCGGCCGGAAAGGTTCCCGCGAAGAAGGCCACCAGGATTTTCGACCTCATGGAGGAGTTCGGCCTGTATGGCTTTCCCAAGGCGCACGCGTGCGCGTATGCGTTGTTGGCCTATCAGACCGCTTACCTGAAAGTCCATTATCCCGTGGAATTTATGGCCTCGATGCTGAGTTCGGAAGCGGGAAACACCGAGAAGGTCGTCAAGTACATCAATGAAGCGCGTGGCATGGGCATCCGCGTGCTCCCGCCCGACGTACACGAAAGCGGTTTGTACTTCACGCCCGTGGGCGACGACATTCGTTTCGGTTTGGCTGCGATCAAGAACGTAGGAGAAAACACCGCAAAAGCGATCTGCGAAGCGCGCGGAACGGCAGGGCCTTTCCGCACTCTTTTCTCGTTCAGCGAAGCGATCGAGCCGAAGTTCTTAAATAAACGCGTGCTGGAAAGCCTGGTGAAGGCGGGAGCTCTGGATTGTACGGGCGGCTCGCGCGGGCGGCTTTTCGCCGCGATTGATCAAGCTATTTCGCGGGGCCAGAAGAAGCATCAGGAAAAGACGGTAGGGCAAGGCGGCCTGTTTTTGGCCGGCGCGCATGAAAGCACTAATCCGTCGTGGCAGGAAACGGAACTGCCCGAAGCGGATGATTGGTCCGAGGAACAGCAGCTCGCGGGAGAGTACTCGGTGCTGGGGTTTTATATTTCCGGCCACCCGCTCGACAAATATGCGGGCCGGCTGAAAGATTTGAATGCCTCCGAGCTGGTTAGCATGGAAGGGCGCAAGAACAGCGAGGATATCGTCGTCGCGGGGATAATTGTGCAGATTCGCCCCATGCGTTCGCGGCGCGGCGCACGCTGGGCGATCTTGACGTTGCAGGACCGCACCGGAGTGATCGAGGCGTTGGTTTTTCCCGAGGCTTTCGGCAAGCTCGAAGCGATCCTCAAGGCAAACACGCCGCTGTTGGTGAAGGGACGCGTGGCCGTGGAAGATGTTGGGACGCGCTTGATCGTTTCGGACGCCCGTCTGTTGGAGCAACTCGCCGATCGGCCGCCCAGCCTGCTGCGCGTCCGCATGGATTTGAGTACCGTGAACACGGGCGCGCTCGACCGTCTGCAGAAGTTATTTTCCCGTCACCCCGGACGCTGCCGGGTAGCCTTCGAATTGATTAAGGGCGACGGAACCGCGGCGACGCTCGAATCCGGCAGTGCCGTGCTCGCGGACCGCGAGTTGGTGGAGCGTGTTCGCGAAATCTGCGGGAGTGATTCGGTTGCACTGGTGCAGTAAGAGCCTATCGTTGCGACCGGCGGGGCGGCGGAGCGGACGGCCCTGATGCCGGGATTGTTCAGACTGAGATGGATGAAGCGAAGTTAAATGGCCGAAGGTGATCGAGTGAGCAAGCGCAAAATACTTGCCGAGAAACTGCGCAAACGCCGCGAGCGCAAGGAGCGCATGCGGAAGTTCAGGGCCATCAAGAAGGCCCGGCGCGCCGCGCGCGAAGCCGCTGCCAAACTGTCCGCGCCACAAACCGCGCCGCTCGCGCCGTCTCGTGCGAAACACGGAGGAGCGCCCCTGAGGGCCGGCACGAAGGCTGCGGAAATCGCGAAGCCGGGAATCGCAGAACGGGCTCCCGCACCCACTCCCGGCGAACTGGACAAGCTCAAGCAGCGTGCGATCAATGCACTGGAACGCGACGTGGCTGATTTGAGCCGTCTCAGCGCCCCCACCGGCGAACAATCGCTCGAAATTGAGCGCATTCGCAAGGAAGTGGACGAACTGAAGCGCGAGTTCTACACGCATCTCGGAGCCTGGCAGCGTTTGCTGCTGGCGCGCCACCCGCAGCGACCTTACACCGACGATTACGTCCGCCTGCTCTTCGAAAACTTCTCTGAGATCCATGGCGATCGCAGTTTTGCGGACGATCCGGCCTTAATTACCGGCATGGCGCGGTTTCACGGCAAGGCTGTGATGATCGTTGGCAGTCAAAAAGGTCGCGACACCAAGCAGCGCCTGGCGCGCAATTTCGGCCAAGCCAAGCCGGAAGGTTATCGCAAGGCCCTGCGCGCCATGCATCTGGCGGCGAAATTCGGGCGACCCATCATTGTCTTCGTGGATACACCGGGAGCGTATCCGGGCGTGGACGCGGAGGAGCGCGGCCAGGCCGAAGCGATCGCGCGCAATTTGCTGGAGATGTCGCGTTTGCCCGTACCCATCCTGATCGTCATCACCGGCGAGGGCGGATCGGGCGGAGCGCTGGCCATCGCGGTCGGCGACCGCGTTTACATGTTGGAAAACTCGGTCTATTCCGTGATCTCTCCGGAAGGCTGCGCTTCCATCATGTGGCGCGATCCGACCAAGGCGGAAGTCGCGGCCGAAGCCCTAAAGATTACGGCGCCGGACCTGCTCGAGATGAAACTGATAGACGAGATCGTGCCCGAACCCGAAGGCGGCGCGCACTACGACCACGAAGCTGCCGCAAAGCTGCTTGATCCATTCCTCACACGCGCGCTGGAGGAGTTGTCCCAGCTTTCCGCGCGGCAAATCGTGGACCAACGCTACGACAAATTCCGGCGCATGGGCCAATTTTTCGCGTAGAGCAGCCTCCTGGAAGTGATGCGATTTTGTAGCGGCGCGCTTCGACGCGCCACCGGTTTTACTTCACGGCGTTGTTTCGGGGCGTCACCGCCCAAGGGAGTGCCCCATGCGAAGTCTTGGAATTTGGTGGGTCCTTTACGGTCTTCTGCGGCTACTCGGAGCGCTCGCGGTCTTTGTATACAGCCCAACGTTGACTCTGATGTGGGGCGCGCTTCTGAGTCGTGTTCCAAATCCATTCACCCTGATGGACCTGTTTCACGGCTTCCTGATTTTCGCCATCATTCTCGGCATCGTTGCCGGAGTAGTGTCCGTTCTTGCCGGGTTGAACCTTATGTCCGGCGCCGAATCTGCTCGAAGCCTGGGTCTTGTGGCGGCCTTCTTTGGGCTTGTCAACGGCCCTCTGGGCATAGCCCTGGGCGCCTACACTTTGGTGGTCCTGGTGCCTACGCACTCGCATAAGTCCTAGTCCGCAGTTTCGTTTCCGAGGAAGTGCGAGCCTGGCGTTACCGCCTCCCGCCAGCCGGGGGGGGGGTGCCGGCTTCACAATATGATGGGCCTCGGAGCGATGGGTTCGCTTCGCAAACCCTTCACCATTGGAGCATTGAACACCTCCCAGCTGTGTTTCCATTGCCCTGCGTCGCGCGGTGCTTTAGCTTGCATAGAAGGGGAAGGGACTCCCATGGCAGACGCGAGCATACCTCTTATGGACGAGATTTTTCGGCCTTACGAAAAGCTGGTTGAGATCACCATCCTCGGCAAGACGTTTCTCGTCCCCGAAAGGAATTCGCTACTGCGCGCGTTCCAGTTCATCAGCCCGGAAACCATCCCTTATGGCCGTTTCTGTTGGAACCAGGAATGTCAGTACTGCAAGGTAAGCTGTCAGCTCTCCGACGATGATCAGGCGCGGCCCATTTTAAGTTGCAAGTTCTTGGTTTCCGACGGCATGAACATCTCGGAAATGGCTCCCGAACTGGTTGGGTGCCTGCGCAACAAGCTGGGCGCTGCCGCGAAGAATAACCCGATAACTCCCGCCGCCGACGCAACGCCCGCAATCCCAAGCAGCAGCGAAACCGGCGACCACAAGCTCGACCGTTAGTCTCGTGCATCCCGCAATCGTCCCCCAGCAATTCACTTCGTGGCTCATAATTCGTAGCCCTGGCTTTCTTCGCGCTGAGAATTCACACCCGTCCGTCCTTCAGCGCCGGACTCCCGGCAAGTTGCGCCGGAATCGCGCCGCATGTCATTCTTTGGCCACTCATTCTACGCGGCGGAGGATTCAGAATGCCACATTGTGACGGTTGCGGAGTCCAGGTGGACGAAGCGCACATTCGCCGGCGCATCGAGCGCCTCGAGCTTGCCACGCGCTTTCGGCCGATCCACATCCAGGTGTTGCTTCTGGATGCCGCCCCGCCTCCTTCGCTGCAAGATTATTTCTACCGCAGCGCCGCTGCTCCGGATGCGCCCTCCCGTTCCGCGAACCGATCCGTCGCGTCGCAAATGTTCTTCGACGAGATTGCCAAATGCGCTGGCCACAAACCGGGCGGGACGGCGGAGGAAGATTCGATTCTCGCGGAGTTTCAGCGTGCAGGCTTCTTTCTGGCGTATGCCGTGGAATGTCCGGTCGAAGCCGCGGACTCCCTGGCTGGCGCTGTGCAACGCTGCGCTCCTGGAGTCGTGCTGCGGCTGAATTCGTCTTACAAGCCGAAATTCGTCGCGCCCATTTCGCACGCGCTGGAACCGTTGCTCCCGCTGCTGATAAGCAAGGGCTGGGGCGAGCGATTGATATTGCATGAGGGCAAGCCCTTCGACGATCCGTTCCTTGGCGATCCGCAACATCAGGCCGAATTCGGCACCGCGTTGGGCGACCGGCTCCGCCAGGCGCTCGTGCGCAGCACCTGAACGGCTTGGCGGCGCGCTGCTCGAATTTCCAAGGAGTGGAATTTCGCGGGACGTGGTCCGTCGTCCAAAGGTTCCAAAATCTTAAAATAATATTTCTCCTCGCTTCGCGCCAACCGTGCAACCAGGCTCCCTGGCGTTCCATCCAACGCACTGGAGCTCCTTAGTGTTCATGCGACGGGGATTGACCGCACGGGCTCAGCCACGCTGGTAGTCAGCCGATAGCTCTCACAGCGAAAAACGCACGCACTTACATGCGCACGGGTGTGTCCGTGCGCGTGCAAAGCAATTCAAAACAACGGAGGTATTTGGAAATGCGAATTAAGATCAGTCTCTTCTTGGCGGCGCTGGCGTTCCTCTCGCTACCCGCGCTCGGTCAACAGGGAAACTCCGAGGTGTCCGCCAACTTCACCGGAAACTTCCAGAAGCAAGCCAGCGGATTCGGTCTCACGGACTCCTCCACGTATTCCGGCGGGTTCCTAATCAATTATCGTTATCATTTCAATCGCTGGAGCGCCATCGAGGCCAATTACGGCAACACATTGTTTTCACAAATCTACACGTCCGGCTCGGTCACCCAGGCCCGGGTACAGGAAGCTACTTTCGCTTACCAATTCACTTTCGGCGTTGATAGCGAAGCGCGATTCCACCCGTTTCTGGAGGCCGGAACCGGCGCTCTGTTCTTTTCTCCCGTCCTTGCCGGCTCCAGCGGCGGAGGGGTCAGTCAAAATCGCGGAACGTTTCTCTACGGTGCTGGGGTTACTTATAAGCTGGTGCGCAACTTCAGCGTGCAGGCAGGCTACAGGGGACTGGTTTATACCGCGCCCGATTTTGCCCTTCCCACACAGGTCACCAACGCCAAGACTCAAATGGCGGAACCCTACGTGGGCCTCACCTATCGGTTCTGATTGAATTCGCGCAAGGCGCGTTCCAGCGCGGCAGCCTGTCGGCATCATCTCAGGCTGCCGCCGCTTGGAAGCGTTCCTCCCTTGTGCTCTGACGATGGGATGGCCGCCGCATGTGCAAAACGCCGCAACCTGAGAAGAGGAATAGGTTTTTGGGGTGCGTGCGCGCGTTGTGTTAGAATTCTCGCGTTTCATTCAGGAGCAGATCGGAGGCTCTAAATGAACGCCCGAAGTAAGTTCCTCGTCGGATCGGGAATCATTGTAGTCACGCTGTTGGCACTAGCCTACGTGGGATTCACTCAAAGTAAGACCTATTACCATACGATCACGGAGCTTGCCACGCTCCAGGGTGCGTCTCTGCACCAGCGTATGCGCGTTTCCGGCAATGTGCGCGCGGGATCCATTCAGCATGTGGTCGGGGGCGTGGATTTCGTCCTTACCGAGCAGGGGAAAGATCTTCCGGTGAGCTACGTCGGCCGGGACCCTTTGCCGGATACTTTTAAGGACGGAGCGCAGGCACTGGTGGAAGGCAAGATGATGCCGGATAACCGTTTCGTGGCGGAACAGGTGCAGGCCAAGTGCGCCTCGAAGTATGAGGCGGCGCCCATCGGAACCCCAGTCGGTCCGCAGCCCGGCCAAACTTCGACGGCCGCGGCTGCTCGGCCATCGGGGAATTGATTCTTAGGAGCCTGAAAAGGCACCGCGGGGGGAATCCTTGGATATCTTAGGTTCTTTTGCACTGCTGCTGGCGCTTCTGGCGGCGGTGTATGCGGTGGCGGCCGGGATAGCCGGCATTCTCACGCGGCGCCCGCTGCTGATCAAGAGCGCGCGCAATGCCGGCATGGCGGTGTTCGCGCTGGTGTCCATTGCTGTCGCGTGCCTGGAATATTTCTTCTTCACCAACGATTTTTCCGTCGCCTATGTCGTAGAACACAGCAATCGCGCTCTCCCCGGATTTTACAAATTCGCGGCGCTCTGGGCCGGCCAGGAAGGCTCCCTACTGTTCTGGTCCTGGATGCTCTCGGTCTACGCCTTCCTGGTGCTCTTCCTCAATCGCAAGCGACATCCGGAACTGATGCCCTATGTGGGCGTGGTCCTGGCGGGGGTGCAGACGTTCTTCCTGACGCTCAATAACTTTGTTGCCACGCCGTTCACCATGATTGGCGGCCCGGACGGCGCTGGCGTGATGCATCTCGCGAAGCTGTCCGAAGGTCACGGCCTCACCCCGCTGCTGCAATATCCCGAGATGGTGATTCACCCGCCCATGCTGTATCTGGGCTACACCGGGTTTTCGGTTCCGTTTGCTTTTGCGCTGGCGGCGCTGCTGGGCAGATACCCTGGCGAAAAATGGATTCACATCACCCGGCGCTGGACGATGATCGCCTGGTGCTTCCAGAGCATCGGCATTCTTCTGGGCGCGCACTGGGCGTACGCCATGCTCGGATGGGGCGGCTACTGGGCGTGGGACCCTGTCGAAAATGCATCTCTGCTGCCGTGGATTACCGGCACGGCGTTCTTGCATTCCGTAATGATGCAGGAAAAACGCGGCATGATGAGGGTCTGGAACGTCTGGCTGGTCTTCACCACCTTCATGCTTTGCATTCTG
The DNA here is from genome assembly GCA_049300435.1 of Candidatus Acidiferrales bacterium. Lineage (GTDB taxonomy): Bacteria > Acidobacteriota > Terriglobia > Acidiferrales > UBA7541 > Palsa-295. The sequence continues at coordinate 65,499 of JBAQJS010000081.1, read as the reverse complement.
GGAACAATGCTCACGCGTTCCGGTGTGGTCAGTTCGGTGCACGCCTTCGCGCAGTCCTCCATCGGCGGTTGGTTTGTAGGCTTCCTGATCATCACGTTCCTGGTGTGTTTTGCCGCCTACTGGAAGAATCGCGATTATCTCCGCAGCGATAATCAGCTCGATTCGCTGGTTTCGCGGGAATCGAGTTTCTTGTTCAATAACCTTATTTTGCTGGCCGCGTGCTTTGCCGTCCTGTGGGGCACCCTTTTCCCCGTCCTTTCGGAATGGGTGGAGGGCAGCAAGATTAGCGTCGGGCCGCCATTCTTCAACAAGGTGAATGTGCCGATCGCTCTTTTCCTGCTGCTTCTGACGGGTGTTGGCCCGCTGTTGGCGTGGCGAAAGACTTCCTTCGATGCGCTGAAACGCAACTTTGCGTGGCCCTTCGCGGGGGGGATCGTCGCCGGCATAATCGGCTTCACGTTCGGTTTTCGTGACGTCTATTCGCTGGCGTGCGTGATCCTCGGCGTATTCGTCACCCTTACCATCGCATCCGAATTTTTCCGCGGTGCGCGGGTAATCGCGGCCCGCGACGGCACCAATATTCTGACCTCGATGGGCGAATTGACGATGCGCAACACCAGGCGCTACGGCGGGTACGTTGTCCACTTCGGAATGGTGCTGGTCTTTATCGGCATCGCCGGCACGCCGTTCAACAAAGACATTCAGAAGGAGATGGGCGTAGGAGAATCGCTGCACATCGGTCCTTACACCGTTCTGTGCCAGACGTTCGATCACCTCGATAACAGCAACTATGAATCCGATCGCGCCACGCTGGAAGTTTTTAAAAACGGAGAGTCGGACATGATGCTCTTTCCCGAGCGTCGTCTGTTCCATGCCAGTGGGGTCACCGAGACGATGGTCGCGGTGCAGTCCTCGCCGCTGCGCGACTTGTATGTCGTGTACGCTGGTCGTAGCCCTCAGGACGGCAGGCCCGTAATCCACGCCTATCTGCTGCCGCTCATCAAATGGATTTGGTTTGGCGGAATTGTCGTTGTATTGGGAACCGTGCTGGCCATGCTGCCGAACCGGCGCACGGCGCTGGTCCTGCGTCCTGCCACCGAAAGGTCCTGGGCCGACGCCATTCCCGGCGCTGCGCCGGCAGTCGGTGCCATTACCAGGCGGGCGGAGGGCCATGACTAGTTCTCGCATCGAAGATCAACAAGAGCAGGAGTCTCCGCGTCCGCTGCGGCGCGTCGGTGTTCCTCCTGCGCTAATGCTCGTCGTGCGCGCGGCGGCCGTCGCCTTGATTTTGATGACCGGCGCCTCACACCGGGTAATCGCCCAGCAACAGCCTCGCGCGAAAGCGTTAGGCAAGCGAGTCATGTGCATGTGCGGTGGCTGTGAAGACTCCGCCGGCGGGTGCAATCATCCGGGTGGCACGTTCTCCGGGCCTTGTGAAACGGCGCTGGGAATGCAGAAGGACCTGGACGCGCGCGTAACTCGCGGCGATTCGGACGACCAGATCCTCCAGGCATTTGTCGAGCAATACGGCCCTACGGTGCTCGTCGAGCCGCCGAAGAAAGGCTTCGATTTGCTGGCTTGGATCATGCCGGTGCTGGTGCCGTTGATCTCGCTGGTGCTGGTCTGGGAAGTCGTACGCCGCTGGCGGCACAAGGCAAGTCTCGCGCCTGCGGGAGGGCCGCCAGTGAATGCCGAATTTCTGGCGCGCGCGCAGCGTGAAGCAGGCAGGGAACCGGGCCGCGAAACTGATGACTAATTGCGCGACAAAGTGGAAGAGCGATCATGAGTAGCGTGGACATCGCGGTGGCCTGCGCCCTGCTGGCGGCCGTGGCAATTTATTTCATTTTTGGCGTGAATCCAGACGCGTCCGATTTCGCGCCGCATCGTACCAAGCTCGACCAGCTGATGGAACGCCGCGACGCCATATACGAAAACCTTCGCGATTTGCGATTCGAATTCCGCACCGGCAAGTTTTCGGAACAGGATTACGACGAAATCAAGCAGTCACTGGAAGTGGAAGCCGCCCGCGTCCTCGCCGAGATGGACCAGGTGACCGGAGGCGCTCCCACGCCCGCCACGCGCCAGGCTTCCACCAGACTGACTGCCACGGAAAAGGTGCGACATTCATGAGCTATCGCTTCGCCCGCTACATCACTCGCGCTGCAGTTGTTCGCAACGGCGCCCCGCCGCTGCTGTTCTTGCTACTGCTCGTCTGCGTTGCCGTGCCCGCGCCCGTCGCCTTTGCCGGCACGCTAGACGGCACCGTGAAGAATGGCACTACCGGCCAATTGGCCGTTGGCGCGGACGTAATCCTGATCCAACTGCAAGGCGGCATGCAACCCGTGGCGAATACCAAAACGGACGCGCAAGGCCGCTTTCACTTCGATAATCCGCAGTTGGGCAGCGGCCCCATGCTGCTGCGCGTCGTCTATAAGGGCGTGAATTATCATGAGCCCATCACTCCGGGAAAAACGACCGCGGACGTAGAAGTATATGAGCCCACCAACAATCCAAGTTCGTTCAGCGTGGCCAATCACGCCATCATCCTGCAGCCCAACGGCTCGCAGCTGATGGTCGGCGAAGAATACATGATCGCCAATAAGACCCAGCCTCCTGTCGCTTTCTACCGCGCAGACGGCTCGTTCGATTTCAACCTGCCCGACGGCGCGGATTTCAGTCAGGCCTCCGCCTGGGGGTCGTCTGGCATGCCGGTCGTGCAGGGCACGATAGACAAAGGCAAGAACAAGATGGCGATCGCCTTCCCGTTTCGCCCCGGAAATAGCGGCGTGCGCCTCTCCTACAAATTGCCCTATGCGGACAACCATATAACTTTGCACAATGTCTCGCCGTACTCCGTCGAACGACTGATTATAGCCGCGCCTCCGACCGTGCAAATCTCCGGCAGCGGCTTCACCTCCGCCGGCCAGGATCAGGGATTCAACGTTTACATGCGCGATAGCGTCGCCGCGAATTTGCCCGTCGAGATCAACGTCTCCGGAACTGCGCCGCCTCCTCCGGCCAATCAAGGTGGCGTTGGACCTTCCGGCAGCGGGGATGATTCCCAGAATCCCTCGGTAAATTCGCGCGCTGATTCGGGCGTTGAAGCGCCTTCGGTAAGCGCCACCAGCATTCCGGCTCGCCTCGACGGCCTGAAATGGATTCTAACCGGGGGATTCGCGGCAATTTTTGTGCTCGGGTTCGTGTATCTGTGGCTCCGTCCGCAACCCGCCGTCGCGATTGACGGGCTGGGCATGTCCGAAGTCAACGTTCCGGCCTCACGCGAGTCGAGCAGACCGGCGGCGCCAGCGGCAGCTGTCGCAGTCGCCCCTTCGCCGCAGGACACCTCCCGCAGTAGCGTAGGCACCGTTGCGGACCTCGACCACGAGGTGCGCGGCAGCCTGGACGCGCTGAAGGACGGCATCTTCCGTCTGGAATTGCGGCGCCAAGCTGGCACCATCAGCGAAGAAGACTACGTGCGGGAACGCGCGCGCGTCGAGAAAGCGCTCCGCGACCTGGTGCGAGGCTAGGCGCAACGCATTGCCCGCGCTGGCGACGTCTTCGCAATCCGGCCCCGCATCTCTGGGTATATCGTTCCGCAACGTCGAAAAGCGGTTCGGATCGCTCGCCGCACTGCGGGGCGTTTCGCTCGAAATTTGCGCGGGCGAGTTCGTCGCGCTCCTCGGACCGAACGGTGCGGGGAAGACCACGCTGTTGCGACTGGGCGCGCTGCTGATGAATCCCACGCGCGGCGTTGTATCCTTCACCATTGCCGGCGTGGAGAACGGTGCTCCGCCCGGTGGGCAGGGAAGCGCGGCCAGGCCGCAACACTCGATTGGTTTGGTCGGGCACGGCACGCTACTCTACGACGAGTTGACCGCGGCCGAAAACCTCACGCTGTTCGCGCGCCTCTTTTCTCTGGAAGCGGTTCCGCAGACCGTTGCCGCTGCGCTCGAGGAGTGTGGTCTGGCAACCCGCGCCGGCAGCCTGGTACGCACTTTTTCGAGGGGGATGCGCCAGCGCCTGGCCATCGCGCGCGCCCTATTGCATCGCCCCGGCCTGCTCCTGCTCGATGAACCAGCCGCGGGATTGGACCGTCAGGGCCTGGCATGGTTCGGCGCGCGGCTCGCGCGGCTGAAGGAAGATGGCTGCACCGTGCTGATGAGCACCCACGCGCGCAATGAATCGCTCGACCTGGCCACGCGCGCCGTGTCGCTGGCGCGTGGCCGCGTCGAGCGCGATACCGGCTCGGGCGGCGATCCGCGTCCGTTGCTCGCGGCGCTGCGAGCGGAGGCCTAGGCCCTTGAATACCGCGAAGGCCGCCGGAATTGTCCTCAGCAAAGAACTCCGTCTGGAATTCCGCACACGCGAACTGCTCAGCGCCACGGTAATTTTCGCCATGGTCGTGGTCGTGCTGTTCAGCTTTGCATTCGATCCCACCGCCGCGGAGTCCCGCCGCTACGGCCCCGGCTTGCTTTGGATTGCCTTCCTGTTCGCCGGGTCGTTGATGCTGAATCCATCCTTCGCGCGCGAGCAACTCAACGACACGCTGGACGGGCTCCGCATGGCCCCGATTTCCAGCTTTGCGATCCTGTTGGGAAAAATTCTGGCGAATTTCATCTTCATGTCGCTTGCTGAAGTGGTTCTGGTCCCGGTCTTCGCCGTGCTTTACAATATTTCGCTGGCGGGCATCGTGGGGCGGTTGATTCTGGTGCTGATCCTCGGGACAATAGGCCTGACGGTTACCGGAACGGTCTTTTCAGCCGTCTCTGCTCACGCGCGAATGCGCGAGCTGCTGCTGCCGCTCCTGTTGCTCCCGGTTCTCACGCCGCTTTTGATTGCGTCGGTGGAATCCACGGCGGCGCTTTTCGCCGAACAACCGTTTCTGGATCGCACCTGGCTCGCGTTCCTGGCTGGATTTGATATTGTGTTCCTGACGGCGTCCTGGCTTTTGTGCGATTATCTGTTCGAAGATTGATCGGCGGCTGCGAAGGAAAGGGTCGTACTCGATGAAGGCACGTTTCATAATCACTGCAGTCATCGCCCTGCTGATTTTCTGCGCGGGCTATGCAGCGCTGTTCATCGCGCCGGATGAAAAGACCATGCACGCCGTCCAGCGCATTTTCTATTTCCACTTGCCCAGCTGGATCGCCATGTTTTCCGCGTTTACGGTCGTTTTCTACGCGAACGTGGCGTATCTCGTTACCCGCAAGCGTAAATGGGACGCCTTGGGAGTCTCCGGCGTGGAAGTGGGCGTGGTCTGCTGCACCATCGGCCTGATTACCGGCCCCCTGTGGGCGCGTCCGGTGTGGGGCATTTGGTGGACCTGGGACGCTCGGCTCACCTCTACGTTCGTCTTGTGGCTGCTTTTCATCGCTTATCTGCTGCTGCGCGGCCTGCTCGAGGATCCCGAGAAGAAAGCCTCGCTCTCCGCGATATTTGGGATTTTCGCTTCCCTCGATATTCCTTTGGTCTATTTGTCGAATCGCTTGTGGCGCACCCAGCATCCTCAACCAGTGATTCTGGGCGGCCAGGGCTCCGGACTGGATCCCACCATGAGCAAGGTCTTGCTTCTTTGCGTGATCGCTGTCTTTTGCGTGATGGTGCTAGTGCTGGTGGATCGCTACCGGCTGGAATTACTGCGCAACGAGTGCGGCGAGCTTCGCTTTGAAATCGAATCGCGTGGGTTAGATGCAGCCGTCGGCGAGACGTCGGCGCTGCCAAAGGGCGGACGATGAAGAACTTCGACTTCTTGTTCACGGCATGGATGGTGGTTTGGGCGGTCTTTTTCGGCTATGAAGTCAGCGTCGCGCGGCGGATTAGCCAGGTGCGCGAGGAAATTGAGCGGCTCAAGCAGCAGTTGCGGCAAGGATGATCTCGCAAGAGGTGCTACGTGAGTGGGGCCAAGAGAATTGCGGTCGTGTTATTTCAGCTCGGCGGCCCGGACAGCCGGGCCGCGGTCGAGCCGTTTCTTTATAATCTGTTCTGCGATCCGGACATCATCAATTTTCCCGGCGCATTTTTGGCGCGGAAAGCCATCGCCAAGCTGATTTCCACCACGCGTTCCAAAGTCGTGGGCCAGCACTACGCGGAAATCGGCGGCGGCTCGCCCATTCGCCGCCTCACCGAGCAGCAGGCCCGTGCCTTGGAATCCGCCCTTCAGCCGCACATCTCGGCGCGGACCGTCGTGGCCATGCGCTACTGGCATCCCAATACAGCCGAAGCCGTCGCTGCACTCGAGCGCGAGCCCTACGACGAACTCGTGCTACTCCCGCTCTATCCCCATTATTCTTTTGCGACCACCCGAAGCAGCCTGAACGAGTGGTCGCGGCAGTACAAACGAAGAGCGCCGCTGAAAATCATAGACCATTTCTACGACCATCCGGACTACATTGCGGCCATCGTCGAGCGCGTCAATAGCGTTCTCTCCGAACTCGCGCAGCAGCACGACGTCCACCTGGTATTCAGCGCGCACGGCTTGCCGCTGGCGCTGGTGGAGAAGGGCGACCCCTACCCGAAGCAAATCGAGAAAACCGTACAATTGGTGCGGGAGCTGGGCGCCTGGCCGAATCCTCACGTGCTCTGCTACCAGAGTCGAGTGGGACCGCAGAAGTGGCTGCAGCCGTCGCTCACCGCCACCATCGAAAACCTGGCGCAGAGCGGCATCAAGCGCATGCTGGTAATTCCCATCGCGTTCCTGACGGAACACATCGAAACGCTGCACGAAATCAATATTGAAGCGCGCGAAGAGGCGGAATCGCTCGGCGTCGAGGAATTTCACATGATGCCGGCGCTCAATGATTCGCCGCTTTTGATTCGCGCCTTGGCTGACCTGGTGCTGCGCTCCGTGGGCATGCGCAGCGGCGTGGCTTCTTTGGCTATGTAGCCGCAACCGGCGCTCCCTTCTTCCGGGGAGGCGCCGAGTTCGCTCGCGAAAGTTCCCGCGAGAATGTCTTGACACCGCCGCGCCCAAATCATATAACCCTTTGTTGCTTTCATAGAATTCATACGGGCCTTCTCGACTGATAGGTTTTCGTTCGCGGTATCGCATTCAAACGGGCCTATGGCAGAATTTCCCGCAGGGAAGTCCGGGCAAGCCGCACCGCCGCCTGTTGTGGCGGGAGAGACTTCGTCTCATTCGCCGGAAGCACAAGCCGCCGCGAAAGCGATCAATACTAGCCGGCGCAGAATCGTCTGGGCGCTAATCTGGGGCTACCTGGGCGTGAACTTCCTGATGTTTCTTCGCTTCTTCTTTCCCCGCGCGTTGTACGAGCCCAACACCACTTTCAACATCGGTTTCCCGTCGGATTTCAGCCTGGGCATTGACCAGCGCTTCTTGATGACCAACCGGGTTTGGGTCGTGCGCGAGCCTGACCGCCTCTTTGTGATTTTTGCCCGCTGCACGCATTTGGGCTGCACGCCGGAATGGAAGCCCGCGGAGAACAAATTCAAGTGCCCTTGCCACGGTAGCGGGTACGACAGCGAGGGCGTGAATTTCGAAGGCCCCGCTCCCCGGCCCATGGATCGCGCGATCGTTACGCTGGATCCCACGGGCAAGATATCCGTGGATACCAGCCGGCTTTTCGTGGACGATCCGCGCGCCGGTGTAAACCATTTCAACGACCCGGGAGCCTTCTTGAACGTCTAGGCCCTCTCGCGGAGCAGGGCTCCGCTTTGTTGTGTCCAGTGAACTGGGGATCTCAGGCCATGTAGATGTAGGTGCGGAAGAGGTCTCACCGAATGCCTGAAGAAAACGGCGGCAGCAACGGAAAGCCTCGCATCCTCGAGAAGGTGCAGGGAGATGCCGTTGCTCTCCGCGACGCGCTCAAGGAGAAAGCCAAGCAGCAAGCGGAGGGGCTGAAAGAACCCGAAAAAACTCAGCTGTACCGTTCGATGTTCCGCGTCAAGCACGACGAGGAGCCGCGCAATCGAGCGCTCAGCGTCCTGTCCAACGTTTTCTTCCACTTGCATCCCGCCAAGGTTAACCGCGACGCCACCAAGTACAACTTCACCTGGGGCATGGGCGGCATCACTTTCTACCTTTTTATCGTTCTCACCTTCACCGGCGTGCTGCTGATGTTCTATTACCATCCCACCAAGGTGCAGGCCTTTCGCGACATCTTGTATCTGGAAAACGACGTGCCCTTCGGCAAACTGCTGCGCAATATGCATCGCTGGGCTGCGCACCTGATGATCATCGCCGTATGGCTGCACATGTTCCGCGTCTTCATGACTGGTTCTTACAAGCGCCCGCGCGAATTCAATTGGTGCGTCGGCGTGCTGCTGATGGTTTTGACGATGCTGCTGAGCTTTACGGGCTACCTGCTTCCCGACGATCAGCTGGGTTTCTGGGCCGTCACGGTGGGCACCAACATGGCCCGAGCCACGCCGCTCTTAGGACACGAGGGTCCGTTGGGCGCGCTGTTGGGAATGACGCCGTACAACGACGTCCGCTTCGCGCTCCTGGGCGGCTCGATCGTGGATGCTAACGCGCTGCTGCGCGCCTACATCTGGCACTGCATCGCCATTCCACTGATTGTCTCGATTTTCCTCGGCGTGCATTTCTGGCGCGTACGGAAAGATGGCGGCATCTCGGGCCCAGCCCCCGTGATGCTCGAAAGTGAAATAAAGGAAGAACGAAATCCGCGGCCCGTCGTCCTGCGGCCCAGCGGCATGGGCCAGCACGATAAATGACGCAGAGCGTAAGCAGCGCGTGGGTCGGCAGATGATGCGGGTGAGCCGGCGTATGACCCGCTTTACGGAAGCAGCAGGAGACTGACGGATGGATTGGCATCAGCTTTGGGAAATCGCCTCGGCGCCGGACAACGTGCCCATCGTGGCCTTGTTGTTCCTGATTCCGTTCTATCTCTGGTACTCGCTGAAGCAGGGCCTCGCGAACGACAAGCTCATTGCGATCCTGGAATCCGACGCCAATCTCGCGAAAACCAAATACCGCAAGACGCAGGAATGGGACCCCAAGTGGGAACGCGAAGTTCACACCTGGCCCTATCTGATGCGCATGGAATTTCTTGTCGCCATCATCGTCACCGTGCTGCTGATGGCCTGGTCACTCACGCTGAATGCGCCGCTCGAAGAGCCGGCGAACCCCAACGTCACCATGAATCCGGCCAAGGCGCCGTGGTACTTCCTGGGTCTGCAGGAAATGCTGGTCTATTTCGATCCGTGGATCGCCGGCGTGGTGATGCCCACCCTCGTAATCATCGGTCTGATGGTCATTCCCTACATTGACGCGAACCCGCTGGGCAACGGCTATTACACCTACAAGCAGCGGCGCTTCGCCATCTGGACGTTCCTGTTCGGCTTCGTTGGCCTGTGGGTGTTGATGATTATCATCGGCACATTCATTCGCGGCCCCGGATGGATGTGGTTCTGGCCTGGCCATACCTGGGACGCTGAACGCGTGGACTATGCGGTGAACCGAAACCTGGACCAGGTTTTCGGTATTGACGGCTCGTGGTTTGCCGCCATCTTTCATACCACCAAGGATCAGGGTGCGATTTGGGCGCGGGTGGCGTTTGGAATCTTCCCGTTGATCGCCTTTTTCATCGCCGCGGCCTTTCTGGTGCACTGGATCTGCGTGCGCACCGAATTCAGCCGCAAGATTTACAAGCGCATGAGCCTGGTGCAGTTGGTGGTTATGTACACCTTTCTGATTTTCATGTTCTCTTTGCCGATCAAGATTCTGTTGCGCCTGCTTTTCACCATTAAGTACATCTGGGTCACGCCGTGGTTCAGCATATGAGGATGGAGCGTCGTCCGTCGCCGGCCAAGAACCGCCGCGAATCTGTGCAGGCGAGCTTCGCGTTGATAGGGGCACGGCACCCGGTGGCTGCGGCTTCGCGCGCGGAATCGTCAGCCCGTTTCGAGGAGGCTCTTGGTGCCTGATCGTTCTCCAGAAGTCGGCCCCGACGATCCGATCAAGAGCCGCTCTTTTGCGCTTCCGCTTTTGATCGCGTCTTTCTTGCTGATGCTCACGGTCGCCTGGTCCTTCTATGTGGAGTTTTACGGCCTGCAACCTTGGCGCGGATACCAGAGTCGCTTCGCGAAAGCCTATTCCACCTATCTCCAAAAAGCGGTCAGCGGTCAGAAGAAGCAGGAAGACGCCGTTTATGCGTCTGCGGACTATAAGGACCTGCTCGCCAAGTTGGACGCCGCCGAAAAAGCCGCAAAATCCCAGGATGACGAGATCGCCAAGCAAATCGCGCTGCTGGACGATCAGCGCGCGGCCCTGGGCGATGCCTTCAAGGACGCACGCGGAAAGATCGGCTCCCTCGTGTACCAGTACGAAATTGTCCCAGATTCCGATAAAGCCACCAAAGCCGCGCGCAAGAAGGATCTGACGGAAGGGCAGAACAGCATCTGGAAAGTGGATTGGCCCGTGGGCGATGGCAAAATCCAGAAAGATAAGCCCTTCACCGGCGAAGAGCTCAACAACACCTTCACCAGCCTCATGGCCCAGCGCGCCGCGCTGATTGGCCAGCGCGGCGAAGTGGACAAGCCCGCGAAAGCAGCGCGCGATATTTTGGCGCAGTACACCTCCGAGCATTTGCCGGGCCTCAGTTCCACATCGCTCGAAAGCCTGCAGCACTCCATGAGCGATTTCGATGAACGCATCATTCAGATCAACGTAAATCCCCCGGGTGCTTCGCTGAACAATCTCGGCGGCGCGGGTTTGGTGGACCGCTGCCAGTCCTGCCATGTGGCGACGGACCAGCGCTACGTGCCGCCTCAAATGATTCTGACCAAAGCCGACCTGGGAATGGCCAAGAGCCACGACGCGCCCTTCACCAGTCATCCGGATTTGCAGCTCTTGCAGTGGCACCCGTCGGAGAAATTCGGTTGCTCTCCTTGCCACGGCGGCAATGGCCGCGCCATTAATTCCGTCGAGCACGCGCACGGCCGCTACCCCCACTGGCTCTGGCCGATGTATTACCCGGAAAATTACGACGCGGGCTGCCAGCAATGTCATGCGTCGGACATGGTCACCGAGCATGCCCCGGTGCTGAACGAGGGCAAGCAGCTCTACCGCCAGAAGGGCTGCATCGGCTGCCACCGATTCCAGGGCTTTGACAATCAGGATGAACAGCTTGTCAACGCGCGCCAGCAGATTCTGCAGCTTGCCAAAGCCAAATCCGACGACCTGCTTGAGATCCCGCGTCTGCAGAAGCTAGGAGACACCGCCGCCAGCAACGCTACGGCCGATGCTTACTACGCGCAAGCCACCAATCTCACCGTGGATATCTCTCGCATGGACGCGCGCAGTGAAGCGCTCGAACAAACCAGCCACGACCTGCTGCAAGAAATCAAGAAAGTTGGCCCCGATCTGAAAGAGGCGCGCCAGAAACTCCGCAAGGAATGGATTCCGTATTGGATCGGCCATACCACGCAATTCCGGCCGACCACGAAAATGCCGCAGTTCCGTTTTTCCCAGGACGAAATCCAGGCGATCTCCGCCTTCATCTGGCAGGATGCACTTCCTGGCCCGCCGCTCGAAAAGCAAGCGCCGGGAAATCCGGCGCACGGCAAGGAGCTTCTCGACGAAGGCGGCTGCCTGGCCTGCCATGCCATCGGCGAGGGCGCGCGCGCGGTCGGCGGCACGTTCGCCGCGAATCTGAGCCGCGTGGGCGAAAAGGAGAACTACGATTACCTGGTCCGCTGGGTCCACAATCCCCGCCAGCGCAGCCGCCCGTACTGTCCGTACGAGAAGAAGGATCTCGGTCCGGAAGATTACGCCCGCCACAATCTTCCGTACGTTTTCGATTTGGATCATTCCCGCTGCCCGAACGACGGCCACGAGCTCCTGGTGCAGCAGCCCACCATTATGCCCAGCCTGCGCCTCTCGGATGAAGACTCCCGCGACATCGCCAGCTTCCTGATGACGCAGAAGCACGCGGACGCCACCTACGCTGCGGCGGATTACATGGACGATCCGCAACTTGCCGCAAGAGGCAAAGAGCTGGTGCGCCATTTTGGCTGCGCCGGCTGCCACGAAATCGCCGGTCTGGAAGACGAAGGCCGCATCGGCACCGAGCTAACCAACGAGGGCAGCAAGCCCATCGAGCGCCTCGATTTCGCGCTCTGGACCGAAGACGCCAAGCGCGGCCTCGAGCCCGACGGCAGCCCGTCCATCCGCCAGGGCCGACAAATCGCCTGGTTCGACCCCAAGGGCTTCTTCGAACACAAACTCGAAAACCCCGGACTCTACGACCAGGGCAAATATCACTCGAACCCGATGGACGCGCTGCGCATGCCCAAGCCCAACCTGCAATCGCAGGAGGAGGTCCAGGCTCTGGTCACCATGCTGCTCGGCAGCACCGATCCCACTCTGCCTCCCGAATACATGTACAGACCGTCTGACCGCCGGAAGTACATTCAAGACGGCTGGTGGATCGTCACCAAATATAATTGCATCGGCTGCCACCAGATTGACGTCGGTCAGAAATCCGTGCTGATGACCCTGCCGATGTACCAGGGCGAGAACAAAGTCAATTTGCCGCCGGTGCTGACCACCGAAGGCGCACGCGTAAATCCGGAATGGCTCCGGGTGTTCCTGGCGAATCCGTCGCTCAGCACCACCGATACGAACCGCAATGGAGTCCGCCAGTACCTGCAAGTGCGCATGCCGACGTTCTATTTGTCGAACGATGAAATCCGCAAGCTGACGCTCTTCTTCGAAGCGATGTCCGCTCAGCCGGATCCGTTCATCCCGCCCAAGGTGGAACCGCTCACCGATGCCGAGCGTGCCATGGCGCGTAGCCTGTTCACCAGCCCGGCCGCGCCCTGCCTGAAGTGCCATATGACGGGGAACGAAGCGCATGACAAGAATGCGTCCGCGCCGAATTTCCTGCTGGCGCACGAGCGCCTGCAACCGGCGTGGACCGCCCGGTGGATTACCGATCCCGCGAAAATCATTCCCGGCACGGCGATGCCCTCGGGCCTCTTCCGCATGGATGGCGACCACTGGGTGTTTGCCGGGGCCGTGCCGGGTGCGATGCAGCAGTACCACGGTGATCAGGCCGAGCTGCTGGTCCGTTATATGTTTACCCTGACGCCGCAGGAGCAGGCGGCTCTGCTAGGACGCACGCCTTCTGGCGGCAGCAGCCCGGCAGGGAAGTCCTCCGGCGGAGCGGGCGGCAAGTAGTCGCGCTTAGCAAGAATGATCCGGGCGGCTCATTTCGGGCCCCACGCGACTTGTACTCCGGGCGCGGCGAGGGCTCTGCCTTTCTGCGTGGCGTGCGTGCCGGTGTTTCGAGGGCAAATAGTAGTCGCACGCAATGGACGCGCAAGCTTGTTAGAATATGCAGTTCTGCCAAGGAGGAGTTTCCCAATATGAGCCAAAGATCGTTTCATCTAGCGCTGGCATCCCTACTGGCTGTCGCACTCATCGGATGCGGCAGCAAAGAAAGCAATCAGACCGCTGAGCAGCCCGCGGCCCCCGCGGCTGCCGGGAAGACGGTGGACGCTTCCACTGCGGGCACAGTCACCGGCAAAGTGACGCTGGAGGGCAAGCCTGATCGCGAAAAGGCGATTAACATGAGTGCCGAACCCTATTGCCAGAAAGCCAACCCGTCGCCGGTTATTCCTCCCACCGTCGTTGTGAACGACAAAGGTGACCTGGAAAACGTGGTAATTTACGTGAAAGACGGTTTGGGCGACTACGTTTTCACCACACCGACGGCAGCGGTGCCGCTCGCGCAAAAGGACTGCATGTACTCCCCGCACATTATTGCCCTGATGGCCGGGCAGAACTTCGAAGTGAAGAACGAGGACCAGACCACCCACAATATCCATCCCATGCCCAAAGACAATCGCGAATGGAACAAATCACAAGCGCCCGGAACCTCTCCCATTGACGAATCCTTTGCGCGCCCCGAGCTGGCCATCCCGGTGAAGTGCAACGTTCATCCCTGGATGAAGAGCTACATTTTCGTCTTCAAGAATCCCTATTACGCGATCACCGGGAAGGACGGCTCTTTCGAGCTGAAGGACCTCCCGCCGGGGACCTACACCATCGAAGCGTGGCAGGAAAAGTACGGCACGCAGGACCAGACCGTCACCATCGGGCCGAAGGAATCGAAGTCCGTAGATTTCAAATTCAACGCAGCAGCTCCCGCCGCTCCTCCGGCGGACTAGCGGGCCTGCCGCGTGGCAAAGGCTCTCGGTGCAGAGGCGGTCTGGAACGCCGTCGCATCCGAAGCTTCCGGTTCGAGTTCATCGAGCCGGGCGTGCTGTACTGTAGGTTTGAGGGCGGCGCGCGTCCCCGTGTATTTCGTGCTTTCACTGGAGTGATGCGGCGCAAAAAAAGCGAATTGAAATGCGGCAAAGGCCGCATGAAATACATCCCAGAATGTGTTAGGGTACTTTTCTGACCGATATGCCTGAGCTTGCGACCAGCCAGTCGTCAAACACCTGGGTCCCCCGGGGCCTTTACCGTTTTGCCTTCGCCACCTCCACCTGCACCGTTCTGCTACTGATGGCTGGCGCCTTGGTCACCAGCAACGACGCAGCCGATTCCGTCCCCGACTGGCCTCTTGCTTACGGCAAGATTATCCCGCCGCTCGTAGGCGGTATCCGCTATGAGTACACGCACCGCGTGATGGCCGCTACGGTTGCCACTCTCACGCTGATTCTGGCCATTCTGCTGGCTCGCAGCGGCTCGCGCTTTCTGCGAAATCTCGGATTCACGGCGCTGCTACTGGTGATCGCGCAGGCGGTTCTCGGTGGGATGCGCGTTCTGTTCCACGACCCAGCGCTTACCGCCACGGTTCACGCCATCCTGGCGCAGATTTTTTTCGTAACCGTGGTCAGCCTTACCCTGTTTACGAGCAGCTGGTGGAATAGCGACCCGGCAAAGCTCGACGATTCCGCCTCGCCGCCTCTGCGCGTTCTCGCGGCAATCACTGCGGTGGCCATCTTCGTGCAATTGATCTTGGGCGCAGGCTTTCGCCACGGCGCGTTTGGGATTCTGCCGCACATGATCGGCGCGGTGGTCGTGCTGTTCCTGGCCATCTGGACCGGCCGCACCGTCCGCGTGCGCTTCAAAGGTGTCGGCCAGTTGCGGCGCTGGGGTATTTTGCTGCAGTCCTTTATCGGCACGCAGTTCCTGTTGGGAATCGCCGCGTACTGGGCCGTGGTTCAGGAGATTCAGGCCGCCCAGCCGACCACCACCTACGTGGTCCTGACGGTCGCGCACGTTCTGGTGGGCGCACTTACGCTGGCCGCCAGCGTCGTCTTGGCGCTTTCCGTTTTTCACGTGATTCGCGGAGGTGCAACGGTACCAGCGGCGTCTCGCGTCGGTTCGGGCGTGGAAGGTTCCAGGGCATGAAACCACAGGACGCCACCTCATGAGCAACGAACGCGCCGATGCAATCACCGCGTACGAGAAGCCCTGCGCCTATGTGGTCCTTACTAAGCCGGACGTCACCTTCCTGGTCGTTATCACCACCGTCGCCGGATTCTATCTCGGCTCCAGCGGTCCGCTTGAGTGGGCACGCCTGATGCAGACGCTTTGCGGCACTTTGCTCGTCGCGGGCGGCACCGCGGCGCTGAACCAATACGTCGAACGCGACATGGACGCGCTGATGCGCCGTACCGCTGCTCGTCCGTTGCCTCTGGGCATTCTGCAGCCCAGGGAAGTCCTGATTTTCGGCGTGGCTACCGTCGTGGCTGGCACGCTCTGGCTCGCCATCGCTGTGAATGCCCTAGCGGCGTTTATAGCGCTCGCCACCAGCGTCTCGTACCTCGGGGCTTATACGCCGCTCAAGACCCGCACGACGTTCGCAACCGCGGTAGGCGCCATCCCTGGTGCGTTGCCGCCGCTCATCGGCTGGGCTGCCGCGCGGGGTTCGCTTTCATCGGGCGCTTGGGTTCTGTTCGCGATTTTGTTTTTCTGGCAGTTTCCCCATTTCATGGCCATTGCCTGGATGTATCGCGAGGATTACGGCCGCGCCGGTATCCAGATGCTTCCCGTGGTGGACCGCCAGGGCCACCGTACCTTCCGCCTGATCATCGCGACCTCCGCCATTCTGATACCTGTGAGCCTGCTGCCCGCGGTGATGGGTATGGCCGGCATTCATTATTTCTACGGCGCGCTGCTTCTGGGGCTCTTGCTGCTGCTGGTGTCCGCTTGGGCCAACCGCGTGCGCACAAACGTTCGCGCGAAGTGGCTGATGCACGCCACTGTCGCGCATATTCCGCTGTTGCTCGGTTGGATGATTCTGGACAAAATCTCTCGATGACCGCCTCAGCAACGGCTGGGGGTCTTGCAATGTCGCCCAAGACGAACCGAATTGAGTTAAGTGTTCTCTGCGCGATCGTTATCGTCCTCTCCGTTTGGGGGATCGTCTGGGACATCACCAGCGGCCTGCTGACCAGCGGCATTGACGGAATTATGCTGCTTGCCATCTGCCTGATGATCGGCGGCATATTCAGTCTGGCGCTCCTGTACATGCTCTGGCAGGCGGGCTTCATTCCGATTTTCAAGGCAACGAAGTCGCCGGCCCCAGTGCAGGCCGCAACGGCGCAGAAATCCGCCTCCCCGGCGCCGCCAGCGCCAGCCGCGAAATGAACCAGAAAGACTCCCCGCCGGTGCAGGCAGCACATGAATTCATTCGCTAAATCCTCCGAACCGGCTTCCAACCGCGCGGGCGCTGCCTCGCCGGCGAAATCCTTTGGCGGCCGCTGGGCATTAGGCATTCTGGTCCTGGCCCTCGCCTTCGTGGTGATGCCGTTCCTGTTCTGGAATGCAACTTGGTTCGGGCGCCCAGTGACGGACTCCCAGATCGCCAACGCCCTGGCTGACCGCTCGCATCCACGCGAAATTCAGCACGTCCTGTCGCAATTTGAAACCCGCATCGAACGCGGCGATGCCTCGGTCCGCAAGTGGTACCCGCAAATGGTCGCTCTCTCCAAGGATCCAATTGATGAAATCCGCGTCACCGACGCCTGGGTGATGGGGCAGGACAACACTTCGCCGGAGTTCCATCAGGCACTGCTTCCAATGTTGCATGATCCGAACCCAATGGTTCAGCGCAACGCCGCCCTGTCGCTGGTGCGCTTTCAGGATGACTCAGGCCACGCGCAAATCGTCTCCATGCTGGAGCCCTACCTGATGAACGCTCCACTCGGTGGCGTACTCTCCACGCGCCTGAAGCCGGGCGACATCGTAAATCCCGGCACACTTCTTGCACACATCGAGGCGGGAGGGAAGAACAACGAAATCCGCGCGAGTGTCCCCGGCACGGTGGCCCATTGGCTCGTCGCCAACGGTGCCGCGGTTTCCGCGGGCCAGCCGATTCTTTCACTCGATCCTAACGACAGCATGGCTTGGGAGGCCTTGCGCGCGCTGTACTTGACCGGACGCCCCGAGGACCTACCGGTCGTGAACCGGTTCCTGCGCGGCGTTGATGGCATGTCGCCGCAAGTAGCCGTTCAGGCTGAGGAAACCGCTCGAGCCATCCGGGAGCGCGAGCGCCAGTAGCGCCAGGGTTCTACGGACTGCCGCAACGTGCGGGCGGCCAGCTCCGAGCCTTAAACCTTCAATCCGATCAAGCGCATCAATTCCAGCGCGTTGCTCTTCGCCACCACCCCATCGCGCAATTTGTGGTCGAAGCGCATCTTGCCATCCTCGACGTAATCCTGAAAATGCACGTTACGCACCGCGCCGGCTGGCGTCTGCCCGATATCCGTCAGAGCCAGATCATGGGTGGTCACGATCCCCACCGCGCCGCGCTCCAGCAACGCGCGCAGCAGACCGTCCGCACCGATCCGCCGGTCGTTCGAATTCGTTCCTTCGAGCAGTTCGTCAAACAAGAACAGCACGCGCCCCGCTCCCTCCGTCAGCGCAAACACATCACGGATTCGCAATATCTCGGTGTAGAAGCTCGACCGGTGCTCCTGCAGCGAGTCCACGCGGCGGATGCTGGTGCCCAGCAGGGTAGGTGTCAATCGCAACGACTTGCCCCGAATGGGCGCTCCGGCCATTGCCAGCACCGCGTTGATCCCGGTCGTGCGCAGATACGTGCTCTTGCCGGACATGTTCGAACCGCTCACCAGCAACACCCGCGTTCGCGAATCCAGCCGCACGCTGTTCCGCACGCATTCCGCCGAAGGGATCAGCGGATGCCCCAGCTCTTCGCCTTGAAAAATCGCCCCGGCATCGGAAATCTCTTCGGCGAGTTCCGGGAACGGATCCTTTGGATGCTCGTAGGAATAGCCGGCCAGCGAGAGTAGCGCTTCCATTTCACCGGTGATGTCAACCCACGCGCGCATCTTCGCGCCCCACTGCCTGCGCCAGGCGTCCGCGGCAAGTCCGCGTTGCACCGAGTACAGCGCCGGTAATTCCAGCAGATGCCCCAGGAGTCCCTCGTGCGCGTCAATCCAATAAGCGATCCGCGCCAATTGTCGTACCGATTGCGAGGCCGTTTCCCGGCTGCTTTTCAGCTCCGCTGAAAATCCTTGCAACCGTGCCGAACTAAAAGGCTCCCGTTCGAGCCTGCGCAAGACTTGAGAAAAGAGGGTCAGTCCTTCGGCGTTGCTCGCCAGCGTGGAAATCACCTGTGCCGCGCGCTGCCGCAGCCAGTAGAGGATCACCAGCTCGACGGACAACACAATCAGCAGCGGTACGACGCTATGCCCAAGCAGCCAATACACCCCGGCCGCCGTCGCGCCGATGGCCAATAGCGCAGCGGCCATCCGCCATCCGCCAGACGGCAGCACCGGAGGCGCCTCGGCCCAGCCCGTCAACGCACGTGGGTCCAGGCGGACCCTCAGGTCTTCACCGAGCAGCGCCAATTCTTCGCGCAAATCCACTCTGTCGCGCAGTTCCGTGATGACCTGTTGCCGCTCCCGGACCACCGGCACGGGCGACCCGGCGCACAGCCACTGCGCCAGGCATTCCTCGCCCATCGGCAAACGCGCGGTCGAAAGCAGCTCGAACAGGCACCCGCTGCCAAATATATCCAGATCGTCTGCGTACACATGCCGCGGATTGCGAAACCGTTCTCCCGATGCGCCTGTGCCGCTCCACCGGTCTTCCAACCGCGCCAGACCGCGGCGGTAGAAGGCCGCGGCAGTACTGGCGTGAGCCAGTGCGCGTAGCGCGAACTCATGCGCAACCGCCAGGCCAGCGTAAACCACCACGGGAAGCGCCAGCCAGTATGCCGAAGTCTTCTCGTGCTTCAGCGTTAGCCAAAGCAGCGCAATTCCCGCTACGATCGCTGCGAGTTTCGCATTTCCAATCTGTTTGTGGAGCGATTCTTTGGCCGCCACGGTCTCCAGGCGGATTCCCAGGCGTTTCGTATACTCGGCGTGTGGTTCAGACAAAACCTGCCTCCGCGCAGCGTTGCCTAGTGTACTACTCGGTTGGTCGCAATCGAACGCGAGAGAGTGGGTGTTGCGCAAGCGTGACCGGGTGAAAGGAATGGGAACGCGCGGGGAATTACGCCGATGGGGCGCCCAAAGCGCCCGCCGCGGACGGCGAGCGCTCCGTCAGTGGTGCGACTAAACCTGGGGTTCCGCCGCCGCCGCCGACACGAACACGGGAGCGGGAGCGGGCGCGGGCGCCCACTCCGATACGGGCGCCTCAGCGGCCTCGTGGTTGCGGTACCAGATAGCTTCGCTGGCTCTTTGCCACAGGCGCGCCCCAATCCACGTGAGAATCATCAGCTGGCTGACCAGGAATGCGGCGACGTTCGCTTGCGGTTTCAGATGCATCATCCACACATGCAGCCCGAAGGCGAACAGCGCCCACCCGATGATGCTGACCCGGAGATACAGCCACAGCAGCGAGAAGAAATTGTGCATCAGCAATCCAAATGCGCGCCGCAACGCCCGATGCATCCTCTTTTCCTCGTCGGCGACCGCTACCACCTGCGCCATGTCAAACCACAGGCGCACGATAATCAGCAGCAGCAAAATCACCACCGCGGCCGCTTCCATGAAGTGCACGGCGGGAAAAGGAGAAATGGATTTCTCATCAATATGGTCATAGATCGCGTTGGCGCCAGCGCCAATCCCCGCGATCGGCAGTAATACCACGACGAAGTAAATCAACAGCCGGAAGAACCGCCAGAAGTGCTGGCCGCAAGCCTCGAAAAATACCGCTGCGGTGGGCTTCTCGTCCCGCACGTAGGCGGCCAGGATGCCTCCCGTCGCGAAGATCATAAACACCAGAAACACCACGGAGAAGTGCGTGATCGTCGGCCACTGCGTCTCGGTCGGCGCATTC
The DNA here is from genome assembly GCA_049300435.1 of Candidatus Acidiferrales bacterium. Lineage (GTDB taxonomy): Bacteria > Acidobacteriota > Terriglobia > Acidiferrales > UBA7541 > Palsa-295. The sequence goes on along the minus strand of JBAQJS010000081.1, from coordinate 45,254 downwards.
GGCAGTTGCCCCAGCGTTACGAGCGACGGGACGTCGAATCCCTCCACCAGGCGCTGCGCCGCCATGCTGTGATTCAGGGCCGCGGACGTACGGTCCACCATCCCTTGCGTCGAGAAGAAGCCGAAAATCAGGCACACCGCGAAGACCCACCACACCAGGCGCTGCCATTTCCACACCAGCGCCGCGCCCGAAAAGAACGTCCCTCGTTTCGTTGCCGCCATTCGCGTTGCTCCTTCGATTTCGTTACGCCTTTCTGTTAGGTCAGCCACGCCAGCAATTGCGACAGCCATTCGCTTCCGAACACCCACATATTTCTGAGCTTATGAGTCGCGAGCGCGCTGGGTGTGGCCGTGTAGCTGTTGTTGAAGGGATCGCGATCCATGGTGATATGGTTCTGCGGGTCAATCTGCGCGGATTCGATCTTGGCCTTGCGGTCGTACTGATAACGCACCCAGCGATCCTGCCCGTCCCAGTGCTCGGTGGCGCTCGAGCCATCGTCGAATTTCACCACCAAGTCCACTGGAAATAGGAAATCGCCCGTGCGTCGCACCGTCACGTACGTCCGGTACACCTCATCCAAGTGCTTGGACTTGCGCGCGCCGGCTACCGGCTTCTCCCACCATTGCAGCGGGTCGGAATGGGCGTCCGCGACCTCATAATCCATGACCTGCGTGCCATACACCGCCTGATTGAAATACCAATGCAGATCTTTTCCGGAGACTTCCTCGATGGTCTTCAAAAAGTCTTCGCCGGTAGGATGCGTGAATCGGTAGCGCAGGAAATAGGTGTGCAGCGCCTGCCGCAAAGTATCCTCGCCGATCACTTTTTCCAGCGTGAGAAGCATGGTCGCCGTCTTGCCGTAAGTGATCGAGCCGTACGAATTGCTGCCATAAAACTGCCAGGCGAAGCGCGATATCGGGTCCTTGTCGGGATCCGAAAAATAGGTCATTTTCTGCAGCCCATTTTCGCCCGCTTGCGCGAAAGGGAAGTTGATGGCCGAAGTATTCTTGCCGTAGAGCGCGTCCATCACCTTCACTTCGGTGTAGCTGTTGATTCCTTCGTCCAGCCACGCCTCCTCGAATTCGTTCGTGGCCACCATTCCATACCAATACTGGTGGCCGAACTCGTGTTCCGTCACGATTTCCGGCGCCAGCAATCCCTTGGGCATGTACGAACCGGTTCCGGCGGTGATCAGTGTCGGATACTCCATCCCGCCCGCGTCTTCTCCGCCGTGCGGAGGGTCCACCACGGTGATGCGGTCGTAAGGGTAGGGCCCATACCATTGATCGAAGAGCCGCAGGGTGCCCTTCAGCACCGCGATGTAACGCGGCGCGGTGGCCATGTGTCCGGGTGACATCAACAGGTGAATCTTCACCGGTCCCGCGCTGCCCGTCCAGGAATCCTCAACCACCGTAAAGCTGGGGCTCGCGGTCCACGAAAAATCGTGCACATCCTCGGAATGATAGTTGAGCGTCTTGGTTCCGTCTGGATTCATCGCGCTGGATTCCAGATCGCCGCCCGCGCCGACGACTTCGTCCTGCGGCACCGTGATCTTCACGTCGAAGGTTCCGAAGTCCGCGAAAAATTCCGTGTTGGCATGAAACTGGTGGCAATTCCAGGCGTTCTTCCACCACACGCCGACCTTCGGAAACCACTGCCCGACCATGGTGAAATCGTGCGCGTAGCCCGTGCGTTCCACGACTTTCGGCATCACGTCGTGAAACGTCATCTGGAACACCACCGAAGCGCCCGGCGCCACCGGCTTCGGCAACGTTACTTGAAATACGGTGTGATCTTCGACGTTGTGGTCGTCCGGCTGAATGAATTCCATCTTGCTGGTCAAGTCCCCGGCGCCTTCCACTTCCAGCTTATCCACGGTAATCGAACCGAAGTGCTTGGGATCCCAGGCCGAGTCCGGTCCGTTACCGCGCGTCCCGGAGCGCCGCACTTCCGTCATGAAAGTGGACTGCGGCTGAAACGCGTTCAGATACAGATGGAAGGGGAAGGTTTGCTGCGGCTGCCCGGTCAAATTCTTGTAGGTGAGGGTCTCTGTCGCGGCGATCGTGTGTTTCGCGGGGTCCAGCCTGGCCGCGATCTCGTAAGCCACCACGCGTGTGGAGAGCGGCTTTTTCGCCGCATCCGTCGCTTCCGTCGCGGCCTTCACCTCGCGCGCTCTCGTAGTCGCCTGCGAGAAGCTGGAGCCGCACAATAGCAGCATGCTCGCGGCCGCCACGAACACTCGCGTCAGTCTCATCCGTCCTCCCAAGCAAATGCGATATTGGGGTATCCACCGGGGCGATCGCCCGTACACAATATGACACGGAGGGAACCCGGTGCAAGTTTCGTTTACAGGATTTTAATCGCTGCAAGATTTGCGCGAAACCCGCGCGACCGGTGAATCAGCCCTGTGGGGTCCGCCGTCTCTGCGCTCGCGCCAGCACCGCAGGCGTGCCTACTCCGCTCCCGGTGCGCCCGTGCCAAGTTGACGCCTCGCGCCACACCGTCTAAACTAAATTCAGATGGGTAGTCCGCCTGCGCGTCCGCAAGCGCGTCGTGGGCGTTTTCGGTGGAAACTCATGAGTCCATCAGTCTTACAACAGAAACGTCACCAACAAATACTGACCGACGTGGTGCGCGCCTACATCGAGACCGGTGAACCCGTATCCTCGCGCAGCATTGTGCACCGCCACATCGAGCCGCTCAGCTCGGCCACGGTTCGCAATGTGATGGCGGACCTTGAAGATGCGGGCCTGCTGTTTCAGCCCCATACCTCCGCGGGCCGCGTGCCCACCGCCGCCGCGTATCGGTTCTTCGTCGAGCAGGTTGCCGCGCAGGCCACCGCCAGTCCTGCGGACCGCCAGTGGATTCGCCGCGAACTGGAAGCCGCGCAGACTCCCGAAGCCGTCATGGAGCGCGCCAGCCACGTTCTCGCTGCCGTGTCGCGCGGCTTGGGCATCTTCATCGCTCCGCCGCTATCGCGCAGCGTCGTCGAGCACGTTCGTTTCCTCCTGCTGCCGGATGGCCGCGTCCTGGTGGTTCTGATTTCCGCCGGCGGGGTCACGCGCGACAAATTGATTCGTCCCGAGCGCCCCTTCCGGCAGGAAGATCTCGACCGCACGTCGGAGTATCTGAATCGCCACTACGTCGGCTGGACTCTCGAAGCGATGCGCGCCGATTTGCGCAGGCAGTTGGAACAGGAGCGCGAGCAGTACGGTCAATTGGCCGGTAACGCGCTGATTCTCTGCGACCCCAGTGTTCTGGGCGACGTCGCCGACCGCAAGGTTTACGTGGATGGCGCCGCGCAAATCGCCGCGTCGCCCGATTTCACCGATCCCGACCAGTTGCGCGAGCTGCTGGAAGCCATTGACGAGAAGGACCGCTTGATCGCGTTGCTCAGCGGCTGCATCGAGTCGCCCGAACCCGTCCACGTCGAGCTGGGTCTGGACAAGATTTCGAACGCCGGAAAACATCTCGCCATCGTTTCCGCGTCGTACTCATCTAAAGATCAGGTGCAGGGAACGCTGGGAATACTGGCGCCTATGCGTATGCACTACGAGCGGGTAATCACCGCGGTGGCCTTCATGGCCCAATTTTTCTCTGAAGAGCAAGAGGGGGGCTGATTTCCTTGGCGTCGCATAAACAGCACAAAGATATGGAAATTCCGGTGACGGGTTTCGCGGCCGCCGCGGGCCCTGCGGAGGAATCTACCGCGACTCAGGCGGCGCCCGATCCCGACCCCGCGGCCGACGGTTCGGCTGCGGAACAGCTTCAGAAGCTGCTGGCCGAAAAGCAGGATTTGACCAACACGCTGCTCCGTCGTCAGGCCGATTTCGACAATTTTCGCAAGCGCGTCGAAAAGGAGCGCCATCAAGAGCGTCACCGTGGCGCCGAACTCCTGATCGAACAGCTTTTGCCCGTGCTCGACGCTTTCGACCGCGCGCTCGCCGGAAACGAAGGTTCGGCCAGCCCCGAATATCGCAAGGGATTCGAAATCATCCGGGCGCAGTTGTGGAACACTCTCTCGAAGCAAGGTCTGCGGCCCATTGAAGCGGTCGGCAAGCAGTTCGATCCGCATCTGCATCACGCCATCGAAAATGTTCCCACCGCCCAGCATCCCGAGGGCACGGTGGTCGGCGAAATGCAGACCGGCTACCTGTTTCACGATCGCGTGCTGCGCCCTGCGATGGTTCGCGTGGCCGCGCCACCGTCGAACTAGCGCCGGCATCAGCTTGCGCGGCGTGGCTTGACAACGGATTGCAGAACGATGCTCGCAGGCCCAGTTTCTGATTTGTTGGCGGCGGCCTTCAGGCCGGCGCTTTCGCCTTTGCGTTTGCATCAGCGCGCGTTACCTGTGCGCAGTTTCAGCGTCACTCAAATATCACTGATATGGAGCAAGAGGAATCATGGCAACCGGCAACACCAATGACTTTTACGAAGTTCTCGGCGTCGCGCGCGATGCCACGCCCGAACAGATCAAATCCGCCTACCGCAAAGCGGCTCTGCAATGGCATCCTGACCGCAATCCTGAGAAAAAAGAAGAAGCCGAACACAATTTCCGCGCCGCCTCCGAAGCCTATGCGGTCCTGTCCGACGAGCAAAAGCGCTCAATCTACGACCGCTACGGCGCGGCTGGTCTGAACAATCGCGGTTTCGATTCCGGCATCAACTCCACCATCTTCGAGGAATTCCAGGACATTCTCGGGGATCTTTTCGGGTTCGATGACGCCGTGGGCGGCGCACGCCGCCGCGGCGGTCGCGGCGGTTCCCGTGGCCAGCGCGGCGCCGACCTCCGCTACGATATGTCGCTCACGTTCGAGGAGGCGGCCGCCGGCGTAACCACCAAAATCCACCTCTCGCGCCACGAGCTTTGTGAAACCTGCAAAGGCACCGGAGCCAAGCCCGGCACGGGCATGTCCACCTGCCGCACCTGCGGCGGCCGCGGGCAAATGTCTTACTCCCAGGGATTTTTCTCCATCACGCGCACCTGCCCCGCGTGCCAGGGCTCCGGCCAGACGATCAAGGACGCCTGCCTCGCCTGCCGCGGGCAGGGCCGCGTCGAGCGCGAACGCACTCTGGAAGTCGGCGTACCCGCCGGGGTTGATTCCGGCACGCGCCTGCGCATGGCCAGCCAGGGCGAACCCGGCACCAATGGCGGCGGCTCCGGCGACCTCTACATTTTCCTCGAAGTGAAGGAGCACGCGTTCTTCGAGCGTCGCGGCTCCGATTTGATCTGCGAAATTCCCATCAGTTTTTCGCAAGCGGCCCTTGGCGACAAGATTAAAGTCGCGACCCTGAAAGGCGAAGAAGAACTGGAAATTCCCGAAGGCACGCAATCCGGACAGATCTTCCGCAAGAAAGGGAAGGGCCTGCCTAATCCGCACGGTGGCCGCGGCGATCTCTACATCAGCATCCGTGTGGTTATACCCTCGAAGGTGTCGCGCGATCAGCGCCGCCTGCTTGAGCAGCTCAGCCAGACCATGAAAGTCGAAAACAAGCCTGCGGAGCGCAATTCCACCTTCTTCGACAAGGTGAAGGATATTTTCGGCTGAGCGGTCCGCGCTGGAAATTTAGTCCATCTTGCTCGTACTCTAGTAGCGTCTTAGTATTTCTGCCGTTGCCGCGATAGAATCCAAGCGTGCGACGCCGGTTTTTCGTGGATAAATTTGATGAGGCCACCGCAACGCTCCGCGGGGACGCAGCCGAGCACCTGGGCCGTGTACTGCGAGCCCAACCAGGCCAGCTTTACGAGCTAAGCGACGGCCAGCGCGTGTGGCTCGCGCGCATCGAACAAGTCGGGCTGCTGAAGCGCGGTGACAACCGCGTCGAGTTTTCGCTCGTCGAGCCGGTCCCCGTCCGCCAGCCCGCATTGCGTCTCGACCTGCTCATCTCCCTCGTCAAGTTCGATCGCTTCGAGTGGTGCCTCGAAAAAGCCGCCGAACTGGGCGTGGACGAAATCGTTCCTCTCGTCGCTGCGCGCACGGACAAAGCCCTGGCGGCCGCCGCGCCAAAACGCTATGCCCGCTGGGAAAAAATCCTCCTCGAATCCGCGCAGCAGTCGCGCCGTCTGCGAGCTCCTAGGCTCGCGCCCTTGACGTCCCCGGAAAATGCCTACCGGGCATCCGCCGCCTCTTGCAAGATTCTCCTTTCCGAACGCACCGACGCGCCTCCCATCCACGACGTCCTGCATGGCCTCGCCGCTGCGTCTGCCGCCCTCTCCATAGGCCCCGAAGGTGGTTGGACGGACGCCGAATTCGCCGTCGCACGTCAATCCGGCTTCCAGGAAGCGTCGCTGGGCGAGCTAGTCCTGCGGACCGAAACCGCGGTCCTGGCGTCGTTAGCAATCCTCCACTTCGCACTGGACGCGCATACCTCCGAAAAATCACCCTGAGACTGAATTCTTGAATGCCCACGGGAATTACCCGCAATTTCCACCGGAACTCCCGAGGCGAAACGTCACGAGAACGAGCATTTCGTTTCGCGGCATCAGTCCGCGTTCGTCTATAGTGATTTCGCTCACCCTCACTCTTCCCGGCCGTAAAATTGCCGCCGGTGCCCCACTTGGCGCGTGCCGTCTCCCCGTGTTATAAATATTTGAGCGCAAAATGTCGGACAACTCTCAGCCAGGCCCGCCAGACCCGCAGAGTACTCCCGCGTTGCCCCATTTGCGGCACGAACTGCGCAGTTGGACCCGTGATCTCGCCGTCGCCCTGGGCCTCGCCCTGGTATTCATCATCTTCCTTTACCAGCCGGTGAAGGTCGAAGGCACCAGCATGGCCCCGCTCCTCAGCGACCAGGAGCGCATCTTCATTAACAAATTCGTTTACCGATTCGAACCGATTGAGCGCGGCGACGTGGTCGTTTTCTGGTACCCTCTCGACCATTCGAAGTCGTTCATCAAGCGCGTGATCGGTTTGCCGGGCGACGTCATCGAATTGCGCGCCGGTCGTTTGTATGTAAACGGCAAGGAGTTGAGCGAGCCGTACGTACCCGCAAGCTATCTGGACGGTTCCAGCTACGGCCCCGTGCAGATACCCGCGGGAAATTATTTTGTGATGGGCGACCACCGCGATAGCTCCAACGATTCGCGCGTGTTCGGCCCCGTCAGCCGGCCGTACATTTACGGCAAGGCGGTTTTCGCCTACTGGCCGGTGGATCATTTCGGCTCGCTGACGTCGTCATATACCGTAAACGCGGCATCGCGATGAAATCTTCTGGAGGACACACTGACGGAGCAGCTCGCAGTTCGCGCGACCCTCGCGCTGGAAGACGGACGAATATTTAGCGGCCGTGCGGCCGGTGCGCGCACCTGCCGTGGCGGTGAAGTTGTTTTTAATACATCGCTCACCGGTTACCAGGAAGTTTTCACGGATCCCAGCTATTCTGGCCAGATTGTCTGCCTCACCTATCCGCACATCGGCAATGTCGGCGCCAATCTCGACGACCAAGAATCCGCAAAACCCTATATTGAAGCGCTCATCGTGCGCGAATTTTCGCCGCTGGCCTCCAACTGGCGCTCCAGCGAATCGGCCCAACAATACTTAGAGCGGTACGGCGTGCCGGTGATTTGGGATCTGGATACGCGCGCGCTCGTCCGCCATCTCCGCGAACTCGGAGCGCTGCGCGGCGTGGTTTCAACCGACGGCACGCCGGCCGAAAGGCTGGTCGCCGAAGCCCGCGCGCTGCCTACGATGGCCGGCCAGGAACTGGCCGGACGCGTCACCTGCGCGAGCCAATACGACTGGACTCAGGGCTCGATTGACCTGTCGGCGCCCCTTGCGGCCCCGGCCGCTGCGGCCGCCGCCGCATCGTCCGCCGGTCCTCAGGAGAGTCGCGGCCCCGGCTCCCAAGTCGCGGCGCAGAGAATCGCGGCGGTGTCCGCGCTGGAAGGCGGCTCGCGCCGTCGGGTGGTGGCCTACGATTTCGGCATCAAGCAAAATATCCTGCGCCTTCTGGTGGATCACGGCTGCGAAGTCACCGTCGTCCCCGCGCGCACCTCCGCCGCCGACGTTCTGGCCTTGAAGCCCGACGGCGTGTTTCTCTCGAATGGCCCGGGCGATCCTGAGCCCATCGGCTACGCCGTGGAAAATATTCGCAAGCTGCTAGGCCGTGTGCCTATCTTCGGAATTTGCCTGGGCCACCAGCTCTGCGGTCTCGCGCTAGGTGGGCGTACCTTCAAACTGAAATTCGGGCATCACGGCTCGAATCACCCGGTAAAAAATCTGCGCACCGAAAAAGTGGAAATCACCGCGCAGAACCATGGCTTCTGCGTGGATCCGGATTCGCTGCCTGCCAGCGACGTGGAAATCACCCACGTCAACCTGAACGATCACACCAACGAGGGCATGCGCCATCGCTCGCTGCCGCTCTTCAGCGTCCAGTATCACCCCGAAGCCTCGCCCGGCCCCCACGACGCGCGCTACCTCTTCAACGATTTCATCGCGCTGATGGATGGCAGGTAACCCGGCACCACCATGCCCAAACGCACCGACATCAAGAAAATCCTGATCATCGGCTCCGGCCCCATCGTCATCGGCCAAGCCTGCGAATTCGACTACTCCGGCACGCAAGCCTGCAAAGCGCTGCGCTCCGAGGGCTACCAAGTCGTCCTCGTCAATTCCAATCCCGCCACCATCATGACCGACCCCGAAATCGCCGATCGCACCTACATCGAGCCCCTCTCCAAGGAGTATCTCGAGGCCATCATCGCTGCCGAACGGCCCGACGCGTTGCTTCCTACCGTCGGCGGTCAGACTGGCCTGAATCTCGCTGTAGAGCTCGCCGAATCGGGCATCCTCGCAAAATATGACGTGGAACTCATTGGCGCCTCCCTCAGCGCCATTAAAATCGCTGAAGACCGCCAGCTCTTCAAGGACGTCTGCCGCAAGATTGGCCTGGAAGTTCCCGCCTCCGAAGTGGTCACGACCGTGCCGGATGCCGTACGGCTTGCCGATGAGTTGGGCTATCCCGTGGTGATTCGCCCGTCGTTTACTCTGGGAGGCACGGGCGGGTCGATTGCTTACAACCACGAAGAATTTGCCGACCTCATCGCTCGCGCCCTCGACGCCAGCCCCGTCCACCAGGCCCTCATCGAAGAATCCGTACTGGGCTGGAAGGAATTCGAGCTGGAAGTGATGCGCGACCACCGCGACAACTTCGTGGTCATTTGCTCCATCGAAAATGTCGACCCCATGGGTATTCACACTGGCGATTCCATCACCGTCGCTCCCGCGCAGACTCTCACCGACAAGGAATACCAACGCATGCGCGACGCCGCGGGCGCCATCATCCGCGCGGTGGGCGTGGAGACTGGCGGCTCCAATATTCAGTTTGCCGTGGACCCGGCCACTGGCCGCATGACCGTGATCGAAATGAACCCGCGCGTCTCGCGCAGTTCCGCTCTCGCCAGCAAAGCCACCGGTTTCCCGATCGCAAAAATCGCCGCCAAGCTCGCCGTGGGCATGACGCTCGACGAAATCCCCAACGACATCACCAAGAAAACTCCCTGCTCGTTCGAGCCGACCATTGATTACGTCGTAGCCAAAATCCCCAAATGGCAATTTGAAAAATTCCCCGGCAGCGACACCACCCTCACCACCCAGATGAAATCCGTCGGTGAAGTGATGGCCATCGGCCGCACGTTTCAGGAAGCGCTCTGTAAGGCCATCCGTTCGCTCGAGCCCAGTTCCGCCTGGCGTCCCCCCGCGGAGGTCACCACCGTACTGCTGCGCGAAAAGCTCCACGTACCAGGACCGGACCGCCTGCACTGGCTGTTCGAAGCCCTCGAGCGCGGCATGTCCAGCGAGGAAGTGTGCGATCTCACCAAGATTGACCCCTGGTTCATCCGCCAGTTGCAGGAAATGCTGGCCGTGGACCGCCGCGTTGCGGCCACTACGCTCGGAAAATGCCCCCCGGAATTGCTGCTGGAATCGAAGCGTTCCGGCGCCAGCGACGAGGAAATTGCCAAGCTCTGGAACGTGAAAGCCTCGAGCGTCCGCGCTCGCCGCAAGGAGCTCGGCGTCCAGCCCGTTTTCAAACGCGTGGACACCTGCGCCGCCGAGTTCGAATCGTTCACGCCGTATCTCTACTCCACCTACGAGGAAGAGGACGAATCAGGCGCGGTGGATCGCCCCAAGGTAGTAATCCTCGGCAGCGGTCCGAACCGCATCGGGCAAGGAATCGAATTCGATTACTGCTGCTGCCACGCCGCTTTCGCCCTGAAAGAAGACGGCTACGAGACGGTGATGGTGAATTGCAATCCGGAAACTGTCTCCACCGATTACGACACCTCCGATCGCCTCTATTTCGAACCGCTCACGCTCGAAGATGTCCTCGCCATCCTCGATCGCGAAAAACCCCAGGGCGTAATCGTCCAATTCGGCGGGCAGACGCCCCTGAACCTCGCGCTCGAACTCAAGCAGAATGGCGCGAAAATTATCGGCACCGCCCCGGAATCCATTGACCTCGCCGAAGACCGCCGCCGTTTCGGCGCCCTCCTCGACGAGTTGCAGATCCCGCAGCCGCACAACGGCACCGCGTTCATCCCGCAGGACGCCGTAAAAGTCGCGAACGAAATTGGCCTGCCGGTTCTGGTGCGCCCCAGCTACGTTCTCGGCGGACGCGCCATGGTCATCGCCTACGATCTGAAAACCGTCGAGGAGTACGTCGCGCAAGCCGCGCTGATCGGCTCCGGCACAGATCCCAAGCGCCCCATACTCATTGACCAGTTCCTCGAAGACGCCACCGAGGTGGACGTGGATGCCCTCGCTGACGGCGACGATGTACTGATCGCCGGTATCATGGAACACATCGAGGAAGCCGGAATACACTCCGGTGATTCCTCCTGCGTCTTGCCATCGGTCACTTTGAAGCCATCCGTCCTCGAACGCATTCGCGATTACACTACGCGGCTCGCCCGCGCGCTGAAAGTCGTCGGCCTGATGAACGTGCAATACGCCATCCAGCGCGACACGGTTTACGTCCTCGAAGTGAACCCGCGCGCGTCGCGCACCATTCCCTACGTAAGCAAGGCCACCGGCGTGCCCCTCGCGAAAGTCGCCGCCCGCCTGATGACCGGGCGCAAGCTCCGCGATCTGCACCTCCCGTACATCGAAATCAACGGCGTCAAGGAACTCGCGGTCCGCAATTTCTACGCCGTGAAATCGCCTGTCTTCCCGTTCAACAAGTTTCGCGGTGTAGATACCATTCTCGGTCCGGAAATGCGTTCCACCGGTGAAGTGATGGGCATTTCCTCCACGTTCGGCCTCGCTTTCGCCAAGGCCCAACTTGCCGCTGGCCAGCGCCTCCCGCGCCAGGGAACTGTGTTCCTCAGCGTCAACGACCATGACAAGCGCCACGTTGCCTTCGTCGTCCAGGATTTGCTCGCCGCTGGATTAAAAGTGGTCGCCACGCGCGGCACCGCCGCGGCTCTCGCCAGCGCCGGAATCGAAGTGGAAGCCGTGTACAAGGTGAACGAGGGCCGTCCCAATATCGTGGACCTCATCAAAACCGCAAAAATAGATCTGGTGATCAATACTCCGCTGGGCCGCGGCTCCTTCTACGACGAAAAATCCATTCGCCGCGCCGCCGTCCGCTACAACGTTCCCTGCATTACCACTCTTTCCGCCGCCAGTGCCGCCGCCCGTGGAATGCGCGCCATGGCCGGCCACGCCCCGGACGTTGCCGCCCTCCAGGACCTCCACCAGCGTAAATCTGCCGCCTCCGCTCCGGCCGCATCTGGGGAGAAGTAGCTGTCTCCGTCTCTCCCAACGTTTTCGCGCCAAATATTCCCGGCTTCTCGGTGCCCTCAGCCATTTCGCCGTCAGGCCCAGGTTAAATTGTCCTCGCGGGCAATTGCGCGAATCGCTGTTGCGGCAGCCTGCTCTGATATAAAATAGCGCTATGAACCTCCATGGAGTCTTCGCGCCGCTCACGACACCGTTCGAACCCGACGGTAGCGTGGCCCTGGCCCGCGTTCGCGAAAACGTAGCTCGCTACAATCGCACCAAGCTGGCAGGATACGTCCCGAACGGCTCAACCAGCGAATCCGTCCTCCTCCGTTGGGAAGAGGTGTACAAAGTCTGGGAAGCCGTAAAAGAATCCGCCGCTCCCGACAAGCTCCTCATCGCCGGCACCGGCGCGGAGTCCACGGCCGAAACCATCGAGCACACCAACCGCGCCGCGCGGCTCGGTTACGCAGTTGCCCTGGTGCGCACGCCCAGCTTCTATAAGCCCGCCATGAACGAGCACACGCTGGCCGAACACTATCTCCGCATAGCCGACGCCGCCCGCATTCCCATCATGGTGTACTCGGTGCCGATTTTCACCCACGTCACCGTCGAGGCTCCGCTCATCGCGCGCGTCGCCAGCCACCCCAATATCGTCGGCTTGAAAGACAGCTCCGGGGACGTCGCGGGCGTCGCTGCCATCGTCGCCGCCGCGCCCCAGAGTTTCCAGACGCTCACGGGCTCAGCCTCCACTCTCCACGAAGCGCTCGAAGCCGGCGCGGTCGGCGCCATTCTGGGCCTCGCCGATGCCTTTCCGGACTTGTGCGCGGAAATTTACCAAGCCGCTCGCGCCGGGGATCGCGCCAAAGCCCGCGCTCTGGCCCAGAAGCTCATCGTTCCCTCGAAGATGCTGCTCGTGGACTACGGCATCGCGGGCCTGAAATACGCGCTCGACCGCCTCGGCTACTACGGCGGCCTCCCGCGTCCTCCGCTGCTGCCCATTAGCGCCGAGGGTCGCCTGGAAATTGACTCGATGTTGGCGAATCTTATGTCCGAACCCGCGCATCATTTGTAGGAGCCGTTTTCGGCTGCCTCGGACGCGCCGGGAGGACGTCATTCACACAGGTTCGCGAAGCCCACGATTTTGTTGTGCGCTCGCGCCCTGCGCGCTTTGCTGCCCGCAAGTCCCGCGTGTATCATGACTGCCTCCATGGAGCCTCACTGTCTCTCCTTCCGCGAAATTCCCCAGACCACCAAGCTGTTTTCTTCTTTTTTGGAGGATTTCTCTCGCGTCGCGAAGTATTACAGCCATCCGCCGAATATCGCCGGAATCGTCGCCGCCGCGAAAGAAGTGCAAATTGATCAGCAAGTGCGGGCCGGCGTCGTCGCAGTCCTGCGTGAGCAAAACCTTGAATTTTCTGGCAGCTCAGCTCTGGACTCGGCCATCGCCCGCAACCTCGACCGCCTCGCGAACGGCGCGGTAGCCATCGTCACCGGCCAGCAGGTCGGTCTATTCACCGGCCCCGCGTACAGCCTGTATAAGGCCATCACCGCCGCGGCCTGCGCCGATGAACTCACGCGCCAGGGCGTGGACGCGGTTCCGGTTTTCTGGCTGGCCACAGAAGACCACGACCTCGCCGAAATCAATCATTCTTCGTGGATCACCCGCACCGGTCTCGCCGAATTCACCTTGCCCGGAACCCCAGCCGAAGAAGGGCATCGCGTTGGAGAGATCGCTCTGGGCACGGCAATCACCTCATCGGTCGTCACCGCCATGGATACGCTCGAAGGCCCCTACGCCGCGGAAATCGCCCGCGCTCTGCGGGAGTCGTACTCGCCCGGTGAAACCTACGGCTCGGCCTTCGGCAAGCTGATGGCTCGCCTTGTCGCGGGGCGGGGAATTATCTTCTTCGACCCGCTGGAGTCGCGCCTGCATCATTTCGCCGCAGGCATTTATCGCCGGGCTCTTGATGCGGCAGAACCCCTGCGCGAAGCTCTCCTCGTGCGCTCCAAAGAGCTGGAACGCGGTGGTTTCCACGCGCAGGTGAAGGTCACGCGCGAATCCACCTTGCTGTTTTACAACGTGGGCGGCGTTCGCCACCCGCTGCGCCAGCGCAACGGTAACTTTCACGCTGGCTCGGCCTCATTCTCGTTGCAGGAGTTGCACGAAAGGATCGCGGCGTCCCCTGAAGCTTTCACCCCAAACGTTCTCCTGCGCCCCGTTGTTCAGGACACGCTGTTGCCCACCGCCGCCTACATCGGCGGCCCTGCGGAAGTCGCCTATATGGCCCAGGCCCAGGTGGTGTACACGAAACTTCTCGGGCGCATGCCCGCGATCTTGCCCCGCGCGAGTTTCACCGTAGTCGAGCCGCCGGTCGCGCGCCTCCTGAAAAAGTACAGCCTTGATTTTCGCGACGTCATGCGCGGCCGCCAGCATCTCCGCCGGAAAATGGAAATGAAATCGCTGCCCCGCGCGCTCGTCGCTCGCTTCGCGGCCGATGAAAAGGCCCTGCGCCGCCTGTTGCAGGCGTACCGCAAACCTCTCGTCCGTCTTGATCGCACTCTCACCGGCGCGCTCGATTCCGCCGAACGCAAGATGCTGTACCAGCTTCTGAAGCTGAAAGGCAAAGCCGGCCGCGCCGAGAATTTCCGCAGCGGCGTCCTCGATCGTCACGAACGCATTCTAATTGACGCGTTGTACCCCCATCGCGGCCTCCAGGAACGCACCCTCTCAGCCCTGCCCCCGCTCGCCGCCTACGGCCCCGAACTGCTCGAAGAACTCGCCATCCTGTCGGTCGCCGCCGACCCTGCGCTTGACTCGAAGTCCCTCGCGAAGTCTGTGTCGAAGTCCGCTTCGAAATCTGGACGCGCCGCCGGCCCAGTCGCCGGCGCAGCGGACCCAGCAGCCGATGCCACCGCCCCTTGCTCGCATCAGCACCACGTCCTGTTCATGTAGTTAGCTCCTCGGCCGCGTTCGCCCTTTCTTCATCTGCGCGCATCTGCGCTACCCTCACGCCCGTACCGCACACCCGGACTCCCGTGCTAGAATGCGGCGGTTCGGTCATTTCGACCCTCGCGGAGGACTACGATGAAAATCACTCCTGGCAAACAAAAAGGGCTGGAAGCAGTTTCCGACTCGCGCGGCGTTATCGCCGCGGCCGCAATGGACCAGCGCGGCTCGCTCAAGAGCGCGATCGCCAAAGAGAAGGGCATTGACAAGAAAGACGTGCCCGCCCAGATGCTCGAAGAGTTCAAGACCATCGTGAGCCACGTCCTTACTCCGCACGCCAGTGCCATTCTGCTGGATCCGGAATACGGCCTCCCCGCGGCGCGGGCCCGCTCCTCGAAAGCGGGCCTTCTACTGGCCTACGAAAATAGCGGGTACGACAATACCCGTCCCGGTCGCCTGCCCGACCTTCTGGACATTTGGTCGGTCCGCCGCCTGGTTTCCGCCGGCGCGGATTGCATCAAGATTCTGCTGTACTACACGCCCTTCGATCCGCCCATGGTCAACGACATCAAGCACGCCTGGATCGAGCGCATTGGCGCCGAATGCACCGCCGCCGATGTGCCGTTTTTCCTGGAATTTGTCGGCTACGTTGAAAACGGCGACGAGAAGGGAATTGAGTACGCCAAGCAGAAGCCCGAAATCGTGCGCAAGAGCATGGAGGAGTTTTCCAAGCCCCAGTACGGAGTGGACGTCCTGAAGGTCGAAGTGCCCGTGAACATGGTCTATGTGGCTGGCTCCAAAGCCTGCAAGGGCGATTCCGCCTATACCCGCGACCAGGCCAAAGAGCATTTCCGCCGCGCCGCTACCGCTGCGAAGAAACCCTTCATCTATCTGTCCGCCGGCGTCAGCAACGATGTCTTCGCCGAAACTCTCGATCTCGCCGCCGAATCCGGCGTGGAATTTTCCGGCGTCCTCTGCGGCCGCGCCACCTGGCAGGACGGACTCCCCATCTACGGCAAACACGGCGCCAAGGCGCTCGAGGACTGGCTGAACGATCAAGGCGTCAAGAATATCGAAAACGTCAACGCCCATCTGACTGCCGCCAAGCCCTGGTACAGCTTCTACGGCGCCACTTCAGCTGCAGCCCTGGGAGACTGACGTTTCAATTGGCGCGCGGGCCAGGATGCCCGGCGCGCGCGATTAGCGTCCCGCGAGAGCCTTGTACTGCTCGGCGGTCAAAGGCACCACCGAGAGCCTTCCTTGTCGCACCAGCGGCGAACTGGCAAACAACCGGTTCGCCTTGATCTCCGCCAGCGAAACCGGCTCGGCGATCGCCTTGCCCGCCTCGATCTTCACGCGCGGATTTTTCGGATCGGCCGCATCCACCGATACGACGGAAGCCGTGCCCACCGCGCTCTTCATCGCTCCCGTCTCGTAAACGATCAGCTTCGCCCCCGGCCTCATCTCCCGCAAATTCTTCACTGCCGCCGGATTCGACACGCCATCCCACACCGTCGCCTTGTCTCGCTGCAAATCCGCAAACGAGTACTCCGAAGGCTCGGTTTTCAGCAAATACGCCGAAGACATTGAATTCACCTCTACTTTACTCGCCCATGTTACCCCAGCGCGCAACCAGCCGCGGCATCCATGCCATTACGCCGGCGTTCTAACCTAATTGCTCTTTTCGAAGAGCCCGCTTGCTTCCTCCGGTGGCAACGGCTCAGTCACCACCGTGAAATGCGTCAGGTTCGCCATCCCGAAAGAGGTCGTGATGGCCACGTCCGAAGCATCGCGCCCCACCGCCACCAGCACCCGCCCTACGCGTGGCTGGTTATGCCGCGCGTCAAACGTCCACCAGCGATCGTCGAGATACACTTCGAACCACGCGCTGAAATCCATCGGCGAAGGTGCGGCCGGCATGCCGATATCGCCCAAATATCCGGTCGCGTAGCGCGCCGGAATATTCAGTGCCCGGCACAACGTCACTGCCAGGTGCTGAAAATCCCGGCAGACCCCGAAGCGCTCTGTAAACACGTCCAGCGCCGTCTTGGTAGGCCTCGCGTGTTGGTATCCGAAGCTCACCTTCGTCTGGATCCAATTGCAAATGGCCTGCACCCTTGCCCACCCCGGTGGCGTCGCGCCGAATAATTCCAGCGCGATCATTGAAAATCGGTCCACTTCGCAGTAACGGCTGTTGTAAAGATAGCGCAGGACGTCGGGAGGCAATCTGTGCACGGGAATTTCGCGCGCGCCATAATTCACAGGGTCCGCTTCGCCGGAGTCGTAGATCAAAGTCGAATTGCTCAGCCGCAAAGCTCCTGGCGGCGCAACAAACCGCGTGCAGCGGTTTCCGAAGCTATCAACAAAGCTTTCCAGCGCGATCGCAGGCTCGGCACGAACTTCATCCGTGGCCCGCAGGTCCGCCGCGCGCGACGGATGCACGTTCAGCAACGTCACCATGACTACCGGCGCGGGGATATCGAAGTGAATATCGTATCCGATCCGCAACACCATTGGTTCCATGGAATACAAGAAGCCTCCGAGGGGGCTTTCAGTTTACCGGAGCGTCCCGGATTGTCCAGGCGTTTGGCCCTTCCGCCCGCAACGGGCCGCCGCCGCAAGCCGCGCTCCTCATAAACGGCTCCGCCGCCCTTTTTAACAGTGTTTGCGCAACCCCGTGCTTTCCGCTAAAATGAATGTTTCAGCAATCGCGCTCGTTGCGCCCTGAATCGCTAGCTGCGCGCAGCCTGCGGCGCGCTGGACACCTGGACACCCTGAGGGAATGGCGGAAGATAACCACAGCAGCACTCTAGCCTTCGATGCCGCCGACGAGTACCGCCCGGAAGCGCCTCCTCCCCCCGAAATTCCCGCGTGGAAAGACGGCAGCATCCGCATCGGCATTCACACTTCCATCGCCGGAGACATCTCCAGTTCGCTCGAAATAGCGCACGGCCTCGGCGCCAACGCCCTGCAGATTTTTTCCTCCAGCCCACGCATTTGGCATCGCGGCGGCACGCGCATCGCTGAAGCCGAAGCCACTCGCTTCCGCGCTCGTCGCAAGGAACTCGGCCTCGGCCCCCTGGTCATTCACGATAATTACCTGATTAATCTCGCCTCGCCCAATCCCGTTCTGCGCACCCGCTCCGTCCAGGCTTTCCACCAGGAGCTCGTACGCGCCATCGCGCTCGGCGCAGATTTTCTGATCGCCCATCCCGGGAGCGGCCGTGAAAGCACTCCCGAAGCGGCAGTCGCTGCGATTTCGCAAGGTTTGAAACAAGCCGCGCGCGGGCTGAAGCTCGGCGATCTGATCATCCTGCTCGAAAATACCGCCGGGCAGGGCACTTCCATCGGCTCCCGCTTCGAAGAGCTGCGCGCGATCCTCGATGCCTCGCCCGATCTGCCTCTGGGCATTTGCATAGACACCGCGCACACTTTCGCCGCCGGCTGGGACCTGCGCACCCCGGAAGGTCTCGAACATACCTTGCAGGCCATTGATCGTACCGTAGGCCTCGATCGCGTTTATGTCGTCCACGTCAACGATTCCAAGACGCCCCTCGGCTCCCGCGTGGACCGCCACGAGCACATCGGCAAGGGCAAAATCGGTCTGGAGGCCTTCGGCCGCATTCTGACTCATCCGCTGCTCGCCGCCCGCGCTTTCATCCTGGAAACCCCCATTGACGCTCCAGGCGACGACCGCCGCAATGTCGCCGCGCTCTGGAAGCTCCTGGGCCGCGTCGTGACGGCTACCGGCGAAGGCATGAAGCCCCGGCCGCATCGCGCCAAGCCGCAGCGCGCCAAAACGAAATCCGCGCGCCGCGCGGTCAAGCCTTCCAAACCCAGGAAGAAAGCAAGATCGAATTCACGCTCGCGAGGGAAGTGAACTTGGCCGATTCCGACCACAGACATCCAAACTACGATCCGGCGCAGATTGAAGCAAAGTGGCAAAAAGTGTGGGAAGAGCAGCAGGCTTTCGACGCCGTAGATAACGACGCCTCACGCCCCAAATACTACATGCTGGAAATGTTGCCCTATCCTTCCGGCACCTTGCACATGGGCCACATGCGCAATTACACCGTCGGCGACGCCGTCGCCCGCTACAAACGCATGCGCGGTTTCAACGTCTTGCATCCGATGGGCTGGGATGCCTTTGGCCTTCCCGCCGAAAACGCTGCGATTAAGAACGGAACGCACCCCCGCGAATGGACCCACGCCAACATCGTCGAATTTCGCCGCGTCCTCCGCCGCTTTGGCTTCAGCTACGACTGGCGGCGCGAGATTGCCACCTGCGACCCGGACTACTACCACTGGAATCAGTGGTTCTTCCTGCGCATGTTCGAGAAGGGCATCGCCTTTCGCAAGACCAGCAAGGTGAACTGGTGCCCCGAATGCTGCACCGTGCTCGCCAACGAGCAGGTCATTGACGGCTTCTGTTGGCGCCATGAAACCACTCGGGTCGAAGTGAAAGAGCTCGAACAATGGTTCTTCCGCATCACCCAGTATTCCGACGAGCTTCTCGCCGATATGAAGCAGCTTCAGGACGGTTGGCCCGAACGCGTCCTTTCGATGCAGCGCAATTGGATCGGGAAATCCAAGGGCACGCGCGTAAAATTCGCCGTCGCGCAAATGGACACTCTTTCCCTCGAGGTCTTCACCACCCGCGTGGACACCATCTACGGCGCCTCCGCCCTGGTTATCGCCGCCGGACATCCCAAGCTCGATGAGCTTCTTGCCGGCGTTCCCGGCCATGCCGCCTTGGAAGCGCGGCTGAAGACCATGCGCCAGAAAAGCATGCGCGCGGCGGATATCGCCGTGGCCGAAAAAGAAGGTTTCTTCACCGGACGCTTCGCCGTGAATCCCTTTTCCGGAGCGTTACTCCCTATCTGGGTCGCCAATTTCGTACTCGCGGAATACGGTACCGGCGCGGTGATGTGCGTTCCGGCGCACGACCAGCGCGATTACGAATTCGCCGAAAAATATCATCTCCCCATCAAGATCGTAGTCCAGCCGGTCGCCGGCGTTGCCCTGCGCACCGATCGCATGAGCGAAGCCTTCACCGAGTACGGCCGCCTGGTGGATTCCGGCCCCTACGACGGCCTCACCACCGAACAGGCCATCGCAAAAATGACCGCCGATGCGCAGGCCAAGAATTTCGGCGCCGGAGAGACCACCTACCGCCTGAAGGACTGGGGCGTTTCACGCCAGCGCTACTGGGGCACGCCCATCCCCATCGTGTACTGCGAAAAAGATGGCGTTGTTCCGGTGCCCGATGATCAGCTCCCCGTTCGCCTGCCCGAGGACGTCACGCTCACCGGCCAGGGCCAATCGCCGCTGGCCACCTCGCCCGAATTTGTGAACACCACCTGCCCGAAATGTGGCGGCCCTGCCAGACGCGAAACCGATACCATGGACACCTTCGTGGATTCCTCCTGGTACTTCTATCGCTACGCCGATCCGCACAATCGCACCGCGCCCTTCGATAAGGAGATAATTCGCTATTGGTTCCCAATTGATCAGTATGTCGGCGGCATCGAGCACGCCATCCTGCATCTCCTCTACTCGCGCTTTTTCTGCAAAGTCATGCGCGACATCGGCCTCGTCAACCACAGCGAGCCTATCGCCCGCCTGTTCACTCAGGGCATGGTCCAGAAAGGCGGCGTCGCCATGTCCAAATCCCGCGGCAACGTTGTCGGCGCTATAGACATGGCCGAAAAATGGGGTTGCGATACCGGCCGCCTGTACACGCTCTTCGCTGCGCCTCCCGAAAAAGACCTCGAATGGAGCGAAGAAGCCATCGAAGGCTCCGCCCGCTTCCTGAACAAAATCTACCACCTGGTCGCGCAACACGCCGAGCGGCTGCGCGCCATTCATACCGACCTCACGCAGCAGACCGATTTGACCACCGCGACGGCCAAGGAAAAAATTCTCGTCCGCAGGGTGCATCAGACGCTGAAGCGCATCACCAACGATTTCGACGTTCGCTGGCACTTCAACACCTCCGTCTCCTTGCTGATGTCACTCGTCAAGGAGATTCACGCCCAGGAACCTCTCGACGTGGACCTCAGCCCCATGATCCTCAAGCGCGTGCTCGAGGGCTTTCTGCTCATGCTTTCGCCGATGGCCCCGCACATCGCCGAGGAACTCTGGCAGATGCTCGGCCACGAAGCCACTCTCTCGCGCGAAAAGTGGCCAGCCTACCGCGAAGAGCTCGCGCGCGAAGAGCAATTCGAAGTCATCATCCAGATTAACGGGCGCCTGCGAGGCAAAATTCTCGTCGAGGACGATCTGAGTGAAGACGAAACCCTCAATCGTGCCCTCACCGACCCGCGCATTCGCATTCTCGTGGACGGCAAGCAAATAACCAAAACCGTGGTCGTCCCCAGGAAGCTCGTAAATATTGTTTTGCGATAGCAGCGATGCGAGGTTAACAATGGCAGCGAATACCGGAACCGCAGCGCAACAGCAAGCCGGAGGCACGGTGAGCACGCGACAGGGAATTGTCGTCCTCGATTTCGGCGGCCAGTACACCCAGCTCATCGCCCGCCGCATCCGCGAACAGCAAGTCTTCTCCGCGATTCTGCCCTGTACCGCCAGGCTCGATGAAATCCGCGCCTACGAGCCCGTCGGCATCGTCCTGTCCGGGGGCCCCAGTTCGGTCTATGACCAGGACGCTCCGCTCTGCGATCCTCAGGTTTTGCAGATGGGCGTGCCGGTCCTGGGCATCTGCTACGGCATGCAGTGGCTCACGCGCACCCTTGGCGGCAAAGTCGTTCGCGCCGACCGCCGCGAATACGGCCCGGCGCAGCTCGATATCGCCTGCGCCTCCAAACTCTTCCACGGCATCCCTGACCACCTGAAGATCTGGAATAGCCACGGCGATCACGTCGTCGAAGTGCCCCAGGGCTTCGCCATCACCGGCCGCACCGACAGCGCCATCGCCTCCGTCGAGCACGCCGAAAAGAAATACTACGGCGTCGAATTTCACCCCGAAGTGAACCACACCGACCGCGGCGCCCAAATCCTCCATAATTTCGTCTTCGCCATCTGCGGCGCGCAAAAGAACTGGAATCGCGCCGGCTTCATCGCCGCAACCGTGGACGCGATTCGCAAACAAGCGGAAGGCGCTCGCGCCATCTGCGCGCTGAGCGGCGGAGTGGATTCCGCCGTCGCCGCTGCCCTGGTCCACCGCGCTATCGGCGACCGCCTCACCAACGTGTTCGTGGATACCGGCCTGCTTCGCGCCGACGAGTACCGCGAAACTCTCGAACTCCTCCGCGACCGTCTTGGCCTCGTGGTCATCGGCGTGGATGCCTCAGACCGTTTCCTCGGCAAGCTCGCCGGCGTCACCGACCCCGAGCAAAAACGCAAAATCATTGGCAACGAATTCATCTCCGTTTTCGCCGAAGAGCAGCGCAAGCTCCTCGCCGCCTCCGCGGGCCTGCCCGTAAAATTCCTGGTGCAGGGGACGCTCTATCCGGACGTTATCGAATCCGTCTCCGTCAAAGGCCCCTCCGCCGTCATCAAATCGCATCACAACGTCGGCGGCCTCCCTGCGGACATGCCTTTCGGCCTCATTGAGCCGCTGCGCGACCTCTTCAAGGACGAAGTCCGCCAAATAGGTCGAGAATTGGGCCTGCCTGAGGAAATCCTCGTGAAGCATCCGTTCCCAGGTCCGGGCCTCGCCGTGCGGCTGCTGGGGGCCATCACCCGCGAGCGTCTGGATACGCTTCGCGCCGCCGATGCCATCGTGGTGGACGAAATTCGCCGCGCGCGCTTATACGAAAAAGTGTGGCAGGCGTTTGCGGTGTTGCTGCCGGTGCAGAGCGTGGGTGTGATGGGCGACGGGCGGACGTACGGCTACACCATCGCCGTGCGCGTCGTGGATTCTCTGGACGCGATGACCGCTGATTGGACTCGCTTGCCGCGCGAAGTGCTCGAACGGATCTCCGTAAGGGTCGTCAACGAGGTCCCCGGCGTCAACCGGGTTGTTTACGACATCAGTTCGAAGCCCCCGAGCACCATCGAATGGGAATAGGCCGAATGCTAGCTAACCCAGTCTCGCCGAACTGCGTCTTACCGGCTGGCCATTTTCTGGGCCATGTACATCAGCAAGCGGCGGTCGCCTTCATCAATACGGCCCAGCAACCGGCGGAAGCGGCCCAGGACTCGCGCTTCTTTCCCACGGCTTCCCCACGCGATATCGTCCGCCGACTTCCTCTTCGGAAGGTTCGGCAAGACGGGCGGTTCTTCGCCGTCGTAGAATAGCTGGTAGAGCGGGACTTCCATGGCCCGCGCCAGCTTTTCCAGCGTCTCGATCGCCGGAACGGTATGCCCGTTCTCGACGCGCGAAATGTAACAGCGCAGAAGCCCCGTTCGCTTCTCGATGTCGCCCTGGGAAAGTTTCTTGGTTTCACGTAGCAGGCGGATGCGTTCTCCGATTATCATGGGCGGTATTGTCACATGTTAAGCTGACTCTCGCAACACCGGAATTGCACGCGCCACTTAAAATCTTTGGTGTAACCATATTAGAATGCCCGACGTCCCAAAGTGTATGGCAGCCAGTGCTTCCACCCTGTCGCTTCCGGTGAGCCGGCGCGAAAAGGGCGAAGAAGAAAGGCGACTGGTCCGGCTAGCCCAGAGCGGCGAAGAGGCCGCCTTCGAGGAGCTCATCCGGCGTCATCAGCAGCGCGTTTTCGGCCTCGTCAGCGGCATCTTGCGCCGCCGCGAGGACGTCGAAGACGTGGTCCAGCAGGTGTTTTTGAAGGTCTTCGTTTCGCTCAAGCGCTTTGACCAGCGCGCCGCCTTCTCCACCTGGCTTTACAAGATCTCGGTCAACGAGTGTTGGGACTATTTGCGCAAAAAAAAGGTCCGCCCTCTGGTCTATGAGGCCGACCTCTCCGAGGAACAGGTTTCTCGCCTGGACGGTGTCGTTTCCGGCGAGCGCCCTCCCCAAGGCTCCAGTGACCGGGCCGAGGCGCGCGACCTCCTCGAGCGCATGATGGAAAAATTGCCGGAGCAGGATCGGCAGTTGCTCATGCTGAAGGAAGTAGAAGGCTTTTCGGTGCAGGAATTGGCGGAAATTCTCGATCTCAACGTCAATACGGTAAAAGTGCGCCTGTTCAGAGCTCGTGCTCGATTGATGGACGTGTATCGGCGTCGCCTCCACTCCAGACCGGCTCAGCCGGCGGACGGTAACGAAGGATAATCACAATGAGCATGAACCCGCAAACGGGTAATACGGAAGCGTGGTACGCGGCTTGTCCACAGTACGAAGCCGCGCTCGAGGACCGTCTCGACGGCAACCTCGGTGGCCCGGACGCGGCCATGCTCTCCGAGCACCTGAAATCCTGCCCCGGCTGCAGCGTGGCCCTCGAACAAGCCGCCGCCAGCGCGCAGTTGCTTGAGCTCGCGGATCCGTCTCCCGACCCTGGGCCCGGCTTCAGCCGCGTGCTGATGGCGCGCATTCGCGAGGAATTGCGTGTCGGCGAAGGTCTGTCGTTTTGGCGTCCCGTCGTTTCGCTCGCGTGGCGCTTTGCTGCCACAGCTTCGTTGGCGCTGGTGCTGCTGGTTTCCTTTGAACTCGGCCGTCACAGTCAATGGCAGCCCGATCCTTCTATCGTAGCCCAGAATCGCATGCCCGAGCTTGTACCCGCTCAACCGTCCTTGCCGTCCAATCGCGATGAGGTCCTGTTGATGATGGCGGAAACGAGTCATGGAAAACAGTAAGACGCGCAGCGAAGCGGCACTCCTGGTTCTCGTCGTCTTTCTTCTGGGCGTATTGCTCGGCGGAATGGGAAACCATCTCTGGGGAGAACGTGTCTGGGGCCGCCAGGGTCCTTCCGGCTCGCCCACTCGGCAGCAACTCGTAGATGATCTCACGCACGAGCTGCAGCTCAATCCCGCGCAGCAGCAACAGCTCAGCGCCATCGTGGATGATACCAAAGCGAAAATCCGCTTGGCCTACGCCCCCGCCGACGCCCAGCGCGAGCAGCTCCGCCAGGCCGGCCGTGCGCACATCCGCGCCATCCTCACTCCCGAACAAGTCCCCAAGTTTGAAGCCTTCATGGCCCGCATTGACGAACAGCGCAGCAAAGCGCAGCAGCAGAATTCCCAGCACTAGAGCGCAAAGACAGCGCGCCGCGCTTCATCCCCAGCGCAGCAATCCCTCCACCGTTGCGCCAAGACGACAGGAAATATAGGTCGGTAGGTTTGCGCGCCAAGCCCAGCGCGGTGGAATCGCCCTTCGCTCCGCACCCGCGCAGCCGGCCCGCCGTTAGAACGGAATATCTTCGTCGGAAATTTCCGGGCCGTGCCCCGCGGGCTCCTCGCCCGTCGGGCCGCCTTCCACGTCTGGATCGGCCGGGCGTCCTCCGCCGTAGCCTCCGCCTTGCGCAGCGCCCGCTCCGGCTCCTGCCGAGGCGCCGTCAGCGCGGCCGCCTAGCATGCGGAAATTCGTCGCCACGATCTCGTAGCTCGTGCGCTTTTGGCCTTCCTTGTCCTGCCACTCCCGCGATTGGATCCGACCTTCCACGAATATCAGCGAACCTTTCTTCAGATATTGCTGGGCGATTTCCGCCTGCTTGCCCCACACCACAATCTTGTGCCATTCGGTGCGCTTCTGCCGTTCGCCGTTCTTGTCCTTATACGATTCGTCCGTCGCCAGGGAAAAATTGGCCACGGCCTGCCCGCCCCCGGTAAATCGCGTTTCCGGATCGCGCCCCAGCCGTCCTACCAGTATCGCCTTGTTCACTGACATGTGTCCCTGCCTCTTCGCTAGATTGCCCTGAACCGCCGAGTATAGCTGAACTCGCCCGCCCGGGCGAATAATACCGCGCCACCGCATCCCAATCCCGGTTTCTGCCGCCTTTGACGCAGGCGCCCAAGTAGAGGATCGCGTAGCGGCCTTTTTTACCCTGAGAGCTTGCCCGCAGCAGGCCCGAAGGGCAGGCGGGCGCGGTTGGATTGGCCGTTGTAGCGTAGTGGCAGTTCCAGCGGCGCAGGGCAGTGCGTCATCAACTACGAACCCTCACTTCCGTTCTCACGACGGCGACCTTTGCTTCGCACGCACGCGAAATTTGCTAGAATCCGCTCGCACGCGCTCTGCGCACTGCATCGGAGGAAACGCCATGGCCCAAAACTTTCAAAATCACCCCAAGTGGGTTCCCGGGTTCCATTTCGTAGTCCTGCCCATCCTCTTGCTCAACGTTGCATGGTCCATTTACCACGTCGTGCGCATCCCTTCCGGCTATTCCATCATCGCGCTCCTCGTCGCCATCGCCATCCTCCTCTTGGCTCTGTTCGCGCGCATGTTCGCGTTGACCGTGCAGGACCGCGTCATTCGTCTGGAAATGCAACTGCGCATGCAGCACGTGCTGCCCGTCAACTTGCGCTCGCGCATCCCGGAATTCACGCTCGGCCAATTGATCGCCCTGCGATTTGCCAGCGATGCCGAATTGCCGGCCCTCGCTGAAAAGGTGCTCGCGCAGAACCTCAACGGCCGCAGCTCCATCAAGAGAATGATCGAAAATTGGCAACCCGACAATCTGCGAGCATGACCGGCGGAAACGCGACCCTCGCGGACTTGGCAGCAGCTTGAGTCCAGCGACTCAATAAAGGCGTATGCACCGGCCGCTTTTATGAGGACGTCTCGAGGAAGGGTTCTTTAGAAGCCGCCTCTTTACCGTGAGCGCCTGCCGGCGGCAGGCCCGACGGGCGCCGTTGATTAGGTAGTGGAAGTTGTACCGGCGCAAGGAAGTGCGCCGTCAATCGCGCGGCAACACACCACCGCAGTGCAATAAAACTCGGCTAGGAACCAATTCTCCTAGTGCGGAGCCCGCGTGGAACTCGCTCCCATCTCCCGCAACTTTGCCTGCGCCCGCCGCGCCTCATCCGACCCCGGGAATCTGCGCACCACTTCCCGCAAATCGCGCGACCCGGTAGCCTTCATCCCGATTTCCAGCTCCGCGAAGCCCTTCTTCAGCAGCGCCGCTGATAATTTGTAACTCTGCGGATAATTCGCCAGCACCAGCGAGTACTGCGCGATCGCGTCCTTGAACTCTCCCTGTGCGTAGGAAATCTCGCCCAGGTAAAACTGCGCGTTCGAGGCCAGGTCCGTCGAGGGGAAATGCTGCACGTAATCGCCGAATTCCTGCCGCGACAAGTCGTATTTCCCGGTGGTGAAATCCCGCAGCGCGTTCTGGTACAGCGTGTCGGACGAAATCCCCGGCAGGGAACTCAGCCCTCCGCCGTTCCCCTGTCCAGCGGCGTCTCCTCCCGCCGCGGGAGCCCCTACCGGCGGCGCTTCTCCTCCGGGCGTGGCCATACCCGGCGCGCCCGCCGCTGCCGGAGCCGCGCCGCCTGCCAGCCGTCCGTCAATGCTTTGCAGCGTGCGCTGCATATCTCCCAGTTGCGCCGCCAGCTTTCCCACCCGCGCCTGCACGTCCTGCAAATTGTCGGAGACGCCCTGCGTCTGCGTGGACATCGTGTCAATCTTCGCCGAGTTGTTGGCCGTCGCCTCCTGCACGCTCTTTTGCAGCGTTCCCATCTGCTGGTTCAAGGAGTTCACCGAGTCCAGCGACTGCTCGATCAGCGTGTGCGTCGTAGCGTTGTTCGCGTCTATCGCGCTGCGCATGGACTGTTGTCCCTGCAAAAGCTGCGCCACGCTCTCCTGCAATTGAATGATTTCCCGCGACACGGCGCCGGTCGGCCGGGGGTTCAGCATTGCGCCGATGGTCATGCCAACAAACATCGCTGCCACCGCCAGCACCACGGATCGTGCGCGCATGAATGCCTCCTGAGCGAAACTGAATTCAGCATATGTGATTATAAACGGCGCTGGCAAGATGCTTTGGGACTGGGTGTGCCGGCCGGTAAGGGCGGAATCCGCTGCGCCGTCCGTAAATCCGGACGATGCCGCGCCTCCCGCCCCCGCCGGCCGCTAGGCTCTAGCAGCGGATTAATGCGCTGCCACGAAGTGCGCCCGCCGATTCTGCTGCCAGCACGCGTCGTTGTCCTCGGTGCAGAAGGGCCGTTCCTTGCCCCAGCTTACCGTGTCCATCCGGCTGGCGTTGATTCCCAGCGAAATCAGGTAGTTCTTTGCCGCTTGCGCGCGGCGCTCGCCCAACCCGATGTTGTATTCCGTCGAACCGCGGTCGTCGCAATGGCCCTCGATCGTCACTCGCACGTCCGGATACGATCGCAAAAATTCCGCGCTCTTGGCCAGCGCGTCGCGCGCGTCGCCGCGAATGTCGGCCTTGTTGAAGTCGAAATACGCATCTTTGACGTTCTGCTCAAAAAGCTCGCTCATGCTCTGATTGTTCGTCGGGGCGGCCGCCGGTGGCGGCGCTCCCACGGTTACCCGCGCCGTGGCTGTGGCGGATCCGCCCGGTCCCGTTGCGGTGATGGTGTAGGTCGTCGGGCTGGTCGGGTTCACCGGCGTGGAGCCTTGCACCGCCACTTTGCCGACACCGGGTTCGATGTCCGCGTCCGTGGCGTCGGTTGAGGTCCACGATAGTGTCGAAGTCTCTCCGCTATTTACCGAAGACGGAGAGGCCGTGAGCGTCACCGTGGGCTGCGGTGACGGGGCCGGCGTCGCGTGCGAGGGCGGCACGCTAGCCACCTGCTTCTTGCAACCGCCAATAAATCCAAACACTGCCACTACGCCTAACAACAGCGTTAACTTCCGAAAATTACCAGCCTGCATGGACTTCCTCCTTCTGCCTTCCTCGAGCTCCCTGAAGCAAACGCTCGGGATATTTATACCTGTCTCTTCTGTGATGTGCCGGGCCTGACTACAACTACTGCCTCCGCCGGGTAAATCCCGCCGGAACTCGTTCGTTGCAGCCCATCTTTCGCGCCGCCGCAGCGGCCGCTGCAATCGCAATATCGTCGCCCTCGCCGTTCCTCCGCCTCTACTTCGGCGACCAGTTCGGCGATTCGTTCTGTCCTTCAAAAGTCAGTTGCCGCGGCATGCTGCCGTCCGCCAGCATGGACCAGATGTGCCGCGACCCGGTGCGCGTGGATTCGAATACGATATGCCGCCCGTCCGGCGCCCAACTCGGCCGTTCGTTGCGCCCTTCGTCCCGCGTCAGTTCCACCAGCTGCCGGCTCACTATGTCCATGATATAGATATCGAAATTGCCGCTCGGTCGTCGCCAGCTAAATGCGAGCAATTGTCCATTTGGTGACCATGCCGGGTCCACCACGTATCCCATGTCCGGCATGTCCAGTTTCTGCACGTTCGTCCCGTCCGAATTCGCCAGGTACAGCACCGGATCGCCGCCGCGATCGCTCACGAAGACCATCTGCGCCCCGGTCTTCGGATTCCACGCCGGTGAAGTGTTTACTCCCGCCGCAAACGTAATCCTCTTCAGCCCTCCGCCGTTTGCGTCCGCCACGTAAATCTCCGGATCGCCGTTCTGGCTGGACATGAACGCGATCTTCGTCCCATCCGGCGACCACGCCGGCGAGCTGTTCGACCCGCGATAGCGCGGAAACGAAATCAGCCGGTCCGTAATCATCGAGTACAGGCAAATCTGCGGCGAGATGATTCCGCGGTACGGCACGTATCCGGTGAACGCGATGCGCGTCGCGTCCGGCGACCAGCGCGGCGTCAGCGCGATGGACTTCAAATGCGTCAGTTGATGCTGATTTTGCCCGTCGTAATCCATCCCCCAGATTTCTTTGTTCCCGCTGCGCGTGCTCACGAAGGCGATCTGCGTCAGCGCGATTCCCGGCGACCCGCCGCTCAGCAGTCCCACGATATCGTCCGCGAACTCGTGCGCCAGTTTCCGCGCCCCCGCGTCCGTCGCCGGCCCGCGATAGATTTTCTGCAGCGCGATGGGCGCTTGCGGGTTGTGCACGTCCGATAAATATCCCGCTGCCGCCAAATTCGTCCCGTCGCCGGACAAATTCCCGTACGCCAGCATGTATGTGCTTGCCGGCGCGTTTGACCAGTCCGTGAAATTCACTTCGCTCGGCTGGCTCGGCAGTTGCGTGGGATAGAAACTGGGGCTCACCAGCTCCAGCACGCCGCAAAAGTCCAGGTCCGACCACAGCACGTCGTGAAATGTCTTCTCCAGCGCCGGCGTTGCCCCGGCCCGCACCGCAAAATCCGGCACCGCCACCCGGGCCTTGCTCACCCCCAACCCGGTTCCGGTCTTAAACCAATCCTGCGCCGAAGCGCTCCCTGCGCACAGCACCAATGCCACCGCAACAGCCACGACCACCGCGAGTTTTCTTATCATGTCCCTTTTTTAGTGCGCCAACTCGCCGCCCCACCGCCAGCAAGCGCTCCATCCTCGAGTTTCCTATGATTCCAACAAAACCAATCGCCCACACCGCATATTGCCCAACTGAAAAAAAGTCGTCCCCAGCGGCTTTCGCTCCGGCTCACCTCTTGAAATCGAACCAAAACTCCACGCTCACCTTCGAGCCCGAATACGCCGGCGGCAATGCCTGCATCGGGCTGGCATCCCGGATCGCCCGCACCGCCGACGAATCCACCGACGCATTCCCGCTCGATTGCGTCACCTGTACGTTCGTCACGCTCCCGTCGCGCAAAATGTCAAACGTCGCCACCACCCGCGGCGCGAACTGCACGCTTGGGTCCACCGTGGATTGCAGCCACGCGCTGCTCACCTTCCGCTGCACCGCTTCCACGTACCACGAAAAACGCGAACCGAAATCGCCCGCGCCCGGCCCCGAAAATCCCATCCCCGCCTGCGTGGTCGTTCCCGGTCCCATCATAAACGAGCTGTATGGCACCGTCGGCGTGCCCCCGCCCCCGTAGGGAATCGCGTTCGGCGGAGGCGGCTTGGGGTTTTCCAGCAGTTTCGAAGGGCGCGTCACGTATTTCGGCGGCTTGTTTTTCTCGAATTTTGGAATGGGTGTCGCATCCGGCGGAGGCGGCGTTTTGGGCTGCGGTTCGGCTTTGTACAATCCCTTGGATTCGTCCACCACCCGGCTGGTTGTTTCCACGTCCGGGCGCGGCAAGGGAACTGCCGGCAAGCTTCCCACGACGCCCACGGTAATCGCCGACCCACCCGGGCCGCCCCACGAATCGCCTTGATGGCTGAAAAACGCCGCGAAAATGAAAAGCGCCACCAGCCCCGCGTGCAGCAGCAACGAAGCCGAAAGCCCGCCCTTCAGAC
This sequence comes from Candidatus Acidiferrales bacterium, assembly GCA_049300435.1. Lineage (GTDB taxonomy): Bacteria > Acidobacteriota > Terriglobia > Acidiferrales > UBA7541 > Palsa-295. The sequence continues at coordinate 14,433 of JBAQJS010000081.1, read as the reverse complement.
TGTCCGCGTTCCGATTTGCGGCCAGGGCTGCCATGTCATTTGATCTGCGACCGCTCCGTCAGCGGCTGCGTCACCACACTGATGTTCTGTATCCCCGATTGCCGCAGCGCATCCACCACCGTCGCCCAACTCCCGAAGGGAACTGTCTCGTCGCAGCGCACGTACACCGCCTGGTGCTGCGGGTCCTTCATCTGCGCCTGCAGTTGCCCGCCCAGGTCGTGGATGTTCACCGGCTTGTCGTTCAGATACACCCGCTGCGCCCGGTCAATCGTGATCACCATCCGCTTTTCGGTCAGTTCCTTCACTGTCTTGGTCTTCGGCACGTCCACTTCAATTCCCGACTGCAAAATCGGCGCCGTAATCATGAAAATGATCAAAAGCACCAAAACCACGTCAATGAACGGCACCATGTTGATTTCCGATAGTGTCGTTGCGGATTCTCGCTGTATTTGCGGCATGGTGTTCTCTTAGTCCGAATTCTCAAAGATGCGCAGCGCCGTCATCGCTCGCCCGGCGCCCTGCAGTGGAGCCGTCGCGTTCCATCACGCGCTGTAAATCGTCTCGATCTTCGCTACAAATTCCGCGGCAAAACTGTCCATCCGCGCCGCGATCCCGCGAATCCCGCCGACGTAATAGTTGTACGCGATCACCGCCGGTATCGCCGCAAACAGTCCCGCCGCCGTCGTGATCAACGCCTCCGCAATCCCCGGCGCCACCGCCCGCAAACTCGCCGCCCCGGCATCGCCCAACCCCAAGAACGCATCCATCACGCCCCACACCGTTCCGAATAACCCAATGAACGGCGACACCGACCCCGTCGTCGCCAGCCACGACATCCATTTCTCCAGCTTGCGCACTTCTTCGCCCGCGGCCACCTGCATTTGCACGCCCACCGCATTCGCGTTCTTCACCCGCGGCGCTGTGGCCACCGCAACGCCCCCGCTTGGCACTCCCGGCGCCACCGGACGTCTCTCCGGCACGCCCAGTTGCGCCTCCAGCTCGCGGTATCCCGCCTGGTACACGTGTGCCAGCGGAGTTCCGCCTGCCCCCATCCGCAACGTTGCCGGATCAGGCAGGCCGCGTCCCGCGCGGAACATCTCCAGAAATTTTTTGCTTTGTGTTTCGATTTGCCCGAGCGTCCGGGATTTTTGAAAGATGATAGCCCACGAAAATACCGAGAGGACTAGTAGGATGCACAGTACGACTCGCGCCACCCAACCCGTTTGTGTGATCAGCGTATCGAGCTGGCTGGAGAAATATAAAAGCGCCAGAACAGAAATTGTTCCCCCCTAAGAGAAAAAGTTGAAAAAAATAACCCGCAACCAACGTAGCACACGCAAAATACAGGGTCAATCAAATCAACAACCTACAAGATTTACCCGATGCTCACAACGACACATCCCTCCGCCCCCCGCGCACCTTCTTTTTTACAGTTCTTTGCTCCCATGCGGCCCTGTCTCCAAATCTAAATTAGCCACGTAACTAGACAGATAGACTCGCAGTTTGCAAATCGCTCCCAAGCCAAGTAGACTCCGCCTTCGCGTCGTCGCGGGGGGAATGCCGTGGCTGGTCCCACTACGGATGCCGTCGGACCCATTCCCCGCCGGGGCAGTTCGAGCCCTGTGCTCCTTCTCGCATGGAAAGTGGCAGCTCTTTGCCTGCTAGCCTTTTTGTTTCCGGCACTAACCTCCGCTCAAGACTCGCTGCGCACGGACGTCGGATTCGGCGACTACTACTCGCCCTCCGTCTCCACTCCCGTCCGCGTTTATCTCCCGGCGACGCCCTCCTCGCAATCCGTCGAGCTTCAATTCGTCATTCGCTCCGGTGACGACTTGCACCGCCGCGATATCCTCCGCACCGATCGCATCCTCAAACACGTTCAGACGCAAGCCGGCCAACCAACGGACGTGGAAGTTCCGCTCCCGCTTCCCCAAGCGACTTGGAGCGAACTGGATATGACCGCGTCCACCTCCGACGGTCACATTATCGGCGCCGCCAGCAGAAATCTGGGAGAACTCGTTGCTCTTGCAGGCGGTCAATATCTCGTGGCCATTTACTGCACCGATCAGAAGATATGCCAGGACGTGCAAGCGCAGTTGGCCTTTGGCGGCAACGGCGAGCAAAGCGCGAAAAAAAATAGGAATCTTCGTCTGATCACGTTTAGCGAGCCGCTGGCGGACTGGTGGGCCTACAGTTCCGCGCGCATGGTCGTGCTCGCTGGACCGGTGGCCCGCTTCTCCACTCGCGAACGACAAGCCCTGGAAGATTACGCGCGCAGCGGCGGAGCAATCGCCGTGCTGGAAGACGAAGTCGCGGACAAGGATTTTCTCGCGGCGTATCGCCAGGGTGTCTCCAGCGCCGCTCCCCTGCAGGTTGGCCGCGGAAGGCTCTTTCGCCTGCGCAGCGTGCCCAGCAACGAATTGGCCCAGGTATTTTCTAATCAATCCATAGAACTACAGGCGGCTCTGGCCGTGTTTTCCAGGCAGTCCGCAGCTGACTTCATCCGCCGTACCGGTATTGCTTTCACGTTTCCGAGCTTCCGCTGGCTTCTTATCTGGCTCGCCATTTACCTGGTCGTGGTCGGCCCCATAAATTTTGCCATTTTGAGGCGCTTGAAGAGACTGGAATGGGGCTGGACAACTGTCTCCGTCCTGGCGGCCGTTTTTGCCGGGGGCTTCTATCTTTCTGGGTCCGCGCGGCGTCCTGCGAGCTACACGCTCGATACCGCGACCATCTACTGGATGGACGGCCGGAGTCCCGTGGCAACGGAGGAGGTCGGCGTGCGCGTCTCCGCCCCGCACCGTGGCGACGTTCGCCTTTCCATCCTGGACGAAGATTTAGTGCTAAACACTGGCCCTGCTCCTTTCGATGGCGCCTCGCCAACAGAAATAGGCGCGGACATGACCGAAAAAGCCCGCGCTCAGCAAGGTTGGAACGCGGACCTCGGCCCGCCCACCTCCCTCGACATCCCCATGCTGCGCTGGTCGTTCCGCGATCTGGAGTTCGAAGGATTTCGCAAATTCCCGGGCACCGTTCATTGGACCTCCGCGGGAAAACTGCAGAACGACACCGGCGTTTCGTTTAGCGAAGCCATGTACTTCGATTTTTCTGCCAACAAGGAATACGCGCTGGCGCACGTCGCCGCCGGACAGGAAATCAGCCTTTCAGCAATAAATGCCAAAGAGATTTACACCTCGGAATATAACGCGGGCCTTACGAACGGGATTATTGTCGCCAATCTTGGTTCGGATTCTAGAACCCCGTTTTCCGTCGCCGAGTTGCCGTATGACGGATTTCAGTTCAAGACCGGCCAGATGTTCGCCGGCCTTTCGAACGAGCCATCTCCGAATCTGCAGCTCCAGCCGCCGGCGCCCCGCCGCAATGCCATCGCGCTGACGCTCGTCTCCGTGGGCGCAAAATGATTGAGGTCAACCAAATCTGCAAACGCTACAACGGCTCGCGCGCCCTCGATGGCTTCACCCTGCGCGTCGCGAAGGGTGAACTCTTCGGCCTCGTGGGCCCCAATGGCGCCGGCAAGACTACCCTCATCAAGATTCTGTCCACACTCATCCGCGCGGATTCCGGCGCTGCGCTGATCGCCGGGATGGACGTAGCCACCGACCCGCGCGGCGTGAAACGCGCCGTCGGTTACATGCCCGATCAACCCGGCCTGTATCAGGACATGCGCGTGCGCGAGTTCTTAGAGTTTTTCGCCGGAGCGTTTCGCATTTCCCGCGAGCGGCGCTCGGTCGTCGAAAAAGCCCTCGCGGATTCCGGCCTCGCGGTACGCGCCGAGACTTTTGTCGAGGAACTATCCTTCGGCATGAAGCAAAAGCTGTTTCTCGCAAAAACCCTGCTGCATTCGCCCCAGGTGCTGCTGCTGGATGAGCCTGCTACCGGCCTCGATCCGCTCGCCCGTGTCGAATTGCGCGGCCAACTCCAGCGTCTCAACCGGCAGGGAATCACCATCTTGATTTCCTCCCACATCCTCGCGGACTTGCAGGAGATTTGTTCGCGTGTAGCCTTGATCGCCGAAGGCAAGAACCAGGCGGATTCCGCCGGACAAACCGTCATCGAGTTGCGCAAGGACGACCCTTCGCTCCCACTCCTCTACGAACTGGAAGTGCTTCAGGACGCAGAACAAGCGGCGCAATTCGCCAGCGCCGTCCCGGGAGTCCGGGTGATCACCGTTAAGCCGCCGCGCATCGTCGTTGAAATCGCTGGCGGCGCCTCGCAGACGCCTGAATTTCTGCGCCATCTGATTCTCGGCGGAGTTCAGGTCGTCCGCTTTGCTCGCCCGCCCGCGACCCTCGAGCAACGCTATCGGGATGTCTTCGGAGAAAAAGCGCCATGAATCCGATGATTCGCAAAGAGCTTCGCCAGCGCATGAGAGAGCGCCGCGGCTGGATCTTGCCCTCCCTCTATCTGCTCACTCTCAGCGGCGTGATTTCATTCGCGTACTTCCAGCAGTCGGGTCGGACCTACCAAACGGTGCAGGGCTGGCAGATCGGTGTCACCCTGTTTTTGACCCTGGTTTACACGCAGCTCGGCTTGCTCTTGTTGCTCGCGCCGATTTTCAGCGCCGGGGCCTTAACCATCGAAAAGGAACAACGCACCCTGGGCGGCCTGCTCACCTCGCTTCTCGGCCCCTTCGAGATCTGGTGGGGAAAATTCGCCGCGTCCTTGCTGTTCATCCTGCTCCTGCTGGTGATCGGCATTCCGGTGCTCAGCGCGGCTTTCGCGTTTGGAGGCGTCGGCCCATGGGAAGTAGGTATCGTAGCTTTCACCACCGTCGTGATTCTAGGCACCGTCAGCGCGATCAGCCTGTACTGGTCTTCGGCCTTCCGCCGCAGCGTCCATGCCACCGCCGTCAGTTACGTCACCGTCGTAATCATGACGGTAGTAACCCTCATCATTTTCGGCATTTCCCTCTCCCGGCTGAACTCTGTACACGAGTGGCATTCCATTCCCGCGCTGGTCAGGGCGCCTCTGTTTCTGAATCCCTTGTTTTTTATCACCACGGCGCTCGCTCCCAAGGAGCAGCTCTATCCGGAATGGTTCATCTGCCTGGGCGTCTTCGTTGCCATAGCGCTCCTCTGCGCCGTTCTGACCCTCCGCAATCTGCGCCACAGCGGCGACGTCGCCTAACGGTCGCAATGGCGCAAGGCGACAACGGACCATGATTAGCATCAGGAAAATTCGCGCAGCACGCCTCGCCAATCCCACCCTGCGTGTCTCCGCGCCTCCGTGCCAAATCCCCTCGCAGCAAAACCTTCCCAAAATCATGCGAGACCAGTGAGTACTAGTTCTGTCCGAGATCCGTCCACACGTACAGCTGCGACCGCACCGCGCCGCGTGTTAACCTCCAGTGGGAATCAAAAAATGAAGAATCCGCCAATCTCGCGCGCCACCCAAAAGACCTCGCAACAATCCGCGCCGCAACTCCCAGCCTTCCGCACAACCAAGATCCGAGCCCCCAAACAGTTTCTAATCGCGGATTCCGGGATTAGAAAATGACGCAACTCATTGAAAACAAACAACCGCACCCCGTTCTAATCGCGGCTAATTCCACCATTTCGCGCCGCCAAACCCCTCCGCGCAGCCAAGGATCTGCACCGGTCGCACCAGAGAAAACGCCCGGATTCCAGCCCTGCCGCTGTCGCCGAACCATGTCCACCGCTGCCAAGCCGCGTTTCACCAATCACCACTCCCTACTCACGAATCACCGCTCACAAGCTCGTCCTTCCCGTAGCAGAAGTGTACGTGTACGCAATCTGCGCCAGCGCCTGCGCGAACGCCGTGGCCTGCGTCGTTGTGATCGTCGCGGGCAGCTTCAGCATCCCGGCGCTCCCGAGCGTTGTCATCATCGTCGCAATTCCGGAATTCGCCTGCGTCCAGTTCACTGTCCCGCTCGACGTCGCGCTCACGACGTAAGAATCAATCACGCGCAGCAGCGTCCCCGGCGAAAGCACGATTCCGTTGCTTGCGTTCATGGCATTCACCAGGTCCAGCGAGAACCATTCCAGGTCCTGGGCGTTGGTGTTCGCCGGCAGCGTCAGAAAGCCGTTCGCGATGCCCGCCTCCACGATCGCATTCATCGCCGCGCTCTGCGCCGCCTGATCGGCCGAACCGTCCGCGTTCGTCGGCGGCATCGCATCGGCCACCGCGCTCGCCAGGCCCACCAGCGTCAGCGCCGTCGGCTGCGACTGCACGATCTTCGACACCGACACGCCATAAGCCTCGAATTGCGACAAGCTCATCCCGCTTTGCTGCGTCAGCAATTTCGTGCGCACGCCGTTCGCGACGAAGCATTCCACCGCCTGGTTCGGTCCCGAAACGCAATTCTGCGCGCTCAGCGCCGGCGCCATGCAGACCACCGCCAGGCACACCCCTCCCCACAAAATGTTTTTCGCTTTCATTTTCAGCAACTCCTCAGTGAGAGATATATGCTGCGCGGTTCAACCGGGGCAGGGTCCGTGGAGAACGCGCTGGCTCAATTCGCTCCAGCAAGCGCCATCATCCGTCGCCGCCCTCGCTGCAACAACTGTCCAAGCGGACAGATTCAGGCCAGTCCGGCGGCTGAGCGCCCGCCCATCCGACGAAGGTCTCGCCGCGTGCGTTCTCGTCTCTCCACGCCTCTGTATCTCTGTGGCCCGAAAATCGCATCACTCATAGCGCAGCGCTTCCACAGGATTCAGCCGCGCCGCCTTCGTCGCCGGCCAAACTCCAAAAATCAATCCGATGCCGACCGACACCGTGAACCCCACGACCACCGCCCACAAAGACACCACGGCCTTCAGCGAACTCACCGCCGGAATCAGCATCACGATTCCGCTCCCCGCCAAAATACCGATGATTCCGCCGGTCCCGGTCAGCGTCATGGCCTCGAACAGAAACTGCCAGGTAATGTCCCGGCTGCGCGCGCCGATCGCCTTGCGCACCCCGATTTCCCGCGTGCGCTCGGTCACCGACACCAGCATGATGTTCATCACCCCGATGCCGCCGATCAAAAGCCCGATCGAGCTGAGCACCACGATCACCAGCGCCACTCCGCCGATAATGTCGTTGAACTGTTGCACCGCCTCCGCGTTGGTTTGCAGCGAAAAATCGTCCGGCTTGTCGTACGGCACGTTGCGCCGCCGTCGCAGCACTTCGCGCGTCTGGTCCACGGCCTGATCCAGCTTTCCCGGATACGCCAGAATGCCCAGAAAAACCTCAAAGCTCGCGGGGAACATCTTCGTAAACGCGTAATACGGAGTCACCACGCGCCGGTCTTCATCGGGCGTGCCGATGCCCGCCACGGGCTTTTCAAAAACTCCGATCACCGTGAACGTGGACCCGTCCACCAGCACCTCCTTGCCGAGAGCATCATCCAAACTCGGGAAAAGCGCCTTGGCCACGTCCTCGCCGATCACCACCACGTTGTCGCGGTGCAAATTCTCCGCCTCGCTGAAGAATCGGCCGCGCTTCATGGTCTCGCTGGAATCCACTTCGGGGTAATTCGAAAACGTGCCGCGGAATTCGCCTCCTTCCACTTCGTTGTTCTGGTAACGCACCGAGTGCGGCTTCTCCCAGTTGTAAATCGCGATGGTCATTTCCTTCACCGCCGGGCAAAGCTGCGCCACCGCCTGCCCGTCCTCCAGGGTCAGCGGCTTGCGCATCCGTTCTTCCTTCGGACGCCGCCCGTTGCTGGGGCCCTGGTTGAAGCGCCACGCCCACGCCGTATTCACGCCGCTTGCGGTAATCTCGTCCTGGATCGTGTCGCGAAATCCATCCACCAGCCCCACCACCAGAATAATCAGCATTACCCCGATGGTCACGCCCAGCACCGCCAGAAAGCTGCGCAGCTTGTGCTCGCGCACCGTATCAATCGCCAGTTCGAAATTTTCGTGCAGGCTCTTTTGCAGTTCCATGAGTTAAGCGTCCGCTCGCAGCGCTTCGATGGGGTCCAGGCGCGCCGCGCGCAGCGCCGGATAGATCCCGAAGAACAGTCCGACGCTGGTCGAAAGCAGCAGCGACACCAGCACCGCGAATACCGGAGTCGCAATCGGAATGGGCGTCGCCGCGCGCACCAGCGCCGCAATCCCCAGCGCGACGCCCACGCCCACCAGCCCGCCCGACGCCGCCAGCAGGGAGGATTCCACCAGAAACTGCATCACGATGTGCCGCCGCCGCGCGCCCAGCGACTTGCGCAGGCCGATCTCGCGCGTCCGCTCGGTCACGCTGGCCAGCATGATGTTCATGATGACGATGCCGCCCACCACCAGAAATACCGACGTCACCCATACCGCCACCCCGAAAATATTCGCCGTCAGGTTGTCCCATATCCCCATCAGCGCCGAAGGTTCCACGAGTCCGAAATTGTCCTCGGCTTCATAGGGCACGTGGCGGCGCGCGCGCAAAATCATCCGCGCCTCGTCCGCCGCCGCGGACATTTCCTGCCGGCTGCGCGCTTCCACGAAAATCTGCACGGAATCCTGGGGCGCCAGCCACTCCTTGCGATAGGTTCCCAGCGGGATCATCACGAAATTGTCCTGCGTCTGGCCCAGCACCGAGCCTTTGGGCGCCGTCACCCCGACGATTTCGTAGCGCCCCTGCCCGGCGCGGATTTCCTGTCCGATCGGATCTATCCCGGCGAAAAGTTTGGTCGCCACGTCCGGGCCGATTACGCAGACACCGGAGCGATGTTCTTCATCCACCGAAGTGAGCAAGCGCCCGTTCGCCGCGTCCATGTCGCGAATTTGCGCGTACTCGGGAGTCGCACCGATGATTTTGACGTCCTCGCTCAGGCCACTGCCGAAGCGTACGTCCGCGATGGTGTCCTGCTCACCGGCGATTTGGGCGGCGAGTTTCATGCCCTCGCGCAGCGCCGCGAGGTCATCCAGGCGCAGTTGCGGGCGCTTGCGCGCCTTGTTCCATTGCTCCAGGTTGGTGACGATACCAACGCGGTCAATCACGAAGGCATTCGAGCCCAGGTTGGCTACTTTGTCGGCGATGTAGAGGTTCAGTCCATTCAGCACGGACATCACCGCCACCAGCGTGGTCACCGCCAGCATCACGCCCAGCAGGGTGAGGAACGTCCGCAACTTGTGAGAACGGAGCGCATCGAGGGCGATCCAGAATGTTTCCTGCAGTGCAACCAAAGTCTGACGCATGCCGGTCTGCGATGAGGGAGGCTTGGTCACGCTATCTTTTACACCTTCGCCAGAGCGCGCGCCATCTCAGGACGCGAATGCGGCACTCGCTGTGATACGCAGCTTGCGGGAACATAGTTTCAAATCAGCATTTTCCGGCGCAGAATCACCAATCACCCTGCGCGCCGCAAAGTGCTAGACTTTGGGTGGAACCATGGCTAGGACCTTTGACGTCGGAATCGAATCGCTCGTGAGCAACGGCGCGCCCCAGCTGGATGGCGCTCAACCATTGGGACGTCCGCCTGCCGCAGCGGGGTTGCTTCCGCTGCCGCTGCGTCCCTCCGCTCCCGGCGCGGCCGCCGGCGAGGAATCGCAGCGCTCCGGCGCTCCCGTCGCGGCAGGGAAGTCGTTCTTCCTGGAAACCTTTGGCTGCCAGATGAACGATCACGACAGCGAGAAAGTGGCGGGCGTGCTTCAAGCGCGCGGCTACCGCGCTGTCGCCAGCCCGGCCCAAGCCGACCTGGTCCTCTACAACACTTGCAGCATCCGCGAGAAGGCCGCGCAAAAAGTGTTCGCGCGCCTGGGCGACTGGAAAACTCTCTCCGATGGAAAAATCATCGGCGTGCTGGGCTGCCTGGCGCAGCAGGAAGGCGAGGAAATTTTCGAGCGCGCGCCGTGGGTGAGCCTGGTGTGCGGCTCGGCGAGCTATCGCAAGCTGCCGGAGCTGATCGCCGAGCTGGAATCCGGCGGGCGGCGCGTCACCGGTCTGGACCTGGACACCGACGAAACCTTCGAAACCGAAATCACCCGTCGCGATAATCGCCTGCGCGCTTACATCACGATTATTGAAGGATGCGATTACGCCTGCTCCTACTGCGTGGTGCCGCATACGCGCGGGCCGGAGCGCAGCCGCTCGAGCGATGCGGTACTGGCCGAAGCGCGGCGCCTGGCGGACGCGGGCTACTCCGAAATTCAGCTGCTCGGCCAGACCGTGAATTCCTATCGCGATCCTTCGCCGCGCGGCTGGAGATTCGTCGAGCTGCTGCGCGCGGTGGCCGCCGTGCCGGGAATTCGCCGCGTGCGCTTCACCACTTCGCATCCCAACGATTTCCACCGCGAGATTGTCGCGGCGATTGATGCCGTTCCGGCGCTCTGCGCACACGTGCACCTGCCGGTGCAATCCGGCTCGACCCGCGTGCTGCGCGCCATGCTGCGCACCTACACGCGCGAAGAGTACCTGGAGAAAATCGCCTGGATCCGCGCAGCGCAGCGGCCTATCAGCATCACCTCGGATATCATCGTGGGCTTTCCGGGAGAGAGCGAAGACGATTTCCAGGATACGCTTTCGCTGCTGGACGCCGCGCGCTACGACGCCATTTTCTCCTTCAAGTATTCGCCGCGGCCCAACACCTCCGCCCGGCACATGCCGGACGCGATTCCCGACGAAGAAAAGGGCCGCCGGCTCGCGGTTTTGAACGAGCGGCAGCGCCGGATTCAGATTTCGGCTAACGAAAAGCTGGTCGGCCAGTCCTATGAAGTGCTGGTGGACGGCTGCCATCCCAATCGCAGCCAGTGGGGCGGCAGAACTTCCTGCAACCGTTTGATAAATTTCACTTCGCCGCGCGAGAATCTTCTGGGAGAATACGTGCAGGTGAAGATTACGCGCGCCGGTCCGAACAGTTTTGCCGGCGAGCACGTCACCTAGGGTCCGCGGGAGGCCACCATGGAACTCGAAGTGAAGATTCGAGGCTTAATGATGGACCCGGTCACCAACATGCCTGTAGTGGTCCTGAAAGAAACCTCCGGCAGCGGCGTGCTGCCCATCTGGGTCGGCGTGTATGAGGCGAACGCCATCGCGCTGGAAATCGAAAAAGTACAAACGCCGCGCCCCATGACGCACGACCTGCTGAAAAACGTGCTGACCGGCCTGAACGTGCACGTGCAACGCGTGGTGGTTTCCGATCTCAAGGACGACACGTTCTACGCCCTGATCTGGATGGAGCGCGACGGCCACACCATGTCCATGGATTCGCGGCCCAGCGACGCGCTGGCGCTGGCCCTGCGCCTGGATTGCCCCATTTTTGTCGAGGACGAAGTCCTGAAGCATTCCCGCATGTCCACCGCGGTCACCGAAAAAAGCTCCGGCGAAGATCTGCGCAAGTGGCTCGAGAATCTGAACGACGAGGATCTTGGCCGTTACAAGATGTAGTCGTGCGACCGTCCCTGCGATTTTTGATTATGTTTCTGGCCGCGATGTTCCTGCCGTGCGCGGCCGCGGCGCAAATGCCGGATCGTCAACCGGACCGCCAGCAAGGCGGCCCGCCTCCGCTGGATTCCTCCGCCGGCCCCGAATCCGCGCCGTCGCCCGACACTCCTGAAAGGCTGAAGGTAATCTACGTGAGCGATTTCGAATTGGACGCGATTCCTGCGCCGGCCGGGAGCGCCCCCGCAGCGAAGGATGCCGCGGCGCAGGCGCGGCGCATCGTGAAGGGCGTGTCCGAGAATCTGCTCAAGGATTTCGCCAAGGCGGGTTATACCACGAAGCTGCTTCATGCAGGCGATCCGCGCCCGGATGATGGGTTCCTGATCGTGGGCGTATTCACGCAAGTGGATGCCGAAAATCGCGTGCGCCGCGCGGTGATCGGTCCGGGCCAGAATTCCGCGCCCATCGAGCTGTACGTGGCGGCGAACGACCTGGCGCGTTTCCCGCGCGCGCTGTACAAGGCCGATTCACCGGAAGCCAGCGGCAAGCAGCCGGGAGCAGTGATCGAAGTGAATCCCGAGGCCGACGCCGCGAAGTTCTCCATGCAAGCGGACGCCACGGATAAGACCCTCAAGCAGACCGCGCAGCGCATCAGCAACGAGCTGGTGAAACGCATCAACGCCGCGAAATCCGAAGACGAGCTGCTGAATCGTTACGCCAAACCGTGATCGCGCGCCGGGTCGCACGACCAGCGCGCGCGAAGAACATCACAATAGGGTTTCAGAATCGAACGTCAGAAAAGAAGCGCCGGGACTTTGCCCAGCCGCTTCAGCAGGCCGAACATGAGGCCCGCAGTGGTATCCTGCATGGCATGCTGCAGCATTCCGGGGCGCAGGCTCCGGCGATAGACCGCGAGAATTCCGAAGAGTGCGCCGTACACCGTAATTGAAACCATCGCTTTGATGCCCTGATAGCTGTGCGCCGTGCCAAACACCAGCGCCTGCAGCGCCACGGCCGCGACCTCGGAACCCGTAATCCCCAGAAGCTGCTTCTGCAAGTAACCGCGGAACACAAACTCCTCGCAAAAGCCTGCGGAGACGGCCAGCAACACCCACAGAATCATTTCCGGCACGCTCTGCGGCGACAACGCGACCGCCGCCTTGACTCCGTCCGAGTTCTTGCCCAATACCAGGCCGAGCGATAACAGCGCGACGATTACCACAATCCAGAACAAGAACGCGATTCCGATATCGCGGAACACGTCGCGCGCCCCGCTCCACTTGCCGCCGATAACAGCGCGAAAACTGCCACCGGAAGGCTTCACGCCGAGAAACCAGACGTAGGCCACCAAGGCCAGTTCGAACGCGATCATGAAAAGGTAAAGAGGCACTTTGCTGGCGAGGTGCCGGCCCTCGATCTTCGCCACACTGCCGCGCCCGTAATACGCGTAACCAAGCATGAACAGAACCAGGACGATAGTGTGCCAGAGCGGCGCGAGCAGCACGCGTCCGGGTTTTGGTTCGGTGCCGGCAGTCGCGGGTGTGGTAGCCATGTTTTGGTTTGGCGGGAGCGCCAGGAGGCCGGAATATATCAGCCCGACGATTTCTACGCTAGAGATTTGGACATCAGCACGAAGTGGCAGGGAAGCTTCGTGCGCACGTCCGGGGGAAAGGGCGCGGTGCCGGTCTCGATGTATCCCATCGCGCGATAAATGATGGGCAGTTCGGGGCGAATATTCACGGTCTGGATTTCCATCGTGCCGCAACCGGCCCGGCGGGCATAATTCTCCGCCTCCTGCACGAGGCGCCGGCCCAGGCCGCGACGCTGCCGAGCAGGGTCCACCGCGAGCAGCCCGAAATACGCGCGGCCCGCGGCGCGCAATTCCACATAGACGCAGGCGGCGATGCGCTTGCCGTCTTCCGCGAGCAGGAAGGCGCCGCGGTCCATCATGGGGCGCAATTTTTCGGCGTTGATGCGGTCGCCTTCGACGAAGAAGCTCTCGGCAAGGCGGAAGGCGTCGTTCACCAGGCGAACGATGGCGTCCGTGTCGCGGGGCGCGGCCAGGCGAATTTGGGGTTCGGCGTCCATCGGCGGGCAGGCGGCAGGAGAGGTATTGTAGCGCGTGGCCCGCCAAAAGGGGGCGAAACGCCGCTCGGGGTGTATTTTTCGCTTGCAGAAGGAGCTGGCAAGTGGGTACAGTGGGCCTACTCGTAGTAGGATTGGTGGCGTAGGGTGCCATATATGGGCCTACGGTTGCCGAACGGGGAACGAGGGGCAAAGCTTGACTTGCGTCATTGCAGTTGCCAACCAAAAAGGCGGCGTCGGTAAGACTACTACATCCATCAATCTGGCCGCTGCGCTGGCGCTGAAAAAGAAACGCACCCTGCTGGTTGACCTGGACCCACAATCGAACGCGACGATCGCTTTCTACGACCGTTCGGAATTTCAGACCTCGATGTACGACGTGTTCGCCGATCATCCCACGGAACTCGCGAAAGTCATACGACCCACGAAGGACCCGAATCTCTTCGTTGCGCCGGGGATTCTGGCGCTGGCGCGGCTGGAGCAGCAGCTCGCCGGGCAGTTCGACGCGCCGTACAAGCTGAAAGATGCGCTGGCGCCGGTGCTGAAGGATTACGATTTCGTGGTGTTCGATACGCCGCCGGCGCTGGGCATTCTGACGGTGAATGCGCTGGTGGCCGCAACGCACCTGCTGGTGCCGATCCAGGCCGCGTACTTTGCCATCGAGGGCACCGACGATCTGCTGGAGACGTACGCGCGGATCCGCTCGCGGCCGAATCCCGATCTGAAAGTGCTGGGCGTGGTGATCACGCTGTTCGACAAGCGCACCAATATTTCGCGCGACACGCACGAACAGATTCGCGCGGTGTTCGGCGACGCGCTATTCAAGACGCGCATCAGCAAGAACGTGCGGCTGGAAGAAAGTCCGGCATACAAAGAGACGGTATTCTCCTTCGCGCCCAAATCATCCGGCGCCGAGGATTACAAGAAGCTCGCTCAGGAGGTATTACAACGTGTCCAAGAGGATCGGGTTACCCGTCACTCTCAAGATGCGGCATGACGCGCATTATGTGG
>JBAQJS010000080.1:0-1694 GCA_049300435.1 Candidatus Acidiferrales bacterium | reverse complement strand
TATCCCTCGACCAGCCGCGTCGCGTCCATGGCGGGAAGAAAGTTGAGCTTGTCATCCGTGTTGTCCCCGTGGCCCGCATCCAGGATTCTTCCCTCCTTGCGCAAACGTCGAAAGAGTTGAGTCCCTGGCATAGCTTGCAAAAGCCCTACCATGGCCACTGGGATACCGCTCTTTTGGATAAAATCCACCATGCGGTCGAAAATGTCGTCGCGATCGGTATCGAATCCGAGAATGAATCCTCCCATCACCTGCATTCCATAGCTTTGGATCATGGCTACGCTGTCGAGGAGGCTGCGCCGGGTATTCTGCAGCTTGTTGGCCGCTATCAAGCCGGACTCATCAGGAGTTTCAATTCCTAGAAAGACCGAGACAAAGCCGGCCTCTCTCATCAACTGCATCAACTCGGGGTCGTCGGCAAGGTTGAGAGAAGCTTCAGTATTGAAGTCGAAGCTGATCTTGTATTGGCTGCGCCATTCCGCCAGGGCCACGCATAGCTCCTTTGCGCGTGCCTTGTTGCCAATGAAGTTGTCGTCGACGATGAACACGGCTTCGCGCCAGCCAGCAGAGCGCAGTTGGTCCAGTTCAGCCAGCACCTGCGCTACCGCCTTGGTGCGCGGGCGCCTGCCGTAAATTTCGATGATGTCGCAGAATTCACAGTTGAACGGGCAGCCGCGCGAATATTGCACGGCCATGGTTGAGTAGCGGTGCATCTTGATCAATCTCAAGTCCGGCAGCGGGCTGGAACTCATTTCCGGTCTTTCCACCGCTTGATAAACAGGTCTGGCAGTTCCCTGTTCCAGATCCCGCGCAAGACCGGCAATGATACCCTCTGCTTCACCAATGACCACATGATCCGCATTGAGATCTTCGGCTGAAAGGCTGCTCGCGATCGGTCCGCCGACAACAGTTCGCAGCCCGCGGGCGCGGCAGCGCTCAATGATAGCTGCCAGCGAGTCGCGCTGGATGTGCATGCCGCTCACGAGGGCCACATCGGCCCAGGCCAAATCGAAATCACGCAATCGCTCGACGTTCGTGTCCACGAGTCGTTTCTTCCAGGCTCCGGGCAAGAGCGCGGCAACAGTCATCAGACCCAGAGGAGGCTGCGCAGCTCGCTTACCCAGGAACTTGAGTGCATGCTTAAAGCTCCAAAACGTGTCGGGGAATTCCGGGTAGATCAGCAGGGCGTTCATCGGCCACCTCTTTAGGAAGAAGGGCGCATGGCGAGCATCGCAATCCGCACGCGGGTGCGGCGTTGGTTCTCGGCTCATCAGAAGCTGGCGCGGCTGCCCTCGGTGCTGCACACTGCTTCAATACCAGTTTGTTCCTGCGGTCGGCCAATAGCTGTGCAATAGGAACCACTTCTCCAGAATCAAGCCTTGAATCACCCCGCGACGTCGAAGGGCGAGCAAAACAGACCAGATGTTGCTGGGGGACACGGTTCATCGTGGTGAGAGGAGAGAACAATCATGCCGGACCAATTTGAGAATCCAAAAGTGACAAAGGTTGAAGACGAAACAATCTCGGACGCAGCAGCAAACAAACGGATAGAGCGTGTTGCCGAAAAGGCCGCAGAGAAGGCATCGCATACGGAACAGAATTACGATCAGAACCACGAAATCATTTCAAAATAGAAGGGCGTCGGGATCATCACTATCCGGCGTTCCTACTTGTCCGTGCGACATCCCTCGGCCCCG
>JBAQJS010000079.1:0-102601 GCA_049300435.1 Candidatus Acidiferrales bacterium | reverse complement strand
GGGCGCGGCTGCGCGCAGGGGTGTGGCGCGCGCTCGCAGGCGCAGCCGTGATGCTGGCGCTTTCATCTGGAGCGTGGGCGCAGAAAAACAAGAAAAACCAGACTGTGGACACTTCCACAACGCCGTTGCTGCCCATGACGCCGACGGAGGAGATCGAGCACGCAATCGGCGAAGTGCTGGGAGCGCAGCAGCTGGGAAATCTGGAGGTGATGCACAAGTATTATTCGGACAGCGCCACGTTCGTGAACAGCGATTACGGGCCGCCGATCGTGGGATGGAAAAACTGGGCAGAAGGATACGAGCGACAGAGAGCGGCGTTCCAGCAAATGCAGATCGTGCGGCGGAACACCTACATCTTTATTCATGCGGATGTGGCATGGGCCACGTACCAGTGGGAATTTTCGGCGATGCTGAATACCGGAAAAGAATATGATGCGCGAGGGGAGACGACGCTGGTATTCACCAAGGTGGACGGCAACTGGCTGATCGTACACAACCACACAGCCGTGGATTGCGGCTCGCTGGCGGTGGCAGCGCCAGCGCCCACAACGCCTCCGGCACCGGCGACACCCACGCAAGCGCAACCCCAACCGCAGAATTAAGGGGACGCGCGGAGGAGGAGGCGATTCCGGAGCCGTGGCGATGCGCGTGAAGCGCGGCGGCGCAGAATCAGAAATTCTTGAAGCCTTCGAAGAGAAATACGCCGAGGGCGACGACCAGCAATACGATGGAAAGAATCATGAGCATCTTGATGGGCTTGGACAGCTTGTCAATGCGGCCGACAATCTCACGCTGCTCGTTGGCCATGGAATCGCCGGCGCGGTCCAGAAAGATCTGATCGTCCTCGCGAATTTCCAGGGTACCGCGATACGCGAGCAGGCCGACGAGAACGGCGGTCACCACTCCCCAAACAACCAAAACGCCCAAGAGTGCGCCGTGGATTGCTTCCATGCGTGCCTCCCGCCCGCGGACCATAAAAAGCGGCTGAACAGAAGCGGCCTGCGCGGACCCGAGTTGTGAACAGGATTGGGGGGAATTATGCATCCGGAACGGCAGCGGATTCAAGCGGGAACGCGGTCGTCTGGGAACTGGATGCCCCAGAATTTGCGGGCGGGATAGAGCATCTCCAGGCCGAGTTCGAAGACTCCCGGGTCGGGAGTGCGGGAAATGCGAATGACGCGAAACTCCTGCGTTTCCTGGGAAATTCCGTTGAGGACCTCGATGCGCGAGCCGAGGCCGGGCTCGAGGGGAGCGCGCACCAGAGCGCCGCAGCGGCTGACGGCAATTGCCTCGGCGAGAGTTACGAGGGGCTCGCCATCCAAGCCGTTGCTGAAGAGCTGCACGGGAATGCGGATGAAGACGCGGGACGAACGGCGGCGTTCGAGCATCGCACGAGTGGTAGCCATGTCTTCGCCTCCTGTTCTCCGCGGCCCCAGCGAACGAATGTAGTGCGATCGGGGAGACGGGTCAAGACATCCGGGGAGGGTTGTGCTGCGTTGACAAACCACGAGGCACGGGTCAATATGGAAGAGCCTCGCAGTATTGCCACAAAACACGCAAGGCCCGAGTGGCGGAATTGGCAGACGCGCTAGCTTCAGGAGCTAGTTCTCGCAAGGGAGTGGAGGTTCGAGTCCTCTCTCGGGCACCAAACAAATCTGCAAAGTTAGCCTTCCGAAATGCAGAATTTTCATTGAGCCGGTAATTCCCTCCGTACCGGAAACACGGCCGCGCTTTACAGGCTCCGACGTATGGCTGATTTGGCCGGTCCGGCTTACTTTGCGTATGCGCACTCAGCTTCAAGCTACCAAGTACATGAACGCTGAAATCGTCGTGCGCATGCGCTGGGTCCAGCAGCGCGTCTTATGCCAGGATGGGCCAGAATGAATCGCCGAAGCCGCAAATGCACGGAGTTCCGGCAACTCCAAGTATTTCCGCAGCGCGCCGCGACTTCACGCAGGTCTCAGAGGATGCCATCCCGCAGCGATTTCCCTATGCAATTGCCAAGGCGACCCCCATTTTGCACATAAAAACATGCGAGAATCATGCGGTGCAGCGGAAGAAACCGTTCAAGGAGTGCCCGCGGATGATGCTTCCAGGAGGGGCTAAATCACAATGCCGCCGCGATCAATCTTGACGATGCAGCACGCGACCAGACGAAGCAGGACATGATGAGATACGTTTGCGTACACGGACATTTTTACCAGCCGCCCCGAGAGAATCCTTCGCTGGAAGCGATCGAACAGCAGGATTCCGCGTACCCCTATCACGACTGGAACGAGCGAGTGTGCGCGGAGTGCTACGCGCCGAACGGATCTTCGCGCATATTGAATGAGAAGCAGGAAATCACGGAGATCGTCAACAACTACGAGCGTATGAGCTTCAATTTCGGGCCGACGCTGCTTTCCTGGATCGAGGAAAAAGCGCCGAAGGTTTACGAGGCAATCTTGCGGGCCGACCGAAGGAGCCAGGAGCGGTTCGGAGGCCACGGGTCCGCCATCGCGCAAGCGTACAATCACATGGTCCTGCCGCTGGCAAAGCGCCGGGACAAAGTGACGCAAGTAAAGTGGGGCATTGCGGATTTCGTGCACCGTTTCAAGAGAAAGCCCGAAGGGATGTGGTTGCCGGAAACGGCGGTGAACACGGAGACGCTGGAGGTATTGGCCGAAAACGGCATTCGCTTCACGGTGCTGGCTCCCCGCCAAGTGAAGCGGGTGCGCCCGAAGGATAGAAGGAAGTGGACGGATGTTTCCGGCGAGCGCGTGGATCCAAGCCGCGCGTATCTGGTGCAGCTTCCCTCTCGCAAGAGCATCAGCGTCTTCTTCTACGACGGGCCAATTTCTCAGGCGGTGGCATTCGAAGGGTTGCTCGACAACGGACAACGATTCGCGGATCGCCTGGCATCCGGATTTTCCGATGCGCGAACCTGGCCACAGATGGTGCACATCGCGACGGACGGCGAAAGCTACGGCCACCATCATCACTACGGGGAAATGGCGCTTTCCTATGCGCTGCAGCACATCGAAAACAGCAAGACCGCCGAACTAACAAACTACGGACAATTCCTGGAACGCTGTCCCGCCGACCATGTAGCGGACATCGTGAACGACAGTTCCTGGAGCTGCGTGCACGGGATCGAGCGCTGGCGATCCAACTGCGGATGCAGTTCCGGCGGGCACGGGAATTGGAATCAGGAATGGCGCGCACCGCTGCGGTCGAGCCTGGACTGGCTGCGCGACACGCTCGCGGGCCTCTACGGAAAGCAAGCCGCGCCGCTCTTGAAGAAACCCTGGAGCGCACGCGACGCGTACATCCGAGTGATTCTGGACCGCTCGGATGATTCGCTGGCGTCTTTCTTCAAAGAGTACGCGACGCACGAATTGAGCGATGCAGAGCGCGTCCGAGCGCTAAAACTGCTGGAGATGCAACGCCACACGTTGCTGATGTACACGAGCTGTGGTTGGTTTTTCGACGAGCTCTCCGGACTGGAAACAGTGCAGGTGATCCATTACGCCGGGCGCGCAGTGCATCTGGCAGAAGAATGCGGTGACGGGCCCATCGAAGCGGAATTTCTGAAGCGCTTGAGCGCGGCCAAGGCAAATCTGCCAGAACACGGCGACGGGGCGAGAATTTATGAAAAATGGGTGAAGCCAGGTTACGTGGACATGCCCATGGTGGCAGGCCACTACGCAGTCAGTTCGCTATTCGAGAGTTATCAGGACCGCGCGCAAATTTACTGCTACGGCGTGGACCGAGAGGATTTCGCCGTTGATGTGGAAGGGAAGGCGAGGCTGGCGACCGGGCGGGCGCGGTTCAGCTCGAACATAACACGCGAATCGGACGTGTTCAGTTTTGCGGTGTTGCACCTGGGTGATCACAACTTGGCGGGCGGTGTTTGCATTTCCGACCCGACCAAGGACCCGGTCGAGCGGGCGAAACTCAGGGAGCTTTTTCCGCGCGCCGACACTGCGGAGATCATCCGGAATCTGGACGAGAACTTCAACCAACGAACCTTTTCGTTGAAATCGCTGTTTCGCGACGAGCAGCGAAAAATAGCGAAGCAAATTCTGGGTGAATCAACCAACGCGACGGCTGCCGCGTACCGGTCCATTTATGAATCGCACGCGTCGCTCATCCGTTTCCTGCACGGGGTGGGAATTCCGATTCCGACATCGCTGCGCTACGCAGCAGAGATCGCGCTCAACCATCAACTGCAGGAAGTGCTGGAGCACAACGAACCGGACGCCGAATTCATCCAGAGCCTCTTCCGCGAGGCCAACGATACGCAGGTGAAGATTGACGAAACGACGCTGGAATTCGTGATTCGGAAGAAGCTGGAGGGCGAAGCGGCGCGATTCGCCGAACATCCCGAGGTGCCGGAGAATTTGTACCGGTTCAAGAAATTATTGGATTTTTCCGCAGTTCTCCCGTTTCCCGTGGTCCTTTGGGACGTGCAGAATATCTCCTATGGACCGCTGGGTCAGGCCCTGGAAGCGTATCGCGGAACGAATGGAGACGGCGATGCGGCACAGCGGCAGATTTTCAGGGAGCTTATCGCTTTGATAAGCGAATTGAAGATACAGCGTGCGTGGACCGGCGCAGATAGCGCGGTCTAGCTACCCTCTTTCAAACTAACGGTTGCGATTCAATCGGGAGCTCCGTCTTGGGGGAACGCTGCGAGACTGCCCGGCTACGCCGGACTTCTGGGGAGAAACTCTGCTTGTCTTGCCGGACCTCGCCGCGGAAGTGTGAAGCAACGTTTTCGCAGGCGAATGCGCAACGTTTCGGGCTTGCTCCTCTTTTAAGCGATCGAGAAGAGGGGGTGGCAGTTCGTTGAGCAATTCGAGGAAGACACGGTTGGTCCAGCCAAATCCAATCACATTCTGACTGTAGCCCTTCACGATGCGCGTTTCCGAGGTGCGCTTGACGACGTTATATTTTTCGCGAATGAATTTATCAGTGACGAAATCCGCGATAACCATGCTCAGAAAATTGTAGGCCACACGGTTCGCGTCGGAGGTGAAGCCGTAGCGGCGCATCCCTTCCACGGCGAGCAGTTGAATGGGAGCCCAGCCATAGGGGTAGTCCCATTGCGCCTGGGATTCCACGCGGCTCATGGCGAGGCCTCCGGGCTGTTCGAAGAGCGCGATATTATTCACCACCGCCTGGGCTTGCTCCGGCGACGCGAGGCCGGCCCAAAGAGGGTAGAACGTGGTGGCGTAGTCGTGCGTGGAAAGCGTGTGGTTTATGCAATCGTAATCGAAATAGAGGCCTCGCTTCGCGTTCCAAAGATAATTCTGAATTCGTCGGCGGCGATCGGCGGCGCGCTCGCTCCAACGCTCGGCCTCCTGCGGCCGGCCAAGAATGGTGCTGATGCGTTCGAGGTCTTTTTCGGTCTTATAGAGCAGGCTATCGCGAGAAGTTTCAAGCGGAGTTGCCGCGCGTATTGGCCTACTTGCGATTCCCGCGGTACTGGCGACACCGCTTACGGACCACCAACTTAGCGGAAGGTTTTTTCCGACATCTACGACGCTATCTGGGCCGTTTCCCCGGCTGCGTCGATGCCGTTCACAGCGAACAAGTCTTGGGCTGCTCCTTGCTGCCTGCGGAACGAATGCATGCCTGAGGAAACCACAATGCCAGACGCCGCTAGACTCGGTTTCAACAGAAATGCTGGACAGTGCCCCAAGTGGTCCCAACTTGAAGCATCTAAAGCATTGCTGTAAATTGTCTTAATCGGTTGAATCGGAGGGCGTGTAGCTCAGCTGGGAGAGTACCTGTTTTGCAGTACGCAGGGCAAATCACACAAGCGCCGCATCTGGTGTCGCTTACGCGGACACACGCGGTGCAACCAACCCTCCTGAGTTGAATTGAAGCTAGACCGAGATTGGCCCGAATCGCTTGGAGTGAACCCCGAAGCTGGCACATTTTTTTGAACACAGCTTCCGCCTTTCTAAGAGCATTTTTGCATCTCCTAGAGTGGTTTTGCTCGAACTCCAGCACTACGATCTCGGGATTCGATCCCAGCGGCAGCGGTGGTCCCCAGGTTCCGGCTCCGCTCGAAGTGAAAACCTGCATCTTCCCGATTCGGCTTAAGCCATATACAAACTGCCGGTAAATCCGACGCGCAATCCAACTCCAGGGTACAAACTGCCCAAGGTGCGTGTGCCCGGAGAGCTGCAGGGAAACTCCGGCAGTCTCCGCGATCTCGGGATGGTCGGGCGCGTGTGTCAACAGAATGCTCGTGCGATCGTGATCCAGTCCGATGCCGCGTAGCTGTGCTGGAACAGAGCTCAGACAACGGCACGTCAATGTTTTGTGTTAACGCACAAGGATATCATTCGCGACTCGCCATCACTGGCGCCCTGCGCGCTGTGGCGAGCCCGCCGGGCCACCAGTTCCAATCGCCTGCAATACGAAGGAGCGCGGGACCGATAACAATACGAACGAGTGTCGCGTCAATCAATACGGCGACCGCCAACGTAAATCCGATCATCTTGACCACCAGGAAATCTCCGAAGGTGAATGCCGCAAATACCACGATCATGATCGCGGCGGCGCTCGTAATCAGGCCTGCGGTTCTCGCCAGACCCTCCGGGATCGCATCCATTTCACTCAGCCCGCTCCTTCTGGCTTCGAGAACGCGTGCGACCAGAAATACCTCGTAATCCATGCTTAATCCGAAGACGATGGCAAAGGCGACGATCGGTACCAGGGGAAACACGCTACCGGTTCCCCGAGGAATTCCCAGGAAGCTGCTTCCGTGTCCGTCTTGGATAACGAAAACCAATGCTCCGAAGGACGCCGCGACCGAGAACAGGTTGAGTGCGATGGCCTTCACGGCGGCGAAGATCGATTGGAACCCGCAGAGCAGAGCAAGGAGCGTCCCCCCCACAACCAGGGCCATTACGGACGGAAAGTGGTCTCTGATAATCGATTCATAATCGGCGTTGAGTGCCGGGATGCCCCCAACGAGAAGGGTTGCGCCAGGCACTCCGGTGAGAGCTGGCGCGCCGGTCTTTCGGAGCTCCCGCACCCAGTTGACCTGGTCGCGCAGGGAGACCGAACTTGCGGGTAACACCTCAAGCAGCGCCGCTCGTCCATCGCTACTCAGGAACGTTCGACGCGTCTCCCGCGAAAGATCCATGAGGGAAGATCGGTTGCCCTCCGCAAGTGTAGTGATAGAAATCACGCGGTCACAGCGAGGGTCGGTCGCGAGGCGCTTGCTGAGACGATCCAGCGCATTCCACCCCGCGTCGGTTTGCGCGATGGAATCCGTTGGAAGTTCGACGATGACGCGCAACGATTCAACAACGCCGCCCCGATCCATCCGTTCAAGGGTGTGCAGCGCATGGACTGATTCCGCCGCCTGCGGAAGCCAATCCCCTCGGGGGAGGCTGGTATCCAGTCGTCTGGCCTGCCACGCGAGCAGAATCAAAGGAGTGCCCGCCAAAAAGAGGGCAAGCCAGGGATGCGCGACGATCATCTTTCCCCATTGCCGCCAGCGATTTCCCGTGCGCGCGGACCGCTGCGCATCCAACTTTGGAGTAAAGGGCAATCGGCCAAGATCAATCCGCGGACCGAGCAACACCAGCGCTGCCGGAACGAGCGTATTTGTAAGCAACACACTCATTCCCGTCACCAAGAATCCCGCGACACCGATGGAACGGATTTCGCTGATCGGAACCGTCAAGAGGGCGAGAAATCCGATGGCGACGGTTGAGGCTGAAATCAAGAGCGTGCGACCTGCCTGCCTTGCCGCGATCATCCCTGCCGTGGGTCCGTCGTTCCCGGCGGCTATCGCTTCCCGGAAGCGGCTGATCATGAGGAGCGCATAGTCGATTCCCAATCCGAGGCCAAGCATGGTGGCCAAATTCTGAACCAGAATGGACAAGTGCCAGCGCTGGGCCAGGAATCCCGTAATCGCCAGAGTGGTGGCAATGGCCAACTGGCCAACCGCCAATGGAATCAGCGCGGCCATCAGGCTTCCAAAAGCCACCAGCAAAAGCACAAGGGTCACGGGGATCACGAGGCTTTCGCCGCGATGTACGTCGGCGGCGCTCGCTTTTCGAATATCGAAATTCAGTGGAATCTCGCCCGTGAGTTCGAGCTTCACCGCGGGATAACGGCCCCGCAGTTGATTTTCAAGTGAGCTTGCCAGCTGGTGAATCTCCGGAACAAGCGACTCGACTGGACCGCCGGCCGACGTGAGTCCCACGAGAACAAACGTTCCCCCTCCCCGGCCCAGAAAAATGGGATCGCGCAACTCGAGATAGGACACCACTCCTGAAACGCCTGGTTGGTCTCTCAGTCTTGCCACGATGGTTCCTAACGCTTGCCCGCCTTCCTCCGAATCCGCAGGTGGGAGTCCCTCGATCACCAGGACAACGCGATCCACAAACGGCGACCGAAAACGAGTGGCCAGCTCGTCCCGGACAGTTTCAGCCTGGCTCCCTTCGACACGGGTTGCGGTCTCCAGGCGGCGCTCCGCGTGAAAAGAAAATGGAAGAAGTGCGATGGTTGCTGCGAGGACGATCCCTGACACCAAAAAACGGCGCACATGCATAGCCATCATGATGTCATATCTCGCAAAATCGTCGTCACCAAAGCTCTCCCGTGACGCCTAAGAACCACACAGGCGAAAGACGTGCTCCGTCCGGAACCGGTTCCTACATTTGCGCTTAGGTTCGCGAGTTTACACTTGGACACGACTCACGTACGGACCTATCTGGATCTGCTAAACTTTGCCCACCGATTTAGGAGGATCCATTCGTATCTTACTTTTGCTCGGACTGCTTGCCGCCATCCAACCTGGAGTAGCAGACCCGCGCGTTGGCTCCTGGACGCTCGTCTCTGCGCAGTCTAGTCTGGATCCTCCCAACCGCCTCTCCGTAACACCACTGCATGCCGGGACGCATGTAGTCATGTCCGGCGAAACCCATCTCGATTTCACTGCAAATTCGAACGGCCGCCCATCGCCCGCACCAGGCAATCTTGCTTTCAATCAAATTGAGCTGCGCAGGATCGATAAGAGGCAGGCGGAGGTCAAAGAGGAAAAGGATGGAACTGTTGTAGCGACGGTCCGCGAAAAACTTTCGAATGACGGGAGCGAACTGACGACCACGACTGCGACGCCGGGTCACCCCGATAAGATTACAGTGTGGACGCGAAGCGGGGGCAAGAAGGTCCCGAATGACTTCTTTGCGGGCGAATGGACGCAGGATCTCAGCAAGACTCGTTTGCGGCAGGGTCTGGTGCTAAAAATCGAGGCGGACGGAGACGGTGGGGTCCGTTTTCTGGGTGACTTCAGCTATACCGCCCGTTTTGACGGGAAGCAATACGACCTAACGAACTCGCGCAACGATACCGTGACGCTTGAACTCGTTGACCCTCACACCGTGGACGCGAGCTATCAGCGGGACAATCAAGTCACGCAAAAGGACAGGTGGGTGGTTTCCGCGGACGGGCAGCAGATGACACTAGCCACCACAGGCACGTTCGAAACGGGGCAGCGCGTAACCGAGAAGCTCGTGTTTAAGAAGCAGTAGCAGATATTGCATCTGTCCAGTCCACAAGCCTGTCGCGCGGTGACACTGCGTTGACCTCACGAGCCGCCACCGAAATGATCCCCTTCCGATACATGAATTTCAGAATGCCATTGACCGTATCTTCCAGAGACGGATCTGGTTTGCCCCACACCGAGGCATCGCGGGCCATTTGATAAGAAGAGCTGTCGTAGCGCTTGAACTCCATCGCGGAGATGTTGTCCACAGAGCCCACCAGAAAATCCAACAGCGGAAAGAGAAGATCCTCCTTCCGGCATCTGCGGATCAGCTCAGGAACGAAGTCGGGAAGCCTAAATGTTTCGAACTGCCGGCCAGTCGCTTTGGTAATCAGCCCGGTAATATCCATCATGTTGGAATAATCGTCCCGCGTCACATGGTAAGTCTTATTCGCTGTACCGGGAGTGGTAGAGATCGCTACGATGTTGTTCGCCACAATGTCCGCCGGAACAAAGCTGACTTGGTTGAGAGTATCAACGCCGATGCCGTGATTCACCATGAAGGCAACCAAGCGAACAGCGATATCGAAGTTGTTTCCTCCGCCCGTGACGGAAGGACTCACGAGCGCAGGCCGGAAAATCCGCGCGGAAAGTCCCCGGTTGCGCGCGTCGAAAACCACCTGTTCCGCTACCCATTTCGACTGGCTGTATCCAAAATCGAGCAGCTCCATGTTCTCGTTCAGGTCGGTCTCATTCAGGACTGATTTGACCGCCCAGCCAAACACGAAGGTAGTCGAGACATAATTGAATTCTTTGGGCCTTCCCTCGAACGCCAGTCTCACAACCTCATTGGTTCCCAGCACGTTCGCGTCACGCATCAGGTCGTAGTTGAACAGGTAGTTCACGGTGGCACCGTTGTGGAACACCGTGTCAATTTCACTCGCGAGAAAATCCCACTCGTCCTGCGCCAGGCCCAACTTTGGCTGCCCTAGATCTCCACAGACGGGGATCACCCGAGTTTCGAACATCTCCATCAGACCCAACTCGCAGGGTCCGATTGACTCCATCGCGTCCCTCAGTCTTTGCTTGCCTTGCTTTTCGTTGGAGGACCTGACGAGAACATGGATCTTCGCCCGTGTTTGTTCGAGCAAGCTTTTCATGAGGAATGGACCTATGAAGCCGGTCCCGCCCGTGAGCAACACCTGATTCGGCACCGGTGTCTCCGGCACGGGCGAAGGCATCGGAGGCTCGAAGATGAGCTTTCTGTCGTTGATCATCATCTGCTTTTCCGCGGCACGCTGCTCTTCACGGAAAGCCGCAAGAGAATGACGCAGGTGAACCAGCGCCTGTTCAGGAGCACGCTTCAACTTTTCGGCTAATCCAAACAGCTCGGCTACGGCGACGCGCTGAATGACACCAACATCTACCTGCCTCGCCAGCATCTCGGCGCCTTTATCTTTCAGGAGTTCCTTGAGCTCATGCATGAACACAACAAGATCCAGGGAATCCAGGCCGGCTTCGACGAGGTTGTATGATTCCCGACCTGTCAAGTTGTATCGGGCTTTCAATTCCGCGAAAGTGGAATGCATGTCGGAATCGCAAGGGGAGTTCCCGACGTCCTTCTCCCGCGAAAAATCGGAAAGAACGGTGAACTTGCCTTCCAACCACAACTGCTTGGCCTTGTGGCGCATAATTTTTCCCGAACTCGTTCTGGGGATCGCGCGAGGCGCAATAAGGGAGATCACGGCCACTTCCACGTTGAGGTAATTTCGCACCGCGGCGGCAATCTTTCGCGCGTCCGGAAGCGCCTTGGGATTTTTAGCTTCGGCGACGATCGCCAGCGCAGGTTCGCCCTCTTCCTGAATCTGGAAGGCGGCGACGCAGTTGTGACGGATCAGACCAGATGATTTCTCCACTACGTTCTCAATGTCGTGCGGGTAATAGTTCTGCCCACGGAGAATAATCATGTCCTTGATGCGACCGCAGACGTAGAGTTCGCCGTCGTGGAAGAATCCAATGTCGCCGGTCCGCAGGTAGCCCTCGTCGTAGGGAGTATCGTCCACGAGCCGCGCGCGAAACTGCTTCAGAGTTAATTCGGGATTGTTCCAGTAACCTCGGCACTTACCGCTCCCCGCGACCCAGATTTCACCGGTGCGCTCTGGCTTAAGAGGGAAGTGCCCTTCCGGATCCACGATCTTAACGTCGAGACCCGGCAGCGGCGTTCCACAACTCACAATCTGAGTGGCTCCGCCGATTTCAGAGACCTCCGTAGTCATGCGGGCCATCCCCAGGGCCAGGGCACGCTTGTTGACGGAAACGATGTTGCGACCGCCCAGTGAGACCGCCAGAGTATTCTCAGCCAGCCCGTAGGCGACATAGAAACTCTCGGACTTGAGTCCATAGGACTGGAACGCTTCCAGAAACCGGGTGTAGGTATCCGGCTTTACAGGTTCCGCGGCGCACATCAAAACGCGAAGCGAGCTGAGATCACACGCCTCCAGGCTCTCCTTCGAAAGCCTCCCGGCGCGCAGGCAATAGTCGTAGGCGAAGTTGGGCGCAGCCGTCGCGGTGGCGCGGTAGGCCGTCATCGCATCGAACCACAGGATCGGCCGCTGAATGAAGTCCGTCGGAGAGAACCCGTACGTCGTGCCACCTTTCACTGCTGGATATAGGTAGCACCCGATCAGTCCCATATCGTGATACTGCGGAAGCCATGAAACGACGACTGGCGCGGGATGATCGATCACCAGCGGACATGTATCCAGAATGTTTTCGTGCGTGACAATCACGCCCTTGGGCTCCATCGTCGAGCCCGAGGTGTACTGGAGAAACAAGATGTTCGAATGAACGGCAGCTGGTCGATCCGCAATGGCATCCACGAAATCTTCCGTGGCGATCCACGGAAGACCGGAAATGTAATCTACGTCAATGCCGCACGCCGAGACTCCACTTCTGGCGAGATTCGTCTTGAGGGATGCCTGGTAGTCTCTGCTCGTTAATATCCCAGCCGCCTGGCAATCCTTTGCGATGTGGACCATCTTGTATAGCGCGCTCTGAAAACCACGTGAACTGGGGGGATACACCGGCACGGGGATCAATCCGGCGCGCACACAGCCGAAGAATGCACAGATCATTTCCAGCCCCGGTGGGTAGGCAAGCAGAAGCCGGTCGCCCGGCGCGAAACGATCCTCTTTCCACAAATGTCCGGCGATTGCCTCCACTCGCTGGAGAAACGACGCGTAGGTGTAGCTTTCGATCGGATCGCCGTTTACATCAAGGTACGAATAAAGGAGTTTGTCTGGGTGCTCATCTGCCAGCCTATCCAGGTGGCCTAGAATTGACGCCGTCATCAATCAGCGATCCTCCAATGTTGAATAGCACGCAAGTCAGTAAACGAAATACCACTCCCCAGCAAGCGAGGCGATCGGCGATTGAATTTGAAAGTGCAGACCTGGAATGTTGGCCGACGGTGAGAATGTTCGCCAAGTTTTTTCGCAGCATAAGCGTCGCTCGACGCTCTGGGGAATGGATGTGTTCCTTTTTGGCGCACAAGGGCGCGAACGGGAATTGCGGAGCTCCGCCGACCTTCTATCGTCCGTTGCCGGAAGCCCGGTTCGTTATGGTTCATCGAAGGTTATATGTTAACAAAGCGTTATGGACAATGCCATGCGTCGTCGTTCCATTGTTCACACACTGCAACCAGGCATCATCCGTTCCGAATGTCCTTGATTGTGTTTACGGGCCCGCATTAAAATCATGTTGCGAGGCTGTCGGCACGGCACCAATTTCGCTGAGGGTCAGCACCCCGGATGCGGCGTACGGAACGCGTCGGGCCCAATTAGCATGGTCGCGGAGGCGCCGGTGACGTTCCAATCCGAAACAGTAATCACTCAAGAGCCGGAGATTCCGGATCTTGTACCATCGGAATCCTCTGCGGCGTCGACTATCGAACCCGTCGGTGCGTCTTCCTTCCCGAAAGTCTTACGTCGCCGCCTGGATAGGTTTTTCGCCGACCAGAACATTACCCACAAAGCGGACCGCACGATGTGGGTCAAGATCGCGGTGGGTCTGGCAGTCCTGGTGGGCGCCTGGATTGCTCTGTACGCTCTGAGGCCCGATTCATGGAAGTTTGTTGCCCTCTACCTTTTAGGCGGCCTCGCTCAGACATTCCTTTTGCTCAACATCGCCCACGACAGCAATCACAATGCCATCTCTTCCCGGCCCCGCGTCAACAAAACCCTGAACTACGTCTTCGATTTGTGCGGAATCAGCTCGTATATGTGGCGTATCCTCCATCATCGCGGCCATCACTCCTGCATCAATCTCCACGGCGAAGATAATGCGCTTTCGGGACGCGGCATCTTTCGCTTTACCCCCTATGAATCGCGCGCGCCATGGCACCGGTTCCAGCACATCTATGCGCTGCTTTTTTATGCGATGTACTCGCTCGACTATGTGTTCTTCCGGGACTTCGAGAGCTTTTTCTTCCCGACCCACGATTTTCTGAAACGCGCCAATCATTCTCTGAGCGAATATGCCATTCTCTTTGCCGGCAAGGCCTTCTACCTCACTTACATGCTTGTCTTGCCGGTGATGGTACTCGGGAAATCACCTTTGCTAGTCGCCGGGGCGTTCCTCCTGGTCCATTTGTTCGTCGGTTTAGCCGCAACGCTTGTGTTCCAGACGACGCACACCGTTGACACCACCTACTTCCCCGCGGACCGTGGAGAGTTTGACAACGGCGTGTATCACATCTTCGCGACAACGGCCGATTATGCGACGGAAAATCCGCTCGTCGGTTGGCTCGCGGGCGGGCTCAACCATCACATCGTCCACCATCTGTGCCCGTTCGTGTGCCATACCCACTATGCCCCGCTGACCCGGATCGTGAAGCAGACCGCCGAAGAGTTTGGCGTTCCCTATAGGCAGCACCCCACCATGACTCAGGCAATCCGGCATCATCTGATACTCTTGAAGCAACTGGGGAACGAAAACTGATTCTGAAAATTTTATCTTTACCGATGGCCCCGCCACCACTTCCCACAAGTGACATGAAACCGCCTGCGGTTCGCGGCCAGTATCAGGATGGCTGGGTATGACCTCGTCCACCCCTATTCCCGTTGTATCCCGATTTCGCTGCTTTGCGGATTCTCGTGCAATGTTCCGCAATCCCGTGCAGGTTTTGTCCGGCTACAACGAAATCTTCGGCGACACATTCCGGCTCTATTTGGGTGGTCTCAAAGAGGCGATCGTTACGATCGACCCCGCCGTCATTCAGCACGTGTTAAAGACTAATGCGGAGAACTACCAAAAATCCGAAATTCAAGTAAAGCGCATGGGCCACTTCTTGGGGAAAGGTCTTCTCACGACCCACGGAGAAGCCTGGCGCACGCAGCGGCGTCTCATCCAGAAAGGCTTCGATCGAACGCAACTCGATGCGCTGTCCTCAATCATGCAGGACTCCCTTGCCGAGTCGCTGCGGGATTTCGACAGACAGGCCCGTCGCGGCCCCGTCGATATCTACCCCCAGCTGATGAAAATTACCTTCGCGATGGTCGCCCGATCGCTGTTTGGTGCACGGTTGAAGGACGAAGACATTGATCTCGTCAGCCATACCATCTGCACCGTCCAGGAATTCATTGTTCGGCAAACCCTTCAGCCCTATCTGAATCCCTGGTTCGCCGCCTCGGGGGAACTGCGCAGGCACGAAGACATGCGCACCCGCGCGGACGCCGTTCTGCTCGAATACATCAAGAAGCGCCGCAACGAACCGCCCGGCCACGATCTGCTGCAGACCTTGATGGATGCGCGTTACAGCGATGGCGAAGGCATGAGCGATGACCTCATCCTGAGTGAGAGCATGCAACTTCTGGTCGCCGGCCATGAAACATCTTCGAATGCGCTATCGTGGCTTTTTTATCTTTTGAGCTCGCGTCCGGATTGTCTCGAAAGGGTAAGGCAGGAATTTGACTCCGTGCTAGGCGAAGCGCCTCTGAGCTACACCGACGTTCCCAAATTCGAATTTACGACTCAGGTCATTCAGGAGGGGCTCCGCCTCTACCCGCCGTTTTGGATGATTGATCGCATGGCCGTCGCGGACGACCGCGTGGGCGACCTCGATATACCCCGCGGTTCGACGGTCATTGTGTATGTGTACGGTGCGCACCATGCTCCGCGCTACTGGCAGAATCCGGAGAATTTCGATACGGAGCGTTTCACCAAAGCGAACGACAAGCTGCGCACGCCTTTCACCCACCTGCCGTTCGGGGGCGGACCGCGAGGCTGTATCGGTGGAAATTACGCGATGCTGCAGATCCTGATGATTTTGAGCGATCTGCTCAGAAAATACGATTTCCAGCTGGCTCCGGGCCAAACGATCGAAGCTCGTCCGATGGTCATTCTGCGGCCGAAGCACGGAATCCGCATGACGTTCACTAATACGATCGCGCCGGCCCCCTGCATCGCATAAGACGCGATATGGCCGGAAACGATCTTGAGTTGTAACGCGTGACACATTGAGACAGCATTTGTTGGAATCATGCGCCCGAGTTTTTGTACCAAGCC
The DNA here is from genome assembly GCA_049300435.1 of Candidatus Acidiferrales bacterium. Classification (GTDB taxonomy): domain Bacteria; phylum Acidobacteriota; class Terriglobia; order Acidiferrales; family UBA7541; genus Palsa-295. The sequence goes on along the minus strand of JBAQJS010000079.1, from coordinate 86,538 downwards.
CAGGCGGGCACCGTACGCTTCGGATCCTTCTCTGTGTATTTTCAGAAATGACAGTTACTGCCAACACAAAATTTGACCCGTTCGGGCCGCTAAAACAGAATCGCTTGTCCCGCTTCGAGCTCTCATTTTCTTTGATTAGTCGGGTGTCCAAAATCACGAGCACGTTCTGCCTCAATGTCTGGCACCGTTCGCATGATGCCGAAGATCCGAACGAAGAACCGATCCTGCTACTTTTCGCTGGGCGCGATTGTCGCGCTCAACGGCAGGTCGCGTGACGGGATGGCAGGATGAACTGTTAGCATTCGTCTGCTTCTTGCGTCCTCTTGTCATTGACACGGATTTGGTAAGTCGTACTCGGAACATACGATCTGAGTTCTCGCATTTTGGACCTCAACCACAGTATTCGTCGGACCTCTTGCGCCGATACGGATCAATGGGTCGTCCAATTGCTGCGACAAGGGAACTCCGACGTATTCAAGAGATATTCGCAGATGAAGTTGGAGATGAAACGTGAAGCCCTCGCGCAGCTGAACCGGCGAGCCAACGAAATGACGGTTGGCAAAGCGCAAACAGAACCCGTTTACAGGAGTTTTGGTACAGTTTTGGTACACTGATGACCGGAAAGCGAAGGAATGGATTTCGGCGCGCCCGGAAATGCTTTAGAATGAAGGTCACTCCTACTGTGGGCGTGTAGCTCAGCTGGGAGAGCACCTGCTTTGCAAGCAGGGGGTCACCGGTTCGATCCCGGTCACGTCCACCATCTATCTGCCAGCAAATCAATCTGTTGCTAATTTGGCCTTTGGGCGACTTCTCCAATTTGGGTCCATTTGGGTTCAATAAGAAGTTTCTCCACTCCTTCCACCGCTCGGCGTTGCTCCGCAGGGATCGCGTGCAGATAGATTTGCCGTGTGACCTCAGACGAAGCGTGGCCTAATAAAGCTTGTATTGTTCCCAGCGGGACTCCTACAGCATCCAGCAACGTCGCGTGGCAGTGACGCAGGGAATGCCAGGTAATCTTCGGCAAACCGAGCTCTTCGCACACGGGCTGCAAGTGACGATGCAAGAGATTCCGTCTGCACAAGGGCTGACCCGAACAGGTTGAAAATACCAAGCTGTCAGGATCGCCTGCCTTACTGCGCAGAGCGGAAAGGATGGAGATGGATTCTGACCCAATTGGAATGGACCGGACACTGCGTCTTGTCTTCGGAGTATCGAAGTGTCCATCGTAAACGGTTTCCGTAATGCGGAGCGTCCTCGCATCTAAATCGATGCTCTTCCGCCGAAGCGCGAGAAGCTCACCAATCCGAAGTCCCGTCAGAACTAGTAACGTGGCCACGGATTTGGATGGCTCTGGAAGCGCAATGAGTAGCTGTTTAATTTGCTCCGGAGTCAGGATGGACCGTTCCGAATTGTGTTCCCGTCTTGGGAGTCGTGTCTTGCGTACTGGGTTGTCGGAGATGTAGTCCCATTCCTCCGCCGTGCCCAGCACTTTGCTCAGCGCGCATCTAATGTGGTGCACGGTCTCCCAGGCAAACCCGTCACGAAGCTTTGTTGCTAGAAAAGTTTGGATCGCTTCGCGCGAAATCTCGGGGAGCCGCCGTTCACCGAAAATCGGAATCAAATGAACGCCAAGCATGTATTTGTAATGCCTTTGTGTTGCGTACTTGAGTGTCGGGAGCACAACGGGTTCCCAGTCCATCTGCACGAAATCTTTCAACGTGCGCATGGCCTGTGGCCGCTGACTTCCGCTGTTCAATGAACGAAGCCGCTCTGAGAGAGCACGCATAGCGAGACGGCGCGTGGCGAACTCTGCGACGGTACCGATTACAATTGACCGGCGCATCCTTCCCATTGTTCCGTCAGCGTTGATGACATCCTCCCACCAGCGGGCAACCCAAACTTTCTCGCGTTTGCCGCGCTTAAATAGCGAGCCTCGTTGAAAACGCCTGCGAACCATCGTTCCTCCTTCAATGGCCCGCTTGGCTTGTTCTGTGTCAGCTATGAGTGTAGCTTTGCTGTCAAGCAGCATGCTCGCCTCCGCGCTGACGTTTGACCCAAGCCAGTATTTCGTCCTCGCTGAAACGCCAATATTTTCCAAGCCGGTAGCCCGGCAATCGGTCCCTAGACCGTTTGCGCATTCGTCCATAGACCCAGGACACGGGCACCTGTAGCAAAGCTGCTACTTCGTGAACAGTCAGAAAGTGGCTTTCCTCTCTTTTTTCTCCCCCTGTGGCCGCGTGTCGTGGCGCGGCATGCAATGGGTTCTCGAAGTCCTCTGCGGATGAGCCGTTCTGGGGAGAAGACGTCCACGTCTGCGGGTCTTCTTCTTCAACGCAAATCGCATTTGAATAGGTATCTGTTGCAAGGCGCGAGGCATGCTGTCGGGAAGACGCTGTATTCTCGTGCGCGCCGGGTTGGTTTGAACGGGGCTTCATGTTTGTTGTGCGGTCTTGGTGTGGACTCCTCCTTCCGTTTGCTGGTAGTTGTCACTGCTGGCTTGTTGTTCCAGCCAGCGTTTGAACTCGTCGTCCTTCTTGAACAGGACCTTGAGCGCTTCGCTCACGACGTAGGACGGGGTTGCGTCGATGAACTCGGCGTAGCTGTCCAAGTTGTGTCTGACTTCTTCCTCCAGGCGAACCTGGAGGGTTGTAGTTTTTGGTTGTTTCGACGGTGCTTTCAGTAGTGCCATGTTCTTTCCTCCTTCTCGGTCTCGAAATGCAGTGCAGCCTGCATTACAAATTGTTTGCCGCATCCGTGCGCGGCAAACCTACGGCACGCGACCAGCGTGTCGGGCGGGAGCGACCCCACGAACTTTTTGGGCGGCTGAAAGCCGAAAAAGTGGGGTCGCTCCCGCCCGATTTGGTGTTTTGTCCATAGCGTCTTTCCTCTTCGCAGCGGTTCCGTTCCTCTGTCGGACAAGGACTTCGCTCCGCTACAAGGTGAAGAAAGTGGCAAGGGAAAAAGTGCAGAGCGTCATTTCTACCTTCTTCACCCTGTCTCGCGGATTCGTCGTCGGCTGCGGCGACCCGCCGAAGGACCTGCACAGCAAAATACACGGCATAACTGCGGTCGTTGCTTGGCCATTTAGGGGACGTGTACCTACGCTAATCGCACACCCGCCTACCGCAGATGTTTGAATTGCTCCCGCAAGACCTGCGGGTTCGCCGCCCCGAGTGCTTGACGGGTTACAGCGACGGTCCCACGCTCGTGGTTGGGCATTGAGCAAAAACTCCCCTCATATATACAGAGGGGGAAAAACGGGGAAACCTCACCAACAAAATCCGGTTTTCGGTGATCTTTACGGTTGGGGTCCACGACTATGACCAGGGCTACGTGCAGGGCTAGCTGCCGGAGTATCTGGTTCGTCATAGTCAGACCGAAAGCTTCAGGGTCAAATTTTCTGCCAATCCATTCGGTGATTTCTTCGTGGCGGGCTTCATTGATGCAGCGTGGATATTTTGCGCCAATCAACGGCGCGAGAGGGTCTCCAAGACAAAGAGGAGCACACGCTTTGGGGAACCGTCTGGCGGACCGTGGTGTCTCATTGAATGGATGATCCGCCAACGGCCAACTCGTTGGGCCTTGGTTCTAGGCTTGCTCCTGTTCGCCCCTTGCTTGGCCATTTGGGCTGTGCAGTGGAATTCCGAGGAATATGCGGTCTATGAGGCCGCGATTCGCGAGGCCTTTAGCGGCGAAGATGTCTCGTACTACGTGATTCTGGACACTACACAGCCTGTCGGACGTTTCGGCATTTCCGACTTTCATTCCGATAAGCTGCGCCTGCCGCTCAGCGCACGAGCCAACTATACGGTAAAGAATTTGTTCCGGTTTCACGTTCCGCCACAATTTCGCCTTTCGCACCAGTTCATCCTGGTCAGCCAGGAACAACTGGACAAATCTTCTCGCTCCGGCCAAATCGATTCTCCCGACTCCGTTGAACTCAGCGCGCTTCTGCGGAGGAGTTCGGGTGCAATCACGCTCTCGCGTGTAGGGTTCGATCTTGGTGGAAAGCATGCGGTTGTTTACGCGCAGCTAACGTACTGCGGCTTGTGTGGGGAAGGAACCTACCTGTATCTTTCAAAGGAAACCGGAGCGTGGCACATTATTGGCCGCGCCGGAACTTGGATTTCGTAGGCCGACTGCTGGCCATGATCCGGCTACCCGTTGGGTCCTGTTTTCCGACATAATCTGGCTTGTATGGCTCGTGATGCGTTCTTTGAATCCCGGTGGGTTAGGGTTGGCCTGGGTCTCTTTTTCTGCCTGTCGGGGGCGTTAGCTATTCTGCTGCTTTTGTTGGGAGCGCCGAGCTTCTGGTACTTTCCCTGTGCTGTTCTCTGGACCGCCTTCGGATTTGTCTGGATGATTCGACCATCGCTAGCGGCGACCTTGAGCGTTTTCCCAGTACTCGCAATCGCTGCGATGGTAGTCGAATATCTGCCGAACTTTCGACAAACGGACGTTCTGTATCGTGTCCTTCTCCTCTGCGTTATCGTCGCGTTGGCCCTGATTGCGGTGTCCTTTCGAAGGCCAGCGGCTCGCAATGTCATGCCTGCCGCGATCTCGCTCAGTCTTGTGCTGGTTGCATTTCTCTTGGACAGAGGGTTGACAAACAAGCTTGCGATTCATACCTACTCGATGGATTGGTCAGCCAGTGGGTCAGCACCTTGGGGAAACGTCCAGACCGATGAAAAGGGTCAACCGCCTGTAGTGATCTATCGAAACGTAGGTGGAGGCTATTGCTACGACGCAGTCTTCTCTCCAGAACTTAGGGCCAAGTTGACCGCGTCAGATAAAACTCTGATTACCGTGGAATACAATGTCTTCAGCGACTTTGGCCACGAACGGGGCTACAGCATCCGATCGGTAGATGGCTTGGTCTTCAACGATGGCTCCCACCCATTGCGCTCCGGGCAGAGCTTTGGCGGATACATCATGAATGGTCCGAGTCCAGTTGATTGTCAGCGATAGAGAGTTCCTCGAGTGTATTTTACTGGAGGCATTGGGAATCTCGATGGCCCGCTACAATGTCTTGAAAAGCGTCGCCCACAATATCGGTCACTCGTTCACGAGCCTGATGAACTATGCAGGCGACGACTATGTGATGGGCCACATTCTGCGGTTTGCAAGACGCACCGGGCGTGACACCCTGACCATCGACTTTGTAAAGAGAGAAGCCGGACCACCTGAACTCCTCACGGAACCGATTTCAGAGGTTCCGGCTCGCTACACAGAATGGTTCTGGGACCTCGTCAAACGGCACGGCTCCGACCGATCTCTCGTCCAAAGCGCGACGCTGACGCTGCGATACGACATTGCCACTCAGCGCCCGCTTCGCTCAGCTCCTCAATTCACCGAGAACCCCTTTACTTGCGCTGTGCGCATCACAGACATTCGCGGGAAGGACTATTTGGCACATTTCGACGGGTGGTGGTATCCAGAGCGCCTTGAGCATTCGAAAACTGAATCACGTCCCTGGTGGAAGTTCTGGGGCCCGCGTGGGCAAGTGAATTAGAAGTGGCGGTCTCGGCGGCCAAAGCAGTCAATCATTTGGCCGAGCGAGATTAAAAACCGCACTTTTCGGCGAGACGCTTCGTATCCCAAATCAACACTCCATCGGGAGATTGGCCTTTGGCAAGGATTGAATTGTCTTTCGCTCCTGCCAGGATGCTTCCATTTGAATTGAGAGAACCACTCTCGCTATACATCACCTCAGAGACACAGGTCTGGCCAGTGTGGCTGTCCCATGCCCAAAGTCGACCGTCGCTGTGACCGAAAAGAAGATCTGGCACAGCCGTGTCGAAAGCTGCGAATCCCCCCGCCGCGGCGTTGAATTTTGGCAGCGGTTGGGCCGGAATGTTTGGCAGTAGCTCACCCGTGCTTAACCGAACGAGTTGGAATGTTCCGGCCGACGTGATCAGGAAACTGTCCGCTTTCGGATTCAGTGCAAGGGGAATTGCATACGTTGGAGCGCGCGGCAGAGCTCGTTGTTTGGTCCAGTCGGACGTATTCCACAGAATGAACTCTATCTTGTTAACCGCTAATAGAATGGCTCCATCGAGAGACAAAACAGGAGAATACGTGTCTTTGAGTGAAATGAGTTGCTTTCCGGTAGCGAGGTCGAGAACCTGTGTCGTAGCAGCATTATCTGACACAACGAGCCACGCGCCGTTTGGGTCAAAAGCCAGCGAGTGTATGTATCCAGAGAAGGAGTCATACCGTTTGAGAGGCCGACAATCCGGGAGGTGCCAGAGCTTGAGACTAAACTTGTCACCTTCTCCGCCAGAGGCCAGCGTTTGGCCGTCTGGAGAAATCGCAACAGCATGAACAATTCCCTGTCCGGTATCCGCAGCACAGAGAAACTTGTGATTTTCCACATCCCAAACGACGACACGGCCAAAGTCCTTGCCGGCCGCGAGTAATGTTCCGCCTTTTCCAAAAGAGAGAACATTTATGGTAGTCGGTGTTCCTACCCCTGACTGAATAGTGATGGAATTGTCCGGCCCAACTTGAACGCCGCTCTTTGGTTCTATGTGTTTTGCATCTTTGAGCATGGTGTCTGCGGACGGAAAGCTCTTCGCCGATTGCGCCAGCGTCATGGTTCCGGCAGAGGCTAAACCAACTAGCAATGAAAAGAGCGCAGTTAATCGCATGGAAGAATTCTTATATCACAGTTGCGGTCGCTACGATGTTGCCATAGGGTAGCCGAACATGAACTTGAACTCGCAGTGCTATGACATAGTAATCTGTCACACCTTGTCGCAGTAGACGAGCCGCTCCGAATCAAGGGAAGAGCTGGCGCAGAATTTGGTTGGTCATGGTCAGATCGAACTTCTCGGGGTCAAATTTCTTGTCAATCCATTCAGACATCTCTTCATGTGCCGGGTGACTCGGGTCTCGGAGCGCTTCAAGGAATTCGCCGTAGCCGTGAACCCCTCCCACATCCTCGGGCGGGCAGGCACGGGCACCGGCCACGCAGCGTGGATACTTCGCGCCATTCTCCGGCGCAAGAACTCGCTCAACGACGAGGGTGTGCTTCCAGTTGTCCCCGAAATCATAGTCGTACCGGAAACGAAAACCATCGCCGGAAACGACTTGGCGAAGCTTCGTGGTTCTCTCATTCTTGGAGGAATCGTCCGTGCCGAAATCTGCGCGTGGTTCCCGCATTTTGTACGTATCGTTGCCAACAAAGAACTGATGCAAGTGCGAATTCGTCCAGCCCATCGCCTCCTGCATGATCCTGTGGAGCTTGAATAGGGTAACGTCTGCAGAAACCTGAATCCGCCGCCAAATGGCTGGCTTCGATCCATTCAGAGTGATCTTGATTTCGTAAATCGTCGGTGCTAGGTCTTTCTTCCTCGGCACGGTCAACTCCGCAGGTGTCAAATCTACTACAGGTCTTTGGAGGGCGACCGGTTTCCATCGGCGTATGCAAACGCCGTTAGTGGCCCGCTTTTGGCGGTTCAGTTCCTCGGTTGAGGATCTCCAGGTAGCGATGATATGTGTAGCGGCGATGGCGCTCCTTGCCGGTCGTCTCGCGAACCATGCCGAGCTTCACCATGTGCTGCAAAGCTTTCGCCACAGTGGGTGCAGAGAGAGAAAGCTGCTCCGCTGTCGCCGGGATCGTGATAATCGGCTTGCGTTGGAGATATAGATGGACGCGTAGAACTGACGCAGCGGGTCGGCCAAGCGCCTCAATCTTCCGGCGGTCCTTTTCGATGAGCGTGAGTATCTCCCGCGATGTATCGGCTGCCTGTTGAGCGGTCTCCTTCACTCCTGTTAGAAAGAATTCAATCCAGGTCTCCCAATCTCCGTGGGTGCGGACGCGGTCAAGCAATTCATAGTATTTCTGCCGGTTCATTTTGAAATACAAGCTGAGGTACAGAATCGGCTCGCGGATCGCTCCCGCGACGCACAGCAAAAACGTAATCAGCAAACGGCCCAGTCGCCCGTTTCCGTCCAGGAAAGGATGGATCGTTTCGAATTGCACATGCACGAGGGCCGTCTTCACGAGAAGGGGCAGGTCTTCGTGCTCGCGATGCAGGAACTTTTCGAGTGCCCCCATGCATTCCATCAATTGCTCAGGCGGGGGCGGAACAAATGCAGCGTTGCCGGGCCGCGTGCCGCCAATCCAGTTTTGTGTCTCGCGGAATTCGCCGGGCCGCTTCTCGCCGCCGCGCCCTTTGGACAAGAGAATCTTGTGAATCTCGCGAATCAGACGGAGAGACAGCGGGAAATCTTCTCGCAGTCGGCGAAGACCGTGATTCATCGCTGCCACATAATTTGAAACGTCCTGAACATCTTCCAGCGGTACGCTAGGGGCTTCGGCGCTTTCAAACAACATCAGGTCAGAAAACGACGACTGTGTGCCCTCGATCTGCGAAGAGAGCACGGCTTCCTTTCGAACGTAGAGGTAAATGAAGAGCGAGGGGTCTGGCAAAATGGACGCGAGTCCGTCCAAGCGCCCGAGTGCCTGGTTCGCCTGCTCCAGCAGAGGCAAGAGCGGCTGAAGGGCTAGCGGTGGTTCCGGGGGCAACGGGGGCGGCACATAGGCCCGGAAAGACTCGTCCTTGAAGGTCTTGAGGACATAGGTTCCGAGACGGCTATTGGGTTTGGTTGATGTCGCCATTACAAAGCCATCGTTTCGTTAGAAACTAACTAACGAAACTATATAGCTGTTTCCTTTCGTTAGCTAGTGAAAGCATGGACAATCCGCACGCCAAGGCGAATTTGCCGGGACTATCCATATCGGCTATAGTTTAGTCGCCAAACGTGCAAACAGCGAAGAGGCGGCCATGAGGCGCTTGTTCTGCAGATTGACTCTTTATTCTGGTTTTTCCGCCATTTTGCTCCTGGTCCATGCCTCCGTGTTACTCGCGCAAGTTCCCAAAGTAAAAGATTTCGATTTAGATTCGAAGCGAGATCGAAGCGTGCTTTTCGACATGGCCGTGACGCCAACAAGCGACGTTCTTTCCTTCGTGGCGAAAGGTACAGGCAACTGGGAATTGTACCGTGCCAGTAATTGGCTCGGCGAGACACCGTCTGTAAAGAAGCTAGTCCTTCCCGGATATTTCTCACGAGCGGATTCAAAGAGGGGCGAGAAGGCCTTAGAAAATCTGAATGCTACGGTATTTGTTACTCGCGACGGTTCGTATGCTGTTTGCGTTGGCAGTGCGGAATGGTTGAAGCGGGTCAAAGGTTGGGCTGTTGGAAGCGCCACATCGGATGACGTTATTTCCGTGGTTGATCTTTCGACGTTCAAGATAGTGGCAACCACCCGGACGGAAAAGCTGGACCTTTTTGAGTTCCACGGAGTCGATCTCGATGACGAAGGATATGTTCGCGTTGGTAGCTCCTCTTCAGGAAAAGTAAGGCAGGCGGCATTCATTAGGCTGAGTATTCCATCCCTTGAGTCCGGTCCAAAATGCGCTTATAACTGGATCGAGGACTCACCCGGTAAGCAGCACCCTCAGCCTACGACCGATAAGGAATGCAGCGAAATTCTGAAGGCGCGGGCGCTCGGTGATTATCTCCGCGGAGGGCAAGTTCTATCTACACAGAAGGTCAACGTTTGTGAGAATAATAATTCTGAGTTTTGCCACATTCCTGGAGAGTTTACGGCTGACGGGGAATTCGGCGTCGGTTCTCGCAGCGAGGGTCACGACAATATTTTCGGTTCATATGTGACTACAAGTAACAGCTTCATCATCTTTTCGAGCGCACGAGGAGTCGACATTGGAGAAATCAAGGAACCAACCAACGATTCTTTCCGCAAGAAACTGACTTTTTTAGGAGGCCGAGACTACCTTTTGGTGATCGAGAGCGGCACACATCTGATGGCCTACGAACTGCGCGACTAGCCGCACGGCTCTCTGTCTATGGAGGCCAGTAAGACGGTTCACAGAATGGACCAAACAAAGCGAAGATGTGGGCCAAACTCCGCCGAAAACTTCTGAACTCGATAACCAAAGCAGGCCCGGAATCTGCCTGCTAGGCAGGGGAAAAACTTAGGTCCAACTTGGGTCCGATAGCTGCCAAATTAGGTCCAAAACCGGGTACTACGACACAGAACAAAGCCAAGCGAACCAATCAGATAGATTTTCTTTCTCTTCTTTGCAAGCAGGGGGTCACCGGTTCGATCCCGGTCACGTCCACCAACTGTTTCAACATCCTCCAGGTAATTGCCATTCGTTCATTCGCTCCATTGTGGTGACTTCTGTAGTTGCCCCGTGCCTTTGATCCGTTGTTGCGGCGCCAATAAGTCCTTCTGCGTTGAATGTCTCGAGCTTCTTGATCGCGACTCGTTTCTGTTCCGCCACCGAAGGAACGCAGCGCATCGTGATCAATTTGCTCGCGTGTCCCAATAATGGGCTCAGCGTCGGCAGATCTGTACTCGACGCCACTACTTGCGTCGCAAATGTGTGGCGCAAATCGCAAAGTCGAAAAGGGAGCTCGACCTTGGCTCGCCTAACGGCCGCAGTATGCGCCTTCTTCGCACTCCCAATGGCCTTCTGATCATCGTGGCGCGATGCTTTGCCCACTAAATCCGGTCTTGCTCCCGCGCCGATTTGAATTGCTCAACCATTTCGCTCGCGACCTCAACAAGGTATCTTTCACGGAAAAGCCGCTTCAGTGTTTTGCAAATCAGTTCGTGAAGCTCATGCGTTTTCGGCCTCTGCCGCTACTTCGGCCACTCGAGGAATTACTTATAACACTTGCTAAATTTGGGAATCGGCCTAGACCTTGTGAATCCTGTTCGACGCTCAATCAGATTAGTTCTGCGCCCAGGCTCGAGTTTATTCCCGCCGGCAGCAAGTGGACTGGATTGAGAGGCGGCCAACTTGAGTCGCTACCGAACGTTGGGGGGGAAGATCGAACAGACGCCACACAAACGCGGCAACCGCAAAGTGGCGGCGGGGCAGACGTCCGCCGCTCCTGTGCGATGCAGTGAGGCTTAGTTTGGGCGGCCTATCCAAGAATATTGCCATGCTAGCGAGATGGCGTGATAGTTTCCGCCGAATCTTATGTATGTGCCGTCGCTGTAGCTGGCTTTGATGGATTGGTGTTTGCTGATAGGGATTGAAGCCGTCGCTCCAAGTCGCGATCCGGTTTGCTTGGTCTGCAGATCTTGTACGCCGCTCAGGCTGGTGACGCCGCCCACCCAAAAATTCGCGTCCAGCGATATCCACAATCTCGGCCTTATGTCGTAACTCAGATGGCCCTCGAAAGCGCCGATCGGCGCTTCCGACTGCTGGGCGACGGTGGGACCATCGAACGACGCAGGATTCGTGGTGTAGAACCAAATTCCGGCATAGCCGTCCAGCACCCAGTGGCCCCAACGCTCGGAATACCCGATCTCAGGCTTAAAAGCCCAGCGATTGTTACCCCAATTGACCAGCTTCATTGCGCTGTATTGTCCGGTGGGCGCCACCACCTTCAGGCTTACTCCCAGCAGTCTCTTTTGTTTCCAGGTTGCCATTTCTCTTGCTTGCATGGCGCGGCCGCCTAGCAAGTTAACGGAAACTCGAAAGCTGGCGTCGAGCAGGCCCGAGCGATAGACTGCTTGAGTTTGCCCCGATACGTCACCGCGGAAATTTCCCACGCCATAGGGCAACGAAGCGGTTACGTTGGCCGAGCGTCCGAAAAAACTCAGGGAGTGATAGTAGGTGAGCGTCGGAACATAGTAAGTTCCGGTGGCGTTGGCAATGGGCACGGTGCCGTTAAAGTTCACGCCTCCGTCGAAGAAGCCCCAGGTGATCGTGATCGCGTTGGAATGGAATGGGGTTATGACGTAGGCTCGCGGCGCCAAATCCTGCGCGGCCATCGGCGCAGCCCCTGCCACAAGCGAAATGAATCCTGCCAGAAAGACGCGAAGTCGCATGTTCCGCATAAAATCGAATCTGGAATGCACGCTAGTATATCCGGGCGAGCAGTAACCTTCCAACTGTCAGAACATACAGTGGCGGCGCTTCATCCGCGTGCAGGCCCAAGGAAATAGCTTTCTTGACTGCATGAGCCTGGTGCGATGACCGGGACCAGAAACCGCGGCGCTGTCTTGCTCGCATTCTTCTTGGATAAACATCAGGAAACGCACGTGTGCAGCAAGGCGCGTCACATATTGAAGGTGTAAAGCAGAAGTCGCGTGAGGATCAAATCCGCGACGAGGATGGCCAACGAGGATACGACAAAAGCCATAATCGTAGCGCGGCCCACCCCTGCAGTTCCGCCTTCGACCCGCAATCCCTGATAACAACCCACCGTCGCGAGGATAAATCCGAAAACAAGTGGCTTCGTGAACCCGATCACCAGGTCGCCGAAGACCAGTACTTTGATAGCGCGAGTCCAGAACTGCTCCGCATTGATGTGCAATGTGATAGTTGCGACCAAGAATCCACCGAACAGACCCGCACAATCACCAATTGCCACGAGCAAGGGTAGGATTAGCACTGCGGCGAGCACGCGCGGGGTCATCAGCTTTCGAATCGGGTCAATTCCGAGCCCCCGTATCGCGTCCACCTGTTCGGTGACGAGCATCGAGCCCAATTGAGAAGCCATCCCGGTGGAGTTGCGGCCGGCAACGAGAAGCGCGGTGAACACTGGACCGAGCTCGCGGAGCAGCGATAGCGAAAGAGCGTCACCGGTCAAGACCGTTTCGCCGAAACGGGTAAATTGTGACGCCGCGTTCAGTACAATCACGCCGCCGACACAAGCAAGGGCAACAATAATAATCGGCAGCGAACCCACTCCGATCTGGTCCATCTGCTCGACTAAGTCGGTGGAGTAACGCGTGGTAGTGAAGATGACGCGGACCGACTGAGCAGCGAGCAATGCGTAATCCTGGAGATAAAAAACTGGCATCTTCAAAGCTCTACCAATACGTGAGGAAATCGAGGCTGATTTCACAGTTACACACCTCCGCGCGATGGTTACGTCCACCGTGAATCCCTGACAAGAAACAGAGAAGACTACATGCTTTGGTGAGATTCATCCATCACTCGATGAAGGTCGGGTGATTTGCCAGGGAGACGACCGGCAGGCAGTGCGGCGTGATGGATGTGAGACACAAGCCCGCACTGCTTGAACGTCCAAATGGTGTACCAGTTGAAGTCGATTTCATACCACTTCAGCCCGTGTCGGGCCGAAACCGGGTGGGCGTGATGGTTGTTATGCCATCCATCTCCGAAACTCAGCAGCGCCACCCACCAATTGTTGGTGGAGGTATCTCGGGTCTCAAAGCGGCGCGACCCCCAAATATGCGAGACCGAGTTGACGAGCCACGTCGCATGAAGTCCCACTACGGTGCGAAAAAAAATGCCCCACAGTACCAGGCGGAATCCGCCGATGGCGAACAAAATGACCCCGAGGATAGCCGATGGCGCAAGATGATACTTCGTCAGCCAGACGTGAACGCGGTCCTCAGCCAGATCGGGGACGTAGCGTTTGAGTGTTGCCACGTCTTGACGCAAAGCATTGCCAACTAGGATCCAACCCGCATGAGCCCACCACTTGCCATCGCGCGGAGAGTGCGGATCACCTTCCTTGTCCGCGAATTGATGATGCTTACGATGCGTGGCTACCCACAGAAGAGGGCCGCCTTCTAAAGCCGTCACGCCGCAAATCGTCAGAAAGTACTCAAACCACTTGGGTGTCGCGAAGGAGCGATGGGTAAGCAGCCGGTGAAAACATATCCCGAGTCCCAGTCCCCCCGTCACCCAATATAAGAAGATCGCGACGAACAGCGCACGCCAAGAAAAGAAGAAGAGCGCCGCCACGGCACCAACATGAAACATCATCAAGACCGGCGCGATTTGCCAGTTCAACCGATTCGTCTCGGGCTGCTCGTTCCGCGAGTTATCGAACTGCAAAACACGCGTAGATGTCATGGCTTCCTTGTGGATTGTAGGCGTGGCACCCAGACAACACTGTTCAAAACAGCACACATACGACTCTTGAGCAAAACTAGAGACCAAAGACCCCGTGGAGATGGGAATCCATTGATGCGGTCAGTTGAATCACCGTTGCCGCGGCGTTCTGTCCCGGTGAAACCTCTCGTATTTCACCTTGGTCAAAGATTTCTGCCGGGGGGCCACGGACTCAAATAGGAGGGTGAGAGTAGCATTGGCGATCTGGAGAAGCTAGTGTCAGAAATGACAGGTTGCCCGCCCAATCGAGAACCGAGGGGGCCACTCAATCATCGGTGGGGCAATTGGAGATGCGGACCGGTTCGCCCACGTACTGGTAGTTTTACCAATTCACCTTCCCCACTCTAGGCTATTACATTTGCTGGGGATTCTTGTGCGCGAACAGAGTTGAAAACGGAGTTTCCTGCTTAGGAGGACGAGATGGACGGCACTAAGAAGATGATTCTGGCGCTGCTGTGCACGGCATTGACGCCGGGGATCTGCATGGCGCAGACGCAACAACCGGAACCGGCCGCCGACGTGATCAGCGGTACTGTGGCGGCAATCGGCTATCCCGTAGGCGGAGGCGGGACGAAAGTCACGATGGTGGGAACGCCCGCTGCTCTCCAGGCCAGCGGCGAAGCCAAGGTGGACGCCAAAGTCGTCGGCACGGCGATCTCCTTGAAAGTGGCGGGAATGCCCCAACCGACCGTGCTGGGCGCCGAATTTCTGACGTATGTGTTGTGGACTGTGACTCCGGACGGAGCCACCACCAATCTCGGAGAGATTCCTATAGACAAAAACGGTCAGGGCAAGCTGGACGTAACTGCGCAGTCGCAAACTTTTGCCTTGATTGTAACCGCGGAGCCATATTATGCGGTGCGCATCCCCAGCGAACTCGTCGTACTGACCAACGAGACACGCAAGAATACGAAGGGCAAAATCTATCCCAACAACACCTACAAGCTGATGAAACGCAGTGAATACTCGAAGCTGGGAAATCCGCTGGCGCTGCAACCGGATTTGAAGAAAGTACCACTCAATATCTACGAAGCGCGGAATGCTGTGGATATCGCGAAATCACGCGGGGCCGAGCAGTATGCCCCCGAAATTTTCTCGAAAGCACAATCCAGCTTGCAGATGGCTGAGAATGCGCTTGCGCAAAACTCCGGGAAGAATCAGCTGATCTCCGCGGCGCGCCAGACAATCCAGTTTGCGGAAGACGCCCGGTCTCTGGCAGTACAGCGAGAGACAGCGGAACGAATTCAGAAAGAAAAGGCAGACGCGGCGGCAGCAGCTGCGGCCCAGGCCAAAACAGAAGCGGACGCGCAGGCAGCCGAGGAAGCGCGGCGTCAAGCGGAATTGACTGCGGCAAAAGAAGGGCAAATGAGGGCGGAGGCTGCGGCCCAGGCGGCGGACGCTGAAGCCAAGCAAGCGGCTCTGAAGGCCAAGGAGCAAGCCGCGAAGGACGAGGCGGAGCGCGCCCGCGAGGCAACAGCGGCGTTGCGCGCGCAGCTCCTGCGTCAACTCAACGACGTGTTGCAGACGACGGATACACCGCGGGGCCTGGTGGTAAACATGGCCGACGTGCTGTTCCAGACAGGAAAGTACGAATTGAGCAGCGACGCACAGCTGAAGCTAGCCAAACTTTCCGGAATCATTCAAGCGCATCCGGGCCTGAATCTGGCGATTGAAGGATATACGGACACAACGGGGACAGCTGACTTCAACATGACGCTTTCTCAACAACGATCCGACGCTGTTCGACAGTTCCTGATTGCGCAGGGATTATCACCCGACAGCATCACTTCCAAAGGACTAGGTGAAGCCGACCCGATCGCCGACAACAGCACGGCGGCTGGGCGGAAGCTCAATCGGCGGGTGGAAATCATTGTCAGCGGCCAAGTGATCGGCGTGCAAATAGGCAATTAACTGAGCCATCAGTTAGCCCCGATAACTTGGAATCGGCCCAGTTCCTCCGCCTCAGGAAGAAGCATCTATGGCTACCTCGGGAATCGCCGCCGTCTCCGCGGGTTGGAGGTCGAGCTTTTTCGACGGCCTGCCTCCACAGGACCGCAACAGAATCGTAGCTGCCGCAAAGCATCACCGGTTCGCCGCCAATTCTGTCGTCACGAACCAGGGGTGCCCTGCCGACCGTCTGTTCATGCTTACCAAGGGTCGCGCCAGATATTTTTTCGACGAGCAGCGAGGGCGGCACATCCTGCTGCACTGGCTTGCGCCGGGAGAGCTTATCGGCGGAAAGACGCTGCTGGCAAATCCGGGCACGTATCTTCTCAGCTCGGAAACGGTAAGAGAGTGCAGCATGTTAGTGTGGGACCGCGCCACCATCCGAGGTTTTGCGGTGGAGTATCCAGTTTTGCTGGAGAACGGGCTGTCCACCGCCTCAGACTATTTAGCCTGGTATCTTGCTGCGCATGTCGCGTTGACCTGCCACTCTGCTGAAGAGAGATTGGCCGGCGTCTTGGATAGCCTGGCCGGAGTGATCGGGCACAAAGTCCCGGGCGGCGTGGAGATCGACGTCACCAACGAGGAATTGGCCAATGCCGCGAACGTGACCTCCTTCACCGCCAGCCGCCTGCTGGGCGCGTGGCAGCGCCGCAGCGCAATAAAAAAGAGCCGCGGTAAAATCCTGCTGAGCCGCCCCACGCGACTTTTCCCGCACGAACTCTGAGCGCCGTTCCGTTCGCCTTTCGTCGCTGTGCGTTTGCTCTCCGTAGTTGCGCCAAAGCAAGTTGCCGCTTGCTTCAGGACAACGACACACTCTCTCCCGCATGGGATGCTTTGCTGGCAGTCATATGTTCATCACCACGAGCGTGTCCGTGTGATCGTGAACACCAAATGGGAGAAAGTTATCAGCGATCAATCAGTAGTCCGCATTCTGGTTGTGGAAGATTTTGCCGCGTGGAGGCAGTATGTGCTTGAGAAGCTGCAGGAAAATCCACGCCTGCGCGTCGTTGACTTTGCCTCGGACGGGCTTGAAGCAGTGCGGAAAGCGGAAGAGCTGAGACCGGATTTGATTTTGTTAGCCATCGGCCTTCCAAGTTTGAACGGAATCGAAGCCGCGAAGCAAATCCGCAAACGTGCCCCGGAATCTAAAATCATCTTCTTGACTCTAGAAACGTCTGCCGAAATCGTGCAAGTAGCGCTCAGTCTGGGCGCAGTGGGCTACGTTTCAAAAATGAGCGCGGAAAGCGATCTCTTGGCTGCGGTGGCAGCCGTCATGTCCGGGAAGCAGTTTATCAGTCAGCGATCAGCCAACCGATAAATTCACGCCTTCGGCCAAAGCGTGCTCGCGCGACGCAGGGCGATATTGCCCCTACTTTTTCCCGTGTCTGTTGCCATTCGTAATTGCGCTTGAGCAGGTCCAAGGTTGCTGCAGGGCAACGACATGGTTATTCGCTCAATGCGATGCTCTTACTTTCGTAGTTCGCCGAGCAGTCGCAGTTTGTCAATTCGATCTAGAACTCTAAACGGACGAGGCTACTTGCGCCTCCAGGAGTGCAAGATGGTTGAAAGTCAATGGCGGGCCTTATACAGAGCCGCGATTCTTGAGCTTGACCCGAAGCGACTTCAGGCTCGGGTAAAAGCGGCTGAGGACGCCATTCATACGCGTGCCTCGTCGGAAGCCCGGGTTTCCCGCGAGGAGCGAAGAGAAATGGACGACGCGCTGTCCACTTTGCGGGTTTTGAAAAGGAAGCAGCCCTAACGATTCTCCGTTGGCGGCGGAAAGCTTTGCAGCAACTGACACGCTCAACTTCTCCTAAAATGCAGCCTCCCGCTTCACCGCGAAACGCAAAGCTCCGCATAGATTCTCGACTCTATCGCGCAGGATTGCGAGCGCAGCCAACTTGCGCGGATGATAGCTCGCCATCATTTTACGGCATCACTGTGCATCGGGGGTGAGCGCCCCGGTCGCAGGATCAATCAGGAAGCGGGAAGTTTCCGGATCTTGAAAATAGGACACGGAAAGACCTGCGCCATCCGGGTCAACTTCGACGCTCGAGGGTTTCGCGCCCACAGCAAACGGCGAAGAGATTACCGCCCGGAGTGCGCCAGCTTTCCAGTCAATCGCGAACGCGGAAACGCTTTCGGATGTTCGATTCAGCACATAAAGATATCTTCCCGAAAGATCAATCGCCAGCCACGCAGGTCCACGCTCCGGAAGAACCGAGATCTCAGCAGCTGTGCTGCTATCGCCGTCGCGCGACATCATCACCGAATCGCTCAAACCGTTCGCAGCGAAAGTCATCTGCTGCCCAGTGCGCAGGTTCGTGACGTGCAGAACGCGCGAGTCGCCGTGCGCAGCGATGGCGACGTTCGCCGGGGCGGTCACTGTGAGCACGGTCTTCGTATTGTTACCGTGATAGCTACCGCCGATATTCGCAGTGCCGGCAGCAATGGCCGTGGCCACTCCCGCTTTGCTGATCGTTGCCACCGCGACATTGTCCGAAGACCAGGCCGTACTGCTGGGTGATGGGTTATCGGTCTGTCCGTCCAAATACGTCACGACCAGACCAAATTGCTGCGTCGCGCCGATCGCGATCGTGGGATTTGCCGGGGTGATATTGACCGACGTGATGAGTAGATTTTTCACGAGGGAGGCGACGCAACCAGATAGCGGGAGAATCGAGAGCACGGCGAGAATTTGCATGAGGCGTCTGAGAATCTTCGATGAATGGGCCATGGAATGGTTCAAGAGAGGGTTCAATGAATGGGACTCCAGTTCCGCCCGCTCGGAAAGCTCAAACCTGATGTTCTCCACGCGTTTCGATGGCAAGCCGGGAACTCGCCGCGCCGATTAAATGATTTTTTCTTTCTCCAATTGTTGAACGATCAGCTTGGAAATTGCATCAATCGCTTTCAGCGGCGAACGAGGATTAATCGTATCGCTGGTTCCGGTCCAGATAAGCACGCCATCCGGCTTGGCCGCCGAATAGAAATTCGTTTCGATTTGCGCGGTCTTGTCCACGCGAAGATAGTCGGGAGAATAGACCACCGGGTAGATGGCGCCGTAGTAGCCGTAGAACGTGTTGTAGTACGGATAGGGAACGTAAGCCTGCCCCGGTACGTAGGTGACGGTCTTCTGCACCTTAATCAAGCGGGAGGCCACGATAGCATCGATACTTTGGCCGCGAACGACGTCCCTTAACTGATTCATATCTATCGGCGTCGAATTGGGTCTGGGAAGAAGCGAATAGCTGGGAATGGCTTGAATTCCGGGCCGGGTTATCGCCGCTGAGAGCTGATCTTCAAATTCGGCACGATTTTCTACTTTACCGTTGATGCCGAGCACAAGAATATTCTTGAAATGTGCGCCAGAATAACTTGGGTTGGTCCAAGTGAACACGAACTTGGAAGATTTGCCGTTAACCAACGTCAAGCCGGCCACCACCGCTAGAACGAGAAACGCGTGTCTCCTCAAGTTATGCCTCCTACGTTGGTCGCAAGACAGGCTTTAGCGAGGGCGACGCATAACGGCTCCCTAGTGAAAGGAGCGCGGGTCGCCTGAGGCCCCCAACGCAGCTTACGCCACAGCCTCGAAAAGAGCTTGATT
Organism: Candidatus Acidiferrales bacterium; assembly: GCA_049300435.1. Lineage (GTDB taxonomy): Bacteria > Acidobacteriota > Terriglobia > Acidiferrales > UBA7541 > Palsa-295. Next base: position 67,065 of record JBAQJS010000079.1, on the reverse strand, counting down.
GATTCTGGCATTCGCGACGGCTGGGCGTAACTGTCATAAATGACAGTTCGAGGATGGCCGGGTCGTGTGCCATCAAACAGCCCATCTGCCAAGGAATCGTCTAAAATGACCAGCCGATGCCTGAGCTTACCCCGAGCTCGTTTCGCTTTGCGGTCACGGGGGGTCTGCTGTCGAAGTTGTCCCAGAAGGTAAAGGCAAGATGAAAATTGTTGATGAGTTTGATGTTAAGTGAATTATTCGTCGTTACGCGAATACGGCCTGTGTCTGTAAGTCCCGGAAATGTCAGCAGTTGTGAGTTGAAGTCCCCCACCTTAAAGCGAACCAAGCTGTATTGCAATCCCAGCAAACCCTCGGCATGCTGGTCTGAGGGTTGTCCGGCGGTGGTGTCAAACGATTCGTTCACAAACGCAACTCCGGCCAACCAGGAAAGGTTGCTGTTCGTAGACCGTTTCAAGTAGCGCCCATAGCCACCACCCAGGGTAGTGCGCAGCGTCAAATCCTGCTGGCTGCTGTGGAGGAAGTCGGACAGGGCCAGGAGGTAGGAATTTCTGTTCAGAAACTTGGTGAAGGTGGTCTGCAAGTCTTGACGATTTGTTTTGGACGCGCCTGCTTGCCCGCCAAACGTGGAGTCGTACGCAGTGGTAGCCTCCCACGCCGCAGTCCTGTACGCGGCGTCGGTGTTGAAGTTCGTTGCCGTCTGGCTATTGCCACTCGAGAAGCTGTAACCAAGATCAATAGACCCCTGCAACTGTCGCCAAAAAGTGGGCTTTTTAGTGTCAATGCTCACGATAGCTGCTGAAGGGACCTGCACTTCCTCCGTCGCTTCGTGAATCAGAAAGTCGTGGTCCTGCGCTTCTTCGCCGGGAACCTTTTCAATCTTTCCCTCTAGTCGCGTACCGTTGTTTAAGATGATCCGATAAGTGGCAGTGCTCTGAACCGAGTGCACTTGACTCCAATCGAGGCCAATATTACCGGCCACGTAATCCGTCTCGACGAACAGCAAGCCGTTTTCCAGCCGCTTTACTTCCCCCGTGAAATGATCACCGTTGTTCATGATAACTACGTCTTTTCGTTTTGCTTGCGCCGGATAGCAGAGACACGCCGCGAGAAGCGGAACGAGCAAAACGCGGCTAGCGCGAGAGAACGACAGAATTCGAATGATCATTTTTTTACCCCCGCGAAAAAGCAAAGCCACCGGTGATTCCGAACGTGCGATTTACCGGCGGCTCTACCGATCCAGCGAGCGCCGATGCCGACAGTCTTTGTGTTGATACCACGAATCGTACAAAGTGCCGAGGGTTCTGCATGCACCTGTTTCGCTGGCACGATTCGTCCAAGATTCGGCAATACGGAAGAATGGGCCGTCGAGGATAAATTGAGGACTTCCGGCGAATGCGGCCGCGCCCTCCTAGAAAGAGAACTCCAGCCCTGCGCTGGCATCCGGTTGTTTCAAAACGCCTCGCCGACGCCCATACCAAAGGTGTGGCCGTTCCTGCCCTGAGCGATGTCGGCTCGAAGATTGACGTGGTACTTCTTGCTTAGCTCAAATCGCAATCCACCGCCTCCAGAGGGCAAAAACTGGCCGTTCTGTACCCTTTGTAACAGCTGGCTCCCGCCAGGGATGACGCCACCGAGCCCGCCGAATACGACCAGGCCAAATCGCTTCGGTAACACCAAGCGATATTCCAATTGGGTTGCGAGCGTGAAGCGAGTGAAGTATTGCCCCGCCGTGTATCCTCGCAATTCGTTACTGGTGCCATAAATGCAATTGCCATAAAACGGGGGGCTCCCGCCCGTTCCGCAGAAATTGGCATCATAGGCTAGGACTTGCTTATCGCTTAAGCTCCAATATTTATCGAACTCCGACCGATACGATTGGAAGGTGTACTTGCCGCCTAAATCCTGGGAAAAGAAATCCGATGTGACGGTGAAAAAGGTTCCACCTGTCGGATAGAAATGGTTGGGGCGGGTATCGCGGGTCATCCGCGCGCCGATCGAGGTGAGATTCGTGTGCAGCCCGACGTCCGGGGGGATCGGGACGCTGCTGCCACTATTTGGGTTGACCGTAACAAACGAACGCCCAGTTATAAATCGAGGACCTACAAAGATTTTCCATCCAACGCGGCGCAGCACCTCCCCAAGGAACGCCTGACCTGTCTGATCCAGGGGAAGCTTAAGGTTCGAGGCGATCCCGGTACCGTAGAAGTCGTAGTTTACGTTACCACGGACGTAACCAGTCGTTATCTCGTAGGTATCCTGCTTCAGGAAGAGTTGTCCGCCGACGACGAATCCACGGCTGCCGTTGTTGGTAATCAGACCGGCTACGCCAACCGTGGAAGGTGGGGAAACCTTATCCTTCGAGCTAAAGGGAAAGATATAGCCAAGCACGGGTACAATTCCCGAACCGACAGCTGGGCTCGAGATTGGAAGAGGAGCGACGACAAACGCTCCTCGCCCCCCGAGCTTTTTCTTTTTTTTCGGCGGCGCCTCGGGTTTTGCCGGAGCAGTTGGCTGCTGGCCCTGCGTTGCCGTCTGGGCCGAATTCTCCTGGGAAGCCGTGCGGACCGACGTCTCCTGCACTGGTTGAACTTCCTGGCCGAAGCACGGGATGCCGACCGAGAAATATACAAGCCAGACAAGCAAAACGGCGAGATGCCGGCGCGTGAAGGTCTTCGTTCCGCGGCCAAGCTCGGTGTTTTGTGGAGCCCCGTGCGCGATGGTCATGTGATCAGCTCGATCGCCGCGCCCGGGCGCATCATGGAATGCGGTTGAAGTTCCATCGAAGTACCAAAGACGTTTGGCTCCGCACTGATTGAACCGAACCCATCGCCGCTGAAGAGCTCGCCCGCCGGAAATCGTCGGGTGAAACGCGATCTCCACGCAAAACGAAGAAAACCGACGCGCCGAGTCGCTTCGAGATGCCTCGCGGACAATGTAGGAATTGCCGATTCAAGCGGCGGCCGGAAGAGATGCGGGCTGCTGCAGACGGAATTCGAGAAGTGTTTCGCTCGGTATAGTTAGCTGCTGGCCCTTCTTGGAGGCAGCGACAGCTGTTCCAGCGCCGGCGCCAGCAAGTGCACCGATTCCCGCACCCTTTCCACCTCCTGCGATCCCACCAATGAGCGCGCCCAGTCCCGCGCCGCCGATAACTTTCCGCGTCGTCTTCTTGCCCTCACCTTGTCCTTTGACCTCGTAAGTACTCGTGAGAAGCGGATAGGCGGTGCCCTTGATCACGATATCGGTCAACTCCAGCGTCAGTTCGGAGCTGCCAGACATCCTGCCAGCCGATTCAGCAGACGTCAGGCGGCCATACACCGTCGCTCCTCTCGGCGCCACCACTACGTTGTCCACCTGGAGATTTGTTTCCAGGCTCGCGGTGAAGCGATAGCCCGCCTGTTGTTTGCTCGAATCTATGGAGCTGATCATACGGATCAAGATGCGCGTTCCGGCAGGCACGTAAATCTTTTTCGTACTTTGTGCCGCAGGAGACGCAGCTTCGGCAGGGATCATCCTCAAAGCTGCCGGTGAGACCTTGCCGAAGGAATCTCCCTGCATGAATACTATTGCCAACAGTATGGCCACGGCATAAACAGGCACAGTGCGCATATGTTTTCTCTCCTTCATCGCGTTCACGACCCTTGCCCGACAATCGGCAGAGAAGAAGCTATCTGAAGATCAATGATCAAAAGTAGTTGGTGCTCGACCTGAAGGAACCGGGCAGCCGTGACCGCTCCCAGGGCTTGTTTCATGCGTCCATAGTATTTTGCGAGAAGTTCAGAACGTTGCTTTTGGTAATCCAGGGCGGTCTGAATCAGTTCGTCGGCTTTTGCATCAGTCATTTGCGAGTAATTCTCTGCGTAGTCTTTGATGTTTTCGACTCGCAGGTCATTCAGTTTGCTTAATTCGGCGTCGTACTCGCTGTAGATGGGCCAGAATTTCGCCGCATCCTCTGCATTCAATTGCATGACAGCGCCCATGATCTCGGCCTTCTGGTCCCGCACATTGGTCCGCATGAGTTCGATGTAGGCCTGCATGTTCTTCTTCTGCGTGTCGGTGGCAGATGATTGCGCGGATGGGGTCTTAGTTGCTTGTGACTGCGGCTTAACCTGCGCCAGAGCCGCAGGACAAGCCGCGCACAACATGAAAAGCGGAAGCCACGCTGCGATTCGTTTCTTCATCTTGAATCCTCCTGTACGGGTCACGTCGCCTGAGCGAAGCCGGCTAGACGCTTGCAAAAGCCGAAATTCGCGTTAACAAACGTGGGGGTCCGAAATCGGTCAAAGAAGCCCGGCCTTATCGTTCCATTATATTCACAAGCTTCCACGGTCCCGAACCATAGCTTTCAAACACCAACTGATTGTCTTTATCCACCTTCACCCGCAGTCCAATGATCAAACTTCCGGAATTCTTCGACTTGTCATTGTTCAGGTTGAACTCGAGAGCGGACAAATCGTAGTTCATCGAGCGGCCGCCTTCGCGGGCTTCCGTAATCTGAATCGGGCGATCGGTGATCAAGCGTATTTTCCGGCCGTCCGCGGTCGGGAACGTACGTACGCGATGCTATAGCCCAGAGTGCCTGTGACCGCTACGCGACCCTTCGATTTCATTTTCGCCAGGGATTTTGACAGTGCGGCCTGACCGCCTTGCTTGAAAGCATCAAGCAACGCCTTTTGATCGTCAACCGTGGAGTACGACTCTATTGTAACCGTAACGTTGAAGTTTTTGCCCGCAGCCCGGTTCTGACCCATGGCTTGCGCTTGGATGGTTTCCCGTTTGGGCTTGTCCTGCGCGCCCGTTTTTAGAGCTGCCATTGCCAGGACGACGGTGATCAGAGCACCGACTATCCACTTATGACCGGCACGAGAGGTCTTCATAGTTATAGCGTCACCACCGCTAGCGCAAGATAACACAAGTCAGTCAGGCTTCTAATTGTCAAAAGTAACAAGGAGAGTCCTGGACCCGTTTCTCGACAATCCTGGGACAGTCGGAACCGTGTCCGAAACGGGCGTTAATTTACCCTTTAGCGGACCGAAAGCACCCGGTGCTCGTAACCCGTTCGGCCGTGCAGTGCGTTCGCGGTGCGTTGCCGCACGCCTTATTCATACGGAACACCGGCTGGGCGCCCCGGTTTGTGTTGCGAGACCATATATTGGGATTCACTGCTTTTGTGGCTGTTCTTGATTCATCTGCTTCAGTTTTTGCTCCAGCAACGCCTTTTCCTGCTCTTTGGTTAGTTTGGGAAACAACAACACAAACTGCAACCGCAGGCCCCATGGCGACGCTCCCGGCGGATGAACAGCGTTTCCGTAGAACTGCGCGGTGATGTTCACCGGCTGGAATCCGAGCTTCATGATTCTTCCCACGCCCCCGCCAAAGGGTACCGTCCACACGCTCCCACTTGGCGCTCTCCAGTTGGCGGTGACAATTGGCGAGGCGGTGAGGTACCAGCCCTTCTTCATGTTGTAGTTCACGAACCACTGGAGTAGGAACTGATTTACGGGAGGCTTATCAATATTGGAATGACCCGCCACAGACCAGATATTGTTTTCCAGAAACCCAATCGTCCACGGCTTGGGCTGCACGAGCACGACCACCGAGGGACCGAGGCTGAATTTTCCCTGCCCGAGATAAGTTGTGTTGGTTGCCGTGGGCAATACCAAACTCGGCCCGATGCCCCAGATAATCTTGCTCTTCTTCGGCACAAGGAAAAACGAAGGGTTCATGTCTCCCAGCCCATACGCGCCCGTGGTTTGCGCGGGAGGCCCGGATGCCTGTGCGACCGGAAGGGGTTGGTAGATGACCGGAGTAATCCAGCGGACGATTAGATTCCAGTTCTTTGATACGCTGAGGGGAATCACCGGCTGGATGTTCAGAACATTCTGGGTGCGGTCGGCCGGGCCGGTGTTGAAATTGAAATTTTCCTGAATCGGAACGCTGATGAGGCTGGCCACCGGATTCTGCGCCGCATTTCGCAACGCGTCAGTATTTACGGCTGCCGCCGGCGTTTCGTCGGTCGCGACCTGAGTTCCCTCCGGACCGACGGGCGTATCTTGTGCGAACAGCGGCACTGATGACAGAAGAGATAGATGCAGGAATGCCAATACCAGGCCCGCTCTATTTATCCATTGAATGGCTGCGGCCTGGTTCACAGCGCTGCGTACGTTCACACGGAAAAGCGGTCGCGGGCCAGCTTTTGGCTGAGCCGCCACAATGGACTTCTCTAGACCGGAGCGCATTAGTCGCTTTGCGCCTTCAAACGGTATCGAGTTGGCCCGGTCCGACAAAGTTCTTCGTCGCGTACTCGCAGTCAGCGGGATGCGGCACCGTTCCCGGAGCCACGCTGACTATTGCTTAAAGACCACCGGAGGGCCACTGACGCGCTTGCCCTTAAGGTCCACGATCACCTCGACGCGGTCAGCGATCTTGATGAACGGAATGCCGCTGTTCATGCCATAGTCCTTGCGGTCGAAGGCCATCGTCCCGGTGATCTCGCCTGTACCGGTCCCTCGGCCCTGAATGGTAAAAATCAGCTTTTCTTGTTTGGTGACGCCGCGAATTGTGAAGTCGCCGTCGAACTCAACCGTGTCGGGACCGGTCTGAACGACCTTTGTGGAGTGAAAAGTGATAAAGGGATCATGTTCGGCGTCGAAGAAGTCTTTGCTCTTCAGCTTGTTGTCCTTCATACCGCTTCCGGTATTCACCGAGGCGGCCTGAATCTTGACGTCCAGAACCGATGTCGCTAACTCGGGAGAGGTGAAAGTAACGGAGGCGTCCCACTTGTCGAAGGTACCCTCTATCGCTACCGACGCCTTTACATTGAACTTGATCGAGCTGTCCGGCTTACTGATCTTGAAGACCGGAACATCCTGAGCTCGAATTGGTGATGCTGCCAGTCCCAGAAGTACAATAAACGGTGCAAGCAGGCTAGCTTTAGCCATCCATTTCATACCTATGCTCCTCTTCGAATTCCGGCCTTAACCGAAAGACGCTGTTCCCGATCGCTTCGCGCAAGGGCGCGGGCACCTTCTCAGGTCTGAGGATGCTACCCCTCAAGAAAACCTGTCGGTAATTGTCAGAATTGACAGTCTAAACCGCGCGGTTAATCACCACGTGGGTTGGTCCACCGACGGTGGGAAAATCGCAATGGTGCCCGTCAACAAAGGAGCCGCAACCAGGCATGCGTCCATCGCTGGATGAATGACTACTGGGCCGGTTGCCACGAGCTATCGGGATTGTAGGCAGTGATTTTGGATGCAACGTCACTGGTTTGGTCACCTAGATCCTGCTGATATATAACGCCATCCTGATTGACAATGAAGGTCATGACGCCGCTGGAGTGATATTGCACCGGATAGGCGATGAGAGCGAAGCCGTCTGTCAGCTTTCCATCCACAAGATAGCTCTTGGCTCCGCCCGGCGCGTCTGGCCCCTGCGCAGTGAGAATCCTATAAAAGTAACCGTAGTAGGGCGCGGGGCTTCCCGCTGGCTGCTTCGAATACTCCCCTGCAGCCGCGCCGGCTACCAGAGGGCCCATGGGGCTCTCGGGCTCGCCTTTGGAAACGGGCCAGTAGAGACCGTCTTGCTTGCCTGGATTGCTGTGAAATCGCTGCGCGTAGATGCCGCTGGGATTGCCATCACGTCCTTTGGAGGCATATTCGACCTGGCTTTGGACATAACCCTCGCACACGGCGATCGCACCCAGTTCGTTGCGGCCGATATGGCGATCAAGGATTTCCTGATTTCCCCGGTCTATGTCGAAATACCAGACCGTGCCGTCGCGAACGATCGGAAAAGGGAACGGCCAGTTGCCCTGTCCCACTTGAAGGAATTCGTAGCCTTGAGCCTCTACCGAGAGCGAATGTTTCTCACCGTAGGCCTTGACGAAATTTGCGAGAACTTGCTTGGCGACCCCGAGGTCGCCCGAGGAAATAATGTCGGCCGCATGCGAACCAAGCAGTGGGACGAGCTGCTCAGGATTACCCGACTTCGCCGCCTCCACTAGAGATTGCACCGCTTCTGTTGGCGAGGAGAAAGTTTTTTGTCCGCTGACCGCCTGCGCAGTCAGAGGCTTCGCGCTCACCAGGCATGAAAGAGCCATCAACGAAAGGATTGAAAGCTTGCGCGATTGACGATGAAGCGGCTGTTGGATCCTCATTTGTTCCCTCTTTTCGCTTGCGTGCTCGCTCCGCCCCTCTGGCCCGACGTGCTTGCCGCGCCCCGCTGGCTCGATGCGCGCTCCGTGCGACCGCTGTTTCCGGCACCGTCGAATGCTCCCGTCGTCTTGGGGGCAGCGGCCTGTCCCGAGTTGGTGCGTTGCGCGGAATTCGAAGCCGGGGCCGAAGAGTAGCCTCGGTCAGGTTTCACGGCCTGAGTATTGCCGTTGCCCGAAGGATAGGTTCTAGCATTCGTGGTGGAGGGATTTCTGGAAGTGTTGTTCGCCACATTGCCATTGGTCTTGTTGCCGCCGTTGTAGGTTGATTGCCCCTTCCAATTCGGATTGGACTGTGCGTTACCAGTTTTCACAGCCGTATTTCCCGTCTTGTTGACCTGGTTGCCGGTATTGATTGTGACGTTGTTTCCGCTGACGTTCCGATTGATGGTGTTATTGCTCTTGTTCTGATAGTTGGTGTTGCCGCGGTAATTGTTGTAGTAGTTGTTCGAATTGTAGTGCGCGTTCCCTGGATACGGCCGGTTATACGCGTAGGCGTAATTCGGCGGGCGATAGTACAAGGTCGCGCGGTGATAGTGGGGGCCATACACCGGACGATAAGCGTAGTGATGGACCACCCACGGTCCGCCCCGGTAGTACACTCCGCCGCCGTATCCCCAACGCGGGTAATAGTAGTAATTGCTGCTGAACATCGCTCCGACGGCCATTCCGACGCCGAACGCGACAATCACACCCGTCGCCGGCTGGCTAGGCGGAGGTGCGACATAGACTTGCACCGGATTGTACTGCGGCACGTAAATGATTTGAGGATTGGTGGGCTGGATCACGATAATTTGTTGGCCGCTGGCTTGCTGGGTCACCACGGTCTGCTGCGGAGTTGTTTGCAGATTCCCTGCTTGTTTCGCCTGCAGCCGCAGGCGCTGTATCGAATCAAGAACTGCACTCTGGCTCGCGGTGAACGCTGCTCCGAGCTGCTTGGTCCAGTCCAGTTCAGAGCACATCATGTCCACAACCCGGGGAAAATGAAACAGGGCGATCATCGCGGGGCCGAATCCAGCCGCCTTCGCAGCGCTATCGAGTTGATCCCCATCGAGAGCTTTGTTCTGAAGCAGCCAATTTCCTCCGTCCAGGACTTCCTGGGAATTTACGGAAGCCGCCAACACCTGCATGAGCAGCGCGTCTGGATATAGCGCGACGGGGGCCAGTAGCTTATCGAGCTGATCCGGCGTCATTGCGGATGAGCTTCCGGCCTGTGCGAAGCCCACGGCTCCAGCGGGTCCAGCGGCGAGGGTTACATTGACGCAAACCGCGAGAATCACCACGATCAACCGTTGAATGAACGAGCTGCGTCTTTCCATAATGGCCTCCTGAGTGATGGAGAGAGGGGGATCCCTCAACCTGGGGGATGCTGCCGGAGACAGGCGAATCGGTTGGGACGCCTTCCTTTTTTTCTCCCATGGCACAAAGAACGGTGCGGCGACACCTAGCCACGCATCGCGGCGCAAAATCACCGACTCATGATGCTGACCCCCGCATTGACCGGACGTAATTGTCAAAAGTAACAATCGCGCACGCATTCGGCGACACTGAGGCAGGTTGCCTGAGTTGCGCTCGTGAGCGCCCAACCTCGATGGAAGTCATCCGGAGGGACTCAGCGCCGGCTCCGATTGACCTAAGTTTTTGGAGATGAACTTTCGCAGCGCGAGGGTCAAGGGGATCGCGAGGATGGCACCGGCAAGCCCCAACAGGAAAGCCCAACCGACGAGGGATAGCGTGATCTCGAGGAAGGAGACACCTATCGCGTGCTTCATGAAGATCGGCGTGATGGTATTGTCCACGATCAAATTGGTCAGGATAAGACCACCGGCCACCAGCAAGGCTCTCTTCCATCCATACATCAGCAACGTGACGAACGTGGGAGGTAGTAGCGCAATCACGAAGCCCAGAGTCGGGATGAAGTCGAGGAAGAAATAGAGGAAGCTCCATACGAGCGGGGTGTCCACGCCCATGACGATCAGAAAAACGAGATTGATCAAGGCGTTGATGCCCGCGGTTTTGGCGGTGATGGTCACATAACTGCATGCATCGGACCCGTAGTAGGCCAGCTTCTCGGCGAGGGGACTTATCTGGCCTCCAATTTCTCCCGCCATTTCGATGATGAAGAGGAACGCCAAGAGTCCGATCAACAGCCCGTTGGAAATGATCGAACCCGCCTCCGGAAGCACGGCGCGGGAAATCTCCCGCAGGCGCTCGGGCGTGAGTACACCTTTGACGGAAAGGTTCGGGGTAACAATGTCATGGGCATTCATGAAGATCGCGATCTGCTGATAGAGGTTGGCCAAGCGATCTTCATAGATCGGAAGTTTTGCAGCGATCCGTACCGTGGCCAAATCCAGCGCCAGCAGCAAATACAACCCAAAAGCAGCTACAGCTACGGCCGTCAACACAATCGCCGCAGTCTTGTGGAGCTTGAAACGCAGCATGAGCCACTTGGGAAATGGCACCGCGGCGTAGGCGAGCAGTAGGCTGAGCAATAGAGGTCCGAGAAGCGAAGAGGCAGCTTTGACGCCGGATAGGATGATGATTGCGCAGGCAGCACCCAGCGCAATTCGCAGGATTGGATAAGGCGAGGTGTCTTTCATGCGCGCAATAGAGCCCGGAGCTGATTGGAATCAGAAGCTTCCGCGGTAATTCTGAAACAACCACCGATTCGCCGTCGAGCAAAGTCCATTTCGCAAGCGACCCTGGCCGTGCTTCACGGACCGCGACTCGACCAGGGCTCGCGTTTTTTTACCCGTATCTCCGGTGACACCGATGAGACGAGCGATTGTCCGGCCTTAGTACCCGCCGCCGAGCTTTTGGTAGTTGGAGTTGGTAGTTGTTACGACAAGCTCTTTTGCGGTCGCATTAAGAATCGTCTGCTGTGCATAGTTGGTTCCATCAGGCAGACTGGCCATCTGAACTTGCAACGTCACCGCATCTTTCGCTTGACCCATGTAGGTGTTGACGCTCAACGAAACGATCTTCTTGGCTGCGGGTTCGAACGTGAGCGTCATGCGATCGCCCGGCTGGGCATAATCCGTGAAGATCAAATTCAGGACACCGCCAGCGGGATTGATCGAGACTTTACCGGCCTGAAAGGCTTGTTGCATTTTCTCGGGGTCGGGCGGAACGTACATGCTGAGGACGGCCTTCACATCATCCATGTAGTCCATCATTTCCGCCTTTTTCTTCTCAATGACTCTTTGCTTCATTCTGCCACCGCTGGGTGGTTGCGGTGGAGGACCGATCGGGGTCTTCTGAACCTGTCCGTCGGGCCCGTACTGACACAATTTCTCAGTTGCGGGTTTCGGATCTCCCTTCAGCGTGAGCTGCGTTGTTTCCGTCCATTGATACTGGCGGAGTCGCTGGTTATTTAGATCCGCAGCCTGCTTCACATCTGCGAGCTTCTGCTGCAATTCGCCATTCTGCGCAATTACGGCGACGCTGGCGACCAGTGCTACAGCACCAATAATTAACAAGCGCCTGCACGCCGGAGCAACGAACCTGCTGAGGGATTGTTTCTTGCAGCTATTTGCAAGTCTATGACTCATCGGAACGCTCCCTTATCCTGTGTCGAAATTTAGCTTCTACCATCATCGCCCGCGCCCACCGCCGCCGCGGCTTCCACCGCCCCAACCACCCGACGACCTTTGCTGCTGATAGCGCTGGGTTGATTGTTCGCCCCTCGCCCTGTTTTGGGCCTGCTGATTCATGCTCGACATATCGTCGCTTCCTTGGGGATGCTGGTACGAGGAGGTGGAAGAGGACGGGTGCTGGTTGTAAGAAGAATAAGAGGAAGATGTAGAAGAGGGGTGTTGCTGTGAGGTATTTACCGAATTCCAGCTTCCGTTGCTCCCCGCCTTTTGCCAACCGCTGCCGGTGTCCTTGTAAACATTGCCGTCCGCACTGGCATACATGTTGCCGTTGGCAGCCTTGCCCGCGCTGGCGCTATTTCCGTAGGCGCCGCTCGCACCAACAGCTTTCCCGCCGGAAGAAGTTTGCACCGATCCCGTGGTGCCCTGCGCCGTGGAGTAATGCTGCGAGTAGGCGCTCTCGCCATTCTTTGAAACCGCCGCGGAACTTCCCCACGAGCTGTAACCGTTGGAACCTTGTTTAGTGGCGGCCGACGCACCGGTGTAGGGATTGTAAGCTGTGCCAGCCTTCGCGCTTCCATATGCAGTCGTGGCCGAAGCGGTGTGTGTGGAAGTCCCGGTATAGGGATTGTACGAGGCGCTTCGAGTTGCACTTCCGTAAGGACCGTACGCGGTCTGGGAAACGCCGTATGCTCCCGTCGTGGTGTGGTACGTCGAAGTATATCCGTAGGTTGTCGGATAAGGATGGTAAACGGGATATCCGTAAGCGGGATGATACACATACGGCGGGTAGTAGTAACCGGTGCCGCCCGCGATGACGGCTCCTACCGCGACTCCTACGACAAATGCTCCCATGTAACCGGCGGTATAGCTGGATTGTACTGACCCGTTTCCCGTCGAAACTTGCGTGACGTACGTGACGTTGTAAACGGGAGAGCTGGGCGGAATCGTATAAATCACCTGCGGCACGGACTCCGCCGTTAGCCACGGACCTTGCGGGCCTGCCGAAACGAACCAGATTCCCTGCAGGCAAAGATAATAGAAGTCGCCCACCTGGATCACTTTTTGCGGAGTGTTCGTGGCGTAGGATATGGAGGTTCCCTGGATCGGAGCGAACTGCGGAGTTCCATCGTAAGTTACACTCGCTTTGGCCGCAGCTGCCGCGACATTCACCGTGATGCTCGTCGGAACCTGGGCGATCATCACAGCATCCTTGGCTTCGTCCGTGCCTGGAACCGAAGAAAGCACCTGTGCGGGCGGACTGTCTGGCGGAATGTTTGCAAAGTCCCGAGGAAGGTTGGGAGTCGCGAAAGTCCACGGTCCTTGCAGACTGGCGGACGTGAACCAGCGGCCGGCGGTCAGGTAATAAAATTGATTCGTTGCCGTGTAAACAAACAGATAGCTCCTGGTGTTCGTGGCGTAAACCAGCTCCGTTCCCTGGATCGAGGAGTAAACAGGCTGGCCGTCAAACAAAATGACGACTGCCGGGACGGTGCTGTAGAAAACTGTGGGTATCACCGCGTTGGCGCTGGCGGGGGACGGGGGAATGGAACTCTGGAGACCGGAGAATTGCGGATCCTTCACCAGCTTATCCATATCCTTCGGAAGTTGCATCGTTGGCGACCACGGTCCTTCGAGATTGTAAGCAGTGAGCCAGCGCTCCCCAGCCAATAGGTAGTAAGCGGATTTGTCGTAGTAGAACAGCGCCCAGCTGGTGTTAATCACGTACTGCAGTTTGGTCTTCGGAATATCCGCAAATAGAGGCTGACCTTCGACGGACAGCAGAATTGCCGGTTGGTAACTGACAAAAATGCGCGGAGGGTTGTTGTTGAGTTGAACGCCGGGTGGCGCCGTCGCCGGTTTCGGGACGCAAGCGACCAAGCGCTGCATGCTGATCCACACGCTCGGCGGCACGAACGTCCTCACCAATTGATCCATACTTGCGGCGCTGGCGGGGTCGAGCGAAGGGAAATAAGTGTGCTTCACCTGCAGATCGGATATCAACACCATCTGGGTTTCCGCGTTGACGCTCGTCCAACCGTGCATCGCCACTGCCCCAACGACTTCTTTGCCGCCGGCGGGCGTGAGCGAAAAGGCCATGCGCCAATCCAGCTCCTGGTAGTTGCTCCACTTTTCCACTTGAGGTTGGTAATAAACGAGCGTGCCGCCCGGTTTTGTAATTTGACGAGGCCAGCCTGGGTCCTGCGCAATGACGGCACTGGCGGAGGCAAGAATCAAGAAGCAAACTGCGATCGTTTTCCTCATTCTGCCCTCCATTCTCGCTGCGCGCCGGAAAAGCATTCATCTCGATACTGAGAGTTACGTCAACCACAACGCCGGGGGCCGATTCCGCAGAAGCCACCACCGCAGTAGCTTCTAGCCTGAGTTATTAGAGGACCCGGAAAAGAGTCTTTAGACAGGCGTTGGGCGCCTCTCTATAGAATGGAGCGTGGAGCAGTCTCAGCCCGGGTCCTCCACCCTAGCCAGCAGGAGAGTACGATTCGGGCAGATTCGCGGGTATTGTCAAGATTGACAGGTTTCGCAAGTAGGGGTGGGGCAAGAGGGCGTCTTCGATTGCGTGGTGGACGCAGGAATGACGTCCGCGAGCCGCCCAGCCGATCGCTTGCGCGTTGAAAGAGAAAGAACGCCTGATCCGTAGAGATGTGGATTCGCGCTTCCGATCGCGACATCGCGATTTAGGATATCCATCCGCCTATTTGAGGGTGATGCTCACGCCAAAAAGCACCCCGGACGTAGCGGTGTCGAAATAAGTGCCTGAGGAGCGACGATAGTCAAAGTAGAGATAGCGGTAGCCGACCTGCAGCGCTAGCGCAGGTTTGATCCGGTAGCCGACAAGACCGAACGCCTGATAATCAATTTGGGAGCCGACACCCCAGCCGCCGACGTCACCTCCGACTGTGACTTCCACTTTAGGCAGCAGAATCCCCGTGATGCGTCCGCCGACCACTGGGTCCACCCAATTTTGCGAGCCGGAGAAATTGAGGGTATTGGTGGTAAACGACACATTCTCGCCGAAGTGCCAGTAGCGGAATCCCGCGAGTGCGTCAATTTTGATCCGTTCCGAATCAATCAGCCGGTAGCCGATCTTCTGAGTAAGGAAGAATTCGGTCGCTCGCAAATTCGCAACACCCTGGCTGGGCGTGTTCGGCAGCGCTCGATCGTCCCCGAGCCGGATCCAAAAAATATCGAGCGGCATCACGATTCGCTTGTAACGAGGCTCTATAACGCCCATCAATCCAATCCGGACGTTCGAAAGAAGGTCGCCGGGGGTCGCACTGAAGCCAACTTGCTCGCCGTTCGGGCCGCCCACGTTTCCATGAACCCCGGGGAACCAGAGGTAGGGAGACACCGTGAAGTGCCAATCGCTTTCGGAGGCGCTACTGGCGGCAGTGGCAACGGCGCTGCCATTGGGGGTCGCCGCTGCGGGCTCGGGGTCGGCAGGCGTCACTGCGTCTGCGGTTGCAGGATTCGCGGCTGAGCCCGTGGAACTTGACGCATTGGTCTCCAGGACATCAACACTGCGCGGTGGAGGAGGCGTTTGACCGCGGGATGGGGGCGCATTCACCAACAGCAGCAGTCCCAAGAATATTGCCGATACCGTGAATTTCTGTTTTGACGTCAAGAGAGACTCCTTGTTCGGCCCTTCGCAGGGCAGTGTGCTCCAGACTCACAGATTTGCTAATCTTGTGCCTCGCGCTCAGCGGAAATAATTGTCAAAACTAACAGTCGCATCGCGATCGAACACAATTGGCCTTACAGAAGGTATATGAACCGAAGCTCCCCGTCTTTCTTGGCCCTGGTTTCGCCGGAGCCGGAGCTCGCTTCGGGGCGTTCTCGCTATGACTTCAAGATAAGGGTCCATTCCCGGAACGCCTTCGTTCAGCTATGGAGATTTCCTGCGTCAGCGTCGAAACCTAAAAGAAAAGGTTCAGTACGAGACCTATAGCGTTCACTTGCTCATTCGGGCGTTTACCCGTGTTGTTCTCGTGCTCATAGTACGGATCGAACTCCACGTGCTTGCCCACCGGCAGCAAGCAGCCCGCATAGAGATTGGTGGAGCTGATTTTAGAGTACTGGCTCTCGTAGAAGATCTCGGCGCTAACGTAAGGTGCGGGGTGGTAGTTATTGATCGTGAAGCGTCGTTCGGCCGTTACCCGATTGCGATAGCGCCAGACGAACTTGCCCGGAGACCAATCAAGATCGGCACGGTTTCGATCGGAAATCAAAATCCGAGCCGTGATTGGAACGTGAAACGTGAGCACGGGTTCCATCCGATTGATCGTGGGCTTGCCCGGTGAGGGGACCACGCGGTATCCGACCGCCAACACCAACGGCCTGGATTTCGCATCGTCCAGATCGAAATGAGTAGCGTCTTTTAGCTTGAGTAAGGGTTTCAAGTAAAATTCTATGCTGGGTCCCACCTCGGCCTGCGTAGGATCACCGCCTTCTCTGGTGTCCTTCGCTTGAAAAACAAATCGGACATAGGAATCCAACTTGTAATTCGCGTCCACTTCGGGCAGGAACTCCGTTGTGGATGTTTGTGCGAACGCGCATGAGCATGGGAGCAACAGAAGAAGCGCCGCCATCAGCCATCGACCACGAACGCAAGGCATTTCTTGGTCTTTTCAGAAACCGGAAGGCGCGCCGGAACCGCATTTTGTAAAGAGTGGCATCGGGCAGTTCATTTTTGTTCTGTATTATCTGTGCTCATGCTATTGCTCGAACGAGAAAATGCGCTTCCAGTCGTTCTTCATACTAATCACGATCCAGCCGTTCTTGTTTGCTTTCGCCATTAGGGCGTCGGAAAAAGTGCCGACGTGAGTGTCCGGAAGACCACCGCCTGGACCGTAGGAGTATTCGCGGACTGCGTCGTCGTGATGAACGAGCATCATCAGGCGCGCGCCATCGCCCGCCTGCGTCCATTCCAGCATCTGGGCATCGCCTCCGGAATTGCCGAAGGCCGCAGAGGGCCGCTTGCCGATGAAAAGATTGATGCCGATCGCTTTGCCCGGACCATCATCATTGAAGAACACTTTCGGCTCGCGCATCAGCACGGGCTTGCCGCTGGAATCATCGTACCTGGTGACAATGCTGGACCCCACGACCTGCTCCGGCGGGACGCCGTACACCTGCTGGCTGTAAACTCGCACGAACTCCTGTCCGCCGCCGGTAACGATGTAAACCCTGAAACCTTTTTCACGCAGATAGCTCATCACTTCCAACATCGGCTGATAGACGAGATCGGTGTAAGGCCGGTCGAAGCGCGGAGCTTTGGCTGTGACCAGCCATTTTTTAACGAGCTTCTGAAACTCTTCCGTGCTCATCCCTGCGTGGGTCACGGCAAGGATTTCCAGCCAGTCCGACTCGCTGAATTTGCCCATCGCCTCACGGTCGCCCGAAAGCGCCGATTTGAATGGATCCTTCTCCTTCCACTCAGGGTGCTGCGGCGCGAGTTGGCCCAGGCGAGTGAGTGCAAACATAGCTTGGGCGTACATGGGGTGTTCCGTCCAAAGCGTCCCGTCCTGGTCAAATGTGGCAATGCGATCGCCAGGCTCGATGTACTTCGAGCTGGATTTCTCCGTTGTATCTTTCACGAAAGCGATAATCGCATCTCTCGCGGGTCCCTTATTCCACGATGGCAGGGGATCTCTTTGCGCTTGCGCAGCCGCGGTTGTGAGCAAAAGCAGGCACAGCGCCAGCGCCGCATTTAGGGTCCAGCGCGGGCGAACTGTGACGAGTTCCATTGCGATCTCCTCACTTCCTCGGTAGATTGAGCGCCGGCAGTGCGTTTCCGGTGCTGGTTACGCTGCGCATGAAGCTCGATCATCAGACGTGCGGGGTATATCCGGTAGGCGGCCCTTGCGAGCCGCCCGCCGTGAAGCTCACTTCGGTTTACTCGCTGGGGCCTTTGGAAGCCGCCTGCGCCTGGGCCATCTTGGCGGCCATTTCGGCTTTTATGGCATCGAGGTTAAAGCTTGCGCCACGTTGCATCGGCGGGAACTCGATGAAGGTTTGGATTTCCTTGGCCATCATTTGCTGGACGAAGACAAAACGCCAGAATTGATACATGTACCAATCACCGAAAGACATCAGCGATCCATTCTTCGTCAGGTCTTCTGGAAAGCTCATTCTCTCGTACGGATCGAGCCGCAGATTGATAATCGAAGGCACGTCCGGATGCGTCTTGACCCCGAGCCAGCCTTGGGGTTGGTCAATGAAGCGATACTTGTAGTCGTCAATGCGCACGGCGCCAATCGTGCTTTCGCCAAGGTAGAAGATTTCGTGGCGATTGGACGGGCCTTTGCCGGTGAGCATGGCGGTCTGATCATAGCCGTCGAGATGGTTCTTGTAAGTCTGGTCGCCGATTTTCACTCCTTTCAGCAACTGCTCGGTGATGTTCGGGTTTCCGGCCAGAGTGGCGAACGTAGGCAACCAGTCCAATCCGGATATGATGCCGTTTTGCACGGAATCCGCCGGGACATGGCCGGGCCACCGGACGATGCACGGCACGCGGAAACCGCCTTCCATGACCGTTCCTTTCGCCTGTGCGAACGGCGTGGTACCGCCATCCGGCCAGGTGAACGTTTCGGTGCCGTTGTCGGTGGTGAAAACGACGATGGTGTTATCGTCTAGCCCCGCGTCCTTGAGGTGTTGCATCACCAGACCGATGTCGTCATCCAACTGCGCCATGCCAGCTTCTTCAATGCTCCAACCATTCTCGGAGTTCATCATTGCCGCGTATTTCGGCGAAAGATGGGTGACCACGTGCATGCGCGTCGGGTTCATCCAGACAAAGAATGGCTTGCCGTCGGCCTTGGCCTTGTCGATGAACTTGAGGGAGAGGTCGCGGATCGTGTCGTCCACTGTCTCCATGTTGTATTTGATCCCGTCCATGGGGTGTGGCGGCAGCGGCCCTTCATCTTCGATCTTCTGCTTGCCGATCTTGCCCCAACGCGGCATCTCGGTGGGGTCATCCACATCAGTGGCCCAGGAATGAACCAGATTGCGCGGCCCCACGACATTCAAGAGGTTCTGCGGATAGTTGGGGTGGAACGGGTCTTCCATGGCGTCCAGGTGATACAGATAGCCGAAGAATTCATCGAAGCCGTGCACGGTGGGCAGGAATTCATTCTTATCACCAAGATGGTTCTTGCCGAACTGACCCGTCTCGTAGCCCTGCGCTTTCAGCACGGTGGCGATCGTGACGGCTTCCGCCGGGATGCCGATCGCCGCGCCGGCTTGGCCGACCGTGGTCATGCCGGTGCGGATGGGCAGTTCACCCATGATGAAGTTCGCGCGACCCGCCGTACAGCTCGCCTCGGCGTAAGAGTCGGTGAACAACATGCCTTCCTTGGCCAACTTGTCGAGGTTGGGCGTCTTGC
The DNA here is from genome assembly GCA_049300435.1 of Candidatus Acidiferrales bacterium. Lineage (GTDB taxonomy): Bacteria > Acidobacteriota > Terriglobia > Acidiferrales > UBA7541 > Palsa-295. The sequence goes on along the minus strand of JBAQJS010000079.1, from coordinate 47,857 downwards.
CGGCCATCATCCAGTGGCTATAGACGCCGATGTTCGTTATCCCGATGTCATCACCCATAATCACGAGGATGTTCGGTTTCTGTTGCTGCGCGGAGGCAGGCGGCGAAGCGGCCAAACCCAGAACTGCGAGTGACGCCGCAACCACAAGAACGATCCTTCCGATGCGTTTCATGAACTTCCTCCTGTTACTTTTTCTCGCTTGAGAGAGAAAGGTTGCCGCCGATCTTTTCGATTCATGGTGGGCCGCGAACTGAAAGTCACGGCCATCCTGCCCCTAGACGTTTCGACCGGGAATTGTCAAAAGTGACAATCTACTGCGCGCGGTCAACGGCAATTCAGGTGGTTGTGTCAGCAGAGCGTATGTCCCGATCGCTACGACTACGAGAAGACTGCCACCGATTGACGCGGACCAATTCCTGATTAACGCAACTCTCAAACACGTGAATTAGCGCAGGGCCTTCAGCAAGTCGCCTAGAACGACCGCGAGCGGGATCTCCGCAAGAATCACTGGCAGCGCCGGAACTAATACGGCGAATGCCAAGGTGTAAAGCGCTCCCTTGTCTGCGGGGAATGAGTTCATTCCTTCAATCGCCTCGTAAGCGCGACCATAATTCGCGAGGGCACCGATGTCCGGGACCGCAAGAAATTCGAGCTCATGCCCGGCGCGATGCAGAATCCATTTTTCGTGGAACTCGGCGCTGTGGAGCTGGCCGAGTATTCCATAGTCCAGTATCCCTTTGCGACGGACTCCTGCCAGTCGAGGTACAAAAAAAGCGAGCGGCCCGAGCGCCACCAAAGCGGTGAGAGCAACAAGGATAATCGCCGGCAACTTGAAATTAGTGAGGTGCGCGCCGTGATGAAGGATGTCCTGGCGCCAGGTTGCTGCGATGACGGCGGTCGCGCTGAACGCGATCGGTGCAAAAGCAGCTGAAGTTAAACCGAGGAAACCTAGGCCGCCGTGCCCGTCGGGATGAGTGGCAATCAGCTTCAAATTCCGTCTCGACAATTTGAATGCAAAGAAGGTCCAGAGCAGCCATTTCCAAAGTGCGAGGCCGAGCAAAAACTGGAAAATGGTCGTACTAACCAGGACAACGTAGCACCCTGCAGCGGTTAAGTGGAGCTCGGAGCCAGACGCGCGCGAAAGCCACGCTGTGGTGTCCACTAGACCTTTGTACGAGGTAACAGTATGAACAATGAGTAGCAGCAGGATTACGAACTCAGGCAAAAAAGAGTCGCGCGCACGGATTATCGTGGCGATTACGCCGTCAACGCGAGCTAGTTCCGACGCGTCCAAGATGCCCGATTCGCGGAGATGTCCGATGACGGCGCGAAAGCGCGATTCCACAAGAACTTCGCCGATCAGCAATACCGGAACGGCAACGAGCAGGCGGGAGTGAACACGATAATCGCGTATCAGGGAAACCAAACCATTGGGATTCAATAGCGCGGTAATTACAAACAGCGGCAGCCAGCCAACGGCGATCATAAAAGTGATGCGGAGTCCGAGGTTCCACTGATTCGGGCGGATGAGACCTACCGCGTGCTGGGCTCGATAGAACGGACCTCCACGGACGAGAGAAATCTCAGCAGTAGCAGGGGTGGGGGGAGAATCAGTTCCGGCGGCCATGAGTGTCCCTCCCGATGGCGAACCCCTGTTTGTGTTCAAATCGAGGCTCCAGACCCAGCAGGGTCGGGAACCTCGCCGCTATTGGACACCCAGGCCATGTGCCTCGGGCGCGATGACCCGGGGCCGCTTCTCATGCCGGCAGTTTGCGAAAGCTACTTGCGAGTCGGTGACGCCTTAGTGAGCTCTTCGTCCAAAGGTTTGGCGGCCGGCGGAGCGGTTTCGCCACCTTCAACGATTTCCTTGGCAGTGATTGATTTGCCATAGAGAGCTTTATTGGCATCATCGTCGCTGTCCATTGATGCGCCTTGCAGCGAGACGCCGGCAAAAAGTCCACTGCTTCGCGAATACGTCAGAACGTCCACTTGCATCGAAGCGGCGTTGTAACCCGTGGCTTGAGCGCCCGTGGGACCGGCGGCGGCCGCGGCGTTTGCTCCAAGCTTTGTTTTTCCGTTGAGGATTTGATCTGCGCCGTGGCGGTTCATGACCACCAGCACAAAGTCAGTCGCCGTAGACCCAAGCTGCACACCGATGCTGCCCTGATCGAGCTTGTACATCGCCGGCGCGCCCCAGGCACCATTCATCCCCGCGCCTTCGCGGCAGACCAGTACACCTCGGCCGTAACTTCCGCCGATTCCGATGGCCACTTTTTTGACGCTGGGGAAAACAACGACGCAACTTCCCTGGTCGAGGATATTCGTGGGCAAGCCTCCCGCGAGAATCGCCCGGAGTACCGTGGCCGAGTTCGATATACGCGTTGCCTCCTTTGTTTGAGCGAACAGCGGGGACGCTACCGCAATACAAAGTGCACAGAGGATCATTCGTTTTTTCAAGGTCTTATCCTTTCTCGCAGAGATGTTGTCGTCATAGTCATACCGCTCGGAGCGGGGATGAGCTGTTAAGTGGGCAGCTTATCTTTCAACGGCATTGTGATTGTGCTGGTACTGGCAGCGTGGTTGTATTGTCAAAAATGACAGTCGGTCGTGCGCGGTCCAAGGGGCCGCAGGTGAGCGCGGGAAGTAGCGCGATGGCCCCTACGCGGGTTGCAATCAGCGCCCAGCGCAATGGTGTTTGTCGCTTACAACTGCCGCCCGTGTGCGGGCTTGCCTGCTGGCAACCTCGCCCATCTGCCTGGCGCGATTGATACTGCCAACTGGCATGCTATCAGATGTGGAGTTCCCTGTGACATCGAAATAAATCGCGTCGCCGGCGCTCTGCAGGAGCTGCGAATTCGCCAGAAGCGTCAGCCGTGCGACTGAATGGACCGAAGCTTCTGCTTCGTTCCACTTGATACTGGCATTTTCGGTCCAGAAGTTGGCGTCGTAACGCTTGCCCCAATACGTCATCTTGCCGGCATCGAGGAATTGCACTCCAAAGTCGAAGCTGCTCATCTTGCCGTCTTCTTTGAGGTGTCGTAGCAACTCGTCTTGCAACGCGTTCGGGTTGCTCTTTTGGAGGGGACGCGCTGGATTGCCCGGGAAAGGTGTGGCTGAATATTTCACAACGTCGCTCGGCCCGTGCCGGAACGGCACGTTGCTTCCATAACGCAGTTTCTGATACGGCTGGATTTTTTGGTGGGCCTGGACTTGGACCAAGGCTAGCGTCCTTAGTACCCGCAACTTATCCTTGGACGGAAGAGACCACAGACCGACGGCGGGGTTTGAGGCCGTGAGCAGTTTCATGGTCGCCAAAAATGCGCGGGCATCGTTAATCGGCAAGGTCGTAGTGTTCTGCAGGGAGAAATCTTGCCTGGGTACGTTTGCTTCCGGAGTAATCGTGCCGTCGCGAGTGAGGTCCACGGAAAACGACAGCGAGCGAACGTCCGCCTTGAAGTCTGAATTCACTTTCGAATCCGCATTCCCAAAACGCACAACTGCGGGATATACACCCGGCTTCGCGAAAATACCCCTGGCAAGCCGCGCGCCGAACCCTGCTTCGCGTCTGGCGGCAACATCAAATACTTCGAATTGAGCGCGCGCGCTCGTACCTTTTGCGTGAGTTCCGCGACGCAGTGGGAGTTTTTGTTGAGCTGCGCAATGCGCCTGCATTAAGAGAACTTTTTCGGTGATCTCTTCGATGCAGGCCTGCTCCGCACCGAGATCACGCTCTGCGTCGCTGCCGGTTACGCCGAACATCCTGGTTAGGAACAACATGGATCAGGGCCCCCCTCGTCACTCAATCGAGTTTCGAGATGAATTTGATCGCGGTGATGCTTGGCAGAAAGCAGTAGGCTGCCGCTTTGGTCGTCACGAAAGTTGCGAACCCGGCGACCTTGATCGGCGGTGCGCCATTTGACTGCGGAATCACGAAAATACTTTCCGCCGGGTCCTGAGTGCCAATCATCGGATCTTTCGATTTTGGGTTCAGCCTGACGGCTCCCGCGAACTCGCTGTCGTTCACCCAATGGCGCAGCACAAACTCGTACTGATTTTCGATATTCGAGTTAATGAAGTAGCCGAGAAGGCCGCGCTCGATTCCGTCATACGGTTTCTTCGGATCATAGTTCGGCCCATACGGCATGCCCCGACGGATCAGTCGGTGAGTGTTATTGCTGCCGCCGGGTTGGCCTTGTCCCGTGACTGGCTGGCCTCGTGGATTTATGCGGCGCATGTGGGCGCCCACAGGACACCTTAGCCCCTTGGGATCTCCTGAACCATCGGCGTTCACATATTCGTAGTCGTTCAGCTTTTCGAGTGGAATGCCGCCAGGAGGGCTATCCGTTTCTGGCGATAACGCCAGAGGAACGCCGTTGCGCCAGCGTCCGCAGAGCTTCGCGGCGAGCAGTTCCGGATCAATCTTGTCTTTGTTCGATTGCAGAAAATTCTCAAATCCCACAACATCCGTCGCGATCATTTTGAAGACTGCAAAGCTGCCATTCAGGCCAAGTTCCTTGGGCTCCGGTACAAAGTAATTCTCGGCTTCATCTCGCAGGACGAATAGCCAGGGCTCGCACGGCTGCTGGTGGTCCGGCGGATAATGTTCTGGACCGCCGCGAACGGTGGTGATGCTGATGCCGTCGGTGTAACCGAATGGGACTTTAGAGGTGAAACTGGGTTTGCCGTCTTGCATCTCGATCCACGCCATCCCGTCAGTGCGCCAGATCTCGCGAAACGCATTGCCTTCGGCAAACAGAGCCGAGAGCCGGTCGCTATAGGATTTCAGCGAATCGGCGTTGAGGGCGTGCAGGCTCACCAGGACATCGTCGCTTCCCTTCCCGAACCCGCCGACCCAGTTTTCTGGCGCGCTTGGTCCCGTATCCCCCACTAACGGCGCTCGTTCGGCGGCACCGGCCGTGAACGCGCCGAACGAATTGAACGCGAGAGTCGGCACGCGATCTCTGAGCTCGAGAGCGATCATACCGGGCCAGGTGATGCCAACGTTTAAGCAATAATCGGGCTTGCGGCGCGGCGCGGCGGCGGGATTGTCGCCGGGTCCCGGTGCGAAGCCTACCTGCCAGTCTTCTGCGGTGGTGATCTGCGGCGCGTCAGACTCGTCGCCATTGACGAGCCGTCCCAGCAGTTTGCGTGCCGCCCCAGGAGCGCTCACCGTGAGCAAGAAATGACGCACCATTGGCATACGGTAGCCGCGGAGGATGAATCCTTGAATGTCGGCGAGCGGAAGCGCGGGACCGACAGCCGACGGCGCGCTGCCGTAGGCGGGCGCTCCCGGTTTGGGTTTTCCGAACGCGCGACCGAGCACCCCTAGGCCTACTTTCGTCGGAGTGTTCGTTTTGTTGTCCTCGGTCAAAGCGCTTCTCCGGCAGACTGCGCTATGACGCCGAGGCCGATTGCGACTTGCTATCGGCAATCAGCGCGTGAACGTCCTGAACACTCAATCCGGGATATGCCTCGTAAAATCCGATGGGGGCGCGATTCGCTCCGGTTGCGAAGTCCACGAATTGCTGGAGATTTTTCCGTACAGGCGAGGGTGGCGCGCCGGTGGTGAACTTGAACAGCAGGTCAAAAACCTCTCCGATGTTCTTGGTGAAATCCGCAATATATGTATCGAACGCGCCGTCATACACAGTGAAGAAACCTATCTGGTTGTCCTCTAACACCACAAACTGCGCGAAATGCGGCGTGCCGACTTTGTCCAAATCTCTTGTCGTTCCACGCCCTCGGGCACGTAACAGCAGTTGCACTTCAATGAAGGCGATCTTGGAGCTGATGGGCAGCACAACCAGAAACGGCCGCTGTTCAGTTACGCCGGTAACGTCCGCGCTTGCGGCCAATGCCTTGATTTCTTTGGCCGTAGCATCGGGATAAGCAGTGTAGAGATTTAGAGCAGTCACAAGATGATCCGCGCTCCATTCAGTGAAAGCCTGTGCGTTCTGGGCGACCGGCAAAGGTGGCGGACCGTCCACGTGCTGGAAGATCGCGTCGAACACCGGTCCCGCCAATTTGGCGAGGTCCGTCATCAGCACGCCGAATTCGCCGTCGAAATCACCGAGAAACAGCAGAGTTTTTTCGCTCAGCAGGGTGAAGCGGGAATAGTGAATCGTGCCCAGCGAATCCTCGACTTTGAAAAAATCGGGCATCAACGATGGAAGCCGCTCGGTGATTGCTTTGGCATCCGCCGCCGATTTTAAGGGGAATCTAAGCGTGAAGTGATTCTGGCTCATGACGTGAACTCCTTTGCTGAACGCTGCCCGCCTAGTCTTTGGCTGCCGCCAGTATTTTCGCCGCGGCCTCTTTGTCCTCCGCCGACAACTGCTCAGGTCCGAGCTTGTACGTCAACTTGTTGATTGTTCCGGTAAAGCGGAACGGCAGCCGATACTCGAGGTCGTCCACTCCGGTGCGCGTATCGTTCCCAACGTCGAACGTTTCGTCGATGGCCATGAGCAACGGGATCGTGTGTGCGATTTTCTTGCGGTCCACTTCCGTACCATCGACCGAGAGCACACCAGTGCCACCTTTGCCGGGACCGGGTCCGTCATATTTAAAGTCGAACACGACGGTATGCGTACCGGCGCTGAGCGAACTGCCTTCCCACTTGAAACGTTGCATATCCAGAAAGTTGTAAAGGAACACCGGTTTGCCTCTGCCAATGCCCAACCATCCGACACCAAACACTACTACCACCCAGAGCACCCCGAAGATCAGCATTGCTTGGCCCAGCCGGTACAGCCTGCTGCTTTTGGTAAGCCACGCAAGTAGCAGACCCAAAAACACCAGTCCAAAACCCAATCTTCTAAAAAATCTTGCGTGGTACCACCAGTTGAAGCTGCGGCTGAGGTAGAGGCCATAGCCACCGAAACGGCCGCCCAGAGTTGCGATCATTCCTTCCGCCCCGCCATCGGGGATCGTCACATCGGCGGTGATTGTGTAGTCCTTGTCCAATATGCTGGGAGCATTGCCGACGGGAATGCCGATATTCTCACCCGTGTAGCTGAAAACGGTTCGCCCGGCGACCGCGCTCGGTCGCGCCGTCAGCAAGCGCACGAAACCAGAGTTATCCAACGGAAATACTTGGTATTTCGCCGCCTCCTGTAGAAACAGCGCCTGCATTTCCTTCAGCTTGTCAGGCATTTTTGCCGCCAGGTCGTTGTACTCCGAATAGTCCTCGGCAATGTTGTAGAGCTCCCAATGGTAGGCGTCGAGGGCCGGCATCGCGCCCGTTCCCAGCTGCCAGGACGGGGAGGGCGGCGTGGTGGCGGCGATCCAACCGTTATGGTAGATCGCGCGGTTGCCCACCATCTCGAAGTACTGCGTTTCGCGTTTGGACGGCGCATTGGCATTCGCTTTGTCAAACGTGTAGACCATGCTCACGCCTTCGATTGGCTTCTGCTTAATTCCGTTGACCGTGTCGGGCGCCGGGATGCCGGCGGCTTCCAGGATCGTTGGCACAATATCAATCACGTGGTGGAACTGCGTGCGGATGCCGCCCACATCTTTGATGTGCCCGGGCCAGGAAATGGCCAAGCCTTGCCGTGTTCCACCGAAATGGGACGCGACCTGTTTCGTCCATTTGAACGGTGTATCAAAAGCCCAAGACCATGCCACCGTCATGTGCGGGTAGGTCTTGTCCGAACCCCAGTCGCTATAGTGCAGTACATTCAGCGCCCTGACGGCGTTGACAGCAGGTTCGTTGATGATTCCGTTGTAGGCCGTCATCTGGTTGAATGTGCCGTATATGCTGCCTTCGGCGCTGGTGCCGTTGTCACCGTCAATGTAAATAATCAGCGTGTCGTCAAGTTTGCCCATGTCCTGGACCTGCTGGATGACCCGGCCAATCTCGTGATCGGTGTAGGCTGTATAGGCGGCGAATACCTCCGCTTCGCGGGCGTACATCTTCTTTTCCACTGCGTTGAGCGAGTCCCACCTCGGCAGCTTAGCTCCCCCATACTCCGCCTGTCCGTCCGGCCACGGCGTCAGCGTCGTGTCGGGGGGAATCACGCCGAGTCGCTTCTGGTTGGCGAAGATCTGGTCGCGCATCTTTTCATAGCCCATGTCGAACTTGCCCTTGAATTTATCAATCCACTCTTGGGTCGGTTGGTGCGGCGAGTGGCTTCCCCCAGGGACGTAATAGAGGAAGAACGGTTTGTCGGGCGCCGCCGCGTTCAGATCCCTCAAATACGTAATCGCGTCGTCCGCCAGATCCGTAGTGAGGTTGTAGCCCGGCTTGCCGACCCACGGATAAACTTGTGTGTGATCGCGAAACAGATACGGTTGCCACTGGTCCGTCTCGCCGCCCATAAAACCGTAGAAGTATTGGAAACCCATACCTGACGGCCATTGATCGAAAGGTCCGGCCGTGCTGCTGTATTGAAATCCTGGCGTGTTATGGTTTTTGCCGAACCAGGAAGTAGCGTAGCCGTTTTCCTTGAGGATCTCGCCGATGGTGGCGCTCTCGGGACCGATAACGGAGTCATAGCCTGGGTAGCCGGTCGAAAGTTCGCCGATTACGCCAAAGCCTACGGAGTGGTGATTGCGGCCGGTGATCAGCGCCGCCCGCGTCGGCGAGCATAGGGCCGTGGAGTGGAATTGCGTGTAGCGCAACCCGGCCGCAGCGATGCGATCCAATGCCGGCGTCGGTATTACGCCTCCGAATGTGCCCGGCACCCCATAGCCCTGATCATCCGTCATGATGAGCAGCACGTTTGGCGCGCCCTTGGGCGGCACGATGCGCGGCGGCCACCAGGGTGTAGAGTCCTTGGCGCTTTCTTTGATCACACCACCGAATTTCGGGGGTGGCGGCGGGAGCTGTTTCCCGTCAATGGTGGTCGTGGCGCTGGGCGAACCTGGCACGCCCGTGGCCTGCTGCGCTGCAACCGGTGTGACGGCGACCGTGGCAGCGAGTAGAAACGTCGCGATGGCCACAATGACGCAGATCTGACTCGCTTCCCGTTTCACGTCCCCTCCTAACCTTACCGAGGCAGGTACTGTCATCCTGCAACGCGCACTGGGCTCCGCGTCACTTTCTCGAGTTTGCCCGAGCTGAGTGAAATGGAACGCGGTGGATGCGCGGTCCGTGGATTCACGGCCGCTAAGCTCCGCCAGCATGCCGCTGCAGTGCACTTGTGGGTCTGAAATTCTTTGTGGTTATGACGGATACTTCTTGAACATTTTGGCGACCGCTTTATCCACCAGCTGCATATTTTTCTGCGAGTTCTTCTCGTTCAGCGTGCCTTGCGCGACGCCGCGCCAGACCAATTGTTTGGCTTTCACATCGTAGATATCCACGATCAAGGTGCCGGTCAAACTCTGTTGAGCAGAGATGGTGCCCATTCCGCCGCCGATTCCGCGCATCCCCCATGCGTTGTAAGAGGTTTGCGTCTTCATCCCCCCGCTGCCGACCACGATCAAATCGGGATTTTCGGTCTCTTTAACTAACTTGAGGCCCTTGCTCTGCAGTTGATTGTTGACCTGGGTCTGCGCTTCCTGAGCTAGGAATGAATTGGAGATCTGGTTGGGATTCTGCTGCTGTCCCCAAGCGTAGGTGTGATACTGGGAAAAGGTCGCACTGGGGCTGGAATTTACGTACACATCTTGCGCCGCGGCGGCTGTAAAGGTGAGACCAATCAGAACCGAGAGAGCGAGGAGAAATCGCGTTTTCATGGGATTTCCTTTTACAGGTCGAGTTTTTCCTGAAACCGTCAGGGAATCTTTCCGCATTCCAATACTTGATTGGCGACGGGGCCGCTGCTTTGTTGATGCGTGCAGCGCGCATCTGAGCATCGTTGTGCGCGATCTGTATTGCCTTCTGTTCGTCCGGCCTCGGTGGAGCGACGGAACCTGCGGACTTGTTACTCCTTCTCGTAATTGGAAGCAATTGTCAAAAGTGACAGCCTCATCGCGCCGAACCGCGAACGGCATTCCTGAACCATTGCGGGTAACGCAGCTATCCCGCTTAACGCATGTCGTCTTCGGACGGAAAGCGAGATGTAAATATGTGACCAGCCAGCGCCTCGTTCATTGCCGAGACCAAGTCCGTGTCCATAAGCACCTTAATCACGTATCCCAGGCCTCCCACCGCGTGACATGCCTGCAGGATGTCGTAATCCTCGTGCACGGTGAGAAATACCACCTTGGCTTTGCTGCCTTGTCTCTTAAGCTCTTCCGCCACTTCGATTCCGCTCATGAACGGCATTGAGATGTCTAGGACTACCAGGTCGGGCTCGAGGTTCAAGGTAGCTTCCAGCGCCGCTCGTCCGTCGCAGACCATGCCAACGACTTCGAACGACTCGCGCAACAAAGCACCCACCGTATCTAACACGGGCGCAAGATCATCCGCTACTAAGACTCGTCTTCGAGTCATGAAAGCCCATCCCTGAGCTGTTCGCTGTCCTCCACGATGGGTTTGGGTGCCGATGCAACCTGAAAAAGACCGGCCGATCCCGACCTCAGTGTTCATCTCAGTCGGCGTGGAGGTGGCACCCACACGCATCTTGAGCGCGATTCCATCGGCGAGATATTGGCAAAATTAACAGTAAGAGGGAGAAATCGAATGTCTTAGACCGAAATGATCCTGTGTTTGATGGCGTACTGAACGAGTTCGGCGTTGGTTTTGATCTGCAAAAGCTCCATTGCGTGGTACTTGTGCGCCGCAACCGTCCTCGTGGTGATTTTCAGCATCGTGGCTGCTTCTTTCATGGTACGACCTTCGGCCAACAGCTGAATCACTTCCCGCTCGCGACCGCTTGGTCCAGGAGCGCGTTCGCGGGCCTTGGGCTCTCGCAACGAAATATTCGTCAGACCTTTTGCGGCGCGCGGAGTTACGTATTTGTCTCCCTTAAGTACGTGCGCAATCGCGTCTATCAATTCGAACCCTGCCGCCTGCTTCAGTAAAAATGCGGACGCCCCTGCGCGAAAAGCCTCTCCAATCAGGTAAGGATCCTCATTCATGGTCATGAAGATAAGTTTGACGCCAGGCATCTTCTGTTTGAGTTTTCTTCCGGCGTCCAGACCGTTTAGCTGGGGCATGGCAATATCGAGCACGATAACGTCCGGTCGCAACTTGTCGGCAGCTTCCAGAAGGGAACGTCCGTCGGTGACCGAGCCCACGACTTCACATTGCGGCTCGAGAACGCTGCGCAGCGCATCTACTAACATCTGATGGTCATCTGCCAACAGTACGCGTGGGCGTTTCACGATTTCAGTCCTCCCGCACTCATTGTTCTTATATGCGTCTCATTGGCCGGAACAAGTAGTGGGACTTCGGCGATGATTTCTGTCCCCCGCCCGGGCGCGGATTGGACCGACAGTCTGCCGCCAACCAATCGCAGCCTCTCCCTCATTCCGACGAGCCCGATTCCTATGTCTGTCCCCTGCAGAGAAAAATCAAAACCTGCGCCGGCGTCCACGATCTGCAGGCGAATATCATCCGTCGCGGTACAAAGTTCGACCTGGGCTTGCTTCGCCCGACTGTGCTTCACCACGTTGTTTAGCGCTTCCTGGGCAATCCGGAAGAGGCAGAGCGCCACATCCTTCGGGATTTCCACGGCAATATCACGGTCAACGAATTCGACCTGAATTCCATACTTTTCAGCGATCTCCTCGCACAGTCCCAATAGGGCCGGCGCGAGACCTACGTGCTGCAGTTTGCTGGAGTGGAGTTGATGAGACAGACGGTGAACGTCCGAAGATATCTCCTGGGCTCGAGACCATAACTCCCGCACCACGAGGCGTTGCTCTTCTTCTGACTCGGGCCGTTTCTTCCATAGCCGCGAAAGTCCGATTCCCAGCAATGCCAAGCGCTGGCTGAAGTCGTCGTGTAGCTCCCTGGCGATGCGGCTGCGCTCTTCCTCTTGCGCGGTGATCAGCCGCCCGCTCAGCTCTTCGAGTGACTCCGCGCTCAGCTTGCGGTCCGTGATGTCAACGCACGATCCGATATAGCCGCGGAAGGTCCCATCGGATTCAAATCGGGGCACGCCGTAATCCACAAGCCAGCGATACTTTCCGTCATAGCGTCGCAGCCGGTATTCCATCTCGAAGTCAGCACGTGCGTCAAACGCGCCGGAGTAGATGCCAAGACAGCGTTCCAGGTCTTCCGGATGCACCCCCGCCTCCCAGCCTTTCCCCATTTCCTGTTCAAGAGTGCGACCGGTGAAATCCAGCCAGCCCTTATTAAAGAAAGTGCACAGCTTGTCGGGTCCGGACATCCAGATCAGCACGGGAGCTGAGTTTGCGACCAGACGAAAGCGTTGTTCACTCTCGAGCAGGATCTGGTCTGCGCGCTTACGATCGGTGATATCTATCACCTCGGCAATAAAGTACTGACCCTTCCCGTGTGCATCGCGGATCAACGAAGCGCTGCACTCCGCGTACCGCACATTCCCGCTTTTGTGCAGACAGCGCTTCTCCACCCCCTGGAAGCTGCCTCCGTCCGTGAGACTTTGATCCAACCTCTGCGAAAACATCCGCCAGTCGTCCGGATGCGTGACGGATTGGACCGTCTTGCCGATAAGTTCCTCTTCCGTATATCCGATGAACCTGCAAAATGCGTCATTGCCTGCAAGAAAATGGCCTTCCGGTGAAACAATCGCCATTGCTATCCCGGCATCCCGGAAGACACTCCCGAATTTTGCCTCGCTTTCCTTGAGTTCCTCCGCGGCCCACCTGCGCTCTTCCACAAGCACTGCGAGCACCATAAACGGTGCCGCCGCGAAAAATAAGAAGAGCTGCAGCGACAACACGTTATTGATGGGTTGTGGATCGCTGAAGGGACCTCGGCCATGGGTTGCGCCCCAAATCGAGAGAACCGCAAGTAAAACCACCGAAGTGCTGACCCCGGTGGAACCGAAACGTAAGGCCGACCAAAACATAAACGGCACGAGGGAATAGAGCAGCGCAGGTGGGCTGGCGTTACCAGGAGCGACGAGCGTGATGTATCCGAACACGACCAACCCAGCGATCAGTGCCGCGCCTTCCAGGTAATGAGCACGCGACCTGCGGCTCCCAGGCGATCTCTTGCCAACCCATCCAAAAATGGCAGGCATCAGAGTGAGGAACCCCAGAGCCTCCGAAAAGAAGCTCGTCCTCCAATTCATCCAATAGCTCCCTGGGACGGCAAGCGCGCCGACACACGCTCCCGCCGCTGGTGCCAGGATCACCGCGAAGAATGAAAACTTAGCCAGCGCCTTTACGCTATTTAGCCGAGGTAAACCCTCGAAAAAATAGCTCAGACACAATACCGCAGTGAGCACTTCTACGGTGTCGGCCAAAATCAGCCAAGTAGCCGTGCTCGCCGACGCTCCGTGACGCCGGTCGTAGAAGAAAAACATAGCAAGGGCCGTTACGATTAGGATCGGCCATTTCTTTCTTGAAACCAGCAGCAACACCGACACCAGAAGCACGCAACCGGGCCAAAGCGGCGACAGCATTTGGGGATTTAGCACCAGTTCGGCCCCTAGCGCGGAAGCCGCGTACGAAAGGATGGCAACGAAGCACACCAAAACGACGTTGCGGAAAAGCGATCTCAGATTCGGGATGTTCCGCGCGGGACTACCAGAGGCGATTTCCATCATCTACCTCCGATGCTAACGACGGCGGAGGTAAGAACGAAGACGGCCGTCAACAAACGCAGGGGCACCGACTCGACACCGATGCATCGAGCGGACATTCCTGTCCTCCCAAGTCGTTCTGCTTTCATAGTGCCCTAGATGGGGCAAATCGTTGATGACCTCAACCGTCAATACGATTTGAGACCAACTCTCCCGGGGATACCTTCGGACGCTCGCGCAAGTGTACCACGCAAAGAATAATTGGATGTTGAAAAAGGAGCACCCCCGGAGATTGCCTCTTGTCTTGATGCCGGGACAGAAAATCAACATGGTGACCCGCTTTGCGGCGATGCCGGACTACTCTGCAGGGCACCACTGAGGAGGGAACTACGCACTTTCCACCCGCCGTTGTACTCGATGAAGACCAGCTCATTCGGCAGCGTCCTCGTACCAAGTTATTCGACCTTCTGGAATGACCGCCTCACTCTCCGGGAGCCCATTCAAACCGGTATCGTCATTACTGACAATTCCGCTCGAACCCTCATTCAGCTGATCATTTCGACGATCCGGAGTCAGACATGCAGCCTACTGGCTGCGGAGGGAGGAAAATAAAATGCGACAGTTCCATAAGGAGTCAGGCCTGCAGATCCGCGCGTTCGGGATTAGCTTTTTCCTGCTCGTTGGTCTGCTGTTGATCGGAAGCACTCTCGGCGCATCAGCCGACAGGGTAAAGGCGGAAACGATTGATGCCAGTGCGATGGGTACAGGCTCGCAGCTCGGCCAAACCATCGGCATAAGCGTGATTATCTATGAATTCTCGACGCCGGCGGACAGACAAATCCTGGTGGACGCTTTCGCGAAGGGTCAGAACCAAGGGCTGGTGAACGCACTGACCAAAATGAAAGCGGTCGGCCACATCTCGATCACTGGCACGCTTGGCTACGACCTCAGTTATATCAGGCTGATTCCAACTCCCACCGGCCGGAAAATTCGCTTCGTCACCAACCGTCAAATCAGATTCGGTGAAGCTTTTTTTGACACCCAATCGCAATCCTTCAACCTGACAGGAGGTGAACTCAACTTGGATGATCAGGACAAAAGCAAGAATTCGGGTGTTCTGTATCCGGCCGCCCAACTTGCCATCGACAAGGAAGGACAGCTGCAGATCGATCTCAATCAGAATCCCTGGAAGTTGGTGGACCTGATCGATTGGAAGGGAACGCCGGGCGAGAATTAACACGGGAGTCGCACATCGCCTGCTTGCTCGACACCACGGAGTATAGTCGGGGCGTTGATCGCGTCGCAGATCGCTGGAAAAATAGGTTTGCCTTCGATTCTGAAGCCGAACGCGGGGGAAGCTCGTGACGCCATTCGCATGCAGCGACACGGAGCGGACTTGGTTCGGATTCCACCCGCTCGTTCCGAGCGGTTCTATTGGACGGAGCCGCAGCCACTGGCGGGACCGAGGTAAACGATGAAGAACGCCTAACGAGATGGGGAGGCTATATGAATGCCGAAATTTCAAACGGCGCGAGCCTGAAGCAACGGGCCGCCCACGAATTACAAGAATTGCTGTGGATCTTCTTGTATCTGGCGTTCTTCTTTTGCGCCGTGGCCGCCTACAGCATGTTGCTATTAAGCCAGTTCCGCGTCTCGTATTTCGTTTTTGGCACAGCGCTGATCAACGCCCTGGTGATTGCCAAAGTCATACTTATCGGGGAATACGCGCACCTTGGCAAGAAACATGAGGCCAAGCCGTTGTTTCAGTTAGCAATCTATAAGGCGTTCCTGTTCAGCTTGCTGGTGCTCGCCTTTCACATCCTCGAGGAAGTGATCAAACGGCGCTGGCACGGAGTTACTCTTGTAAGCGCGGCCCACGAGACACGCATCAACGAGCTGCTGGCCCGCACTGTCGTCATATTTTGCACTTTCCTGCCGCTCTTCGCATTCAGGGAATTGCGGCGCGTACTGGGCGAGGACAACTTTCGGTCACTCTTTTTCCGGACGGGAGCCACGACGAAAGCAAATGCAGCTTGATGAGGGCCGATTATTGAGAGACGGTTGGCGACGGTTCTTTCACGCAGCGGAATCCGAGGTGATTCGTGCCGGTGCTAACCTCTCCCTTGCCTCGCGTGCCCACCATATAACGCGAGCAATACTGATCGGTGCATAGAAACGAACCTCCACGTTGGGTTTTCTTTGGCTCGGTGGGTTCGGCGGGGTCGTACGGCGAATCAGGTCCCGTGGGATTTCGCACCACGCCGCCCGCATTCGCCAATTGCTCGTAGTAATCCGGGCGATACCAATCCCTCGTCCATTGCCACACGTCGCCCGCCATGTCGTACAGGCCGTAGCCGTTCGCCGGAAACCGCCCCACCGCACTGACTCCGATATAGTGGTCTTCGCCCGTGTCCTTATCGGGAAAATGACCCTGAAAAGTATTCGCCATCCACTTTCCTTGCGGCCGAAAATCATCGCCCCAAACAAATGCTTTTCCCGTCAGGCCGCCACGGGCCGCAAATTCCCACTCGGCTTCGGTCGGCAATCGCTTGCCGGCCCATTTTGCGTACGCCATGACGTCTTCATAGGCGACTTGGACGACAGGATAGGCCGCCTTTCCCTGGATGCTGCTCGCCGGCCCCTGCGGGTGGCGCCAGTTCGCTCCGTGAACATAAGCCCACCACTGATAGTGGTCGGTCAAGGGGACCGCATGTTTGGGCGGCGAGAAAACCACCGATCCAGCCACAAGGTTCTCTGGCGGTGCGCCCGGGAAGTCCTCCGCCTTGGGCTTGCGTTCCGCCACGGTGATGTACCCCGTCGCTTTCACGAATCGGCCGAACTCCTCATTCGTAACGTCAGTCTTATCCATCCAGAAGCCGTCAACGTACACGCGGTGAACCGGACGTGAATCCACGGTGGCCAGCATGCCCACTTGGTCCATCCCCGGCGGATCCTGCGCCCCCATGGAGAATTCACCGCCGGGGATCCAGGCCATTCCTACCGGCACAGCCCCGGCGGGAGTGTTCTTGTTTTCAACCGTCGGCGCAAAAATATTCGTAGTAACGGAAGGTCCATTCACAATAGACGCAACGGGGAGTTTCGTCGCCTGAACGGTCCGGCTTGCAATTCTCCAGATGGCCAGCCCTGCCAGCAGCACCGCGATGCAGGCCACGATTTTCAGACGATTCCGCTGCGTGGCGGGCTTGGAAACTGTATCCGCGCGCCCTTTCTTGTTCATGGCGGTCAAGTCCTTCGAAAGCTATGTGGTTCTGGTTGCAAGCCTTAAATTATCAGAGGGGCGCCAGCGGGCTGGTATTGTCACTTTTCACAATGCCGGTAATCCACCTGCCGATCACTCAAGCCTTTTGAAATCAATCACCAAGAGTGTTATATCGTTCTCTTGACATCCCTCCGATGGCCGCTGGGATGCAGGTGTTCTTGCTCTGGAGCAAGACGCATCGGTTGGAGAGCCGCGGAAGTATGGTCTTCGCTGCGCACAATGCGTTTTCTCGATTCAGACTCAGCGCCTGTTATCAACGAACGGATCGCCTGCTCGCTGCTCGATGCGCGCACGAATTCGCGTTCCCTGCGACAACGCGGATTCAACCGAAAGTTGCCCCCCCACCAGCCGCAGCCGCTCCCGCATGCTGATTAAACCAAGCCCTGCCGTTCCCCTCACAGCCTCGGGACTGAATCCTGCGCCGGAGTCGGAGATGCAAAGGTCAATTCGATCGTTATGACACAATAGTTCAACTTTCGCCGCCGCTGCTCCGCTGTGCTTCACCACGTTCTGCAATGCCTCCTGCGTGATCCGATAAAGGCACAGAGTCACTTCCTTAGGAATCCCTTCCGGCGTGCAATGGTGGACGAACTGAACGTCAACGTTGTGCCGGTCGGATACTTCTCTGCAGAGGGTCTCTACCGACGCCACCGGACCCAGCAGGTCCAGCAGCGAAGGATGCAGTTGGTGTGACAGATTGTGGATCCCGGACGCAACGTTCGTCGCTACTTCCGCGAGGTTGTGCAGTTGGTCTCGAGCTCGGGACGAAAGGGTGGGAACATCTCGCTCAAGTTGTCCAAGTCCGATCTGTAGCAGCGCCACCCGTTGATTCAAATCCTCGCGCAATTCTCTGGCAACGCTGCTGCGCTCCTGCTCTTGCGCCTCAATCAACCTGAGGCTCAAACGGGACTGCGTATGCTCCGCAATCTTCCGCTCGGTAATGTCCCCGCTCACCGCGACGAGTTCTTTGGCCGCGCCGTTCTCCACGATGACGTTCACAATCTCGTGCAGCCACACGGTTCGCCCGTCAGCTGCAATCATGCGGTACTCCCGTTCGTGATGCCTTTGCTCCTCCACCGCTTTTGCAGTGAACGCCAACGTACGGTCGCGATCTTCCGGATGAATGTGCTCCACCCAAAAGGTCGGGTCTTCCAGCCAACTGTCCACCGGATATCCGAGGATCGCTTCCACATGCTGGTTTACGAAAGTGGTGCGAAAAGAACGAGGGTCGGACCGCCGCAGGATCGCCCGCACCGTTTCAACGAGTTCGCGATTGAGGGCTTCTAGCTTCTGCGCATCGTTCTTGAACCTGGCCTTCGTCAGAAGCTCGGCCAGTAGAGCAAGAACTGCCAGAAGTAATCCACACGCGAGCACCACCAGCAAGCGAAACGTGCGCAGGCTTGGGGCTTCATCCTGTCGCAGCAGTTCCCACACTCCGATCGCCGGAACTGCCACCACTACCCCCACAGCCAGCAACGAAGCGTACTTGTTATCGTCACTGGCCCGGAAGCTACTCGGGCTCCCCTGCCACAAAACGGACTTAAGCACTTCGACGAAATCGCTGTGAAGCGCTTCTAGTTTTCTTACATTGCTCTTCCATCCGGCCTTGGCGGTTTGCTCTGCTAAGAGTGCAAGAACGGCCAGACACAGTCCGCAGGCCAGCACCACCAGCAAGCGAAACGTCCGCAGGCTTGGAGCTTCGTCCTGTCGCAGCAGTTCCCACACTCCGATCGCCGGGACCGCCACCACCACGGCCACCGCCAGCAGAGATCTAAACTTGCTATCGTCTGGCATCAAGCTCCTCCACTGGGGTTAGCGCCGGCGCCACATGCCGGGCGTAGAGCGGCACCCAGAGAAACCAGCAAACAGCAGCGTTCTGCGCCAGGGAATACAAGCTTCCGTTATACGCTTTTCCCAAATCTATGGTCACGTTCGCCAGCGTCGAACTCAGCGCGTACAACGCCGACGCTCCTAATAAATGATAGTAAATTGACTTCCACGGACCCTGCGCGTGCAGGGCCGCCACGAAAACAATCAGAACCAGCGCGCAATTCTCCACCGCGTACAGCACGGTAAACCGCGGATCATAGATCGCGGGGTTCCAGAACAAATATTGGTAAGGAAACAGCAGATACGCATAAAGAAACACCCAAAACACCAGCAGGAAAAGAAAGTTCAACGTCGCTCGGTACGACTTCCGATCGCTTCGCTCCAGATGCGGCTGCATCGCGATCGCCGCCATCAGCGGGACGAGATGCAGAAACAGCGCCGGATCAGCAATCGAGCTGTCGGGGACGCCCGTCTGCCGGAATAATCCGTAGTACACATAGAGCCATTGGTCCAATGCCCACAGCCCATAACCAAATGCGATAAACACCCAAAAAACACGGCGGCCCTGCGTTCCCTCCAATACGTTCTGCACCGCCAAACCGGTTGCCAGCAGAAGCAGCAGAAAATACGCCCCGCTGCCGTACATCGCGAGTTTGTCTCCGAGCCCAAGGCCGAGAGAAAGGACAGCTTTGATCGCGAGAAATCCAACCAACAGACTGAACCAAACGGAGAGTGGGAATCGGTGTCTGGAAGGCCCGGAAGCGGCGACCTTCATGTCGCCTCTCCCAAGAGCCTTTGCGTGTAGTCCCTGGAAATCGGCACCGCTCCACAATCCTTGATCCACGAAGAAATGCTTACAGGTGTTCTGCTATTCGAACTCAAGTCGCGCCTTGGGCCACTCTTGCTCTAACACCCGCTAATGCAAGATGTTTCGGTCCTGATCTTCCGTCAGTTTCTCATTGCTTCGAATTTCATAGTCCTTCCCCAACAGCATAGGAACTCTCGCTTTTCGGCGCTCAGTATATTCTGTCCAAGAAGCGAAGCAATACGCTTGTTGAAGAGACGCACTTGCGACTTTAAACCGCCGTCCGGGGCTTGGTCGCTCTACGTTAGAGTTTCGAGCGGCCCGCGCATCCAGCTTATCCAACCTGTGACGCGAACCCTTTCAAGGTATTATGTCGGGTTTGGCAAACGGGCTCGAATTAAGGCCACTCGCCCCTGCGACTCGAAGGAGTGCTATGAACAATCCGCTCGCCGGCCTCGTTCGGCGGCCAATATCATTTCTTCTTGCCTTGCTCGTACTGTTCGCCCTGTCCTTCTTCGCTCGCGCGCTTGCGGCGCAAGGCCCTGTCACCAACGATCCTCCGCAGTACGGCCCTTACAACGGCGTGTTCCTTGCGGGAGGCGACGGACTGAAGGCGCCGCTCGACGCGCACGATACCGTGTTGCGCGCCGATTCCCCGTGGACCTTCTACTGTTGGGTGCGCACCGCAGAACCGCTGCAAGCGATGACGCTTCTGGCAGGAATCGGAGAAACGACCGAGGAGTATCCGCGCTACATCGGCGCGGACGCGCATTCTCTCTTCCTGTGGATGGGCCAAGATAACAGCCTCACCGCGAACGTCTCGCTCGCTCCCGCGCAGTGGCACTTCCTGGCGGCGACATTCGATGGCCAGGACTTTCATCTCTATAGCGACGGCGCACAGGTAGCCAGCGGTGCTCTGGTGCTCGGCAGCGTCAGCCCCGTGATTCAATTGGCGCCCCCGCCACCCGCGCTGCTCGCGAAGGACGGCGTGCACTTCGGCGGCCGCATCGCCTCTCTCGTGCTGCTGCGGCAAGCCCTCAGCGCCGGAGAAATCAAGCAGCTCTACGACAAGCCCGACGATTTCTCGATCCTCGAGTTCGAGGAGGGTTCAAAGAGCTGGCCGGTGCAAACTCACGGCCAAGCGGGTTACCGCGCTCCGCAAGATCCCTCCACCATGCCCGTCAGCAAAGCGCCATTTTCTGCGCCTGTTGCCCAGCCCGTTCCCGCCATGCAGCCCGCGCTGCAGGCCAGCGGCGCGAATACCTGGACGATCGCCGGCGGTTGGCGTCTCAGCGCCGCACCGGACGTAAAGGCCGATGGAGCGGCAATCGCACAGCCCGGATTCGACGCCGCCCACTGGCTGCCCGCGGTGGTTCCGGGAACCGTGCTCACCACCTACATCGCGCGCGGCATCTACCCCGATCCGGAATACGGTCTCAATAATCTGGCGATCCCGGAAAGTCTGAACAAGCAGGACTATTGGTATCGCACCGAGATTAAAGCGCCCGAAACAATTCGCGGCTCGCACCTCACGCTCACGTTTCAAGGCATCAACTACAAAGCGGTGGTCTGGCTCAACGGGCATCGCCTGGGAACCATCACCGGCGCGTTTATTCGCGGCGTATTTGACGTCACCGGAATATGGAAGACGGGCAAAGGCGAGAGCAACGTGCTCGCCGTCCAGGTTTCGCCACCGCCGCATCCGGGCATTCCCCAGGAGCAATCCATTAAAGGAGGTCCCGGCGAAAACGGCGGAATCATGTGTCTCGACGGGCCCACGTTCGTCGCGTCGGAGGGTTGGGATTGGATTCCTGGTATCCGCGACCGCGAGACCGGCATCTGGCAATCCGTCGAACTAACGGCGACGGAATCGGTCAAGATCGGCGACCCTCAAGTGGTCACCACCCTGCCGCTTCCTGATATCAGCCGCGCGGACGTCGTCATCACCGTGCCGCTCGATAACGCATCCGACGCGCCCGTTCACGGCACGTTGCAGGCATCTTTCGAATCGGTGAACGTGGTGAAGGAAGTCACCCTCCCGCCCGGCCCCACCACGCTGAAGCTCACGCCCGCCGAGTTTAAGCAACTCACCGTGCAGCAGCCGCGCCTGTGGTGGCCCAACGGCTACGGCAAGCAGGAGCTGTACCACCTGAAATTGACGTTCAACGAGGGAACCAATCAGTCCGATACCAAGCTGCTGCGGTTTGGCATTCGCGAGATCACCTACGAGCTGAGCCTGCTCGATAGCGCTGGCCATTTGCGCCGCGTCGAAGTCGCTCCCGCGCTCGGCAAAGAGGGCGACGCGGGAGTTGTGGACGTCACGCACGAAGGCATGCGCCAAATCCCCGCCGCCGACCCCATGCCGCCCAATCTTCCTGAAGCCTGGCGGGCCAATTGGCACTCCTGGGTTGGGTCGCTCGCACCCGGAGCGGAATCTTCCCCGGCCGTTCGCATGAGTGACGACACCGGACCTTCTCCCTATCTGGTGATCAAGGTTAACGGCGTGCGCATCGCTTGCCGCGGCGGCAATTGGGGCATGGACGACTTGCTGAAGCGCGTCTCACGCGAGCGCCTCGAACCTTATTTTCGGCTGCATCATGACGCCCATCTGAACATCATCCGCAATTGGGTGGGCCAAAACACCGAAGAGACCTTCTACGATCTCGCCGATGAATACGGCCTGCTGATCTGGAATGACTTCTGGGAGACCACCCAGAACTACAACATCGAAGCGGAAGATCCCGCGTTGTTCCTCGCGAATGCCCGCGATACCATCTTGCGTTACCGCAACCATCCCTCCATCGCCGTCTGGTGCGGCCGCAACGAAGGCGTTCCCCAGCCCATTCTTAATAAGGGGCTAGCGGACCTGGTGAATTCCCTCGACGGCACCCGCTACTATTCGCCGAGTTCCAATCAGATCAACCTGCAAAACAGCGGACCGTACAAGTACATGGACCCCAAGCTGTATTTCACCACGCTCAATCACGGATTTTCGGTCGAGACCGGCACGCCTTCCATGTCCACCCTGGAATCCTTCCGCAGCACCACCCCGAAAGCGGACCAATGGCCCATGGACGATGTCTGGGCCTATCACGACTGGCATTTCAGCGGGAACGGCGATATCGCTCCGTTCATGGCCGAGATCCAAGCGGAGTTCGGCGCGCCCGCAAGCCTCGAGGACTTCGAGCGCAAAGCCCAGATGTTGAATTACGTGGATCACCGCGCCATCTTCGAGGGCATGAACGCGCATCTCTGGGCTCCGAACAGCGGACGCATGCTGTGGATGACGCAGCCGGCGTGGCCCAGCACCATGTGGCAGATTTTCAGCCACGATTACGACACTCAGGCCTCCTATTACGGAACGAAAAAGGCCTGCGAACCGCTCCACATCCAGCTCGATCTTTCGAGCTTCGAAGTAGCTGTGGTCAATACCACGACCGCTTCCGTCAGCGCCCTCTCCCTCGATGCCAGCGTCTATTCGCTCGACAACAGACTGCTGCTCCATCATCAGGAGCAGAAGGACGCGGGCGCGGATTCGCTCACCGCCGGTTTCAAGCTCGATCTTGCGCCGCTCTTCACGTCCGGCGTCGTGCTGGTCAAGCTCGAGCTGCACGATTCGACCGGCCAGCTCGTCTCTCAGAATCTGTATTGGCTCGCGGCAGAGAGCTCGGGCTATCGCGACCTCGACCGGCTCCCTCCTGCCCAGGTCTCGGCAAGCGCCGATTCGGCGCGAACTGGTGACACCATCCGCGTTCGCATACAGTTGAAAAACGACGGCAGCGCGGCAGCTCTCCAGAACAAGCTCACGCTCCTGAACGCGGACGGCACGCGCATTCTCCCCGCCTACCTCAGTGACAATTACATCTCGCTCCTGCCCGGAGAATCGCGCGAAGTGCAAATCGAGTATCCCGCTTCGGCGGGAACGGGAGCGGCGCAAGTATCGCTTCGTGGCTGGAATCTTGCGCCTGAAACGATTCATATTGCTGCGGGCCAATAGCGGCCCGGAACTCGGGCGGAGGCTTCTTATGATCAGGAAAATCATCGCGCCGCTGACGGTAACGGTCGGAGCCGTGATTTTCGCTTGCTTCGTGTACGGGCAATCCCGCGCCCAAAGCGCCGCCGCGCCCGTCGGTATTTTCGAAGTTCACCAGGACATCGGAACCGCTCTGCACCCGAGCTCCGTGCAACTGATTGCCGGACAGCGAGCACCTGGCATTCGTCAGTTACCAGCTGCTGCCGGCGGAGAAAAACCAGTGACTCTCGTTGTCAAACATCAGAACAGGAGCTAAACTTTTTCCATGCGCAATCGCCGCGAATTCATTAAGTTTTCCGTTGCCGCCTTGGCTGGACTTTCCACTGCCAAATTTCTTCCCGCTTCGCCGTCCCGCCCTCTCGGCGTGCAGTTATACACCGTGCGGGACCAGGCCGAGCGCGATCTTCCCGCCGTCCTCGCCGCCATCCGCAAGATCGGATACCTCGAGGTGGAAACCTACTGGAACGTCTATAGCCATCCGGCGGTCGAACTCCGCCGCATGATCACGGATCACGGTCTGCGCGTTCCCAGCGGACACTTCGATTATGACGGTCTGGAAGCCAAGATTGACTACGCCAAGACGCTCGGCGTCTCCTACATGGTCTGCCCGATGCTGCCCGAAAGCATGTGGGGCTCTCTCGACGGCTTCAAACAGGCCGCCGATCAGTTCAACATCTGGGCCGAGAAAGTCCATCAGGCGGGAATGAAGTTCGGATTCCACAACCACAACTACGAATTCCGCCGCTTCGGCGATACCACCGGTTTTGCAGCCCTCATGACTCGCACCGACCCGAAGCTCGTGTGCATTGAGATGGACTGCTATTGGATCACCCAGGCCGGGCGCGATCCCGTGCAGATGTTCAAGCAGTACGGCAGCCGCATCCAGTTGGTGCACCTGAAGGATCGCAAGCCCGGTTTTCCCACAACACAAGTGAAGGACGCCGCCGCCGAGCACTTCACCGAAGTCGGCGCCGGAACGATTGATTGGAAAGCCGTCTTTCACGCGGCGGACGCAAACGGAGTGAAACACTTCTTCGTCGAACGCGACTCGGGAGATCTGCCGGCGATGGAAAGCCTTCAGGTTAGCTTCAAAAATCTACAATCGCTGATCTAGTCGCCGCGCGACCGTGCCGTGTCTCACCTTCCATCGCTTCTTGTGGCGGCCTGCATCGCCATCGCCACCAGCGCGCCAATCAGAATCGCCGGATACAGTTGCCCCACGATGGCTTCCGCGGTGGTAAGGGAGCGAGCGAATGGATTGACCGGTGAAATATCACTGCCCACCGTTGTGAGGTTCGCAAAACTGAAATACGTCAGCTTCGCGGTTAGTTGATCCATGTCCGCCGGCTCCGAAACGAAATGGAATGCCCCGGGATGAACCTGTTCGATCACCTGAAAAGCAGACGCCCAGGCCATTCCCAGCAGCAGGTAGGCGCACACGCCGCCCTGCAGCCGGCTCCACGTCACCCGCCCTCCGCGAAACATCACCAGCAAGACGATGCGAACGTACAGAATCAGCGTAATGGTCGCCATCACGCTGCCAAACCGGTGCAGAAACGGCGTCGGATGAATGCGCCCCGAAGCCAGTATCACGGCGCTCGCCACCACCGCCGCAACCACTAGAATCCTCGACATGCGGCCTTGCTTTACGACCATGGCCCCCGAAACCATCAGCGCGAGCACCACCAGATCCAGGAACACTCGCCCGGGCACGCCCGCTTCGCGCAGTGGCGTGATCACAAAGATCAAGACCACCAGCGACAACGTCACCAGAGTCAGTCCCAGGTCGCCGGCCCAGAACTCGCTCATCTCCATCCGCAGAAAGCGGGTAGGAGGCAGGCTCGAACCATTCGTCATTAGCATTTGCCTCGGCTAATCCTGAAGTCCATCCTGCTGCGGCATCACCTCCCGCCGGACTTCGTCGCGAATATATAACAACTCTTCCGCGCGGTTGGGTACTTTCGCCACTGGTCCCCGGACCACGCCTTTCGCTGGCCGCAGGAATTCGCGCGCACTGGTGCCAGCCTCGCTCCGCGACGCCATCCTCACACGATATTTTTGATTTGTTGCTCGCGCAGCAGCCCCGCACTCAAATCCAGCAGCGGCAAAATCAACGAATTCTCCGCCGCTTCCGCCAGCGCCACGTGGAAATCCGGGTCTGCCTCGATGTAGGCGTCCTCGTCCTTATTCTTATTACTTAACGATTAGCGTCAGGAAGTTCGGCAAAGTTTGCGTCTGTCCATTCACCGTCGTGCTCAACGTTAGCGTGTACGTCCCCGCCGGCGTCGCTCCGTTCGGCCCCTGCGCCAGACTGCCGCATGCCGCCGTCCCCAGCGCCACCAGCATCAGCACCGCAAACGTCAGCGCCACTCGCCGGTTCCGCTGCATCACCCACGCAGCCGCTCCCAGTGCCATCGCCATCAGCAGCAACGCGATGCCTCCTCCCGGCGCCCCCGGCACGCCCGGCGCAAAACCCGTGCTCGTCGTGCCCTGGCAATACGTCTGTATCCCAAACGCCACTTCCACCGGCGTTCCGTTCAGCGTCACTGTGTTGGGAATCACCTGGCAAGTGATCGTCGGCGAAGACGGCGTGCAGCCCAGCTGCACCGTCCCCGTCACTCCCGGCGCGCCGGTAATCACCAACCCGAAATACGCGGTGCCTCCCGGCGTCGAAGTCGCCGTCGTGGATCCTCCCGACGGCACCGAAATCGTCACCAGCGCGTTCGTCCCGGTGCCGCCCAACCCAACTGTCTGCGGGCTGCCCGTGGCGTCGTCGGCAATGCTGAGCGTCGCCCCGCGCTCGCCCGTCGCCGTGGGCGTGAAGGTCACATTGATCGTACAATTCGCACTCGCCGCCAGGTTTCCCGTCGGATTGCACGTCCCGGCATTCGCTCCGCTGCCCAGCGCAAAATCGCTGCTGTTGCCGCCGGTAATCGAAAAGCCGCTGAATGCAACGCTGGTCGTCCCGGTATTCGTCACCGTCACGCTTTGCGCCGCGCTCGTGGTGTTCAAAGATTGCGTCGCAAACGTCAAGCTCCCCGGCGTCACAGTCACCGTCCCCGGCCCGCTCGCGCCCGTCCCGCTGAGCGGCACCGTCTGCGGACTCCCCGCGGCATTGTCCGCAATGCTGATCGCTCCTGCCCGCGCTCCTGCGGCCGTAGGCTTGAATGTGACGCTGATCATGCAGTTGTAGCCCTCCGGCAACGACTCCCCGCAATTATTCGTCTGTGCGAAATCGCTGCTGTTCGTTCCGGTCACGGTAATCCCGTCAATCGTCAACGTCGCGCTGCCGCTGTTCGTCAGCGTCACCACGCTCGCCGCGCTGGTCTGGCCCACCGTGAGCGAGCCGAACGCCACGCTCGTCGGCGCCAGCATCACCACCGGCCCATTCGCGGCGGCGGCTGTTCCGCTGGCTGTAATCGTGATGTTTCCTCCATCCGTGGTCACGCCGATGGTTTCGGTCAACAATTCGCCGATCGCCGTATTCGCCGTCGGCGCGAAGGTGACGCTCAACGTGCACGTCCCCTGCGGCTGGATAACCACCAGCGTGCTTGCCAGGCATGCCCCCGACGCGCTGAAGTCCGGTGAATTGGAAAGGTCCTGCCCCGTGAATCCCAGTGGGCCAAGCCCGGTGTTCGTGATGGTGATCAGCGCTGATTGCGCTGTCATGCCCACGGTCACGGGATTCGGGAAGTTCACGCTCACCGTCGCCGGCGATGGCGCGCCCGCCGGCGCCGCGATGGATAGTAACGAGACCACGTGCGGCCGAGCCGACGGCGTCGGGTCCGACGCCGGTCCCGTGGTGTCCATGAAAACGCCCTGGTACGGCGATACTATGTAGCCCGTCGTGTTGCCCTGCTCCGTGCTGGTCATCGTGAAGTGGCCGGTCGCATCCACCGCATATGTAAAGCTTCCCAGCAATTGGTCGAAGAACAAGTTCCCGCCCACGTGGGTCTCGTCGTCGGTCGCCAGCAGGCTGTTTTCAGACCCGAGCGTCGCGACGCCGGAGAACTCCGACGAATGGTCCGGCATCGCTTCCTGCTGCCCGAAGAACAAATTACTGTTGGCGAATGGCGCGGCGGCGAAAGGCGCGCCGATTTGCGGCTGGATTGGTCCGAGCGAAACAGAGCTGTCGGTGGTCATCGCAAACCCGTTGTCCGGCTGCCCAAGGTAGAAGATCAGCGTGTTCTCGCCGACGGTCGCGGTTCCGCGCCCGCTCCCCGCAATCGCAAGCGCTCCGGTCAGGACCTGGCCGGTCGTCAAGTTGCCGTGGTCGTTCGTATCCAGTGTGATGTTCACCGTCGGCGTCGTGCCCGGCGTCACCGTCAATAGCCCGATGTCTCCCGACGTTCCCTGCGTCCCGGCCGTGCCCGCCAAGCTGAGGATGTCCGGGCCTGCGAGCGACGTATTGGAGAACACACCGGGATTCGCCTGGCGTAATGACCCGCCGGAGAGAATCCCATCGCTCGCCCGGGGGTCCAGCGTCATGTGAATCGTCTCGTTCGTCGAAATCCTGTACACCACCACGCTGGACGGGCCCGTCGGCGTAAGCGCCAGCGTGAGCATGCTTCGCCCATTGCTGTCCGGCGCTGTGTAGCTGCCGGTGATCGCGGTGATGCTCGTCAGCGTGCCGTTGTCGTTCACGTCCGCGCTGCCGGAGGTGACGTTCCCCGTTCCGTTGAACGTCAGCAACCCGAGCTCGCCTTCGCGATTGCCCGCCGCGTCCTGCCCGCTATTCTCAAAGACGTGCGTTCCGGCAAATCCGGCCGTCGTAAACGATGTTGGATCCTGTTGCCGCAGAACCCCCGCGAACAGGTCGCCACTGCCGGTGGTGTTGGTAAAGGAAGTCAGATACACCGTGGACGCGACGCCGCGATACACGTTGCCCACCGAGAAAACGAATATTCCAGGGGTTTGCCCCGCCGGCGTAATGCTCATCACCCCTCGATTGTCGGCGCCGATAACGTACACGCCCGTCGCCGCTATGCCCCCCACAACTCCCGGAGTGCCGACCGTGTTGAAGTCCAGCACCCCGCTCGTGATATTTCCCTTCCCGTCGAACGTCAGGCTGCCGGTGACGCCTTCTTCCCCTCCCGTCAACTCGTTGAATCCGCGCAACAGCATCGCGTACTGCCCGGTCAGCAGCCCGGGCTGTGTATTCGCGGGCATCGGCGCGATGGTCAGTGAAATCGTGGCACTGCCCGTCATCGGCGTGCCCGGCGTCGAATCCGTCACGGTAATGCCGAAGGTGAACGTCCCAGCGGCCGCCGGAGCGGTGTTACGGATGTGCCCAGCTGCCGCGTCGCCCGTGCTTGTCGCGTCCAGCGTGAACCCGGTGGGCAGCGTGCTGCCGTTGGCAACGGCGAAAGTGTAAGGCTGCGTTCCGCCCGTAACCTGTATGTCCGCGCCGTACGGAACAGTCACCGCTCCGTTTGGCAACGTCATAGAAGTGAACGCAATCCCGCCGGACGCCGCGCTCACCGTAAGGCTAAACACGGCGCTGTACCCAAACGGCGTCGGAGTCGTCGAGTCCACCACCTCCACGGTGAAATTGTACGTTCCCGCAGTTGTCGGCAGGCCGCTGATTGTTCCGGTGACGCTGAGAGTTAATCCGGGCGGCAAATTCCCCGCGACGAGCCCCCACATGTACGATGGCGTCCCGCCCGTAGCCGTTAGCGTGGTCGAATAGCCGGCCCCCACCGTGGCGGCCGGAAGAGGCGATGTCGTCGTGATCTGCAGCGCCGCTGCGCCTGTGCCGCCCTCCAGCACAATCGTGTGCGGCGTGCCCGTCGCCGTGTCCGTCACCTGCAAAGTGGCAGTCCGCAATCCCGTCGCGATCGGCGTGAAGACCACGCCCACCACGCAAACCGCCTGCGCGTTTAACGTCCCGCTCGCGCTGCATGCGGTATTTCCCGGGCCCGTGTAGCTGAGCTGGAAATCTTCAAAATCGGTGCCGGTAATCGTGATGCTGCTAATGGCGTCGGCATTGGCGCCAGTGTTGTTCAGGTACGCGTATTCTGGCGAGCTCGCTTGTCCCACCGCAATCGCCGGGAATACCAGCGGGTTCGGCAGCAGGCTTGCCGTGGACGCCGGAATTCCCGTACCGCTCAGCGAAACCGTTTGCGGCGCCCCGGCTGCCGCGCTTTGAATCGTCAGCGTCGCAAAAAACGGCCCCGGCCCGGTCGGCGGCGCAAAGGTCACTCCCACTTCGCAGAAAGATCCCGCCGCGATCGTCCCCGCGCAAAGGTTGCTGACTTGGAAGGCGCCAGGATTCGTGCCGCTCAACGGAGTCGTGAACACCAAACTCGTGTTCCCGGTGTTTTGCAGAAACACATATTGCGCGTTGCTGGTAGTACCCGCAGTCTGCCTCCCGAATGCAAGATACGCGGGGGCGATCGGCGCAAGTGTTGCGGAAGCGTTCAGGCCTGTGCCAAACAGGAAAGCCGTCTGCGGGGAAGTGCCGGTGTCGCTGTCCGTCACCATCAATTCGCCATATGCAGACCCCACCGCTGTCGGCGAGAACACGATGCTGAACGTGCAACTCTGTCCGGGGGTTAACGTCACGCTGGCCACGCACGAAGTATCGGTGACTGTGAAACCCGCGCTGATGGTGTGGCTGATTCCGCTCAACGTCCCCGTGCTGGAGACGTTTGTGAGCGTCACGGTCATCGCGCTGCTGGTGGTCCCCACCACCTGGTTTGGAAAGGACAGCTCGAACGGGGTCAGGCTGGCTATTTGTGCCGTGCCGATGCCCGTCGCAGTCAGACTGGCCGGCGTGCCCGTCAAATTTCCCGTCGCCTCAATCGTGGCTGTGCGCGTACCGGCAGCCGTCGGGTCGAAGATAACTGCCACCTGACAGCTCGTTCCGGAAGCCATCGGCGTGCCAATCGGGCACGGACTGGTTCCAGCGGCGAAGGCGAAGAAGTCGTTGGGGTCAGCGCCCATGGTTGTAAATCCGCTGAGCGTCACTGGATTCGTGCTGGTAACCGTGACCGTGAAAAATTGCGCTGTGCTTTCGGTGCCGACTTCTTGATTGCCGAAGGTCAGGCTGGTGGGGTTGAAGCTGACCGTGCCGGGCGGCGGGGGCGTGGTTCCGGTCCCCGCCCCACTCAGGCTGAAAACCTGCGCGCCGCTCGATTCATTGATGGTCACCGTCGCTGCTTCGGCCGCGTTCGTCGAGGGCGTGAACGTCACCGTGAACGTGCACGTGACTGTCGGTGGAACCGTCTGACCGCAGGTGCTGAAGTCGCTGAAGTCCGCGGCGTTTGGCCCGCTCACCACGATGCTGCTGACCTCCAGCACATCCGTGCCGTTCGCCAAAGTAACCACCTGCGGTGAACTCTGCGTGCCGCTCGCGACAGACCCAAAGTTCAAAGCCGCGGGAAACAATTGCGGGCCGGCAGGCGTGGCCGGCTCGATCTTCGCCACGAACGCGTTCCCGCTCTGCGTATTCAAGGCTGCCTGAAACGGAGTGACCGTCGGAAAGTCGAAGTCCACGCTCTGCCCCACCACGTAGATGTTGCTTGCGGCATCTACCGCGATTCCGTTGCTGTAGTTGGTCTCTTCGGTATTCGAGTAGCTGCCCCCTAAGTACGTCGAAAAGATGTAATCGGAGCCGTCCGCCTTGAACTCCGTTACGAACGGCGTCGTGCCGCTGTATAAATTATTCAGCGTCGCTTGCAGCGGTAGCCTCGTCGGAAAATCGGGCGCGGAGGTGGTGCCCGTAATGTAGATATTGCCGGAAGCATCGAGCGCGATCGCGCTTCCGGTGTTGTTGCCGGTTCCGCCGAAGAACGTCGAAAAATCCAGCGAGCCGCCCCCCGCTGCGATCTTCGCCACAAAGGCATCGCCCTGGGCATCGAACGCCTGCAGGCTGTTCTTCAACGGGAAGTCGGACGATTGCGCTAAGCCGGTGACGTAAGCATCCCCGGCGGCATCCGCTGCAATGCCATACACATTGTCATAGTAGCTTCCGCCGAGAAACGTGGCGTAAACCACCGAAGGGGCCCCGGCGCTGGCCGCCGGAACGCTCAGTTCCGCCACAAACCCTGTAGCGTTCCCGGCGCTGGTTTTATTAGTCGCCTGCAGCGGATTCTTCGTCGGAAACACCGTCGAGGTCGTTTGTCCGCCGATGTAAATGTTCGGCGGGCTGTTTCCGTCGAGGGCGATTGATTGCGAAAAGTCGCTGCCATTGCCGCCAAAGAAAGTCGAGAACAGCAAGGACGAGCCGTTTCCCGTAACCGCTGCGAGTTTCGTGACGAACGCGTTGCCCGTGCCCGCCAAAGACGCCTGAACCGGATTTACAGTGGGAAAATTGGCGGACGAGGTGATGCCGGTAACGTAGATGTCCTTGCTGCTATCCACCGCTACGCCGTCGGCGTAATCGTTGACCCCGCCGCACAGATAGGTGGAGAACGTAAGCGCTCCGGCGGACGAGAAGGCGGAAACGAACGCGCATCGCCCGCCGGAAAAGCTGTCTTGACCCGGCAACGGCAGCTGCGTCGGAAAATTGCCGGAATTGGTCGAACCTACGACATACGCGGCTCCCGCCGAATCAATCGCGATCCCATTACCGCCGTCAATACCGCTGCCGCCCAGGTATGTCGAGAAGACCAGCGAAGCGCCGCCCGCGGCGAATTTGCTGACAAAGGCGTTCTCGACTGCTTCACCCTCGCCCAGATTGCCTTGCGCGGGATTTCGCGTCGGAAAATCAGATGAGCTCGTGTAGCCGGTTACGTAGGCTTCTCCCGCGCCATCCACCACCACCGTGTTTGCCCCGTCGCCCTCGTACTCGCTACCGTTCCCGGATCCGCCCAGGTAGGTGGAGTAGGCCAGCGTGGGATCAACGATCAGTTTTTCGCGATGGTCGTACGGCCCGAGCGTGAAGCCCACTTCGCTTGCGGCCAGCAGCTCGTACCCACTGCGAATTTCCCGCCGCGCGCCGCCGATCATCTGGTAGGCCACCGGCCGCTGCAATTTCACGCTGCCGGATTCGAGCGACAGCATCAGATCGCCGCTCGGCGCGATTTGCAGCTCCTTAGCGCCCTGCACGCGCATGCGGATCCTGCTGGGGTCCGCTCCAGGCGCAAGAATAAAATCCGATTCCAGTTCCCCTTGATTGCCGTAGTAGGCGATGTCCACGCCCGGATAGGCGCCGCGATACAGGACTCGCCCGTAGTTCGGAATCCCGCTGCGCCATTTCGCCGGATCGTTGCCGAGGTAGTAGTTGGTGACGCCCGCCTGCCGTTCCGCGCCGGAAATCTGCGCGTCCTGGTTCGCGCCTGCCAGCTCGAATTCCAGCACCGTTCGCGAATATTTCGCAGGAACCTTCGGATCGAGTTTTGAACTTGGATTCGCGGGCGAGGGAATCGTGTGCCGCAGCGCCAGCACTTCTTTGGTCGGCGTCAGGAATAGCGTGTAGCCCTTGCCGCGCGCCAGGTACTTCACCCGCGCATCCGTCTGCCCGCGGTTTGGTTCAAAGCTGAGCGGCAAATTGCCGTAGGCCCCGCTCGCGTGCGGCGCGGCCGACGACGCCGGCGCGCCGCGCTTGGCGGCAGCGGCACGCACATCCCCACTCGCAGGCGATGCGCCAGCCCGTTGCGTGGCGGCCGTCGGCGTGGCGGCGCGTTGCGAGGGTCCGCTTGTTCGGCCTGCCGCAGTGCTCTGCGCGGCTCCGGACGGGGCCTTCGCAGCGCCGCCGCCTTCGGTCCTTTTCGTGGTCGGCGCCTGCGCCGCAACAGCGCATGCACCGGCCAGGATTGCGATTGCTAGGCTGGGAATCCGTCGCATTTTGGGGCTCCCGAATGATTTGCGACTGACGTTGCGGGCCGCCAATCGCTGTGGAACAACCCCGCCAGGCTTATTCCCGGCGAGGCTCTCGTGCTTGCGAAGTGCAACAAATTGCGCACTTTCGCGAACTGCAACGTGCTAAACGGATTCGGATGTCTTGCGGGGCCTATGCAACGGTTCTACAACCTGAGGCTGCTGGGTTACCTTGCACACGCCGGTCCAAACACACCAGCCAAACGCCAGTCATTGCAGCGCGGTAGTGGCGCCAATTGCCTGCATCTAT
Organism: Candidatus Acidiferrales bacterium; assembly: GCA_049300435.1. Classification (GTDB taxonomy): domain Bacteria; phylum Acidobacteriota; class Terriglobia; order Acidiferrales; family UBA7541; genus Palsa-295. The sequence goes on along the minus strand of JBAQJS010000079.1, from coordinate 14,272 downwards.
ACATCGCAACCTGACTGCCGTCAAGCGCCTGGGGTCAGCGGATCCCTGGCTGCCGGACCACTGGCGCCGAGGCTGCCTTGCGGTGAATTTGCGCTACAGGAAATTCAGCGGGCGCAGCCAGGCACACTACGGCGCGCGCTTTCCACGAAGTTTTCTTGCGGAGCTCTAAGCGGTGAAGGCTGGATGAATGCGACGCGAACCGGATGGATTCGCGTCTGGCGCGCGGGCCCGGCGCGGGTCTAAGCGCTGGCCGTGCGAGACAGCTTGATCGCCGGCGGCAACATCGCACCCACGGAACGCGCGCGCGGCCGCGCCGACCGCGGCGTGCCATGAATTTCTACTACGTCTTTTGCGCCATAGAAGTTTTCCTTCTCGCAGGCCTTGCAGCGCAAATTGAAAACCACCGGCTGGGCCTCGTGCCCGGCCTCGGAAGTTTCGGCCTGTGTTGCGGCCATGGCCTTGGCTGCCCGCGCGGGCAGCGAAATCGGCTCTCCACAGGCGCGGCAATAGACTCCAGAGTATTGCTGTGTTGCGGCTGCTTGCGTCACGATGCACCTCAATCGAAGTTATGTTAGGTCGGGTAGGAAGCCCCATTATACAACTCCCCGAACCACGAAAGTAGCGCCATCTCTGTGAATTAAATGCCGGAGCTGTGGATTTCAGCGACACCGTACAGAACTGCGGCAAAATTTCCTTAAGTCTATTGCGCACAATGGTTTGGGCACTCGCCGTGAGCGCCCTGTCGCCGGCTCGCAACGAATATTCAAAGGGAATTCCACAGGAAACGTCGCCAAACGCCCCAAGCGTATGGCTCCGGCTTGCGGGCTCGAGGTGCGGCAGATTTCCCGCAGCCGAGCGGTGGCAGGCGGTGGCATCGCGCCGCGATCCCCTTCAAGGAGCAGTCGCATGGCTAGAACTGCGCCTCGAACCGGCTGAATTCCACTTCCTCTTTCCACTCGAGTCGCGCTCGCTCGCTGCCGGCCAGAACATTCCGGCACGCCGCGGACTGCGGTTCTCCCGTCGGCTTCTCGGCCGCGCAGGCCGGGACCATTGCGAACTTTTCCGGGGCGACCCACAAGCTGGCTCCCGGCACAAAAGCATGGTCCAGGCTGTCGCGCACCATGCGCTTGAGCGTCGGGTAATCCACGTGGTAGCCCTCGACAGCGCGCCGGAAATACCAGGTCAGTTGGGAGCGCACGATCCCTTCGTCATCCGTCGCCAGCGCCACCGGCACGCCCGCGCGCAGGTAAATCGGCAGCACGTTTTCCGAGCCCGTCATGCCGCGCACGACTTCGTGGCTGTACACGCAATCCTCGACGAGGATGTGCCGCTCGGCCATTTCGGCCAGGAGGCCCTGCGGGTCTCGTTCGTATAGGACGTCCAACCCGTGGCCGATGCGCTCGGCGTGGCCCACCTCAATGGATTCGCGGATGTGCGAGGCCAGCAGCTCGGAGGGCTTCACCTCGCCGGGGGTCAGCTCGCCGGCATGCAGCGAAATGTGCACCTGCGGATAAACCCCGTGGAGGTAATCGAGCATGCGCATGTGCAGATCGAAATCGTGCAGCGCGCGGTACTCATCCTGCGACTGCACCAGATTTACCGCGACCACGCGCGGGTCCACGCTGGCAATTTCAAATCCGGCAAGCATCTGCGCGAAGACCTCTTCCTTTGGAAAGGCGCGCAACACCTGGTTCTGAAAGCGCAGGGTCACGCCGCAGCCGGGGTCGGGCTGCGCGGAATCACATGCCAGGATTTCCCGCATTTTTATCTCGGCGGCGTCGAGATTTTTCCGCCCGCCGGCGACCACCTGCGCCATTCCTCCCGCGAGCAGCTTCGAGCGCATCGTTGCGAAATCGTCGTTCCAACCCAAGGCGCGGCCGAGCTTGATCGCTTCGCCCTGATCCGGCGTGAGCATCGTCTCCAGATAAATTTCGTGCTGCGCCCCGGCGCGATGCACCACTTCCGCCAGCATTTCGCCCCAATGCTGATTGGTGACCGGGTCGAATTTTCCGAAGGCGGCGAAGAAATGCTGGCGCACGTCGCGGTCCCCGGGGCTAGGGACGAAATTGCGGATGGACCAGGTGTCAATCACATGATTTCGCAGGGGAAAGTCGGTCAGAGCCTGCGCCACCGGCACTTTGCCTTGCGCTGCATCGCAGGGCGGCGGGGAGAGCGTAGCAGCCACGCGGTCAATGCACAGGCCGTCCTCCACGGCGTAATCAATGTAACTTTCCGCATAGACCGCGCCGGTGAGGTGATTATGCAAATCGCCGCCCTTGGGCATGCGGTCCAGAAAATCCATGAGCGCCGCGGGATTATTGCGCGCCGATTCCAGAGATTGCGCCGAGCGGTCGGTGGGCGACAGGGATTGCGCGGGAGAAACTGCTCCGAAAAGGCTCGCCGCGATCGCCGCCGCTCCGAGCCTGCGCGCGAATTTGCCCGTAAATGTTGTCACGATCTTCGTCAAGAATGCCATCGGGACTCCCCGGACGTTAAGTTGAGAGGGGATTCTACAAGAGAAATGCGGGGGCTGTGGCGGACGTTTCGGAAGGCGCGAATCTTGATTTCTGGCCCGGCCTGGGCGCCCGGAGGGTGGGAAAGCCGGAGCGTGTCCTTGCAATCCGCAGCTGGCCGAGTTGTTTCGATTAGAAATGAAACTGTCGTTTGTTTTCATAGAGTTACCGACTTTTTAATCGAAGGCTTGTTGCGATTAGAAATTCGGCGGTTGAAAGCAAAAGCGCCGTCGTCCATGTCACTTCCTCCCTTCGTGCGCGACAGGCGCACGCCGAATGTTAACATAATAGTTAGCGGTTTACAACTGATAAGTGCCGACCAGGGCGGGAATGGAGCACGGCGGCGGAAGCCGCTCGATAGCGGGGGTTGCCGGTTAAACGCCGGCCGCAGGTGAGGAGCGCCAAAATCCTGGGTCGGATTGCAGAAATTCCAAGCCGGCCAACATCTGGCCTCGTTCGCTGCGAATCAGCCGCGCCACGCGGCAGGCGAGGTCCTGGCCGGTTTGCAGGTTGGTGAGGATCAATTTCTGGGAGCGGGCGACGGCGGCCGAGATGGGCACCAATCCGCCGCAGGCGCTGACATTAATGGTTTCGGTATGCTCGGAAAAGGGTTCGTCGCCCAGCCTGCCATAGACTTGCACAGGAAGGTAAATCGGCAAACGCTGCGCCCGGCGCTGATCTGCCAGCAACCCCATCATGATCTTGCCCGCCTTGGGATGAAATTGGCCGCCGCGCCTGATCCAAATGCGGGAGAAAAACCTGGCCCAACCCACACGCGCCCCAAGGAAGATATGCGCCCTAGAAAACCGGTCAGCAAGGAATTTCGGCATCGGCTCGTTACCCGGAGGTCACATTCATAAACGGCTGAATTTCGCGGCGCGCACGGCGGCGCAGGGGGTGGCGGTGAACTTGGCCCGCGTCAGCAAGGGTGATAGATTCGCGCCGCCTGCCGGCCGCGAATCCGCAGCCGCAGGAGCGCCTACTCGTGCTTCCAGGCACCCCATCTCGCGCGGCAGCAGCGCCCTCACCGCCAGCGGACTCCCGCTCGAGGCTCGCGGCACGCCTGGGACTATTTGACGCAACGATGGTGGTGATGGGTGGCATTATCGGCTCGGGCATTTTCATCAACCCCTACGTAGTCGCTGAACTGGTGCACACGCCCGCTTTGATTCTGGGCGCATGGCTTGCGGGCGGAGCGATCGCGCTGGCCGGCGCCTTCATATACGCCGAGCTGGCCGACCGCATGCCGAAAGTGGGCGGCCAATATGCGTATATCCGCGAAGCGTACCATCCTCTGCTCGGTTTCCTGTATGGATGGGCCAGCCTGTTGGTGATTCACGCTGGGGGCACCGCCGCGGTGGCGGTGACGTTCGCGGAGTACGGGCGGGCGTTCACGCACGGCCTGGTGCCGGAGAAATTTACCGCGGTCGCGGTAGTTCTGGCGCTGACGGTGGTGAATTGCCTGGGGGTGCGCGCCGGGAGCGGCGTGCAGAGCCTCTTCATGGTTCTGCGGATCGTGGCGATTGCCATGATCGTGGCTTGCGGCGCGTGGCTGATATTCTGGCCGCAGCCGGACGCGGTGCAGGTGGCGTGGCTGCCACTGCTGGATCGCCCGGTTTCGTTCGATTTGCTCACGGTGTTCGGCGCGGCAATGATTCCGGTGCTCTTTGCCTACGGCGGCTTCCAGACGTCGAACTACATTGCGAGCGAAATTCGCGAACCGCGCCGGAATCTGCCGCGCGCGCTGCTGCTAGGCGTGAGCGGAGTGATCGTGCTGTACGTTTCCGCGAACTTCATCTACGTGCAGGCGCTTTCGCCGGCAGGGCTGGCGGCCACTTCCGTGCCGGCATCGGATGTGATGCACCGGGCGCTGGGCGGGCTGGGTGGCTCGCTGATTGCCGCGGCCATCGCCATTTCCACGCTCGGGTTCCTGAGCCAGTCCATGCTGACCAATCCGCGCGTGGCGTTTGCCATGGCTGCCGACGGTGTGCTGCCGGGGATTTTCGCGCGGCTGAGTGCGCGCAGCCGCGCGCCGGTGGCGGCGATCGCGTTGAGGGGGCCATCACCAGCGCCGCGGTGCTGCTGGGCACCTACGAACAAATCCTGAGCTACGTGGTGGTGATGGACTGGCTGTTTTTCGGATTATCGGCGAGCTGTCTTTTCATTTTTCGCGCGCGCGAGGCGAAAAGCGGCGGCACGGAGCGGGAGCAGGGGTATCGCGTTCCCGGGCATCCCTGGACCACCGGTGCGTTCGTGGCGGTGGCGTGGTTGATGGTTCTGGACACCATCTACAAATATCCTCGCAATGCAGGCGCGGCTCTGTGTATTCTTTTCGCGGGAGTTCCCTTTTACTTCCTTTTTCGCGGTCGCGCGACGCGCCCGCCCGGCTCCGATTGAGCACGTTATGAGCCCGCAACGCCGCGAAATTCGGTCCGCCTATATCGAGTGGAGCAAACTGCGCTCGAAAGCCCGCTACAACCTGGCGACCAGCGACGTGATGCACTTCCCATTCACAGACCTGCAGGCGCACATCAGCGATCTGGAAATCAGCGGCCCCGGAGGCTACGGGTACGAACCGCTGCTGCAGAAGCTCTCGGCGAAATCGGGAGTGCCGGTGGAAAGCAGCGTGCACGCGCAGGGCACCTCGATGGCGAATCATCTGGCGATGGCCGCGCTGATCGAGCCGGGCGACGAAGTTCTGGTGGAAGAGCCTTCGTACGAAGCGATTATTTCGACGGCGGAATATCTGGGCGCGAAGATCCGGCGTTTTCCGCGCAAATTCGAATCGGGCTTTCAACTGGACCCGCGGGAAGTAGAGCGCAATATTTCGGCGCGCACGCGGCTGATCGTCATCACCAACCTGAACAATCCCACGGGGATCCGCGCGGCGGATGCGAAGCTGCGTATGGTGGGGGAAATCGCGCGCAGCATGGGCGCGCACGTGCTGGTGGACGAAGTGTACATGGAAGCCTGCTTCGACCAGCCGTGGCAGAGCGCGTTCCTGCTGGGGCCGAATTTTGTGGCGACCAGCAGCCTGACCAAGGCCTACGGGCTTTCCGGATTGCGCTGCGGATGGATTTTTGCAGCGAAGCCGCTGGCAGAGCGCATGTGGAGACTGAACGATCTGTTCGGTGTGGTCGCGCCGCATCCGATCGAATTGCTCAGCGCGCTCGCCCTGGAGCATTTGCCGGAAATTGCGGCGCGCGCCAAGCAACTGCTGACCACGAATCGCGCGCTGCTGAAGGAATTTTTCAATTCGCGGCGGGACCTGATGGCGATCTGGCCCGAGGCGGGAACCATCGCGTTTCCGCAGCTGACCAGCGGCCATGCGGACGCATTCTGCCAACTGCTGCGTGACAAATACGAAACCAGCGTGGTGCCCGGGCGGTTCTTCGACGCGCCGGAACATTTTCGCGTCGGCGTGGGCGGCAAAACGGAAGATGTGCGCGAGGGCCTCAAGCGGATCGGCAGCGCGCTGGACGATTTGGCCGCGAAACGCTGATTAGCGGTCGGGCGGGCTGCCCTTCGCTCTTCCCGGCGCTTTTTTCCGCGGGAGAATAATGTTCACCAGCGCCTGGGCGGCGGCGGTGAGCGGGCGATCCTGGCGGTACACGAGATAGAGGCGCCGCTCGATGCGCATCTGTTTGATCTTCAGTTCACGCAAATCTCCCCGCGCCAGCTCCCCCTCGATGCACATGCGCGGCACGATGGCCACGCCCTTTTTCATTTCGACGAAGCGCTTGATGCTTTCGATGGTGGGCAGCTCGACCTCCATGCGCAGCGGCACTTTGTGCTTGGCGAAGAGCTGCACCACGCGGTGGCGGTAGGGAGACTCGACGATGTGCGCGACGAAGATCTCGCCGCCCAGCGCGGTGATATCCACTTCGCGGCGCCTGGCCAGGCGATGGCCAGGCCAGACCACCAGCACCAGCGCGTCGCGATAGAATTCGGCGGTGGTCAGCTCGCGCTCCTCCGGCAGATAGGAAATCACGCCGATATCGAGCTGGTGATTGAGCAGCTCGCGCGGCACCTCGCGCGAAAAGACGCGGTGTACGCGGATGTGAATCCCGGGATGCAGCCGGCGGTAACGCTCCAGCGAGGGCAACAGCGCGTGGATCGAGCTTTCATTGACGCCGAGCGAGAGCTGGCCGCGCTCCAGGCCGCGCAGCTCGTGCAGGCCCTTGCGAATCTCCTCGCGCATGTTGAGCATGCGCTCGGCGTATTCGAGCAGCAGGATGCCCGCGTCGGTGAGGGTGCGGGCGCCCGAGCCGCGGACGAAAAGCGGCTGGCCGACCCAATCCTCAAGCTTGCGCATGGCGATGCTGATGGCGGGCTGAGTGCGAAACAGCTTTACGGCCGCGCGCGAATAGCTGCGCTCGTTTGCCACGGTCTGAAACATCTGCAGGGCCGCCAGATCCATGCCGTGCGCCTCCGGGCGCATCTACCTGTATAAAAGAGATTTATCTCGCATGCAAGAAATATAAATTGGACTCCTGGTGCCAAGCGCGAAACACTGGTAAGGGCTAAAGGAGTCTGCATGGAACACGTCCACATTTTTGATACGACGCTGCGCGACGGCGAGCAGTCCCCCGGCTTCTCGATGAACCGCGACGAGAAGCTGCAACTGGCGCGCCAACTGGAGCAGCTGGGCGTGGACGTGATCGAAGCGGGATTTCCGATTTCCTCGCCCGGCGACCTGGAGGCGGTGCGCGCCGTGGCGGCGGAAATCAAGAGCTGCCGGGTGGCGGCGCTGGCGCGGGCGCGCCAGGAAGACGTGGACGCGGCGTTGCGCGGGATCGAGCCGGCCGCGAAGCCGCGCTTGCACATTTTTCTCGCGACTTCCGACCTGCACCTGAAGCACAAGCTGCGCATTTCGCGCGGCGAAGCGCTGGCGCAGATCACCAAAACAGTGAGCTACGGCCGCCAGCATTGCGACGACGTGGAGTTTTCCGCGGAGGACGCGAGCCGCACCGATCTGGATTTTCTTTTCGAGGCGATCGAATCGGCGGCGGCGGCCGGCGCCAACATAATCAATCTTCCGGATACGGTGGGCTATACGACGCCGGACGAATACGGCGACTTGTTCCGCGCGGCGCGCAAGAGGCTGGCCGCGTACCCCAAGATTATTTTCAGCGCGCATTGCCACAACGACCTGGGGCTAGCCGTCGCGAATTCGCTGGCGGCGATCGCAGCGGGCGCGCGCCAGGTGGAGTGCACGATCAACGGCATCGGGGAGCGGGCGGGAAACGCTTCCCTCGAGGAAATTGCGGTGGCGTTGCAAGTGCGCAAGAGCCATTACGGCGTGCGCACCAATATTTCGCTGGAGAAAATTTACGCGACAAGCCGCATGCTCTCCAGCATCACGAGCATCAACGTGCCGCCGAATAAGGCCGTGGTGGGAGCGAACGCGTTCGCGCACGAAGCGGGCATTCACCAGGACGGCATTCTGAAGAATCCGCTGACGTACGAAATTATCCTGCCGGAAAAAGTGGGCGTGCCGGCGCGTCGCCTGGTCCTGGGCAAGCATTCAGGACGCAACGCGCTGCGCGCGCGATTGGAAGAGCTGGGCTATCCGACCAGCGACGCGGAACTGGCGGAGTGCTACCACCTGGCGACGGCGCGCGCGGATGCGGCGAAGCAAGTAACCGATCGCGACCTGCTTTCGATTATTCACAAGGTGCGCCGCGCCGGGACGCATCCGCCCGCGGGACACACGGCGACTGCGGGGATTACGCGCTGAGGTAAGCGGTGGTAGGCGTTGTTAAGCGGTACGGGAGATCACGGCCATGGCTGGAGTGAGGAAGACAATTGCGGTGCTGCCGGGCGACGGAATCGGGCCCGAAGTGACGCACGCCGCGGTGCAAATCCTGGAAGACTGCGCGAAATCGTTCGAACACACTTTTGAATTTCGCGAACTGCCTTTTGGCGGCACGGCGATTGACCGCGTCGGTTCGCCGCTGCCGGCGGAGACGCTGGCCGGGTGCCGTGCCGCGGACGCGATTTTGCTGGGAGCGATCGGCGGGCCGAAGTGGGACGGAATCGCGCTGGACAAGCGGCCGGAGGCGGGCCTGCTTGGGCTGCGCAAGGCGCTGGACCTGTATATCAATTTACGTCCCATCCACGTGCGTCCGGCGCTGGCCGGGATTTCGCCGCTGCGCCGCGAGCGCGTCAACGATTGCGATTTTGAGATTGTGCGCGAGCTGGCCGGCGATATTTATTTCGGCGCGCATGAGCTAAAGGGAGAGGGCAGCAACGCGCGGGCACGGGATGTGGCTGAATACAGCGCCGCGGAAGTGGAGCGCGTCGCGCGCTACGCCTTCGAGCGGGCGGCAGCGCGCAGCCGCCGCGTGGCGAGCGTGGATAAGGCCAACGTGCTGGCCACTTCGACGCTGTGGCGGCAGACGGTGACGCGGGTGGCGCGCGATTATCCGGAAGTCGCGCTGGAACATCTTTACGTGGACAATGCCGCGATGCAGCTGCTGCTGCGCCCCGCGCAATTCGACGTGATTCTCACCGGCAATCTTTTTGGCGACATCCTCAGCGACGAAGCGGCCGCGCTCGCCGGCTCGATCGGGCTGATTCCTTCGCTCAGCCGCGGGCGCGACGGGCAGCCCGCGTTGTACGAGCCGATTCACGGTTCGGCGCCGTCGCTCGCGGGCAAGGACGTGGCCTGCCCGCTGGGCGCCATTCTCTCCGCCGTGCTGATGTTGCGCGAATCCTTCGGCCTGGAGATTGAAGCGCAGTGGATCGAATCGGCGATTGATCGCGTGCTGGATCACGGCTATCGCACCGCGGATATCGCGGAGACGGGCGGCCGCGTGCTGCGCAGCTCTGAATTCACCGAGCACATTCGCGCGGAATTGCACGAAGCGCTGGTGCATTCCGAGCGGTACGGCTGGGGAGTGTAGCCGGCGGTAGTTCCGTTGTCCGGCGAACTGCTTGTTTTCGCGGCGCCCGGCCTTCCGTTGCGCGATTAATCCTTCCTGAGGACCAAGCAGCCCGCAATCATGTCGTGCAGGGCCTGCTTCTTTTCCGTGAATCCCGCCATGGCGTAGCCGATTCCCAGCGGAATCAGTCCGGTGATGATCTTCGCGAAAAATCTGCCGCTGGCATGCGCAAACCCGATCGGACGCCCTTGCAGGTCGGTGACGATCAATCCCAGCGCCATTTTTCCAAGCGATCCCTGATGGCGGGAGCTCTCCATTCCCGCGTTGTAAATCCAGGAAAGCGCCAGCGTGGCGATGCCGATTAAGATGATGGCGGATAGGAGGGCCGCCGGAATCTCGGGATCCTGGTTATTGATGCCTTCAATCATGGTGCGCAGCGAGCCGATGCCGATCATCGCGATGCCGATGAGCACCAGTATCCCGAACCCGACGCCCAATACGAGGTCGTCAATCAAGTGGGCCACCACTCGCAGCCAAAATCCCGCGTAAGGCGATGGCGGGAGGGGCGCGAGCGCGGGCGAAGCGTATGAGACTGGAGTTCCGGGCGCGGGACTGGCGGGCGCCGGCACCTGCGCTGGCAGAGCCGGGCCTGCCGGTTGGCCGCAAGCGCTGCAAAACGCCGCGCCGCTGCTGATATTCGAGCCACATTTTGAGCAGTACATGGCGCTCCCTGGACTACACGAACACCGTTATAGCTTGCGGATTACCAGCGCGCCGGCCATCAAGTCGTGCAGCGCCTGTTTCTTTGCCGTGAAACCTGCCATGAGGAAGCCGATTCCTAAGATTATCCACGAAACGTAGCGCCCAAAATATCGTCCCGTCGCGCGGCCGAAGCTAATGCGATTGCCGGCCATATCGGTGACCTCCAACCCAAGCGCCTTTTTTCCCAGCGTTCCTTGCCACGGGGAGCTCTCCAGCAGCGCGTAGTAAAGCCAGGTCAGCACCAGGACCAGCAGAAAAAGCTTCTGGAAATTCGCAAACATCGGGGAAAAATCTTCCGGCGAGGAGGCGGGGCGATTGCGCAAGAATTGGCGCATCCCCACGGATATGCCGAATGGAATCGCGAGAATCGCCACCGCGAGCTGCACCACGATCCGATCAATAATCCAGGCCACGAAGCGCAGCCAAAATCCCGCGTAGGCGACGGCTCGCGCTGCGGGAGATTGCCATTCGGCCTGCGCCGGTGGCGCGTACGCCGGAGCCCCTGCGGCCGCTGCCGGCGCGGCTGCGGCTTGACCAACCGAGAAACCCACGACCGGCTGCCCACAGGCGCTGCAGAAGCCGACACCCTCCGCGACGTTGGCTCCGCATTTTGAACAGTACATTGCGCCTCCACGCGGCAACGCTTGGGGCGCGCCACTCCGAAGATTGCTGCGCATCGTAACCAAGGCGCAAGCGGCGGGTCAATGCAAATCGTGTGGCCAAATCGTGCGGCGGCGCGGGTGAAAATTCGCGCGCCGGGGGTATATTGCTAGGCTGGCGCACGCTCGCTTACACTCGTCAACGGCACTCATCGCCAAGGAGAACCCATGCGCATCCCTCTTACCAATGCGGCCAAGATTTTTTGCGGCGCGCTCTTGGCCGCGGCTCTTTTCGCCAGCGGCTACGTGACCGGGCAAAATCGTTTCGGGCAGCCGAAAACGATTTTGCACGTAGTGGAATTGAAATGGAATCCCGCGGCCAGCGACGCCGATAAACAACGAGCGATTGAAGGTATCAAGGAAATGGCCGCCAAAATTCCCGGCATCAAGAACGTGTGGATCCAGGGGGAACGCATGCAGCCGCGCGATTTCAACGCCGCCTATGCCATCGAATTTCGCGATCGCGCCGCCGCGGACGCCTACGCCGAAAGTCCGGTGCATGCCGCGTGGGAAGCGGAATACGTGCCGCTGCGCGCGGCCAGCATTTCGATTCAGGTGACGAACCCTTAGCTGACGGCGCGTCGTTCGGGAGGAATTAACGGAGCGTTCGCTCCGGGTGCGCTGGTCGCGGTGGTCTGCGATTATCCCGCGGAGCAAGCGGTGCCGTCTTTCCCGCGGCAATCATTTTTGCGCGTTGTGCAACATGGTGCGGCGAAGCTCGCTGATGCCCAGCGCCTTGCGCATCTGGTTATCCATCGCCCGGTCGGAAAGCAGGCGGCGAACGAGAATTCCGATTTTTGCCTGGCGCGTGACGGGGTAGCGCGCTCGCGGCGGTTCATCTTCAATCGCACGCAAAATCACCCGCGCGCAATCCTCCGGCGTGTAGTGCGAGGAGCTCTTGGTCTTGCCCCAGGACTTCAGGAATCCTCGGTACACTTCCTTGTACGGGCTGTGCTCTGCACCTTTGGCGTACGCCGCGGATAGCTCGCCGGCGTTGCGGTTCATGCTGGTGGGAATGTATCCAGGTTCGATCAGGACGACATAAATTCCAAACGGCTCAACCTCGATGCGCAGCGCATCGCTCACGGCCTCCACCGCGTGCTTGCTCGAGCTGTAAGGTCCGAACAGCGGCGAGGCCAGCTTGCCTGCGATCGAACTCATATTGATGATGCGCCCGCTGAGCTTTCGGCGCATTCCCGGCAGCACCCGCTGCGTCATGCGCACCAGGCCGAAATAATTAGTTTCGAATTGTCTGCGCAGGTCGGCGAGAGAGATTTCTTCCATCACCGCGGCGATGGCGATCCCCGCATTGTTCACCAGCACGTCCACGGTTCCGGCGCGCTGCTCGATTTCGCTGACGGCGCGCTCGACAGAGGCGTCGTCGCAGACATCCAGCTCGATGGCCTGCAGCGGCAGCTTGCGCTCCTGCGCGAACTGCTGCAGCGCCGCCAGGCGCTCCGCGCTGCGCCCGCCGGCGAACACGCGATAGCCGTGTTCGGCCAACATCAGCGCCGCGGCGCGGCCCAATCCATCCGTCCCGCCGGAAACCAATGCAATCCGGCCGTCACTCGGAGCTTTGTTTGGCGTCACTGTAACCCTCCTGCTGCAGCGAATTTCCGCGCCCCGTTATCCTCGCCGCGGATACTCCCACACTTTCGCGCTGGTTCACAACCTGTGCGGCTACAGCGGAGCGCGGCGGAACGAAGCGGCGCCGATCGCGTCGGCGAGTTCATTCCCTTGGATTCGGTTTGTCGCGGCGGCGGCGCAGCTTTTGCGCTAGGATGTGCGGTTGTCCGCATTCGTTTGCGGCCGCAGGAGCACGGAGGATCCGATAGCTATTATCTTTTGCGGTCTGCGCTTCTCCTAGTTCCACGGCCATAGCAAAGGAGGCTCTTCATCGTGATGCGAACCCGATTCCTTCTCGTTGGTGCTATTTTCCTGGCTTCCTCGGCAGTCGCGCAACAGCCCGCTCCCGGCGGCATGGAACACACGGTGCCAGTTGCGAATTGCGCCGATCTGCCTGCGATGCAAAAGCAATTGGACGCGGACGCCGGCCGTCTGCGCGACTGGGCGCAACTGGAGCGTTACCGCCAGGCGAATGCCGAATTGCCGCCACCTACGAAGGACGAACTCCGCGTGGTTTTCATGGGCGATTCCATCACCGACAATTGGGGGCGTCCGCAGTTTGGCAGATTTTTTCCCGGCAAGCCCTACATCAATCGAGGCATCGGAGGACAGACCACGCCGCAGATGCTGATTCGTTTTCGTCCGGACGTCATTGATCTGAAGCCACAAGTGGTGGTGATTCTTGCCGGAACCAACGATATCGCGGGCAACACCGGCCCGATGACGCTCGAGCAAACGGAAGAGAATCTTGCGTCCATGACCGAGCTGGCTCACGCGGATGGTATCCGCGTGGTGCTCTCTTCGCTTACGCCGGTGCGGGACGGGATCATCGGCAAGGAGGGGAAGGCGCTGGTGCAGACGAAGCAGCGTCCGCCGTCGGTAATTCTGGCGCTCAACGAATGGATCAAGAAATACGCCGCCGAGAACGGTCTCGTGTATCTCGATTACTTCTCGGCGACGGTGGATGATCAGGGATTCCTGAAGCCGGATATTACAGTCGATGGGCTGCATCCCAACGCGCAGGGATACGCCGTGATGGCGCCGCTGGCACAAAAAGCGATTGAGGCTTCGCTCCAGCTCAAACCGTAGATGCGCGGCGCTGCCCGTGGCGAAAACCTCTGCAGCGAGCAAGGTATTGAAAGCGTGGATGGATTGCGGGAAATTAGGCGTAGGAGGGTAGCGAATGATAAAAAAAGTAAAGGGCGGCTACAAGGTGGTTTCCGAGACGAGTGGCAAAAATCTCGGAGGGCCATACAAGACGCGAGAAGAGGCCGTAAAGCGCCTGCGCCAGGTGGAATTCTTCAAGCACCGTAAGGGCTGAACGAGGTCTGAGGAATACTCAATCCGACTGCGCTTGGGATATCCACAGAAGCAGGTGAAATCCACAGAAGAACACGGAAAAAATAAATCATAAATACTTGACGAAAATTCTAAACTTGCTATACTCTCCCGATGTGAGCAGAGGCCTGCAAAGGCGTCTACTTCGCTGACGAACCGGTTTTCGCCTTCTGACCAAGAGGTGAGTTTGGATACAAACACCGGGTAGATCGAAATCGAGCATCGAGCACGTCCGCCCTAGAGGCCAGGGAAGTTGGCCCGCAGGATCGGCGGATCCGCCCGGCGCTCGACGCCGGGTTTTTTATTGTTTGTAGAGGTTTTCGCGTCTGCGGCTCCAAACCGCTGGCGCGCTCCCCCGGGAGGGGAGACAATCCAGTCGTAAGTTGGTGACGGGATTGAAGTTCTTTGACAACTGAAGGAAGCTGGCACTACGTTATGCGAGTTTCAAGTCTCGCATGGCGTAGTAAACCGCAAATATTTGCTCGAG
>JBAQJS010000078.1:0-2065 GCA_049300435.1 Candidatus Acidiferrales bacterium | reverse complement strand
GCCTTATAGATTTCCAGGTGCAGCAGGATTTCGCTGGTCTGTGCGCGATCTCCGCAAATCTGACGATTATTCAGATCCACGAGCGAGAGATCTTCCAATTGCATGTCGCCTTTGCTGCACAGAGTAGGAGTGCAGATCACATACTCTTCGGAGACGCGTGCGGAGATGTTGCCGCCGTTGCCGTCCACGTAATGGCGCTGCCACAGCTTCCTTCCCGTGCTGATGATCTCTTCCTTGATCGCCGTGGCAGCCGGTGAGGTGAAGAGTGCTTCTGGTTCGATCTCGGACGGTGCAATCGGCTCCGAGCCTAGGCCATTTTTCTGCACCGAAAGAGGATCACCCAGAGCCATTCTGGGCACTCCATTGGAGGCAATACAGTCCAAAACTGCCCTTCGGACGATGCTATTCACGAGTGGTACAGTGGCGTTCGGCATGCTGTTTTCTGTGATCCACCCGATGCTATGGATGCATTTCGGTTCATAATAAACCAGGATGTTTCAGAATTGAAGCTTTTTTCTGGTAGCTTGAGCAGCGAGGAGGAAGGCACAGCCATTATCCCAGTGTATTATCGATGCCCTAGAACTCTTTCACCCGCCAGGACTTCATGAACCTTTGAAGTCGATGGCTCCTTCCGCCATCTGGAGAGAAATCGCCTCGATGGCACGCCGGCGCAGGACGGCCTTTCGCCTTATATTTGCCCATTCATGGAGATTCTTCCTGCCCGTGGCAGACCTCTTCCTTCCGAGCGACGAGCTCCCAACAGGCTGTGCGAAACTCGCTAAACAGAGAGCACGGCTTCAGAGGCTGCGGAAAAAGTCCGCACCGAGTAGGAAGGCAATAGCTCAGGGGCTAAGGCCCGTCCCATTCTCGATCGTTTGCGGCACGACTGAAGCCGTGCCCTTCGTGAGAGTATTTCCGCAGCCTGTAAAGCCGTGCCCCCTTCAAGAACCGGGCGTCAGAGCCGCTGCTACTAGAGAACCCGCGCATTCCTCAAACCCTGGAGCTTACCCTCCGAACGGAACTTAACGGTGAGCCCCGGAAGGCCCCCCATGCGACGGCGGTGCCGAGTAATGAGGCGGAGGCGGAGAGGAATAGTGGGGCGTCGGCGTAGGCCGCGCTACGTAGGTCGAACGCTGGTTGTACGACCCTCCTGCGGGGTAACCCACACTGGGCCGTTGATTGGGGCTCTCCACCGCACGCGGCGGGTTGGCGCCCCAAAACGCGTTATTTGGCCGCTGCGCCGGCCGGATAGCACTGCCTGACAACACGGCGCGCGTTCCCGGCGCCGTTCCTTTCGCTGCAAGGAATCCCTGCTCACGCACGTCGACTCGACCCACGGGGGTAATCGTGCGCCCGTTCACGTTCAGGGCCTCCTGATGATTTGGTTTGGGCACTGCTCCACGCAGTCCCCACGGGCCTGTGGCTCCCGGTCCGCGATCGACGGCAACCAGGCGCTGTCCGGCAAGCGGATACGCGCCGCCGCGAAAGACTGGCCGCACGGGCATGATCCAACCGGCAGGATAGTTGCGCACCACAATCACTGGAGACCAGACTCGGCCACATCCGCCTGGAGCCCATCCCCAGCCGAAGGAATAGTAGCCCCAACGGCCGCAATGGTACGGAAGCCAGCCCCAGGGATAACCTGAAACCCAGGTGTAGCCGATGGTGGGGTAAAAAGCCCAGTAGCCGGATCCATACGGATCCCAACCAGGACCCACGCCGGCAGGAACCCAGACGTTGCCGGTTCCCTCCACGGGATACCAATTGCCGTCAGCATCCAAATCATTCCAGTTTTCATTCTGCGGATTGGCAGAGTCATCGCGCACCGGCGTCTGCTGGGAGGCTTCCTGGGCGATCGCCTGGTCGCGGTCCTGATTCCAGTTATCCCATGAGTCGCCATTGATTCCCTGGGCTACCGTGTACGGAGCCCCGCTGTTCTCGGCGCCGGCACGAATGCTCTGGTTTTCCGACACGGTGACGCCTGGAATGCCATCTCCCTGCACATTCACCGAGCCGCTGATCACGGCAACTTCCCATCCGGCGTCCAAACCCACGCGCAAGATTG
>JBAQJS010000077.1:0-30357 GCA_049300435.1 Candidatus Acidiferrales bacterium | reverse complement strand
CCCACAGCCCGCCCATGGTGTAGTGCATCGCCGGAAAAACCTTCATCGGCTCGACGTGCGGGTCCACGCCGACGAATTTTTCGTAAATTTCCAGGATGCCTTCCAGCTTGCGCTCCAGCACTTCTCGGGGAATGTGCGTCACGTCCAGATACACGGCCGGTTCGCCGGCCAGCCCCAGCTTCATCTCGTACACGACCTTGTGAATCGCGCGTGTGGCGACGTCGCGCGGAACCAGGTTGCCGTACTTCGGATACCACTCCTCGAGAAAATAGAAGCGCTCACTTTCCGGAATCTGCCGCGCCGGGCGGGGATCCTGCGGGGTCTTAGGCACCCAAACGCGTCCGCCTTCGCCTCGCGCCGATTCGCTCATCAGCCTGCATTTGTCCTCGCCGGGAATGGCGGTCGGATGCACCTGGATGAATTCACCGTTGGCGTAGTAGGCGCCCTGCTGAAAGAGAGCAGACTGCGCCGACCCAGTGCAAACCACCGAATTCGTGGAACGGCCGAAGACTGCCCCGATGCCGCCGGTGCAGAAGATCGCGGCGTCGCAAGGAAACGTCTTGATCTCCATGGTCTTCAAATCCATGGCGCAAATGCCGCGGCAGCCGCCGTCGTCATCGAGCACGGCGGAAAGGAACGTCCAGCCCTCGAATTTTTTGACTTTGCCTTCGGATTCGAAGCGGCGCACTTGCTCGTCCAGCGCATACAGCAATTGCTGGCCGGTGGTGGCGCCCGCAAACGCGGTGCGGTGAAACAACGTGCCGCCGAAACGCCGGAAATCCAGCAAACCTTCGGGCGTGCGATTAAACATCACGCCCATGCGGTCCAGCAGGTCAATGATCGCGGGAGCGGCTTCGCACATTCCCTTCACCAGCGGCTGGTTGGCCAGAAAGTCGCCGCCGTAAATCGTGTCGTCGAAGTGCTTCCAGGTCGAGTCGCCTTCGCCCTTCAGATTTTTTGCCGCGTTGATGCCGCCCTGCGCGCACACCGAATGGGAACGCTTCACCGGCACGATCGAAAAAAGCTCCACCGGCACGCCGGATTCGGCCACCCGAATTGCGGCCATCAAGCCCGCCAGTCCCCCGCCCACGATGATGATCTTCGGCTCCCTCATTGCACGTAGCCCCCCAGCGGGAACACTCCGTAATGGAGGCCGATGACAATGGCGACGCCCAAGAACGTGAAGATGACCGCGACGGCGGCGCCGAACCAGCCCGCCGCGCATTGCGCCTTCACGCTAACCGCGATCCCCCACTTGCAGGCGAAATTCCACAACCCATTGCCCAAGTGGAACGAAGCGCAAGTGATTCCCACGATGTAGAACGCCAGGTACCAGGGATTCAGCATGTTTCGTTGCACGTCGGAGTAGGAGGTGATGCCATGACCCAGCAACCGCTCGGTGTACACATGCCAACCGATGAAAACGAACGCGACAATGCCCGTCCAGCGCTGCAGCACGTACAACCAGTTGGCCATCCAGGGATGCCCGATGGCGTTCGACTTCCCGGACCACCAGATGTAGATCCCGTACAGCCCGTGGAACAGGATGGGAATGAGAAGTACGCAGACCTCAACCGGGATGCGCCAGGGAATTTGCTGCAGTTCGCGCGAAACGTCGTCGTACTTGCCGGCGCTGACCAGCGCATAACTGTTCGACCAGAAATGTTCGGCCAGGAAAGCTCCAATTGGTATCACGCCGCTGAGGGACTGCAGTTTGTCGAGGAAATAACTCGCTTTAGAATCACCGGCTGCAACCGACATGCACACTCCAACATTGCTTCACGGTAACCTGCAGACCTTCAAGTATATGCATGCGTGAAGAAGTTTGCAAGACGATGCGAAACTCGCGGATGGCAGCACCTCCGCTAGACCCTCTCAGGGGCGCTGCCTATCGTGCACTAGTCACTAGCTATCGTTTGGATACAGACGAGCTATACCGCGCCAAAAGCCCTCCGGGCGCATGCTAGGCTGTTCTGAAAGGGAGCAGTCCTTATCGTGTCCAGCGAATCCATCAGCGACCTCAAAAAGTGGGTGGGCGAAGTCGTCCGCCAGAGCTCGGACGGCGAGTTCATTGGGCTGAACCGTGTCGTGGATATGGTCAGCAAGAATTTCGGCGTGCAGCCGCATGAGGTCGCCATTCTCACGCTGACGGCTGACGAACGTTTCCTGCGCTTCGTCGTCCCGGAGAAGCTCCGCCAGGTGGGCCAGATTCCCCTGACCAGCGCGAATTCCCTGGCGGCCCGCACCGTGCGTGAAAAGCGGCCGGAAGTGATCAACCATTTCGCCGTGATCCCCCATCCTTCCGTCTTTGAGGCTGTGCCGCTCGCCGAAGAGGAGCGCGGCGAGCCCATTCAGAAGATTATGAGCGCGCCAATCCTGCAAGAACGCAAAGTGGCGGCCGTAATCCAAATTTCGCGCAAAGGCCGCACCGTTGCGGACGCCGGACCGGACTTCACGCATCCCCAGCTTCGCGAGCTGAAACTGGTGGCGGATCTCTTGGCGCCTTGCGTCCCCCTCTTCGCCAGGCAATAATCCCGCTACGCACCGCTGCCCGGACTGTTACAAACTGCGGTAACGTCAATTGCGAACCGAACAGAGACCGAAACTTTCCCCATCTTCCTGGGTTGAGGGTGTTGGAGACAACTCCGGGAGGCTGGTCCGCCATCCCTATTAGGAAGCCTGGGGACACGCTGGCGTGGCGGATAGGAACCGCCGCTTCCCGCAGGTTTCCAGGGATTTCCCTGGCAGTCGCCATAGGAGCAAACGATGAACCCAGAACCGATGAGCCGCAAAGCTCGCACGCAATGGAGTGGCAGGACAATCGGCGTCCTGGCATTAGGAGTGATGTTAAGCGGTATTCCCGCGCTGGCTCAGTCTGCGCCGCCACCACAAGATCCGCAGCAGCAACAAGACCAACAGGCTCCGCCAGACCAATCGGGCGCAGCAGCGCCGCAAGCTCCCCAGGACCAAGCCGCTCAGCCCCCGGACGATCCCTCTCAGCAAGGGCAACCGCCACAACAGGACCAGCAAGCGCCTCCGCCGCAGACCCAAAACAATCGCATTCCGCCTCTGTATCTGCCGCCGACCCAACAACAAAATGGCGCGCGGCCGGCGAATTTGCCGGACACTCTCACCTTACCCGCCGGCACAGTGGTCCAGATCCGCACGTCGGACTGGCTCTCTAGCGACCGCAATAAGAAAGGCGATCAATTCATGGCGTCGCTCGTTCAGCCCATCGTCGCGGACGGCTGGGTGGTTATGCGTCGCGGTCAGAATATCGTGGGGCAAGTGACGGACGCACAGAGGGCTGGACGCGTGAAGGGTGTTTCCAAGCTGCAATTGGATTTGAGCCAGTTGACGCTCGTTGACGGGCAACTTGTGCCGGTGGAAACCACTCTCTTGAACGCCTCTGCCGGGACCTCGAACGGACGCGACGCTGCCGCGGTCGGTGTGACCACCGGAGCGGGCGCAGCCATCGGTGCCGCCGCGGCTGGCGGCCCGGGAGCCGCGATCGGCGCCGGCGCAGGGTTCGTCGCTAGCATCGCCGGCGTTCTCCTGACGCGCGGAAAGCCCACGATTATTCCTCCGGAGGATGTGCTGACCTTCCGGCTGCAGAATCCGGTGACCATCTCCACCGTGCGCAGCCAGGTGGCTTTCCGGCCGGTCACGCCGCAGGATTACGCCAAAGCGGCGCCACCTCCCCGGCCGCGCCTGGTACGGCCCTATCCGCCGCCCTACGGCTACTATGGCTATCCTTGCTGCGCGTTCGGCTACGGGCCCTATCCTGCTTATTACGGCTTCTATGGCCCAAGGTGGGGCTGGTAGTACTGAAAGCCGACACGCCGTCGTAGCCGATTTTCACGACGAAATTTTACGGGGACTCGCTCTGGCGGGTCCCCATTTTCGTTTGTGGCGCCGATTCGTCCGGCTGGTGTCCCTGTAGGGTGCGTCGCCACCGCAATCCGCCGCGACATGGCTGCGTGTTTCGCAACACC
This sequence comes from Candidatus Acidiferrales bacterium, assembly GCA_049300435.1. Taxonomy (GTDB): domain Bacteria; phylum Acidobacteriota; class Terriglobia; order Acidiferrales; family UBA7541; genus Palsa-295. The sequence goes on along the minus strand of JBAQJS010000077.1, from coordinate 26,362 downwards.
GCGTAATAAAAGCTGTCCATCGGAATCAATCCAAACCCGTCTTCATCGGAATGTAACAACCCGCGCGCCGCGCTGAATTCCATTGACATCGCTGTGTGTGCTTGTTAATTTTCGTTGCGCTGTATTTTTTTCGACTCGATCGGGTGGAGGCACCGCAGCTCGGTATCGCTCATGGCGTTTGTTGCGAAGAAAATTTTCCTCACCAAGGGAGTCGGAAAACACCGCGAGCGCCTTTCCAGCTTCGAGCTGGCGCTGCGCAACGCGGGCATTGCCGCGTGCAACATCGTCCGGGTTTCCTCGATTTTCCCTCCCTACTGCAAGCTCATTTCCCGCAGCGAAGGGCTGAAGCACATCAAGCCTGGCCAGGTGGCCTTCACGGTTATCAGCGAGAATCAGACGCGCGAACCGCACCGACTGATCGCCGCCGGCGTGGGATTGGCGCTGCCCGCCGACAAGTCCATGTTCGGATATTTGTCCGAGCACCATTCGTTCGGTGAGAGCGAAGAAATTGCCGGGGAATACACCGAGGAGCTCGCCGCTGAAATGCTGGCGACCACCCTGAACGTGGAATTCGATCCTGATTTGTCCTGGGATGAGAAAAAAGAAGTTTACCGCATCTCCAATAAGATCGTCCGCACCATGAACATCACCCAGTCCGCGGTCGGCGACAAGCGCGGCCTGTGGACCACCGTACTGGCGGCAGCGATTCTAATCGGCGAAGACGACTAGCCTAAGCAATTCTTCGCCCCAACGCCTGCACCCTCAGCTACGTTTGCCCTTGGCAGATTTCGTTCCGCCGCGATGTCTATAACCCAGCCGCTCCAGCACCGCGCCCACAATCAGCGGCAGCGCGACCGTCGCATCGTCCAACACTTCCGCGAAGCGACCGCCCTCTTTAAGCGGCACGAATTTTCCCCAAGACACGGCTTCGGTGTACGTGCTGCCCGAAAGCCCGCCCCAATTCACGGGCTCCGGACAAATCCGCAGGCCGTAGTTGTAGCGCTTCAACGGAATTTTCTCGTACCCGCGGCGCGCCAGCAACTCCGCGTACACGCCGAACTGCTGCGCCCAGTTGCGCGGGACGCCGCCCCCAATCGTGCAGATGCCCATGCGCTTGGTTGCCAGCATCGTCGTTGCGTAATGCTCGAAGTCCAGGAAAGGATCGAAGCGTAGCGGAGGCTTCCCTTCCATTTTGCGCTGCCGCTGGTACAAAGCGAAATCAATCCCCAACTCCGAATCGGTGAACGCCGGCACGAATACCGGCACGTTGTGCTCGACGCAGGATTTCAGGATTCCGCGGCCCTTCGCATGCCGCACCAGATACTCCCCGATGCGCTGGTTCAGCTTCCAACTGCTAACGACTTCCTGCTCCGGCCACCGCTGCAGCACATGGTCCACCACGGCTTCCACCGCGTCGAGGTTCACTTCAGGCTCAAGCGAGTCGTACACACGGTTGTAGCCGGCGAGAAACAGCTCGTTATCGTCCATCTTCGCGTCGTAGCGGAAATGCGACCTCCCGGTGGCTTCCACCAGGCCGTGCGCCATCAGCGCGCCAGTGGAAACGATCGCCTTCACGATTCCGGCGTCCACCAGATCGCAGAAAACCAGGCCCATCTTTCCCACGGTCAGCGCGCCCGATAGCGTAAGCACGATGAAGCAGTCCTTATCGCGCGCCATCGCCTCCAGCACGTCTGCGGCATCCCCGATCTGCCGCGCGGTGTAGGCCGTCTGCCCCATGGCGCGCACCATATCGTCGAGCGTGTGGATGCGGGAAAGGTCCAGCGGATAGATCGGAGTGAGGCGGTCCTCCACGGGATCGTGCAGGATACGCCCCGTCGCGCCCTTTTTCTTTGCCATTCAGCGTCCTCGCAGGTAATGTATGTCTCCCAAGAGCCCCGGGAGCACGGAATCGCGCGTGCGCGCGCACCATTGATAGTACAAATGCGCGCACGACGAAAGAACAATCTCAAATTCAGCGCAGGAGTTTGAATCGCATATGTCTCGATACACGCCCATGCCGCCGCAGAATTTTGGCGGACTTCCCGAAGAATTTTCCTCTTACGAGACGGCGCGCGCCGTGATTTTTCCCGTGCCTCTGGAACGCACCGCGACCTACGAACGCGGAACGCGCAACGGCCCGGCGGCGATCCTGGAAGCCAGCCGGCACATGGAGCTGTACGACGAAGAGCTGGAACTCGATCCCAGCCGCGAGATCGGCATCGCCACCTGGCCCCCGATTGATACACAGGACGGCACGTTCGAGGAAGTGCTGCGCGAACTCTTCACCGCGCAGCTGGAATTGCTGGATGCCGGCAAATTCCCCGTCGCGCTGGGCGGCGAACACTCCCTCACTCCCCCGCTGGTCTCCGCCACGCTGAAAAAATTCAAGGATCTTTGCGTATTGCACATCGGCTCGCATGCCGAGATGCGCAACGAATATCAGGGCAACCCGGGAAGCCACGTCTGCACCATGCGGCGCGTCGTCGAAATGTGCCCGGCCGTGCAAGTAGGCGTGCGCTCGCTCTCCGAGGAAGAATCCAAGGCCATTCCGAAGCTGCAGACGAAAGTGTACTGGGCAAAAGATATCGTGCGCGCGCCGGTGAAGGCCTGGATCGCCAAGGTGCTCGAAGACCTCGGCCCTCGGGTGTATCTCACCGTGAACGTGGACGGCTTCGATTCTTCGATTGTCTCCTCCACCGGCGCTCCGGAACCCGGCGGCCTCGATTGGTACCAGGTCACTTCGCTGATTCGCGCCGTCGCCGACCACAAGAAAATCGTGGCCATGGACGTCGCCGAGCTCTCCCCGCGGCCGCGCGATCATGCCTCGGACTTCCTCGCGGCCAAGCTGATTTACAAGACTCTGGGGTATATTTTCTGCCAGGGTTAATTGGAGGAGGCCGCACCGCTATGTTGACGATCTCTGCTTTCTACCAGCAAATTCCCACCACCGAGCACGGCTGGGTGGTGTTCGTTGAAACGCACGGACTGATCTGGTGGATTCTCATCGGCCTCATCGCTGGTTGGCTCGCCGGTACCATCGCGCGCGGCCGCGGGTTTGGCTGCATCACCGACGTCGTTCTGGGGCTCGTCGGTGCAGTGATTGGCGGCTGGATCTTCTCCCGGCTCGGAATCCTGTCGTTTGGGTTCCTAGGGAGCCTCGCTGCCGCAACCGTCGGCGCGGTGCTGCTGGTGGCCGTCGCGCGCATCTTTGCGGGCGGCCGTTCCGACTAGGAGCGGATTCCTCACCTCTGTCGCATGGCTCCCGCGGCAACCGCCCCTGGCGCCCGGGTGTGATACGATAGCCGCGAACAAAGTGCGAAGAGATCGGTGAGCCGGCCTTCACTGCGGGAACTGCCGTCGCTGCATGCAACCCCGTTGGGCGAGCTGAACGAGAAAACCGGAAAGCAAAATTGAGCCAACCATCGTTGTGGGCTATTCCGCTGGGCGGTCTGGGCGAGTTCGGCATGAACATGCTCGCGCTGCGTACCGGCGACGACATCATCGTCATTGACGCCGGCCTGATGTTCCCCGAGCAGGAATTGCTCGGTGTGGACATCGTCATCCCGGACATCACCTACCTTCGCCAGAACAAGCGCATGGTGCGCGCCATCGTCCTGACCCATGCGCACGAAGACCACATCGGCGCGATTCCCTACATACTCGGCGATTTGAACGTACCGGTGTACGGAACCGAATTCACCCTGGCGATTGTTCGCAAAAAGCTCGAAGAGCACGGTCTGCTGGATAAAGCGAAGCTCCACGAAGTGCAGGCCGGACAAACCACCGTGCTCGGCCCCTTCTCCATCGAATATCTGCATGTCACGCACAGCACCATTGATTGCGTGGCGCTCGCCGTGCGCACCCCGGTGGGCATCATCATCCACACCGGTGACTTCAAAATTGACCACACGCCAGTGGACGGCAAGCCGTTCGACATGCACGCCTTCGCCCGCTACGGCCAGGAAGGCGTGCTGGCGCTTTTCAGCGACAGCACCAACGTGGAGCGCCCCGGCTTCACTCCTTCGGAACGCGCCGTGGTCGTGCGGCTCGAGGAATTGTTTCGCGCCGCGCCCGCCAAAGTGCTTGTCTCCTGCTTTGCGAGCTCGGTGCACCGCGTGCAGCAGGTAATTGATATCGCCCGCATGGTGGGCCGCAAGATCGGTTTTGTGGGCCGCAGCATGGTGGACAACGTCGAGATCGCGCACGGCCTCGGCAAGCTGCGCGTTCCCGATGGCAGCATCGTCCGCCCGCAGGACATTCGTACTTTCGACCCGCAAAAACTGGTCGTCCTGGCCAGCGGCACGCAGGCCGAACCCATGTCCGCTCTTTCGCGCATCGCCGTGGACAATCATCGCCTGGTCAGCATCGCCGAAAACGACACCGTCATTCTTTCCTCGCGCATCATTCCCGGAAACGAAAAAGCGATCTTCCGCATGATTGACCATTTCTTTCGCCGCCGCGTACTGGTCTATTACGAGGGCGGGCGCTCCGCGCCGATTCATGTCTCCGGCCACGCCAGCCAGGAAGAAATGAAAATCCTGCTGCAACTGGTGCGGCCGAAGTATTTCGTGCCCATCCACGGCGAATACCGCCAGCTTTTCCGGCACTCGGCGCTGGCCGAGCAATTGGGAGCGGTTGGCAGCCAGATTTTCCTGCTGGAAAGCGGGCAGCCGGTGGAATTCACCGCCGACGGTGGCGCGCACCGCCGCGAGCCGGTCATCGCGGGGCGCGTGCTGGTGGATTCCGGCTCGCTCGAGGAAATCGAAGAGGTAGTAATCCGCGACCGGCGGCACTTGTCGGAAGACGGCGTGGTGGTGCCCATCATGGTCATCAACAAGCACAGCGGACGCATGGAGACCGCGCCGGAAATCGTCACGCGCGGGTTTTTGCCGTCCGAGGACGGCGCGGAAATCCTCACTCAGGCTCGTGAAATTATTCTGCGGACCATTGAGCAGTCCACGCAGGAAGAAAAAACGGATTGGAGCGTTATAAAGGAAAAAGTCCGCCAGGATTTGAAGCGCTTCCTCAACAAACAGACCGCCAAGCGCCCGCTGATTCTGCCGGTGATCCTGGAAGTCTAGAATCCGTTGTGAACATCACCCTCAGGAATTTCAGGCCGGAAGATTTCGAGGCGCTCTACGAAATTGACCAGGCCTGCTACGAAGAAGAAATCGCCTATTCCCGCCGCGAGCTGCGCGCCTATCTGCGTTTCAGCGGTTCGGATTGCGTGGTGGCGGAGGCCGCTGACCGCGTCGCCGGGTTCTGCATCAGCGCGCGCCGCGATGCCAGCGGCTATATCGTAACCATTGACGTGCTGCCCGAATTTCGCCGCCACCGCGTAGGCTCGTTGCTGCTCGAGGAAATCGAGCGCCGCCTCGCGGAAAGCGGCGTGAGCGAAGTGGGCCTCGAAACGGCAACAGAGAACGATTCCGCAGTTGCCTTCTGGAAGAAGCATGGATATCGTAATCGCGGTATCAAGAAAGACTACTATCCCGGCGGGCGCCACGCCTTTGCCATGACCAAAACCCTTCAGCCGCGCGAATCCGCATAGCCGCCCGCGGGCCGCCATCACGGAGAACTAGCAACCCATGCCACTTTGGCAAGCAATCATTCTGGCAGTGGTGCAAGGACTCACCGAGTTTTTACCCATCAGCAGCTCCGCGCACCTCATCTTGATTCCCAATTTGCTCCACTGGCAGGATCCCGGCCTGGCGTTCGACGTCGCCTTGCACCTCGGCACCTTGATTGCTGTCCTGCTCTATTTCTTTCGCGAGTGGATACAGCTCACCCTCTGCGGCATGGGTTTCCATTATCCCAAGCGCGCCAGCGAGCAGATGGTGCTGCAGAACCAGCGCTTGTTCTGGTACCTGGTGGCAGGGACGATTCCCGGCGCGCTGGTGGGCTTTTTCTTCGAACATTGGATTGAAGAAAACCTGCGCAACCCGGTCCCCATCGCAGGCGCCATGATCGCGGTCGCCCTGTTGATGTGGTACGCCGAATACAGCGCCCGGCTCACTCGCCGCCTTGAACAAACCTCACTGGGAGATTCGCTGGCGATTGGCACCTCCCAGGCCCTGGCCCTCTTTCCCGGCGTGTCGCGCTCCGGCATCACCATTACCACAGGCCTGTTCCGCGGCATGACGCGCGAGGCCGCCGCCCGTTTCTCCTTCCTGCTTTCCACTCCGCTGATCGCCGGAGCCGCCGCCAAGGAAGTCCCAAAGCTCCTGAAGCTCCATCACGCCGGCGCGCTCGACATTCCCCAATTCACAATCATCACCAGCATCGCGGTTTCCGCCATCGTGGGCTTCATGGTAATTGCCTTCTTCTTGCAGTATTTGCAGACACGCACTCTGAAAATCTTTATTTACTACCGGATTGCCTTTGGTATAGTCATTTTGTTGCTCGCGTTCCTCCACCTGGGTTTTGCGCGTTAGCGCCGGCGCACTCCGGGTTTTTACGCGGCGGCCTTCCCCTATTCGTTTCTGTTCAGCCTTAGGACGCCTCGCAGCGGAGTCCTTCGGTGCCCTGTTGTCGCCACGCGCCGTGGCCGGGATATCCGGTCTCGGGTGCTGTTGTGCCAACGGGATAAAAAGGGGAAATCGTCGTGCGGATTCTCACACCTACTGAAAATAAGCGCCTCAACGAGCTGATCGGTTTCGTGGGCCTCAGCCTCGCGATCCTGCTCGCTCTCAGCCTGCTTTCCTACTCTCCGCGCGACGCTTCCTTCAACGTCTCCGCGCCGCCGCCCGGTTCGGGCCCGGCACGCAACTGGATTGGCCCGGTGGGCGCGCACCTTGCCGATCTTTTCTTCCAATTCGCTGGCTTTGCGGCGTTTCTTTTTCCCGCCGGCATGTTCCTGGTGGCGATGAAATGGTTCCGCAGCCAGTTTCTCGATGCGCCCGTGGCCAAGGTGATCGGCTTCGTAATGCTGGTGGCGTCCTTCTCCTCCGAACTGGCGCTGCTGCACGTGCCTGAGGTTCGCAGCGCACTGCCCGCGGGTGGCATGATCGGCACGATCCTGGCGGAATCGCTGCGCGCGGCTTTTGGTCCCTTGGGCGCGAACCTGGTCTCCGTCGCCACGTTGTTCACCGCGTTGTTTCTCGCCACCAGCTTTTCCTTCCGCGCCGCCGCAGCCTGGATGAAGAAGCCGATGACCAGCGACGGCTACCTCGGTCAAATGTGGGCGCGCCTGCAAGACTGGCGCGAAGCTCGCGAATCCGACCGCCTGCGCAAGCGCGTCGAGGAGATCAAAATCGCCGGACGTCCTCCCGTGCCGCAACAGCGCATCTCTACCAAGGAACTCGCCGCTGCGGAAGAGGAGGAAGACGATGATGAAGAGGACGTGCCCCGCGAATCGCGCCGCGCTCCCACGGTCATCAAGTTCCACGAAAACGAATCCGCTACGCCCCTGCCAGCGAGGAAAAAATCGGCCGAGCCGAAAATCGCACTGGGCAAGACCAGTTACAAGCTCCCCTCGCCCTCCCTGCTCGCCAACGCCGAGCGCGGCGAGAAGATGAACGAGAACGAGCTGAAAGAACGCGCCCATGCCATCGAATCCAAGTGCATGGAGTTTGACGTTGGCGGCCACATCACCCAGATCAATCCGGGGCCCGTGGTCACCACCTTCGAATTCAAGCCGGAGGCGGGCATCAAGTACAGCCGCATCACCGGTCTCAGCGACGATTTGTGCCTCGCGCTCCAGGCTGAATCCATCTTGATCGAGCGCATTCCCGGCAAATCCACGGTCGGCATCGAAGTTCCCAACGTTCATCGCGAGACCATCGCGCTGCGCGACGTGATCGAATCGCCGGAATTCAGCCATTCGCCCTCCAAGCTGAGCCTGCCTTTCGGCAAGGACCTCATCGGCCGCATCCGCGCCGGTGACTTGACCCAGATGCCTCACCTGCTCATCGCCGGTTCCACCGGCACGGGTAAGAGCGTCTTCATCAACTCTCTGCTAATGGGCATGCTCTTCAAAGCCACTCCCGAGGAGTTGAAGCTCGTTCTCATCGATCCCAAGCAAGTCGAGCTTGGCCTGTACGCCGATATCCCGCACTTGCTCGCGCCGGTAGTGACCGACCCGAAAGTCGCGGCCAACGTGATGCGCAACGCCACGCGCGAAATGGAGCGCCGCCTGAAACTGCTCGCCTCGCGCGGCGTGCGCAACATCGAACAGTACAACCGCTCCTTCGAGAAGGGCCAATCGCTTTCGCTCTTCGATGGCGCTGAGGAAGATGAACACAAGCCGCTTCCCTACCTGGTCATCGTCGTGGACGAATTGGCCGACCTGATGATGGTGGATACCAACGGCGTCGAGGAATCCATCACCCGCCTCGCGCAAATGGCCCGCGCGGTCGGCATTCACCTGATACTCGCGACGCAGCGGCCTTCCGTGGACGTCATCACCGGACTGATCAAGGCCAATTTCCCGGCGCGCATCTCCTTCCGCGTCGCCAGCAAAGTGGATTCGCGCACCATTCTCGATGCCAACGGCTCCGAATCGCTCCTCGGCAAAGGCGACATGTTGTATCTGCCGGCGGGCTCGTCGCGTCTCCATCGCATTCACGGCCCCTACGTGCACGAGCGCGAAGTGGAAGCCGTATGCGATTTCTGGCGCGAACAGGCGCAGGCCATCTACAACGAAGAGCTCCTTAGGCCTCCGAAGGACGAGAACGCCGCAGCCGGCGCCGCGGCTGCCGATGGCGGCGAGGAAGTGGACGACGATCTCTATCAGGATGCCGTGCGCGTGGTCTGCGAAATGGGCCGCGCTTCCACCTCCACGCTGCAGCGCCGTCTGCGCGTCGGCTACGGCCGGGCGGCCAGGCTCATTGACCTGATGGAAAAGGACGGCATCGTCGGCCCTGCCGATGGCTCCAAAGCCCGCGAGGTTCTGAAGAACCGCAATTGGATGAAAGAGTACGACGATTCCGTGAAGTAACGAACGCCTGGGGACCCGGAGGCGATGACCGACATCACGATTCGCGCGGCCACCAGTCTTGATGTTCCGCGCCTCACCGAAATCTACAACTATTACGTCGTCAATACTCCGGTCACCTTCGACCTCGAGCCGCACCTTGCCGCAAATCGCGTGGCGTGGTTCAGCCAATTCGCCACGACCGGACGCCATCGCCTGCTCGTCGCCGAAGAGAACGGCGTCGTCCAGGGTTACGCCGGAACCATCCGATTTCGCCCGAAAGCTGCCTACGACACCACGGTCGAGACCACCATCTATTGCGCGCACGGCACATCGGGAAAAGGCATCGGCGGCCGCCTCTATTCCGCTCTGTTCCAGACTATCTCTCAGGAGGACGTCCAAACCATCGTCGCCGGCTACACCTTGCCGAATCCCGCCTCTGCCGCGCTGCACGAGCGTTTCGGTTTCCAGCGCGTCGGAATCTTCAAGGAAGTTGGCCGGAAGTTCGGCCGCTACTGGGACGTAGCGTGGTCGCAGCGCCCTCTGCATCTGCCCGTGCCTAGCTCTTGATCTTGTTGCGGCCAGCCTTAGCCGGGCGCCTTTGACTTTGCCGTTGCATTTGTAGCGGCCGGTTCGGTTTCATCGAACCGGGCAGCCGTTGCGTTGCTTTCGTAGCGGCGCACTTCAGCGCGCCATCGGCGCCACGGCGCGGATCGGTGTTGCGCTACGACCCATGGCAGTCTGAAGGACCGCCGCTACAAAAGCGCTCGAAAGCGCATTTTCCGCATCGCCGCTTTTCGTTTGTCAGCCCGCGGGATTTTCCGTAGAATCGTTTGACGTACCGGTGCCGAGGTAGCTCACCGGTAGAGCGCGGCCCTGAAAAGGCCGGCGTAGCCAGTCCGATTCTGGCCCTCGGCACCATCCGTACTGCCGCCGTCGCCCAACAGGTCCCATTTCCCGGTGTACTTAATCTCGTCTCCGTCTCCCGGTGAAAACACGATTTCCTTGACGTGTTTTGCCAGCTCCATGCGCGTTGCCGCGGCATTATGGTTGGCCGAGATGAGCGCGCGGAAATCGCCGACGCTGGCCAGCACGAATTTTCGCAGATCTCAAATCTGAGTACGGACGCTGTCCCTATGGCGGAAGCGTGTGGGAGTCGAATTTACCTGGAACTGATTCTCCAAGTTCTTACGAGGAACGCCCTGGACGAATCGCCGGTGTGAGTATCTTTGCAAACTTTCGGAGAAGTAGTATCTTCACGATTCGCAGACGGAGGACGTGGCGTCCAGTGCCGAGCCTTGGCAACACTACCATGACCTATAAGCCAAAATCCATCGACACTTCACGGATAGAACTTCCAAAAGACATCGAAGAGTTGACGGAAATACTCGCGGAGAATACTCATGATCTCTGGGCTGAGAAACGGATTGCGGAGGGATGGAAGTACGGCACCCGACGAGACGATATTCGCAAGCAGCATCCCGGCCTTGTTCCCTACGAAGAGTTGCCTGAACCGGAGAAGAACTATGACCGGCAGACTTCACTGGAAGCCATTAAAGCGCTCTTAGCCAGAGGCTACGGGATTGAGCGACCCACGAGAAGTGCTCTCCATGTCGATGCGACTCCGCTTCCGAGAGACAAAACTCGCGCCGGCACTGAATCGGTTGCAGCGAGTCTCGCATCGGCCGATAAGCAGACGATACTTGCGCTCTGGGCCGATCGCAATCTAGGGTTTGATCGGCATTCTCCTCAGACGTACCGGGCTGTTGCGGAGAGACTGCTCCGCGTTGGGGAACCCCTGGTTGCGTATGACGCCGCTTCCGAAGGTCTGCGAGTTTTTGAACAAGATGTCCGCCTCCGTCAACTGCGGGCTTTGGCGCTCGCTCGCAGCGGCGCCGTGGAGATCGCGAATGCCGAGTTTAAACGTTTATATGACGAAGGATTTCACGACGAAGAAACCCTCGGAATGTTAGCAAGCACTCATAAGACCATCGCGCTGGCGTCCGCCGGTCCCGAGATCGAGAGGCGCCATCTCGCTGACGCATATGCGTATTACTACGAAGCTTATAAACTCACCGGCAAATACTATAGTGGAATCAACGCCGCGACGATGGCCACACTTCTCGGCGACAAATCTCGAGCAGAAGAGCTGGCGCGCGATATTCAAAAGATCTGCCAGCAAGAGATGGAGGAATCGAAGATAAATTCCTCTGATCTCTATTGGCTCGCGGCGACGCAAGGCGAAGCGGCGCTAATTTTAGGAAATTGGGACCTAGCCCAGAAGTGCTACGAGAAAGCGATGCAGATCGCGGGGAGAAACTGGGGAGACCGGCAAACTTCTCTGCGACAGGCTCGCCTGCTTGTAAACGCTCTGGGTGGAAGCGCGAAACTCATAGAAAGCTGGCTCCGGATTCCGAACGTCGTAGTTTTTGTTGGTCACATGATCGACCGCCCAGGGCGGCTTTCGCCACGCTTCCCTCCGCAACTTGAGTCAGCCACGTTCGCGGCAATACGCAACCGACTGAAGAAACTGGACGCAGGCTTCGGCTACGCCTCGGCTGCGTGTGGCTCCGATATTTTATTCCATGAGGCCATCTTGGAGCGCGGCGGTGAAATTCACGTCTCCCTGCCATTCAATCGCGAAGATTTCGTAGCGGACAGCGTCGACATTGTACCCGGGGCTGACTGGCCCACGCGTTTCGACCGGCTATTGATGAGAGATCCAGGCGTTCGGGTGGTGACACCCGAGCGACTTTACGGCGGGAGCATCGTCTACGACTATGGCAACAGGATACTTCAGGGCTTAGCGGCCGAACGGGCCGATCAGCTTGGTGCAAGGCTAATTTGCCTGGCGGTGTGGGACAGAAAATCGGGCGACGGACCTTTTGGAACTGCGAGCACCGTCCAGCGATGGCGGAAGTCGGGCAACAGGGTCGAGATCATTGATATCACTAAACTGCTGAGGTCCCATTGCCCGGAATTGTCCTCGGCTGCTACAGGAGTAGCCCGACCTGCCGACAGGGCTAAGTGCACGCCAGAATTTTCGCCCAGGATCGTTGCGTTGCTCTTCGCGGATGCTAAGGGCTTCAGCAAACTCTCGGAGCAGCAGGTCCCGCTTTTCGTGCGTCATTTTTGGGGGCTCGTGCGGGAGATCCTGGCGAGCAGTTCACAAACACCTTTAAATTGCAATACGTGGGGAGACGCTTTATATTTCGTGTTCTCGAAGGTTCGGGACGCCGGCAAGTTTGCGCTCGAGCTATTGGATCGCGTGTCCAAGATAGATTGGCCATCGAAGGGATTACCGGCGGACTTGACGCTTCGCATAGGCATTCATGCCGCTCCGGCATACGCTTGCATTGATCCGATTACCGCCCGTAGGACATTCGTTGGAACACAAGTAAGTCGCGCGGCGCGCATCGAGCCAATCACGCCTCCGGGTGCGATTTACGTGAGCCAACCCTTTGCATTGCTCGCGAAGAGCGAGCAGGTGAATGAGTTTCATTGCGACTATGTGGGCCAAACGCCAATGGCCAAGGGATATGGCACGTTTCCAACGTACGTTTTGCGCCCGAATAAGGTGCGGAATGCGGATTGCAGCCGGCGGCCGAGGGCCTGAGGCGGATGAATGAACTTTGAAAAAGAAGCCTTCATAAGCTACGCGCACCTGGACAACGTGGAGTTAATCGAAGGCACCAAGGGCTGGATTACGAATCTGCATCGCGCGCTTGAAGTGCGCTTGGCACAGCTTTTGGGCAAGCAGGCCCAGATTTGGCGGGATCCAAAGCTAAACGGCAACGATGTGATTGACAACATGCTCGTGGAACAGCTCCGGCAGGCCGCAGCTCTCATCGCAGTGGTTTCACCACGGTATGTTAAGTCGGACTGGACTCGCATGGAACTTGCGGAGTTCTGGAAAATAGCTGAAGAGCAGGGCGGAGTCCGCTTCCACGACAAGGCCCGCATATTCAAAGTTTTGAAGACTCCGGTACCGCTCGAGATGCATCCACCGGAGTTACGGTCTCTCCTAGGGTACGAGTTCTTCAAAGTTGACCCGGATTCGGGGAGAGTGCACGAGCTGAACGAAATCTTCGGAGCTGACGCCCAGAGGGATTTCTGGCTTCGGCTCGACGACTTGGCGCACGACATATGCTGCATCGTCGAGATGCTGGAGGCTCCCGCGGCAGTAAGCGACACGAAAAACGCGACCGAGCCCGAAGCAATTTTCCTTGCGGAGGTCACTTCCGATCTGCGCGAGCAGCGCGAAACGCTTCGGCGAGATCTGGAACAGCACGGATACACCGTGCTTCCTTCCCGGCCTTTACCCTTAGTTGAGTCGGAATTGAAACAGGTCATCCAAGAAGATCTAGCTCGATGCCGGTTATCTATTCATCTGGTAGGCAAGGGCTATGGTCTTGTGCCGGAGGGAAGCGACCACTCCGTGCTGGAGATCCAGAACGAGCTCGCAACCGCACGAAATTCTCAAGGTGGGTTCTCCCGTCTTTTGTGGCTGCCACGCGGGTTAGAGGTCACAGATGAGAGACAGCGACGAGTGATCGAGCAGCTTCGAATCGATCCGGGAATTCACGCGGGTGCGGATTTGCTGGAGACTTCGGTGGGGGACCTGCGCACGCTGATTCAGAAGCGGCTTCAACCGCCTTCCGACGTCGTCACGAAGCAGGTTGCGAGCGGAGATAAGACGGTTTCTCAGATCTACCTAATTTACGATCAGCGAAACACCGCTGAATCCACTCAGTGGGCGGACTACCTATTTGAGCAAGGACTCGAGGTACTCCATCCTGTATTCGAGGGCGACCAGGCGGAAGTTCGCGAATATCACGAGGAAAACCTGCGCACGTGCGACGCCGCGCTGATTTTGTTCGGCGGGGCGAATGAATGTTGGCTGCGCCGGAAGCTGCGCGAACTGCAGAAGAGCGCGGGCTACGGCCGCACCAAGACAGCACCGGTCGTAGGCGTTGCGCTTATCCCGCCGAAGACTCCGGAGAAAGAGCGCTTTCGGACACACGAGGCTTTGGTAATGCCCCAGTTTGACGGTTTTTCACCTGATCCTCTGCAGCCCTTCCTATCTCGCCTGAGAGCCTGATGGAGACAGGTCAAGGTTGATGCAACTCGAAGCTCTACTTAATCCTTTCCCAGGTCTGCGGCCGTTCGAGGCCGATGAAGATCACCTATTTTTCGGCAGAGAAAAAGAGATTGACGATCTCTTGCAACGCTTACGCTCCAACCGATTTCTGACAGTTGCGGGCACGTCAGGAAGTGGCAAGTCCTCTTTAGTTCGTTCCGGACTCATCCCCGCCCTGCAAAGTGGCTTCATGGTGAAAGCTGGTTCTAGCTGGCGAGTGGCCACCTTCCGGCCCGGCGAGAATCCCATCGGACATCTGGCGGCCTCCTTGGATGCACCCGATGTTTTCGGCACGACCGGAGAGCTTGCTACCACAAACCGTGTGTTGCTGGAGGCAACGCTGCGCCGCAGTAGTCTGGGCTTGGTAGCGGCAGTGCGTCAGGCGGTGCTTCCTCGTTCCGAGAACGTTTTGGTCGTCGTCGATCAATTCGAGGAGTTGTTCCGGTTCCGGCGAAGCGCCGAGATCAAGAACTCGGATGACGAGGCCGTGGCCTTCGTCTCGCTGTTGCTCGAAGCCGCGCAGCAGAATGAGATGCCGATTTACGTCGTGCTGACGATGCGCTCTGACTTTATCGGCGATTGCATAGAGTTCGCGGGTCTTCCCGAAGCCGTGAACGAAGGGCTGTACTTGGTTCCGCGCATGACTCGAGACGAACTCAGATCGGCCATCACTGGCCCGGTGGCTGTGGCGGGCGGAGAAATCGCTCCGCGCCTCCTTCCCAGGTTGCTGAACGAGGTGGCCATTGACCACGATCAGTTGCCGGTGCTGCAGCACGCCTTAATGCGAACTTGGGACCACTGGCGACAGCACCATCTCCCCGGCGATTCGATGGATATTGCCGACTACGAAGCCGTGGGGACGTTGAGCCAGGCCCTGTCCCTGCATGCGGACGAGGCTTATGCGGAGGCTGACTCCGAGCAAAAGTGCCGGATCGTGGAGCGGATGTTTAAGGCGCTCACCGACACCTTCACCGACCACCGTGGCGTTAGGCGCCCGAGCTCGGTTCAGGAGCTTTCTGCTATCTGTGAAGTCCCCGAAGCCGAGTTGATCGAGGTCATAGAGATTTTCAGGAAGCCCGGCCGGAGCTTTCTGATGCCGCCAGTGACCGTGGCGCTTGCCTCCGGGTCCATCATTGACCTGTCGCATGAAAGCTTGATGCGCTGCTGGTCGCGGCTGATCCACTGGGCCGACGAAGAACGCGCTTCCGCGGGCGTTTACGCCCGCCTTTCCCAGGCCGCATTGTGGTTTGCGGAAGGTTCGGCCGGGCTCTGGCGCGACCCGGAACTCGCACTCGGTCTGAAATGGAAGGTACGAAACCAACCCACCAAGGCTTGGGCCGAGCGCTACAACCGCGACTTTGACCGCGCCATGGATTTTCTGGATCGCAGCGCGGAGGAGCGGGAACGCATCGAGTCCGACCGTGAGAGGCAGCGGAAACGCAAGCTTGCGCGGGCGCGATTGGCAGCGGGGGTTTTGGCAATTTTGCTCTGCGCAGCGCTCTTACTGGCTTATTTTGCTTGGAACGAAAGGAGCCGTGCCGAAGCGAATTTGAGACTGGCCATGCATGCCGTGGATGAAAGCTTGTCTTCGGCAGGACGCGAACAGGGACGCGAATCCTCCGACTCACCACAACTCGAGCAGTTTCGCCGCGAACTGCTCGAAAAGGCTGGTGCTTTCTATTCCGGTTATCTGGCGAAACAGGAAGAGAATGACCCGGGGTTTCAGGAGCAAGCCGCTCGACTGCATTCCAAATTAGGTGACATCAATCGTTTGCTCGAAAGGCCCGAAGATGCTGTGGCGCAATACAAGGAAGCCATAGGCGCGCTAGAAAAGCTTCATCAGAATCATCCGCAAGACGCAGCGTATCGCCAGGGACTGGGCTACGCCTACAATTGGCTGGGCGAAACACTCAGATCGTGGGCGGGGGAAACTCCGAACCGTGCAAGCAAACGCTCGGACGCAGAAAGCGCATATAATAGCGCCTTGCGTTTGCAGCAAGAATTGCACAGCGAATTTCCGCAGAGCGCGCAGTATCAGCAGGAATTGGCACGCACCTATTACAATCGCGGCATTCTTCGTTACGACGACGGGAACCGCAGCGCCACCGAGTCAGACTTCCGCGATGCGATTCAACTCCTGGAGCCTTTGCTCGAGAAGAAAACAGTCTCACAGTCCGACGATTCCGCGGATCCTCCATCTCACGACGCGGCTCGAGCCTACAACGACCTCGGCAACCTGCTAAGAAGCGAGAAACGGTTCTCTGAAGCGCAGCCTTTCTTGGAGCGCGCCGTCGGCATTCAGAAAGATCTGACAAAGAGGTATCCGAATCGCACGGAATACAACTTTGAGCTCGCGCAGTTTTACGAAAACCTTGCAATTCTGGATTACGATCAGGACAATGAGCCCCAGGCAAGAGATTGGAGCCACAAAGCCGTTGATCTGTTCGAGGAACTGGCCACGCCTGCAGCCTCATTCGAGCGTGAACGGGCGATGGCTCACATGCTTGATCTCTGGTTCGGACCATCCGGGCACCCTCAGTTCCATGTGCTGAACAAACATTTGGCGGAGCAATACGAGAGGTTTGCCCGGGACAACATCCAGTCCGGGTCGCCCGACCTTGCTCGGATCGCGCTTCGCAGTCTCGCGAACGCCCTTCCTGAAGTAGCGGAGCCCGACCGAGCTAAACTCACTAGTTCCTATCTAGAATTACAAAATGAGTTGCAAAAAAAGGAAAACCAAGGTAAACACACACCCACTTTAGGGCTCCGGAGTCAATAATGAAACAGGTCATTTGGATTCTGATGCTCTTTCTGCCCCTGACGACCTCCGCGCAAGAGAAGGATTCCGAATCTTCGCGTGCGGCGACTCCCGTTGTCAGCACCGAAGTGCAGCAGGAAGCTTCGCCAGCCACTACGCAGAAGAAAACCGAGAAAGCCAAGCCCTCCAAACCTCAGACAGAGCCGAAGGCTGAAATTCCCGGCAGTATGGTGGGATACATCGACGATCCGATTGTCTCCTCGAAGGTCCGCATCCGCTTCGATGATGACTTTGACGACCAATTTCCCGATCGTTCCGAGTTCATCTATGCGAAGTGTTCGTGCTATCGCGGGCTGCAGAATATAATTCCACCAGCGTACGATCCCAATGCTCCCGGACCCGGACCCGGTGTGCCGAAGTCGGTAAACTTCCAACAACTTTATACGAATGTTGAATACGCGCCGCTACGCCGCCTCTCCGCATTCGTGGAAGTTCCGATACGCTGGCTCCAACCCGAGGGATTTCAAACGATCCCTCCGTTTTCGCCGTTCTCGAACCAAGCGGGGCTCAGCGACGTAATGGCCGGAATCAAATTCGCCGCCATCGCGTCAGAGGGCACATACGTCACGTTCCAGTTCAAGAGCTATTTCCCTTCCGGCGACTCCTCGAAGGGCTTGGGAACAAATCATTACAGTGTGGAGCCTTCGCTACTTGTGTACCACAGAATTTCGAGCCGGTTCACGCTCGAGGGCCAAGTGGGCGACTGGCATCCAATCGGCGGATCAGCCGGCGTACCGATCTCCGGATCGGAGGGATTTGCGGGCGATGTATTTTTCTACGGCATCGGCCCAAGCTACAGGCTATATCAAGGAAACCATTTCAGCGTGGCGCCGGTCGTCGAGGTGTTCGGTTGGCACGTTCTGGGAGGATTTCAAACTCAGCCGGTAACGGGCACCTCGTTTGGAGCCGCGTCCGAAGTGAGCGGCGTGAACATCGTCAACATCAAAGTAGGGTTGCGTATTGGAGTCGGCTACCGCAATTCGTTCTACGTTGGTTTCGGCCAGGCCGTCACACACGACGACTGGTACAAGCACTTGTTCCGCGCCGAGTATCGCTACTCATTCTAAATAAGGGCGGCCATGCGACCAGGCATCCCACATCACGGGAAAGACTGGAGAAAGAACTCCAGCGATGCTCATGCCACTCTCTTGAAAATCCCATGAAATTGGATTACGGGCCGCGCCGAAACCGGCACTATGGAATGAACCGCGCCCTCGGCACCACCTCCCCAATGAGACGTACCCCCGTCAGCGCAGCGGCATAACCCCAGCAACACGTGTAAAATGCCTCCGCCCGGCTGTCATCGCAACGGGGCGACCAGGGGGCGTGGTGAACACTCGCCTGCTTTGCTTAATTATTTGTTCTTTCTGCTGCGCGGGCGCGGTTTCCGCGCAGGCTGCCGTTTCCGCAACCACGTCATCACACGTCACCGCGATCAAAGCCGGCCGCTTTTTGGACGTGGATGCCGGAAAGGAACTCAGTAATCAAATCATCCTGATCCAGGACAATCGCGTCACCGTTGTCGGCCCGAACCTCGCAATTCCTGCCGGCGCCAAAGTCATTAACCTCTCGACTATGACCGTGCTGCCCGGGCTGATTGATTGCCACACGCACCTGGCCGACGGCGCGCGCGACCCCAGCGGCGACCCGCTCACCTATCTCCGCAAGACGGCTGCCGAAGTGGCACTGGAATCCGTGCCCAACGCGCGGCTCACGCTCGAATCGGGCTTCACCACCGTGCGCGACGTGGGCGTGTACCGCGCGCTGGACGACGTCGCCTTGCGCGATGCCATCGCTCGCGGCGATATTCCCGGGCCGCGCATGTACGTCGCCGGCGCCTACGTCACCATCACCGGAGGAGCCGGCGCGCTCACCGGCGCCGCCCCGGACATCCAGTTGCCCTGGGATTTGCGTTACGGCCAGGCCGACGGCCCCTGGCAAGTCCGCGCTGTAATTCGCAAGCTCGCGAACGACGGCGTGGACCACATCAAGATTCTTTCTTCCGGCGCCGTCCTCGAGCACGGCAGCAATCCCAATTCCCAGGAATTCACCATGGAAGAGCTGCGCGCCGCCGTCGAAGAAGCCAGCAGCTTCGGCCTGCGCGTCGAGGCGCATGCCCACTCCACGCAAGGCATCAAGAACGCCATTCTGGCGGGCGTCGCCTCCGTCGAGCACGCCACCATGATTGACGACGAAGGCATCGCCCTCGCCAAACAGCACGGCACCTACCTGGATATGGATATCTACGACGAAGAGTGCATTGAAGCAGACGCGCGCCGCGGCGCCATTCCTGCCGACTTCGTGCGGCACGACGCCGCCCTCGGCCAGATTCAGCGCGATAATTTCCGCAAAGCCGTCGCGGCGGGCGCGAAAATGTCCTTCGGCACCGACGCCGGGGTGTGCCCCTACGGAGTCGCCGCGCGCCAATTCGCTTTCATGGTGAAATACGGCATGACGCCGCTGCAGGCCATTCAAGCCGCCACCAGCTCCGCCGCTGATCTGCTCGGCCACAGCGATGTTCTCGGCTCCATAAAGCCCGGGAAATTCGCCGACATCATTGCCGTAAATGGAGACCCGCTGCAGAACGTCCGCGTGCTGGAAAACGTCAGCTTCGTGATGAAAGACGGAAAGATATACAAGCAGGAGTGAGTCGAAATCCCAGCTGCGTCCGGAACGCAAAAAACTATTTGGGAAACATCGTCGGTAGCGGTTCCGGCGCCGCTGCTCGCTCGCCCGCGGCGAATTACGGCAACGCCGCCAGCAGCTTGCTGACGCGGTCGCCAATCGAAGTCCCGAACGTCGCTTGCTTGTGCGGATCGCCCAGGTACGGGTCCACGAACGGACCGGTCTTATCCAGAATCAGGCGGTCGCCCCAGCCGATCAGCCCGAAAAGCCTTATCAGCTCTTTCGTGGCAGCGCCCAGCGGCACGATGTAATTCGGTTGCAGCGAATATTGCACGCGCTTCAGCGCGGTGGGTGCCAGCCGGCGCAACGCCGCGTGCAGCTCACCTTCCGACTCGAACGGGCATTCCACTCCATAGCTGACAAAAAACCCTCGCCGCCGAAAATCCGCCAGCGCGGACTCTTCCTGCGCCGCCGAGCCGGCCGTCGCGCCGCTGGCCTTGATCAGTTCGTCAAAGTACATCCGCGAGGCCAGCGAACGAGTCGAGCGGTCCTTTGCGGCCCGGTAGAAAAAATCCTCCGGCTGCACAGGTGGCATCGCGTCCAGGAACAGAACCTTGATTTGCACGGGCCGGTAGCGTCCCGCCAATTCGATGCGCTCGGCGCGGCTTTGAATGTGCGCGTCATCCGTTCGCGTGCCGCAACCCTCACATACGGGCATGCTGTTTCCTCCGGGCAGTGGTCACTCAGGTGCAAAAGGATGGCATGGAGAACGAAATCGAGCAAGTCCGCAGCGCGCTCAGGAAATACTTCCGGTCGCGAATGCTCCCATTGCCGCCGCCCCGCGGCGCCATTCGGCTAATTCGCGGTGCTGAGCCGCCGCACGGCTGTGGCCAGGTCCAGAATTTTCGCTTCCGGCAAGCCGTGCGCGCGCACCTGGCGATGCCGCTCCAGAAAATGCTTCTGCGCGCGACGTCCCCACGAGCGCACAAAATAGTAATTCAGCGTGGCGCCGATGCCCGAGCTTAGCAGCGGGATCAGCCTTCCGGACCACTTCTCGGCCACTTCCGCGCCCACGCGCACCGCGATGCGGTCAATGATCCGCGGCACCACCCGCTCCACCGCCTGCTTCTCGACGAATTCCCTGCCCAAGTCCAGCCCCGCCGCGCTGGCTGCCGCCAGCCAAAGCTCGGTCACTTCTTCCTCGGTCTTGTACTCAAACCCGTATATCAGGCTGAGCTTTTGCAGCATGCGAATGGTGATTGCTGAAAGGATGCCGGCATCCGGCAAGATCGTCAGCATCCCGCCCAGGCCTAGCCCCGCCCCTTCGAGCGCCGCCGCGCGCATGGACGATTTCACCACTCGCCCGGCATGATGATTCACCAGCGATTCTTCGACATTAAACATGTCCGACCAGGTCTGAATCGGTAAGCGGTGCGCCCGCCGGAACTGGTGCAGATACTTCTGCGGGTCCACCTGCACCCCGTTGTACGCGCGGCGGAATCCCGCGCGCAGGGACGCCTGGAATACGTTGGAAACCAGCGTGGATTTTGACCGTCTCGGCATACAGATTGGATGCGTTGGCGCGGCCTGCGGATGACTCGCACGCCATCGCTCGCGCTTCCCCCGCAGCATAGCAGGATTTCGCCCTATAAACCTCGAATCATGCGCTACTGTTCCCTGGCGGCGTGCGCCGCCTCGCCACTCAAGTCCTCCACGATATCCCTCCGCTCACGAACCGGTTCCCGCTCTCATAGAACCGCAACGGCCGGTGCGCATCCTTCGTGATTCCGATCCGCACGCTCGTCCGAATGCGCCCTGCAGGATTCACCGCCGCGCCCAACCACAATTTCCCGCCCCCGCACAAATCCACGCCATCGAGTTCCCGGTTGATGCGAAAAGCTTCGGCGAGCCGACCCGGGCCGCGAGCGAGGTCCAGAATGCGGTCGGTGTGCCGAGCCGCCATCATCCGCTCGATTCCCTCCAAAGGTTCGATCGCGCGCAACAACACTCCCTCCCCAACGTCCTCCCGCGCCCCCGAAACATTGAGCATGAAGTGATTGCCGTAAACGAAATACACATAGGCGTGCCCGCGCTCCAGAAAGAGAGAACGATTGCGCGCCGTCAATCCGCGAAACGAATGTGACGCCGCATCGCCGGTGACGTACGCTTCCGTCTCCACGATTCGGCCGACCAGGCGCGTCCGTGGCAGCTCGTGCACGAGAGTCTTGCCGATCAAGAAGCGCGCCAGCCGCACCGTTTGCGCCGGCAGTTCCTCTCGCACTAAACGCCGAATCTCCAATCCCCCGCGCCTCCTTGCCACGCTCGTTTCTATCACACTAAAATTCCACAACCCAGCGTCGCAGCACCCGGAACCGCCCGGCGCGCGCCCAAGGAGCGCCCGGGGAGCAATTGACTTGTCGCCTCAGCCATCCTAAAATTCCGCCGTTCAAGCGACAGTTCGTTTGGCCTTCATAACTCCTGGGAGGAGCACTGTGGAAGATTGGCAGTATGCGCAGGCTGATCGCTCTGAGGAATTGGCGCAACACCATCATTTCTCGATGATCAAGCACCAGGACGGCCGCGAGATTCCCTTCGCCATCATTGTGAAAGAATATGCCGTCGCTCCCAAAGGCCAACACTTGCGTTTCTTCGCGCAGGCCGATAAACCGGTAAATCAATCCACGGCAGGCTTCGTTCCGTCGGGATGGGGCGATTCCGTTCTGAAAGCGCTGGCCGACTGCATGCGGCTGATTCGCCAGTTCCCTTTTGAAGCATAAGCGGCCCCGGGCCGCGCGAATTCTCGCAGACTGGATTAGCCAGGCGGCAGCAGACGTGCATTCTCAGCGGCGCAGCGGGCTGCGAGTTCGCAAGCCCGGCAGCGCATCGCGGTCAAGAGGCCACTCACATGCTCCTATCAAAGAAAGAAATCAAGCCGGGTATCTGGGTGCTGGAATTAAGCGGCCGTGTGCAGATGGGCCCTGATTGCAAGCGCATTGACCAGGAAGTCGAACACCACATGCAGCGTCACGAGAACCACATCATCCTGGACATGGCCGCTGTGGACCACATTGACAGCGCCGTGATCGGCCAGATCGTCAAGTCGTTCAGCCGGCTCGCCAAGGCCGGCGGCAGTTTGCGCCTCGCCGCTTGCAGCCCCATGGTCAAGGGCGTCTTGACCATGACCCAGGTCCATCGCGTCATCTCCATGTATCCCACTGCGCTCGAAGCGTCCGAAGGCCTCCCGTCGCCGAAATAGCAACGCACCAGGTACTCGCCAAGATTGCCCTCCGCGCGCCTAGCGGTATATCGCTGACAACAAAATACTTACACCGTTGGCGCAGGCCGGCATCCACGTCCCTCGCGTCCGTCAGTAAGCACACGGTAGTACTGCCGTTCTATTGGCACATCTTCGCCTCCACCGTAGAGTGCTCACAGCGAATACTCCCGCTTCTTCAGCACGGAGACGGAGGATGTCCATGGCGACGGCAGTTCACGCTCCACATTCTGCGGCCCTATCGCCTGCCAGGAGGAAGGGCTCTCGCGATGCGCGGCGGCGCGAGCGCATCAAGATGTCCTTGCCGGTTGAAGTTCGCCCTTTCGATGCGCGCTTCATGGACATCGCCGATGTCGGCGAAGTCCTGGATTTCACCCGCGACGGCCTCTATTTCGCTAGCTGCATGCCGCATTACTTCGTGAGCATGCGCTTGCTGGTCACTTTTCCGTTCGGCAAGAAAATTTCGGCGCACAAAAAGTTCCTGGGTTCAATCGTTCGCTTGGAAGAACGGCAGGACGGCAGCACAGGAGTCGCAGTGCGCTTTCTGCTGTAGGTACGGTGGGTACGGGTTTGGGAACGGATATGGATGGGCAGCATGGGCCACGCCGGATGAATCCTCTCCGAATCCGCAAGTGGCGAGAGGCGGCATCGCGCACCAGGCGTGCCGTGGATTTGACGGCCGCAAACTTTTCGCAATCGCAGTACCGCTGATCCCCGGCAACACGGACCGGCTGGCTGCACAAAAGGACAATCGGATGCAGAATTCTTCGAATCAACGGCACGCGCACGAACTCGCCAAAGCCGTCAAAGTGCTCGAGTCCGAGCGCCGTGGCTGCGAGCGCCACTTCTTCACCGCCTCCGCGGAAGTCATCGAATTGAAATCCGGCGCGCGTTTTTCCACCCGCACCACGGACCTCGGACCGGGCGGCTGCTTCGTGGATACCACCGTTCCCTTTCCGGTGGGCGCCAAGGTCCGCGTGACCCTGCAAAAGTCTAAGACTACCTTCCAGACCTCCGGCAACGTGGTCTATTCGCAGCCCGGCCTTGGCATGGGCATCGCCTTTGACGATCAGGACGACGCTCAGCGCGTCGCGCTGGGCGAGTGGCTCGCCGACATCACGGGTGATCATCAAGCCTTGCCCGACGTGGTTCGTATGCCGCTTCCCGCCGGAACTCATCGCGGCCCGGAATGGGTCGCCCTGGTTCGTCTGGTTCGCGTCATGATCACGCGAGGCATTCTCACCGAGGCGGAAGGCACGTCCGTACTCCACGATCCCATTCTGTAAATCTTCCCACGAGGCGATTCACACCGCGTCTAGGCGGCCCTACCTCTCCGGAGGGCTTGCCAGGTGACGCCAGTCGCAGCAACCTCTCGCGCAGCCCGAGCGCGCCCAGAAAACCTGCCGATCTTCACCCCAAACGGGCACGATTTCGCTGTTCCTGGCTCGGAATCGGCGAAGCGCGAAACTCGCAAAACCATGGAGGTATTTCCCCAACTGGGAAAAATTTGCATCGTGATTCCCTTATCGGCACGCGCCAAAAATAGCTAACCCTTGTAGTTTCAATACGCGCACGCCCCGCGCTCGTGGCCGTCGTATTGCAACTGTTACACGGGGGCTACCATGGGAGAACGTAGAAAAGCGCGACGCTATGAGGTCTACCTGCCGGTCCAGGTGTGCATGTCCAAGCACCGGCCGCTGGAGTTCCATACGGGCCAGTTGCGTGACGTTTCCCGCACCGGCATCTTCTTCCACTCGCAGGTTCCCATCGAATCCGGCACCGGGCTTGAACTCACCTTTTCCCTTCCTGCCGAGCGCGATCGCGGCACGTCCGTTCTGGTTCGCGCCAGCGCCAAGACGCTCCGAGCGTCCCTGCTCCCAGGCGAACCCACCCCACTCTACGGTGTAGCTGTCGCCATTGACCGCATTGATTTCGTCCGGCCGGTTGTTTCCAGCGCCGCGTAATCTTCGTTTAAAGTTTCGCCTGGCACCTCTTCCGACTGTTCGTGTGTTCGTTCGCCCGCCATTTCGCGTCGCACGCCCTCTTGCTCTCCCTAATCCCTCGCTTGATTCCTTCTGCATTTCTCTCTCGACCTGATTACAATCAACCGGCGCACTCGCGAGCCTCTCGGCCGTGCTAACCGACAAGAATCCGCAGCGCATCCTCGATCTCGAACGCCGGATCCTCCGAGCAATCTGCGGCGGATCATCGCCGCTCGCGTCGCATTCTCAAGGCTCTTCCCATCCGCGCGAAGCGATCCTCGCGCGCCTCCGCGACCATCGCTGGCTTCACCCGGAACATCGCGTCGTATTCGAAGCGCTCTCCGCGCTCCCCGGGCGCCCCGCCGCGGAACTGCGCCAACAACTCCCCGCGCAAGCCACTCGAATGGGTTTTCCCGACGTGGATTGGGACGCCTACTTCGCCCTGGCCGCGACGGACAACGATTCTATCGAAGCTCTGGTCTTGGAATTGGCGGACGCATCGAGGGGAGAACTCTGACACCTGAATTTACTTCACGGAGGCCGGAAACCCGAAGGCGCGCGATTGAAACTCGAGCGACGCGGGAATGTGCTCGGCGAAATAACTCCAGTCGTGCCCGCCCGGATACAGGTGAAATTCATTGGGGATGCCGCGCGCCGTTAGCAGCTCGTGGAATTGCTCGCTGCCTCGATTAAAGCCGAAATCGTCGTCGCTGCCGCAATCGAAATAAATCTGCAGCCCGGCCGGGCGCGGCTCCTCTCGCACGATCGTGAACGGACTTTCGCGCTCCCAGAATTTCGGATCTACCGGCGAGCCGAACGCCCCGCCGAGCTCCATCGCCACCGCGGCGGCCTGGTCGCTCGACACCTGGATGTTGGGCAGCTTTTCGATTAGCGCGGGACTGTGCGCGCTCACCGCCACGAAAAGTTGCGGGTAGCGCAGCGCAAACCGCAGCGCGCCATACCCGCCCATGGAAACGCCCGTGATGCCTCGCGATTTCCGGCCCTCGCGCACGCGGTACTCTCTCTCGATGTACGGCAGGAACTCGCGGATGAAAAAATCCTCGTAGCGCACTTTTCCGTTGCGCGAATTGATGTAGAAAGTCCTGCCGCCATTCGGCGTGACGATCAGGAATTCCCCGATGCGCTTCTGGTCGCGCAGGTCCTGAATCAGGTTCAGCCCGCCGGAATTCAGCAGCGATTGCTCGTTCTCGCCCAGCCCATGCAGGAAATAAAGCACAGGATAGGAGCTCGTCTTGTTCGTGTCGTAATCGGAGGGAAGAATCACGCAATACGCAACGGCATGTCCCAATATCTTGCTCGGAGCCGACCGGCACTCCGCCCTTCCCGGCGCCGCAGGGGCACCTGCGGCGCTCGCTGGCAGCGCCAGCGCGACCCAGGCCATCATCAGTATCACCAAGGCCAGCGCTCGCCCGCGGCCCTCACTCATACCGCAGCGCCTCGACAGGGTTCAGCCGCGCGGCCCGCGACGCTGGATACATTCCCGCGGCCAGGCTCACAAAAAACGAAAACGCGATCGCCGCCCCGACCATCCACCAGGGAATCGAAGACAAATCAATCGGCGGAAGCTGCTGCCTGCTCAGATATAAGT
>JBAQJS010000076.1:0-8751 GCA_049300435.1 Candidatus Acidiferrales bacterium | reverse complement strand
TACCTGGTCAACATCAACCACATCAAGGAAGTGATCCCCTGGTTCAAGTCCAGCTACATGCTAAAGATGAATGACAAGCGCGCGAGCGAGATTCCGGTGTCGCGCGCGCAGACCAAGCGCTTGCGGGAGCTGCTGAAGCTGTAGCGCCGCGGCGCGGCGATTCGCTGGACCCGACGAATTCTAGACGTGCAACCTTGGGGGACAACATGTTGAGCGGCCGGCGTATTTTCTTTTTGGCGGCTATGGGAATCGCGCTTTTGCTTGCGCCGCCGCTGTTGCGCGCACAAGGCGGCACCGGCTCGATTTTCGGCAACGTATCCGATCATCAAGGGTCGCCGCTGGCGGGGGCCAAGGTGACCTTGACCAATGATTCCAGCAAGCAATCCACGGGAGGCTCGACGGACGGGACCGGGGCGTACAGTTTCGAGGGATTGAAGCCGGGACACTACACGCTGGTATTCGAGGCGCCGGGCCTGGTGACGAAGACGGATACGGTGACGATCAAGCCCGGGAAAAAGGCCAAGGTGAACACACGGCTGAAGCCGCCGCCTACGCCGAAGGTGAGATCAGACGATTAGCTGGTTGCGGGTAGATGACGGACGCGCGTCGCGCCGCGCGTGCGGGAGTGGCTATCGTTGAGGTTTCCTGTAGCTGAATAGCTTGTGGCATTCCTTCCGCAGAAAGCCGCCGACGACGGGGATGGAGCGATTACCCTTTTTGAAGACATACCGGCAGGAGATGAGACAAGCCCGCCATTTGTAATCTTCCGTACCGTGCTTGCGACCGTAAGCGTCAATGTCTTCCTGGGAAACGCCGTAAACGACGGCGCCGATGCGCGACCAGACGCAGGCGCCGGCGCACATGGCGCAGGGCTCGTGCGTGGAGTAGAGGACGAAGTCGGGCAGGTAGCGTCCGTAGCCGCTGGATACGTATTTGAGTGTTTCCAGTTCGACGTGCTTGATGCTGGAGCCCGAAGTTTTTACGCGGTTGCCGGCGCTGGCGATGACCACTTCACGCCTGCCGACGAGGCGGGTGATGACCGCGCCGATGGGATAGTCGCCGCGGTCGCCGGCCAGTTTGGCCTCGGCGATGGCCAGCTCCATGAACTTCTTGTGCGGTTTGTAGGAAGCGGGAATCATGCGGGTAGATTATAACCGTTTGCCGCGGGCGCTCGTGGTTTTCGGGGCTTTTCGTTTTGCGCGCGCGGTATGCTAGCATCGGCGCTACACCTTTCCCGATGGATTTTTCACTTAGCAGCGACCAAATCTTGATTCGCGACACCGTCCGGCAGTTTATGGAGACGGAAGTGCGGCCCATCCTGCGCGAATACGAGCGGGAGGAGAAATTTCCGGCGGAACAACTGCGGAAGCTGGGGGAATTGGGATGCTGCGGGATGCTGGTGCCGGAGGAATGGGGCGGCGCGGGCACGGACACGGTGAGCTACGCGCTGATGCTGGAAGAGGTGGCACGCGTGGACGCTTCGACGGCGGTGGCGCTGAGCGTGACGAATTCCGTGGTGGGCATTCCAGTGTGGAAATTCGGCAGCGACGCGCAGAAGAAAAAGTATCTTGCGCGACTTTCGCGCGGGGAAATTCTGGGCGCGTTCTGCCTGACGGAGCCGCAAGCCGGGTCGGACGCCGCGGGAATTCAGGCGCGGGCGGTGCGCGACGGGGACCATTATTTACTGAACGGCACGAAGGCGTGGGTGACGAACGGGGGAGTGTCCGGGGTATATATTATTTTTGCGAAAACTGATCCGCAGGCGGGCAGCCGGGGAGTGACGGCGTTTCTGGTGGAGCCGGAGTTTTCCGGTTTTCGCATCAGCCGCTACGAAGATAAGATGGGATTGCGGCTGTCGCGCTCGGCGGAAATTTCGCTGCAGGATTGCCGCGTGCCGGTGGAGAACCGGCTGGGCGAAGAGGGTCAGGGCCTGAAGATTGCGCTGGAATCGCTCGACGGCGGGCGGGTGGGGATTGCGGCGCAGGCGGTGGGTGTGGGACAGGGCGCGCTGGAGGCGGCGACGCGTTACGCGAAGCAGCGCAAGGCTTTTGGCAAGGCCATCGCGGAGTATCAGGCGATTCAGTGGATGCTGGCGGATATGGAAACGGACGTTTCCGCGGCGCGGATTTTGACGCACTACGCGGCGTGGATGCGGGACAACGAAGCGAGCGCAGCGCGGGCGGGTGGCGGGACGCGAAGGCCGGGCGCGCATGCTTCGCGCGCGAAATTGTACGCGAGCGAGATGGCCAATCGCGTGGCTTATAAGGCCGTGCAGGTTCACGGCAGTTCCGGGTATTCGCGGGAGACGGACGTGGAGCGTTATTACCGCGACGCGCGGGTGCTGACGATTTATGAGGGCACCAGCGAGATGCAGCGGATGGTGATTGCGCGGGATTTGTTGCGCGGGTAGGGCGCGGTTTGGAATTGGCGGTGGGCGGCGGAAGAAAAGAGCCGGCGAGACGCCGGCGCTACGAGATCAACGGCAACGGCAGGTTGCGAGATTTTGGGAGAACTGATTCAACTTGGCTAAACTCAAACGGGTTCTGAGCGGGATGCGGCCAACCGGCCGGTTACATCTGGGGCATTATTTTGGGGCGCTGGCGAACTGGCTGAAATTGCAGCAGGAATACGATTGCTATTTTTTCGTGGCGGACTGGCACGCGTTGACGACGCATTACGAGGATACTTCTTCGATTGCGGAAAATACTTTGCAGGTGGCGCTGGATTGGCTGGCGGTGGGGCTGGATCCGGAGAAATCCACTTTGTTCGTGCAATCGCAGGTCTTGGAGCATGCGGAATTGCATGTGTTGCTTTCGATGATTACGCCGTTGAGCTGGCTGGAGCGCGTGCCGACTTACAAGGAGCAGATTGAGAACTTGAAGGGGCGCGACCTGGGCACGTATGGGTTTCTGGGCTATCCGCTGCTGCAATCGGCGGATATTGTGATGTACGGCGAGCCGAAGAAGGAATTGCTGGTGCCGGTGGGCGAGGATCAGGCGCCGCATGTGGAGCTGACGCGCGAGGTGGTGCGGCGCTTTAACTCCACGTTTGGCTTCGAGATCGACTTAGCACTCGGCGATAACGAAAACCAAGACGCGGAGAATGCTCTGATTAGAGTGTGCAGCTTGCTGAAGATGGATTCGAGGGAAGCCACGCCCGTCGCCCTGCAGCAGTTGGGAGTGGTGTTCGCTCCGTGGTTCTACGACGCAGTCAAAAAGTACGTGCGCGACGTCGGGCTCGAGAATTTCTACGATGCAATCGGGTCAGGCAAGCGTTTCTTTCCGTCGCGACAGATTCTGGTGGAACCCGCTTACATCGCGACCGAAACTCCCCGCCTTCCAGGCCTAGACGGCCGCCGCATGGCCAAATCCTACAGCAACGCCATCTGGCTAACCGATCCGCCGGAGGAGATACGGGCGAAGACGCGGAATATGCTGACGGACCCGCAGCGGGTGCGGCGGACGGATCCGGGGCGGCCGGAAATCTGTCCGGTGTTCGCTTATCACAAATTGTTCTCGCCGCCGGAGACGGTGGGGCGGATTGACCATCTGTGCCGGACGGCGGGGATCGGCTGCGTGGACTGCAAGAAGGAAATGGCCGACGGGCTGATTAAATGGATCGAGCCGATTCAAGCACGGCGGAAGGAATTTGAGGCGAATCCACAGCGCGTTTGGGATATCCTCGACAACGGATCGAAGCAGGCGCAGAGGGTGGCGCGTAAGACGATGAAGCGCGTGCGCAACGCGATCTTTCAGTGGGACGAGGCGCGCAAGACGACTGGTCCGGGCGCGGCGTCCGCGTCAGAGTAACCGAATTCGAGTAGGGGCGCGGCATGCCGTGCCCGTCTGTGTGCACTGCTAAGAGCCGGCGGGACGCCGGCGCTACGCGGCTCGCCGCATTTGGCGCTGTGCGGCGATTTGGGTTCGAGCCTGCCGCTGGCAGGCTCTCAAGACAAGCGGCGCTACGACGGAGGATAGGCCTTAGAATGGCATCACCCTATCGCATCAATTTACCGGCTTACGAAGGGCCGCTCGATCTGCTGCTTGATTTGATACGCAAGCAGGAGATGGACATCCACAACATCCCCATCGCCAAAATCACCGAGCAATACCTGGATTACCTGCACCAACTGGAAAAACTGGACATTGACGTCTCCGCGGATTTCATTTACATGGCCGCGACGCTGATCCACATCAAATCGAAAATGCTGCTGCCCGTGGACCCGCTGCTGGCCGGGGAAGAGGCGGACCCGCGCGAAGAGCTGATGCACCGGCTGCTGGAGCACGAAAAATTCAAGAACGCGGCGCAACTGCTGTATCAGAAGCAGCAGGTGGAGGCGCACGTCTGGTCGCATCCGGATAAATCGCTGTATGGCGGCGACGAGGTGCAGGGCGAGCTGGTGGTTTCGCTGGTGGACCTGGTGAAGACGTTCCAGCAAGTGCTGGAGCGCCGCAAGGAGGTGCCGCAGTTCGGGCTGCGGCACGATAGCGTCTCGATCGCGCAGATGATGGACCGGCTGCGGCAGCGGTTGATCGCGACGGACGAGCCGGTTTCGTTGATCGGATTTTTCGAGACGTGCGAGACCCGGAACGCGATGATCGTGGCGCTGCTAGCCGTGCTGGAGATGGTGCGGATGCAGGCGGTGATGCTGGTGCAGTCGGATTTGTTCGAAGATATTCGTTTGCGGAAACACAAGATGTTTGACGCGGTTTTCGCCGGGCCGGACGCGATGGCGCAGATCGAGGAGCAGTATTTGTGAGGGGTTCGCGCAAGGGGCGCGGCGCCGGCGGGCTGATCGGAAATCTGGAGCGCGGCGGGGCGGCGGCTTTTCGCGGACAGTCCGGATCTGACGATCATAGCCGTAAAGCGAGATGCCGCGGGAGCTTCAGGGGCTGAAGCGCTGTGTTTTTCGGTAATCGTGATATCGCGGCTAAAGCCGCGACCCACAAAGAACGCCGGACGGCCGTAGAGGCTGTGAGGGGAAACGGATGACGCCACAAGAAATTCAGGCTGCGCTCGAAGCGATTATTTATGCGGCGGATGAGCCGGCCACGCTTGACCAAATTGCTAAGGCGCTGGGGATTGAAAAGCCCGAAGCGCGCGCGGCGCTGGAGTTGCTGGTGGCCGCGTATCAGACGGACGAGCGCGGCATCGAAGTGCGCAAGGTGGCGGGCGGATGGAAGTTCTACACCAAGGCGCAGCATCACGATGCGGTGCGCAAATTCATCAAGAGCCTGCAGCCGCCGCTGCGCCTGACCATGCCGGCGCTGGAAACGCTCGCGGTGATTGCGTACAAGCAGCCCGCGACCGTGCCGGAAATCAACGAGATTCGCGGCGTGCACGTCGGCGGGGTGATCAAGACGCTGCTGGAAAAGAGATTGATCACGACGGCCGGGCGCAAGGAAGTGATCGGGCGGCCGATTTTGTATCGCACCTCGAAGCAGTTCATGATGCGCTTCGGGCTTTCGGACCTGGATGAGCTGCCCAGCCTGAAGGAATTCGAGGCGCTGGCGCAGGCGGCGCTGGGGTCGGACGAGGGCATCGCCGAGCCGGAGCCGGAACCCGAAGAATTGGGGGAAGCGGTCGCGGAGGATGCAGCCGGGGGCGGCGGCGAGGCGGAATCCGAGAAAGACTCCATCGCGGACGTTTCCGGCGAGCAGGAGGCCGAATCGGAGAACTCCGAGACGCCCGCGCAATTGGCCGCCGAAGCGTTGTCCGATTTGCCGCCGCACGCGGAGAGTGCGCCGACGGCTGATGTTGAGGATACGGATAAGACTCGCGCTGCCGCGGCTTCCGCTGGGAACAGCTCGACTGAGCCCAACGGTTAGCTTCCGCTGAGGCACCTAATGGTTCTTCGACTTACGGAAACGGTCTAGATTGCCGTCCGGCTGCGTACGGTAAAGAGCCGGCCGGACGTCCTTCGAGCCCGCCGCAGACAGGCGCTCAGGACAAGCTGGCGCTACGCGGCTCGCTCGCTGCGCTCGCGATGACATCTCGCTTCTGTTTTGCGATAGCAGCAGGCCTTCTTCTCGGCGGTTCTGATTCGCTCCCAGCGCGCTTTTCCGTTAAGCTGTATTGGCACCACGGAGACAATCTACCTCCCCATGCTGGAACGGCTACAGAAGATTATCGCGCGCGCGGGCATCGCTTCGCGGCGGCACGCCGAGGAACTGATCAAGTCCGGCCTGGTGACCGTGAACGGGCAGACCGTGACCGAGCTGGGCACCAAGGCGGACGAATCCAAAGATCACATCAAGGTGCAGGGCAAGCTGCTGCGGCCGGAAACCGAGCGCGTGTATCTGCTGCTGAATAAGCCGCCCGAAGTGCTTTCGACGATGGTGGATCCGGAGGGGCGGCGGTCGCTGACGGATTTGCTGTACGGCGTTTCGCAGCGCGTTTTTCCCGTGGGTCGGCTGGAATATCACTCGATGGGGCTCGTGTTTCTCACCAACGACGGCGAGCTCGCGAACCTGATGCTGCAGGCGCATCATCTGCCGCAGACATACAACCTGAAGCTGAAGACGCTCCTGACTTTCGAGGAGATTGAAGAGCTGACGCAGGCCACCGGGGCGCGCATCACGCGGCTGAAGGGCAAGGACGCGCCGTGGTACGAAGTGACGCTTTCCGAAGCGCGGCGCGATGCGTTGCGCAACCGTTTGTTCCAGACCGGGCATCCCGTGGAGAAGATCAAGCGGGTGAAAATCGGGAACCTGGCGATGGAGGAGCTGTCGGCGGGGCACTACCGGCCGCTGTCGGATGCCGAGGTGGCTACTTTGCGGCGGATGGTGCAGCCGGGCGCGGCGGCACAGCCTGGGATTGCGATTGCAGCCGCGGCGCGCGCTGGGCTGCCGGCAACCGGGGCGCCCGCGCCGGCGATTGCTGCGCTGATGGCGCGCCGGCCATTTGTGAAGCGGCGGCCGTATCAGCCGAAACCGAAGCCGGGTGAAGGGAAGCGGCAGAACCAGCCGTTTACGCCGCGCGAGCCTGCGCAGGCCGCGCAGGATTTCAGGAACGAACGTCCAGAGCACGGGGCGCGGCCAGCGCCTCCGCTTCCGTTTGTAGCTCCGTCGCCGGCGCGGTTTCAGAATGCGCGGCCGGGAGCGCCGCCACGCGCGGATTTCAAATCGCAACCAGCCGCTGGCGGAGTCCGCGGTCCGAAGCCGCCGTTCTCTAAGCCGGGCTTTTCAAAGCCAGGCTTTTCCAAGCCGCGCGACGCGAAATCGCGCGGGCCGTGGAAGCCGCGCCAGCCATTCAAGAGCGATTCAGCGCGTGGAGCGAGACCCGGCCGCGGCGGAAAACCATTTCAGAAGTTCCGGTCGGATTCCTTCAAGCGTTCCGTGCCAGACGCGGAATACGACCGGCCCATCAAGCCGCGGCCCGAAGCGCCGTGGCGCCGTCCGGAATCGTCGCAAGGAGCGGGACGCGCAGAGGGTCCAGCTCGAGCGAAATTCGGCGGGCCGCGCGGAGCGAAGGCCGGGGCGCCATGGAAATCGCGGCGGCCAACGGAGCCGGGCGCGTTCGGGCGGGCGAAAGGCAAATTCAGCAAGCCGGGGCGCCCCGCGGGAATAAAGCCGGGCGGACGGAAACGCGGCGGTCCGGGGCAGCACCGGCCGAAGCCGGGGAATTTCTCAGGTCCGAGGGGAAAGCGCTGAAGCTTTCCGGCGCATGACCACGCCGATTCACGAACTCGTTCCGCCGCATATCCGGGCGCTGGCGCCCTACGTGCCGGGAAAACCGATTCAAGAGGTCGAGCGGGAATTGAACGTGCATCCCATCAAGCTCGCTTCCAACGAAA
This sequence comes from Candidatus Acidiferrales bacterium, assembly GCA_049300435.1. Classification (GTDB taxonomy): domain Bacteria; phylum Acidobacteriota; class Terriglobia; order Acidiferrales; family UBA7541; genus Palsa-295. Next base: position 956 of record JBAQJS010000076.1, on the reverse strand, counting down.
ATGCGCTGGGACCTTCGCCGCTGGCGCTGGCCGCCGCGCAGAAGGCGCTGGCGGAAGCGAATCGCTATCCGGACGGCAGCGGATTCTACGTGCGCGAGGCGCTCGCGAAGAAGCACGGCGTTCCGGCGGAAAATATTATTCTGGGCGCGGGCTCGACGGAATTGATTGACCTCGCCGCGCGGATCATGCTCACGCCGGCGGACTGCGGGGTGACTTCGCACGGCTCCTTTCCGCTGTACTACATCGCGATTCGAGCGGCGGGCGCGCGTCTGCTGGAAATTCCGCTGCGCCATTACGCATTCGACCTGGACGCGATCGCGCGCAACCTGCCGCGCGAAGCGAAGCTGGTGTACCTGGCGAACCCCAATAATCCCACCGGCACCATGTTCACGGCTGACGAGTTGGATGCGTTTCTGGCGCGCGTCCCGGAGACCGTGCTGGTGGTGGTGGACGAAGCGTATTTCGAATACGTGGAGCGCAGCGATTATTCGCGCTCGGTGGCGGTGGCGCAGCGGCGGCGGAATGTGATCGTGCTGCGAACCTTCTCGAAAGTGTACGGCCTGGCCGGGCTGCGCATCGGCTACGGCATCGGGCCCGCCGACCTGCTGGGCGAAATGAACAAGCTGCGCGGCCCGTTCAACACTTCGGGGGTGGCGCAGGCGGCGGCGCTTGCGGCGCTGGACGATTCCGAGCACGTGCGCAAATCGGTGGAAGCAAATCGCGCGGGCCTCGCGCAGCTCGCCGCGGGATTGCAGGGACTGGGAATTGCGTTCGTGCCGTCCTTTGCGAATTTCGTGCTGGTGGAGTTCGGGCGCGACGCCGAGCCGGTGAGCGAGGAATTGCTGCGGCGCGGGGTGATCGTGCGGCCGATGCGCTGGATGGGGCTGCCGACGGCGTTGCGGGTTTCGGTGGGACCGCGCGAGGAGAACGAGAAATTTCTCGCGGCGCTGGCGGAC
>JBAQJS010000075.1:0-18551 GCA_049300435.1 Candidatus Acidiferrales bacterium | reverse complement strand
CCACCGCCGCGCGCTCCGCCGCCACCGCCGCCGCGCGCCCCGCCGAAGCTGCTGCTGCCCCGTGACGAATAGCTGCGCGTCTCCCCGCCGTGGTTGTAGCCGCTGAACGCTCCCGAGTGCATCCCACTCTGCCCGTGCGATTGTCCGAAGCCGCGTGCCGCCTGGTTATTGCCGTTGAACGGCCGCGCCGTTGCGCCCGGCCGGTTGTAAACGCCGCCGTGGTACGCCCCTCCGTGGTATGCGCCGCCCGTATGCACGTTGTTGGCAACGCCCCGCTCTCCGCCGCCGCGATAATAATTGTTCCGGTTGTAGAACGTCGTGCTGTGCGAATAGTACCGGTTGTTGTTGTAAACCACCGTGCCGCCATGCCAGTTCGCGCCCCAGTGGCCCCAGCCCCAGCCATATCCTCCGTAAAACCCAATCCCAAAACCAATTCCAAACGATAGGTACGGCCCGCCAAACCAAATTCCCGGATACGGATACCAATACGGCCACGGCGACACCGGATACCCGTAAACCACCCACGGATTGTAGGCCGGCACGTAAACGATCTGCGGATCCGCGGGCTGGATCACGATCGTCGAACCCTGCGTATCCACCGTCTGCTGTGACGTGGACTTCAAGTTCCCCGCCGCTTCCGCCTTGCTGCGCATCACTTGAATCGCGTTCATCACGTCTTGCTGCTGGTTGTAGTACGCGTCGCCCAGCGACGAGGTCCAGGAAATATTCTTATCCATGTTCCCCAGTACCGTGGGAAACGCGGTTAGCGCCTTCACGCTGGGGTCCCAGGTCTGCTGATCCACCGCCTGCGCCAGCGCGTCGCCTTTCAGATTCGGATTGCTCTGCAGCCAGCGGTCCGCCTCCACCACCTCCGCCGGAAACGTCGAAGCGGCCAGAACCTGCGCCACCAGCGAATCCGGGTACAGCGCGATTGGCGCCACCAACTGCTGCAATTGGTCGGGCGTCTGCGGCGCATACTGCGGAGCCTGCGCGCCCTGCGGCGGCGCCGCCTGCGCGTTCTGTGCGTCCTGCACGTCTTGATAAGCCGCCAGGCTCTGCGGCCACGTCGCGGCCAGCAGCCCGAGCGACAGCGCATATGCCAGAGCCATCTGGCACCCTCGCGATACGGAACGTCTCGAGGCTCTGCGTAAAACCGGAGCGCTCACGAACTTGTACGGGATCGTCATCTTAGACGCCTCCTACTGTAATCTGACGGTGTAGCTGGACCTGAGGTTGCAAACAATTACCAACATCGCGAATAGTAAACTTTTCCATAATGCCGATCGCCGGATATCCGTGCGCCCCAAAATACAGCCATCACCGTATTCGTTGGGCAGAAGCGACCGGGCGGACGATTCCGCGCCAGTTCTCAACTCTCATGCCAACCATACGCCCAAACCCGCCCCCACACAAAAAGTTGCGCCACCCCAACCCCAGCCGTTGCCGCTGCTCTTGCCGTTGACCTTGTAGCGGCCGGTTCGGGTTCACCGAACCGGGCAGCAGTTGTTGTTGCCGTTGCCGTTGCCGTTGCCGTTGCTTTGTCGTCGCTGCTGCGGTTGTTGTTGCGGTTGCCATTGCGTTTGCCGTCGCCTTTTCCGTCGCCTCTGACTTTGCCCTTGCCTTCACCTCTGCAAACCACCCAACCTACCGCACCTGAATCGTCAACGTCGCCGTTTTCGTGTTGCCCTTCCCATCCTCCGCCGTGAACGTGTACATCGTCGTTTTCTTCGGCGCGATCTGCAAACACCGGTCCACCGAAGGCCACACGTTCGCCTCCGGCGGGTCCAGCTTCACCGACTTCGCATTCGACACCCCGTAGCACAGGTCCACGCTCTCGTCCCGGTGAATCAACCCCGGCGTAGCGTAAAAACTGATGATCTTGAATTCCTCTCCGCCCAGCACCGCGATGGACTTCTCGTCCGCGTCCCGCTGCGCCGCCGCCCGCGCCGCCTTATCCTTCGCCGCAAGATCCGCATTCTCCTGCCAGCGCGACCAGAACGTGAAAGCCGTGTACGCCGCCACAATCGCCAGCGCCGCCGCAAACCCCAGCCACATATTCCGCAAAGTCCGCGGCGCCCCCTGCTCCGGTTGGCTCCCGTCACTCATCCGTCCGATTTCCTCACAAGCTTTGTCTCAACTCGGTGTGTCCGTGCTCCGTAGTTTTTCCCAACCGTAACTCCGCTTTTCTCCGTGAACTCTGTGTTAAATCATTCCCCACCCGCTTCTACCCCACGCTCAAAACGATCTTCCCAAACTGTTCGCGGCTCTCCAGCCTCCGGTGCCCCTCCGCGCACTCCTGCAAAGGCAGCACCACATCAATCACCGGCTTCAAAAGCCCTCGCCGCAAAAGCTCCAACGCAGAAAACAACTCCGCCTTCCCGCCCATGAACGACCCCAAAATCGAAAGCTGCCGCGTAAACAAATACGCAATATTAATCGCCCCGTCAAACCCGGTTGTCGCCCCGCAAGTCACCAGCCGCCCGCCCGTCGCCAGGCTATGAATGCTGTCGTCCCAAGTCACGTGCCCCACGTGCTCGAACACCACATCCACTCCGCGCCGCCCGGTCAATCGCTTCACCTCCTCCGCAATTTTCTGCGTCGCATGATTGATCGCCGCGTCGGCCCCCAGCTCCCGCGCCTTCTCCAGTTTTTCGTCCGACCCCGCCGTCGCGATCACCCACGCCCCTGCGGCCTTCGCGATCTGTATCGCCGCGCTGCCCACTCCGCTCCCTGCGCCCAGCACCAGCACCGTTTCTGCCGGCTTCAATTGCGCTCGCGTGATAAGCATGTGCCATGCCGTCAAGGACACCAGCGGAAACGCCGCCGCCTCCTCGAAAGACAGCTTCTCGGGAATCGCCACGCAATTCACCGCCGGCGATTTCACATACTCCGCGCACCCGCCGTCCACTCCCTGCCCGAACAACGCGTACGCAACGCACTTGCTGTCTTCCCCCGCCAGGCACTTCTCGCACTGCCCGCAGGAAATCCCCGGCTGCAAAAGGACGCGCTCCCCCACCTTCACGTTCGTCACCTTCTCGCCGATCCGCGCGACGCTCCCCGCAATATCGCTCCCCGGAATATGCGGAAACGGCACCGTCAGCCCCGGCAACCCCATCCGCAACCACAAATCCAGATGATTCAAAGCGCAAGCCCGCACCCGCACCAACACCTCGTAAGCCCCGATCCCAGGCTCCGCCACTTCCTTGTACTGCAAAACTTCAGGCCCCCCATGCCTCTCATAAACGATAGCCTTCATCGCTGCCCCCTCCCGCTGGCCAAGCCCCAGAGTAAACAGCCACAACCAAACCCAGTCAAGCTCCCAGATATTCCCAGCCACCCCATCCAAATTCCGTCCTGCGCAACTACACCCAAAAGGCCAGCGCAAAAAAGAACGCCCCACCAAGCGCGCCCTCGCGCCAGCAACCAACCACCGCCGCTCGAACCCGAGACCGTGCCAACCGCAGGCGGAACCACAACCAAACGCAGTAGCCCGCGCTGCTGCTCTTGCCGTTGCTGTTGCTGGTGCTGGCGCTGGTGCCGTCGCTGTTGCCGTGGCCGTTGCCGTTGACTTTGTAGCGGCCGGTTCGGGTTCACCGAACCGGGCCGCCGTCGCCTCTGTTGTCGTCGCTGCCGTTGCTGTCGCTGTTGACTTCGTGACGGCCGCTTCAAGCTCACCGAACCTGGCAGCCTTTGCCGCTGCCCTTGCCCCTAGGGCGCCGCGCCCGCCGTCCGCACGCGTCACGCTGCTTAGCCCCCCGCGCCGCTTCTCCACCCCCCATTTTTCGCTTTCAGTACCGTCACGATTGTGTTATCATCGGTCGGGCGCATATTTCGCCCCAACAAGGAGGACGCATGATCGGCCCCGCTTTCGTCACCCGGCCCGCCACGCCGCGCGTGCGCTTCCCTCCTGCGCAACCCAACCGCGCATTTCTAATCGCGGATTCCGGAATTAGAAAATGACGCAACCCACTGAAAACAAACAACCGCACCCCGTTCTAATCCCGCCCAAAACGCCCACCCGCTCTCCAATCCCCCACTCCGTGGGCCCCCAATTTTCGCCCCAGTCGCCACTCACCAATCACCAAAATCACGATTCCCCGCGTTCCTGCCGATAGGGAATTGCATGAGCGATGCCACGCGAATCCTCGGCGAGCCTCGCCGTGCCATGATGGCCCTGGCGCGCGTGTCCTGGCAGGACCAGGATGGAACACTGCACACCTTCCCTGCCCGCATCGAGGACGTGTCCCCCTCCGGGGCATGCCTTCGCACGAAATTCCCCATCGAACCCGGCTCGAGCATTCACGTCACCTGGTGTCGCGACGAATTTTCCGCCATCACCAAATGGTGCCGCCTCGACGACCTGGATTACCTCGTCGGCATGCAACGCGACCGCATCGGCATCTTTCCCCCAGGCAAACTCGTGCGCAGCCCAGAACCGCCCTGGTTCGCGGGTGCGAATCCGCCCGGCGTCCGCACACACCCCGCCGCCGCACCGGCGACCCTCCCGCCGCAGCCCGCGCCCATCGCTGCTCGGCGCCAACTCAATCCCCCGCTCCAGCCGCCCGACGCGCCGCGACGCCAGCGCGATCCGCATGACCGGCAACCAACTCTCGTGCAGCCGCAGCAAACTCCACCAGCAGGCGGCGCCGAGATTTCGCGGCCCGTTCCCAAGTTGGCACCGCCCGCCCTCGCTCCCATCACCATTCCCAGAAAAGTGGTTCACAACCCCGTGATTGGCTTCGAAATTGCCCCCATTGATTCGCCGCGCGGCGCGCTACCGCGCGACGTGCCGCCTGTTCCCGCCGCGCCGCACCAGAACCGAAAATCAGCCCCGCTCGAGGAGAGAACTCACATGCCCAACAAATGGATCAATTTCGGCTCCCGCAACCACGAAACGGAAGCGCCGGCCGGAAACGGCAATGGCGCAGCCTTGTCGCGCGGGCCTGCGGCCGCGGACGCCGCCGCGTCGGCCAACCCCTCGGTCATTCCCGGCGAACCGCCGGCCGCCTCGCCGCAGGGCGACCTCCTGTCGCTCGAAGATATCTACCGCTCCGCCGGAATCGTCGGCGCGCGCCTGGGCTACAGCGTCAACAAAGTGGTTGAAATGCTGGGCAGCGACCATCTGCGCGGCCTCTCCGACGACATCAAGCGCGCGTCCGTGCTGATGGCCCTCAGCGCCGCGGGCATTCCGCTCGACGACATCCTGCAGGACGCCGCGCAGCGCCAGTCCGCCGTAGCCGCCTACGAAGCCGACCAGCGCACAAAGTTTGAGGAATACTGGACGCGCCGCGCCGAGGAAAACTCCCTCTTGCAGGCCGAGGTCGAGCGCATCACCCGCCAGTACGTCGAACGCATGAACCGCAATCAGAACGAAGTCGAGCAGGAGAAAAAAGCGTTTCAAAAATGGCAGGCGGCGATGCAGCAGGAAGTCTCGCAAATCTCCGAAGCCATCGCGGTCTGCGCGCCGCCCGCGGCTTTCGCACCGGCCGCAAGTCAGCCAGCGCACGCGAGCAACCACATCCTGGTCGCCAAATCCGCGTGAGCCTGGAGCCGGCGCGTTGCTGTGACGCGCGGCGTCTCGCGCAAGCAAGTGTCCGCAAGCGCGGCGCACTCTCGAAAAAAATGCGCGCAGGCTCGGGTTTTGACTCTGTAGCGGCTTTAGCGGGCGCCTTTGCCTTCGCCGTTCAGGCGGCGCTCCAACGCAACCGGCAAGACGCCAAAACTTAACATTCCAACCGAATCCAGCTCTGCGGTATCTTAGTATGCGCGGCACGGAATCGCGCGCCGCGGGATAAACGGAATAGCGATGGACCTGTTCGAAGAAATCGTGCGCATGAAGCGGGCCGGGGAGCGCGGCGCGATGGCTACCATCGTGCACACCAACGGCTCGATCCCGAGCTATGAAAGTTCGCGCATGCTGGTGCGCGACGACGGCTCGATCCTGGGCACGGTCGGCGGCGGCTGCGTCGAGGCGGAAGTGTGGGCCGCGGCCAAGGAAGTGATCCTGGCGGAGCAGCCGCGCAAGATGATCTTCAATCTGAATCACGACGCGCAATACGACGCGGGCCTGATCTGCGGCGGCACGCTGGAGATTTTCGTCGAGCCCATTCTGCCGCAGCCGGTGCTGTACATGTTCGGCGGCGGGCACGTCTCGACGGCGGTGGCGCCGGTGGCGCACCAGGCGGGATTCAAGATCGTGATCGTGGACGACCGCGCAGCGTTCGCGAACGCCGAGCGCTTTCCCATGGCCGGCGAGATTTACACTTCCTACGAAGAAGCCTTCGCGAAGATTCAGCCCAATTCCGCGTCGTACCTGCTGATCGTCACGCGCGGCCACAGCGGAGACATGCGCGTGCTGGCCTGGGCGATGGGCGCGGACCCGCGCGGGTTCACGCCGCGCTACATCGGGATGATGGGCAGCAAACGCAAGGTGATCGCGGTGTACAAGGCGCTCGAGAAAGAAGGATTTTCCGCCGCGCACTTCGAGCAAGTGCATGCGCCCGTGGGCCTGGATATCGGTGCGCTCACCCCCGACGAAATCGCGGTCAGCATCGTGGCGGAATTGATCGCGGTGCGCCGCCGCGTGCAAAACTCCCCCAACAAGTCCATCAAGCTTTCCGAAGCCGCGCAACTGCTGCGCGACTGACCTGCGATGCTGGCCGCCGCGATCCTCGCCGCCGGAGAATCCAGGCGGATGGGCCAGCCCAAGGCGCTGATTTCCCTGCAAGGACTGACCTTCGTCGAACACCTGCTTGCCGCGACGCGGCATCCCCGCATCGGCATCACCCGCGTGGTGCTGGGCGCGGGAGCGTCGGCGATTCGCGGCCATCTGAAAATTGATCCGGCCTGCATCGTGGTGAATGCGGAGTGGCCCACGGGACAGCTTTCTTCGATTCACGCGGCTATTCGCAGTCTGCCGCCGGCCGCGACCGAGGGCATCGTGCTCTGCCCGGTGGATCATCCTCTGGTTTCGGCGCAATTGGTGGCGCAATTGATCGCGGCATTCGATTCCGGCCAGAACCTCATCGTCTTGCCGAAGCACCACGGGCGGCGCGGCCATCCGGTGCTGTTTCGCGCCGCGCTCTATGAAGAACTGCTGGCGGCTCCTGCATCCGTGGGCGCGCGCCAGGTCGTCTGGAATCACGCGGAGGAATTGGCGGAAGTGGAGACGGAAGAAGAAGGCGTGATTCTGAATCTGAACGATCCGGAAACGCTGCGCAAAGCGATCGGACAGTAGCAGAGTGCGGCAAAGGCGCGTGCGGCGGAAAAAGTGCAGTCGGCGTTGGGCGCGACGACGAACTGTGTTGGTTCATCCGTGGGAAACCGGGCTCGCTGCGAAATGAATCTTGAAGCGGCGCATCGCCGGCAATTGCAACGAGCGCGCGCCAAAGCATAAATCCGACTCTAAGAATCGTCGCCTGGACCGCCGGGCGCGCCGCACTCCTTCCACAGCTTTTCCCAATTCCAGATTCCGTACCCCACTTCTTGCGGCAGCGGAAATCCCAGCTGATGCGCGAGCATGCACACCTGCCCGCGATGGTGGGCTTCGTGAGCGAGCATGTAGCACAACATTTCCGGGCCAACGGGCCAAGGCGAAGCCCAGCCGTCCCTGCGAAACTTCCGGACGCGGCCGCCCGGACCGCCGAGCGCTTCCGCAAGCATCTCCGCGCAGCGCGCAGCGCTCTGCGCCAACGCCGCGCGAGCCTGCTGCGGCGTGCAGCGCGCGCGCTGGAGTTGCGCGGGAATTTTCAGGTGCGGAGCGCTAAGCCGGAGCCACTTGGTGCGGACATTGTGCATGTGCGTGAAGATCGCGACGATGGTGCGGGCCTTGTCGGGCGGTTTGGCGCGCCAGGCTGCGGGGTCAAGACGTTCGATCAGAATCTGATTGATGCGATCGTTGGCGGAAAAAATCCGGTCAGCGGCTCGACCGAGTTGCGTGAGAACCTGGTGCTGGCGGGTGGTCACGGCTCCCTCCCTGTGGACCTATCATGACCCATAGTACTTCTAGGCCGTCGGCCTGCTGGAAATAATCCGCGACGACCGTCAGGACCAGACGCCAGCGATGATTTGCGCGTCGGATTACGGTTCAGCGGAGATTTTTCAGGAGGGCGGCGACGGCGTCGCTGCAGAGTTGCGCGGCGTGGAAGGTGGCGGGAGGCAACTCGCCGAGGCTGGCCGAGATTTGCTGCGGGGTGATGGCGCGCATTTCGGCGGCGGATTTTCCGAGGAGCAGATCGGTGAGCGCGGAGCTGCAGGCAATGGCGGCGACGCAGCCCTGGGTTTTGAAGCGGGCGGCGGCGACGCGGCCGATATGCAGCCGCACGGCGAGGCGCAAGACGTCGCCGCAGACGGGATTCGAGACTTCGACGGTCGCGGAAGCATCGGCGAGGTCGCCGGCGTTGTGGGGATTGCGAAAATGGTCGAGGATGATGTCGTTGAACATCGAATTTTTCGATGCGCGGAACGCAAATCGGGACGCAGCGGCCGAGCGCGATGTCCGAGATGTGTGCGGTATTGTACTGCGGTGGCCGCGCTAAATGTGATATCGCAACACTCAGAGTGGTTCCCAAACCTTTCGCTTTTTTTGTTTCAAACTTATTGACAGGAGTAGGCTTAGGCAAGTAACGTAGCAGGCCCAGCCAACGCTTATCCGAACAGGGCGCGGAAAAGCGGCCTTTCATTTCGCCTACAGCAAGAGTCAGGAGATAGACAGATGCGACGACTTGGATATGTCTTCACCCTCGTGGTGGCCTTCGCAATATTGGCGAGCGCCAGCTTCGCACAGGAAGGGAAGCTGAAGATTAAGGTAACTCCCGCGCAGGCGTACGTATTCGTAGATGGCAATGCTACTCGGGATGGCAGCCGCAGCATCAAATTGAGCGCGGGAAAGCACACCGTGGTAGTGGTGAACTACGGCTATAAGATTTCCTCGCAAGACGTAAACATTGAGGCGGGCAAGTCCACCGACCTGAACGTGGCGCTGGAACCGTACGGCGACAAAGTTGCTGGGCCGTGGGGCCGAGTGTACATCACCGGAGTGGACGTACGCGCCGCGGTGCTTTCCAACGGGAAGACCCCGGGATACTTTGTGGGCCATGTAGATGAATTCAACAACGATTTCTGGATCTGGCGGCAGGAACTGCTGCTGCCTCCGGGGACGCATCACCTGACGATCACGCGGGAAGGCAAAGAGCTGTGGTCGGGAGACGTGAAGGTAGAAGCCGGAAAGAAGGTTTCGATCAACGTCGCCAAGAATTCACAGGTGACGACGGATTGGACGAAGCGCGACGCGGACCTGACCAAGAAGGCGCCGCTGCCTCGTTTCCATGCGGGAATCGCGAGCGCCACGGTGGTGGTGGCACCCACGAAGGCCTCGATGACCAACACCAGCGCCACGATCAATTGCGGCGCGAGCACCAACCTGGAATGGACCACGACGGATGCCGTGGATGTGAGCTTTGACAACGGCGTGGGCAAAGTAGCGAACAGCGGAACGCAAGCGGTTTCTCCGCACGCGACGACCACCTACACGCTGACGGCGGCAGGCCCTGGCGGCATCGTGACGGCTACCGACGCAGTGAACGTGAACACGAAGGTGGAGGCGAGCCTTTCGGCCAGCCCGACCGAGCTGCACTACCACAAGATGGGCGACAAGGTGCTTGCAGACGATTCCGGGACGCTGACCTGGACCACTTCCAATGCGCAGTCCGCGGACATCTCGGGAATCGGCAAAGTGGATCTGAACGGGAGCCAAGCGGTGAAGGCGGATCCGACGGCCACGGGGAACGGGCCGGTGGACGAGAACAAGACGTACACGCTAACGGCCAGCAACGAGTGCGGCGGGTCCACAACACAGACCGCGGCTTTCCACGTGACCGGCATGATCGAACCGGTGCCGGACGTGGTGTTGCAGAGCGTCTTCTACCCGACGGATTACCCCGACAAGAAGGATCCGCAGGTTGGGCTGGTGAAGAGTCAGCAACTGGAACTGGCGACGCTGGCGGCGGGATTCAAGAAGTATCTGGAATACGATCCGGACGCGAAGCTCTCCATCGAAGCGTACGCGGATATTCGCGGCTCGAAACCGCATAACCAGGATTTGAGCGAAAGGCGCGTGGAGCGCATCAAGCAATACCTGGTGGATCAGGGAATCTCCGCGGACAAGGTGCAGACCGCGGCTTACGGCAAGGAACGCCCGCTGCCGAAGTCGGACGTGAAGACCCTGGAGAGCACCAATCCGAATCCGGCGCCCAAGGCACGAGCCAGAAACGCCACGGGCACCTGGTACGCTTACAACCGCCGCGCGGATATCGTCTTGCTGCCTTCGGGCAAGAAGTCTGCGCAGTTCTATCCGAACAACGCCGACGACTCCGAGATTTTGTGGCAGATCCCGAAGCCGGCTTTGAAGCGGGTGGAAAAAGCGCAGTAGCTTTTCTCGTTTTCAACCAGACGCGCCGGAGAGTTGCCCTCTCCGGCGCGTTTTTTTTTGCGGCGAGGAGGCGCGAGGAACATGCGGAATTCAAGGTGGGATCATCGCAGAGACGTTGAGAGCGCAGAGAAAGGCTTTTTGCTGTTCGTAATGTGCGGGGCGCGGACTTAGAATCGGATCACATGGCACGCAAGAAAAAACGCGGCGGGCGGAACGCGGTGGAGCGCGCGGCAAAGGGCGCGGCGGAGGGATTGCGGATTGTTTCCCTCGCGCCGAACGTGACTTCGATCTTGCTGGAGCTGGGCGCGGGACGCGAATTGGTGGGCGTGAGCCGCTGGTGCAAGGACGTGGCGGACGTGGGGCGGCGGCCTGCGGTGGGCGATTGCTGGAAGCTGGATGTGGCGGAGGTGATGCGGCTACGGCCGTCGCTGCTGATCGGGTCGGTGCCCTTCGCGGCGGAGACGGTGGAGAAGATTTTGCAGGAGCCGGTGGCGTTTCTGGCGATCAATCCGCGGTCGCTTGCGGATATCGAGGACGACGTGCGGACTTTGGGACGGCTAGCGAACCGGGCGCGGGCGGCGGAGAAATTGATACGCAAGATGCGGCGGGGATTGGCGGATGTGGCGCGACGGGCCGGCGGCGCCCACGCTGGGAGCAGGCCGAGCGTTTACTGCGAAGCGTGGCCGAAGCCGCGCATCAGTTCCCCTCCCTGGGTAGCGGAATTGGTGAAGATGGCCGGCGGCGAGATGCGGGTGAAGGCGGGGGCGCGCGTGACGGATGAGGAAGTTGCGCTGGCGCGGCCGGATTTGATCGTGTTGGCTTGGGCGGCGGCCGGGGAGCGGTCGAAGCCGAGCATGGCTTTGCGGAATCCTTTGTGGCAAGACGTGCCGGCGGTGCGGAACGGGCGGGTGGTGGTGATGCGCGACGAGCTTTTGAATACGCCGGGGCCGACTTTGGTCCAGGGAGCGCGGGAATTGGAGCGGTTGATTTCTGGGTTGCGGACGGGATTAACGCGGAGACGCTGAGCGCGCAGAGAAAAGCGTCTTCGCAGGCTCGTCTTGTGGTGCTTGACTGGGATATTGGCGCGGAGTTGGCGCGGGGCTGGGGATTCAATGTTGACTGTGGTGGCTGCGGTGATTGAGGAGGACGGGAAAGTGCTGGTGTGCCAGCGCAAGCGCGGAGACCGGTTTGAATTGCTATGGGAATTTCCCGGCGGGAAGTTGCAGGGGGGCGAGACACCGGAAGAGGGTTTGGCGCGGGAGCTGCGGGAAGAATTAGGAGCGGAGTGCGCGGTGGGCGCGGAGGTTTATCGCACCGAAAATCGCTATGCGGAGATGCGTGAGGCGATCGAGCTGATCTTTTTTGCGGTGCGGGTTGCGCCGGGGGAAATTCACAACGTGGTTTTCGAGAGGATGGAATGGCGCGCGCCGGAAAGTTTGGAGGAATTGGATTTTCTGGAGGCGGATCGTGAGTTTGTGAGGCGGCTGGTGAGGGGAGAAGGCGGAGCGCTGGGGACGGGGGCGAGTTGAGAGTTTGTGTGCCAACCATAACGGCGGGACTTCGGTGGCCGCTCGGCGCGCCGACTCCTTACACGCGGGTGGGGGCGATGCCCAGGGCGCGCATTTTGCGGTAGAGGTGACTGCGTTCCAGGCCTAGGGCTTGCGCGGCTTTGGTCATGTTCCAGCGGTTTTCTTCCAGCTTGCGCAGGACGAACTCGCGTTCGTAGGCGGAGCGGGCTTCCTGCAGGCTTTCGTAGGGGCGCTGCGGGCTTTTGGAGGCGCCGCGGAAAAGCTCGGGCGGCAAATGATGCGGCTCGATGCGCGGCGAAGGACAAACGATCACCAGGCGCTCGACCAGATTTTTCAGCTCGCGCACGTTGCCTGGCCAGGGATAATTCAGCAGGACTTCGAGGGCGGGCGCGCTGAACTCTTTCGGTTTCTTTCCGTATTCCTGGCAGAAGGCGGCGAGGAAATGCGCGGCCAGGACCGGGATGTCGGTGACGCGTTCGCGCAGCGCGGGAACGTAAAACGGAATCACGTTCAAGCGGTAGAAAAGATCCTCGCGGAAAGCGTTGCGGGCGATTTCCTCCTCGAGCTTTTTGTTGGTGGCGGCGATGACGCGCACGTCCACGGTGGCGGGCTGATTCGAGCCGAGGGGCTCGACGCGCCTTTCTTCCAGGACGCGCAGAACCTTGGACTGGGTTTTCAGGCTCATGTCGCCGACTTCGTCGAGGAAAAGCGTGCCGCCATCGGCTTTCTGGAATTTTCCCACCTTATCCTCGCTGGCGCCGGTGAAGCTGCCCTTGCGGTGGCCGAACATTTCGGATTCGATCAGTTCTTCGGGGATGGCGGCGCAATTCACTTCCACAAACTGCATGGAGCTGCGCGCGCTGCTGGCGTGCAGGGCGCGGGCGACAAGCTCCTTGCCGGTGCCGCTCTCGCCGTAGATGAGCACGCGGCCGTTGGTGGGCGCGGTGAGGGCGATTTGCTGGCGCAGCGCTTTCATGGGAATGCTGCCGCCGAGAATCTGGTGCTCTTCCTCGAGTTCGGCGCGCAGGCGGCGGTTTTCGTTTTCCAGGCGCAGGTATTCGAGCGCGTTGCGGACGACGAGCACGACTTTTTCGAGTGAGAGTGGTTTCTCGATGAAATCGAAAGCGCCGAGCTTGGTGGCGCGAACCGCGGTTTCGATATTGGCGTGGCCGGAGATCATGACGACCATGGGCGCGCCTTCCTGGGATTGCATGCGCTCGAGGGTGTCCAGGCCGTCCATTTTTTTCAGCCAGACGTCGAGGAGGACCAGGTCGAAGGCGCGGGCTTCGAGGCGGGCGAGGCATTCTTCGCCGGAGGAAGCGGATTCGACTTCGTAGCCTTCGTCGCGCAGGAGGGCGCCGAGGGATTCGCGGATGCCGGATTCGTCGTCAACAATGAGCAGAGAGGCTGGCATTTTGTGTTCGTCGCAAGGTGCTGCGAAAGTTTTCCTTGGGCTATGCCGGCGTAACGGGAATTTCCGCCGCCGGGAAGCGAATCAAGAAGCGCGTGCCGGTGGGTAGATTGTCTTCGACGCGCAGGGTGCCATTGTGTTCGGCGATGATGCGGCTGGCGATCGCCAGGCCCAGGCCGGTGCCGCGTTCCTTGGTGGAAAAATGCGGCAGGAAGAGGCGCTCTTTATCTTCCGGCGAAATGCCGTGGCCGCTATCGGAGATTTCGATTTCGACGGCGTCGCCATCGCCTTCGACGCGGGTGGCAACGCGCATGCGGCGGATGGCCGAGCCTTCCATGGCTTCGGCGGCGTTGTCAATCAAGTTGGCCAGGACGCGGCGGAGCAATTCGCGATCGGCTTTGACGAGCGGCAGCGCGGCGGCGAGTTCGGTGCGCACGGTGACGCCTTCGAGGCGGCCGTGGAAAAGATCGAGGGCGCTGGCGACGATGGTGTTGACGTCCTCGGGAGCGAGGCGCGCGGATGGGAAGCGCGCGAATTGTGAGAAAGCGTCCACGAGGGACTTCAAGGTTTGCACCTCGCGCTCGATGAGGCCGGCACATTCCGCGGCGAGTCTTTCGAATTCCGAGCGCAGCGCGGGTGGCTTTTGCGCGGCGGCGCGGTCCAGGTGACGCAGCAGGCGTTGCGCGGAAAGCTGGATGGGAGTGAGAGGATTTTTGATTTCGTGCGCGATGCGCTGGGCGACTTCCTGCCAGGCCGCGGCTTTTTGCGCGCGGAGCAGATCGGTGAGGTCGTCAATGACGATCACGTAGCCGGGATTGGAGAGGCGCGGGCCGAGCGAGCTGACGGTGACGGCGGCGCGAACCAGGCGCCCGGCGGTGGCGATTTCGATTTCGCGCGAGGCCACGCCCATGCGCAGAGAGCGGCGCATCAGGTGCAGGACGGCGCGCGCGGCCTCTTCGCCGACGAGGTCGGGCAGAGTGCGCGCTTCGCGGGCGGAATCGCCCAGAATCGCGGGGACGGCGGAATTGACGCTGGCAACTTCGCCGGAGGAATTCAGGGAGATGACGCCGGTGGGAATATTTTCGAGGATGGCTTCCATCAGCTTGCGGCGGCGTTCGCGCTCTTCGATGGCTTGCTCGAGACTTTGCGTGAATTCGTTGATCTGGCGGCGGCCTTCGCCCAGTTGCTCGGTCATGCGGTTGAAGGAGCGCACCAGCATGCCGAGCTCGTCGCCGGCCTTCACGTCAATGTGATGATCGAAATTGCCGCGCGAGATTTCGCGCGTGGCTTCGGCTAGGGCTTGAATGGGGACGGTCACTTGTTTGGAGAGGAAGAGCGCGACCCAGGTGGTGGAGAAACCCAAAATCACTGTGACGAGAAATAGGGTGAGCAGGATTTCGCGTTTGTAGGCGCGGAGGCGCTGCTTCTGCAGCGCGTAGGTTTCCGTCTGCGTCTGGATTTCGGAATAGCGGGTGAGAAAATCCTTGGGCAGAATGCGCGCGACGTAGAGGCGGCCGCTGTCGAGGGGAGCGCTGCCCGCGATGTAGAGGTGGTCGTCGGTATGCCAGATTTCGGCGCCGTCGGGAAGGGTTTGGACCAGGGTCGGCATGATGGTTTCCATCTCGGGAACGGCGTCGTCGGGAGAGCCCTGGTCGGGCTTGGCGTAGGCGACGCCGTCGTCCGCTTTGCCGGCGGTGTGCGCGATCCAGGAAGCGTCCACGGACCAGGCGAGGCCCAGCAGGGATTGATTGCCCTTGCTGGTGGCAGCGGCTTTTTCGGCGATGGCGTTGAGATGGTTGATATTGGCGCGGCCCATGTCCTCGAGCAGGCGCTGGCTCTGCTCGTTGGCAATTTCCAGCGGGCGGGGAAACAAGGAAATCAGGGTGCGATTCACCAGGGCGTAACTGAAGAAAAACAGAAACACGGTGGGCAGGAGCGAGACGCCCAGCGCGCCGAGAACCATCTTGACCTTGAAGCGCGAGCCCATCTGACCGCTGCGGCGCTCGATCCAGAGGCGCACGATGCTGCGCGTCAGGATGAGCGTGAAAACCAGCAGGGTCGCGGCGAGCAGCGTGGAGAGCGCGAACAGGATGACGAAGGCGTTGCCCTGCTGGGGACGCAGCGGCACGTCCAGCGAGCCCAGCATGAATACGGCGGCGGCCAGCAGCGCGACGACGATGCCGCTGATGGTCAGCCAGAATTTCCGCTTCCATTTGGTGCGCGCGGTTTTCAACGCCCCGCCTCCAGATAGCGCCCCAGAGGACATTCGCCACAGAGAGGATCCTGCGGGCGGCACCAGGATTTACCGGCGTGGACGATGAGCGCGTGGAATTCGTTGAAGCGCTTCACGTCGCCGGGAAATTGGCGCTCGAACATCCAGCGGACGTCCTCGTATTTGGCTTTTTCGCCGATCCAGCCGTGGCGGCTCAGAATGCGCCTGGTGTAAGCGTCCACAACGAACACCGGCTGCTGCCCGGCGTAGAGCAGAATCGAATCGGCAGTTTCCGGGCCGATGCCCCAGACGCCCAGCAATTTTTCGCGCAGCTCCAGCAGCGGCGTCGAGAACATGCGGCGGAGCGAGCCGCGGTATTCCCGCCGGAGGAAGGCGACGAAGGCTTGCAGCTTGCGCGCCTTCTGCCGGAAGTAGCCCGAAGGGCGCAGCAGCGCGGCAAGGTGCCGAGGATGCGCGCGAGCGATCCCCGCGAGCGAGAGCAGGCCTTCGTCGCGCAGGTTGGCGATGGCCAACTCGACGTTCTTCCACGAGGTGTTTTGGGTAAGGATCGCGCCGACGATCACTTCAAAGGGCGTCTCGCCGGGCCACCAATGCTGCGGGCCGAGCGTGGTGAAGAGCGAGTTGAAGTACTCGTCCAGGGGAGGCGGGGACAGCGGTTCGGCGTGCTGGGCAGCCTGGACCTGCACCAATTGAGGCTTGGGAGGACGCGATTCGCACGGAGAGCCGCTACGTTGCGAGTGAAAAGGCGGCTTTCTGAGGGCGTTTGACATGGAAATGCCACGATACCGGGCCTAAATGGGCAAGTCAAGCCGCTGTTGCGCAATAGCCACACTACTGTGGCTGTTCGGGCTTCCGCGCGAGAAGCCCGGGCTATCCGTTCGCCTGCTGGAAGTTGCGCATGAAGCTTACCAGCGACTCGACGGCGTCGAGCGTGACCGCGTTATAGATGGACGCGCGCATGCCGCCGATGGAGCGATGCCCTGCCAGGCCGACAAGCTTTGCGGCCGCCGCCTCTTTCGCGAATTTCTTTTCGAGGTCTTCGTTGCCGCCGGCGACGCGAAAGGTGACGTTCATTTTGGAGCGCGAGTCTCGCTCGATGTGGCCGACGTAGTAGCCGCCGCTGGAATCCATGGCGTCGTAAAGCAGCTTGGCTTTGGCGTCGTTGCGCTTGGCGACGGCCGCGGCGCCGCCTTCTGATTCAATCCATTCGAGGACCAAGCCGACGATGTACACCGCGAAAGTGGGCGGCGTGTGGTAGAGCGAACGCTCCTTGATGTGCGTGCGATATTGCAGCACGGTGGGCAGATTCTTGTCCGCGCGCTCGGCGAGGTCACGGCGGACGATCACCACGGTCGTGCCGGAGGGCCCGAGATTCTTTTGCGCGCCGGCAAAGATGAGCCCGAAGCGGCGCACGTCCACGGGGCGCGAGAGAATGTCCGAAGACATATCCGCGACGAGCGGAACTTCGCCCGTTTCGGGCAATGACTGCCATTGCGAGCCTTCGATGGTGTTGTTGGTGCAGAGGTACACGTAGGAAGCTTCCGGGGCGAGCTGGATTTCTTCCTTGCGCGGCAGGCGCGTGAACTTTAGCGGCTCGGTGCTGGCCGCGATGCGGTGGGGCGTGCCCTTTTTCAGCTCGGCGAGCGCTTTGCCGGTCCACATTCCAGTGTGCAGCAGGTCCACGGGCTTGCCCGGCAGGCACAGGTTCATGGGAACCATGGTGAATTGCGCGCTGCCACCGCCCTGGAGGAAAAGCACGGCGTAGTCTTCGGGGATGGCCATGAGCTTGCGCAGATTCTGTTCCGCGCGGGAGATGATTTCCTCGAATTCCGCGGAGCGGTGGCTCATTTCCATCACGGACATGCCTGTGCCGCGATAGTCGAACAGTTCGTCTTGGACGCGCTGCAAAACGGGCAGCGGAAGCGCGCCTGGCCCGGCGTTGAAATTAGCCGCGCGTTCGGTGGCGCGCGGAGAAGCGATGGATGATGTCACGTTGGCACCCTCTCCCAATGATTTCGGTCCTGCGGACCAAGTACAGGATATGCGATGAGGTTACAAGAATAACAGAAGCGCCGCGCCGCCGCGAATCAGGCCCATGCGTACAATTTGGACGGCTGTGCGCAAGTCTTCTGTTATTGGAATGAGCACGTACGGTAAGAATCGGCGTCGCCCGCGCGGGCTGGCAGTGGCATTATCGACGCAAGGCAGCACAACTTGGGGGACGCATGAAGAGGATCAAGCTTTTCGCGAACTACAGCATTCCGGTGGTGTGGGGTGTGGTGGGCCTGGTGCTCGGCTGCCTGGGAGCCTACTTTCCGATCTCCACGATGTGGGAACACGTGATCGTGAAGCCGGAGAACGTCACCCCAACGGACGGCCTAACGGTCATTATCCTGTCATTGATTGCCGGAGTGTTTGTCGGCTCGGCCGCGCTTTTTGGGTCGGCGCAGAACCGCTGGACTTCCAAGCACTAGGATTGCCCGCAAACCAGTGGCGGGTCAGATTCCGAATACGCGACCGGCTTCGTCGCGCCAGAGTGATGAAAACCGCTGGTAGTGAAAACCAAACCGCTGCGCAACGGTGCGTAGCGTCCCGACCTCTCGGAGCGGAAGCAACGACAATCCTGCTCAAACAGGGTGAGCTGGACGGCAAGAAAAAATCCGGCCAAAGGAGAAGTGTTTTCTCCTTGACTCCTTTTATAGATGCGAGTTCAGAGGGTCGGCGCAACACTTGCGCGCAGTTTACTCGCTGGAGTCTGAAAGCCCAAAGTTTTTCGTGGGCGTTGATTGAGACGCAGCGCGATCTTGTCCAGTTGGGATTGAGTGTAGCCGGATAGGTCAGTTCTCTTCGACAAGTATTGGCGCAGCAGGCGATTGGTGTTTTCGTTCGTTCCTCGTTGCCAGGGGCTGTGCGGATCACAGAAGTAAACTTTCACATTCGTCGCTACCG
>JBAQJS010000074.1:0-76433 GCA_049300435.1 Candidatus Acidiferrales bacterium | reverse complement strand
GTATTGGCTCATCTGCGCCAGCGCGGCGCTTCGTTTTTCGCGGATATCGTGCGCGGCGCCGGAAAAATCAAAGCCGAAGTGGAGACGGCTCTTTGGGAACTGGTGACCGCTGGGATGATTACGGCCGACGGCTTCGACAATATTCGCGCGCTGATTGATCCGAAGCGCCGCGCGGGCCACGGCAAGGGCCAGAACGCGCGCCCGCGCCACAGCGCCGGCCGCTGGTCGCTGCTGCATGCGAACGAAACTCCCGAACGCTCGCGCGTGCTCGAATCCATATGTTGGACGCTGCTGAAAAGATACGGCGTGGTCTTCCGCGAAATGGTCGCGCGCGAGAGCATGGCTCCGCGCTGGCGCGAATTGCTGATTGCCCTGCGACGGCTGGAAGATCAGGGCCAGATCCGCGGCGGCCGCTTCGTCGGCGGGTTTCTCGGCGAACAATTCGCCCTGCCCGTCGCGGTCGAATCCCTGCGCGCTTCGGCCCGGCAGCAATACTTGGGTGAAGTCGTTGTCATTTCCGCAAGCGACCCTCTCAACCTCGTGGGCATCCTGATTCCCGGAGACCGCGTCTCATCCAGTTCCGGCAAGACGATCACGCTGCTGGACGGCGTCGCGGCGGACGCCGACGCGCCCCCGGCAAAATATTCCGCCGCGGGGGCCGGCTGAGCCGCGCTTGGCAGCTCGGAAATTCCGCTCACACCGATCTTCCCGCCGCCGCTCCCGACGCCCAGGCCCACTGAAAATTGAACCCGCCCAAATGGCCGGTCACGTCCACAACCTCACCGATAAAGAACATTCCCGGCACCTTCCGCGCCTCCATCGTTTTGCTGGAAAGCTCTTCGGTATCCACGCCGCCCGCGGTCACCTCCGCCTTCTCGTAGCCCTCCGTATCCGCCGGAACCACGCTCCATTCATGCACCCGCCGCTCGAGTTCGTCCAACTCCTGATTGCTCCACGCGCCGTCTCTGCCCTTTGTGGCCGGCGCGTGCAAATCGAGCCAGCGAGTGGCGAACCGTTTGGGCAAAACTCCCTGAAACGCGGCGTGCGCGGCACCCGCGTTTCTTGGCGCGACTGCGCGCATCGCCGCCGTGACATCACGGCCTGGCGCCAGGTCAATGCGCAGTGGCTTTCCGCGATTCCAATACGACGAGGCCTGCAAGATCGCCGGCCCGCTCAATCCCCGGTGCGTGATCAACATGCTTTCGCGGAAAGACCGCCCGCCGGCCTCCGCCACAACTTCCGCGGAGACCCCGGTCAAATCGCAATAGCGCTCCCGGTCCGTCACGCCGAAGATCAGCGGCACCAGCGCTGGTTTCGTTTTCCGAATCTTCAGTCCGAATTGCCGCGCCAGGTCGTATCCGAACGAAGTCGCACCCATCTTCGGGATGGAAAGTCCGCCGGTCGCCACCACCAGCACCGGCGCGCGAAACTCATCGGCATCGGCGCGAACCACAAAGTCGTCCAACCGCTGCACTTCTCGAATCCTAACCTTCAGAAAAACTCTTGCCCCCGCCTCCGCGCACTCCGTTTCCAGCATCCGCGTAATCTCGTTCGCGGAGCGATCGCAGAAAAGCTGGCCCAGCGTCTTTTCGTGGTACGCAATGCGATGCTTTTCCACCAACGCGATGAAGTCGGCCGGCGTATAACGCGCCAGCGCGGACTTCGCAAAATGAGGGTTGGTGGAAAGAAAGTGGTCCGGCTGGCAATGAAAATTGCTGAAGTTGCAGCGCCCGCCGCCGGAGATCAGGATTTTCTTGCCGGGGCGATCGGCGCGTTCCAGCACGGCGACGCGTCGCCCGCGCTTGCCTGCCTCGATCGCGCACATCAACCCCGCGGCGCCGGCGCCCACCACCAGCACGTCGAATTTATGGATCATGTCGCGATCGTTTCGGGATCATCTCTGTAGCGGGCCAACGCGGGATTCGGGTCTGGAACATTTCTCGGCATGCTGCGCCGCCGCCGCCTCCCTTGGCGCTAAAATGGACCTATGCAGAAGAAAATATTTTGGGCCACCTTCACTGTTCTCGGCTTGATCGCCGATTTCGCGCTACCTCTTTGGTGGGCGCTGGCCGCTACCATCCCCATCGGCTACCTCAGCTGGTGGTTCGCCTACCGCAGCGACTGGTTCTAGCCTCGCCAACGTCATGGGACCCGCGCGGCGCACGCTTTCGTTGTCCCGTAAGCGAGCGCGATTCGCACCGGCGAGTTTTGCCCTGCGAACTCTTCAAGGTTAAACTGAATCCAAGAGAAGACCAAACAATTTGCCCCCGATTATCAATGCGCAGGGCTTGTCGAAGCGTTACGGCGCCGCGCCGCTCTTTCAAAATATTTCGTTCACCGTGTCGGAAGGCGACCGCATCGGCCTGATCGGCCCCAACGGCTCGGGCAAATCCACACTCCTTGAAATTCTGCACGGGCGCGTCCAGCCCGACAGCGGAAACGTAGCCGTCCGCAAGGGAACCACGCTGAGTTGCGTTTCGCAAATTTCGGAGTTCGCCGCAGGCGATACGCCGCACTCCGTAATCGCCGGCGCCCTTGCAAAATCCGGAGTTCCCGAAGCCGACCGCGCCTATCGAACCGCCGAAGCGCTCAGCCGCGCGGGATTCGAGGATTCCGCCATGGACACCGCGGCGCTCTCCGGCGGCTGGAAGAAGCGCCTGGCGATTGCCGAAGCCCTGGTGCAGGGTCCGGATATTCTGCTTCTCGACGAGCCCACCAACCACCTCGATCTCGCCGGCATCAAGTGGTTGGAGGCGCTCCTGCAAAATGCCTCCTTCGCGTGCGTGGTCGTCAGCCACGACCGCTACTTCCTCGAAAACGTCGCCGATCAAATGGTCGAGTTGGATCGGGCCTACGAAGACGGATTCCTGCGCGTCAATGGAAACTACAGCCATTTTCTCGAGGCCAAGGAGCAATATCTCCACTCCCAGGGCAAGCGTCAGGAGGCGCTGGAGAATTTGGTTCATACCGAAATTGAATGGCTGCGTCGCGGGCCGAAAGCTCGCACCACTAAATCGAAATCGCGCATTGATAAAGCCCACACGATGATCGGCGAGCTCGCGGACCTGAACGCCAGAACCCGCTCCGCGACCGCCAAGATTGACTTCTCGGCGTCGAGTCGCCAGACCAAACAACTCATTACTCTTGACGACGTCGGCTATGCGATCGGCGGCCGCGCGCTTTTCGGCAAGGTCAATTTCATCCTGCAATCCGGCATGCGCGTGGGATTGGTTGGCCCGAACGGCAGCGGCAAGACGACTCTGCTGCGCCTGCTGCGCGGCGACGTCGTACCCATGGCCGGCAAAATCCTCAAAGCCGATTCGCTGCGCATCGTGTACTTTGATCAGAATCGCCAGCTGGATCCGGACCTGTCGCTGCGCCGCGCACTAGCTCCCGATAGCGATTCGGTGACTTATCAGGAGCGCGTGATTCACGTGGCCGCGTGGGCTGCGCGCTTTCTCTTTTCTGGCGAGGACTTGAACCGGCCCGTGGGCCGGCTTTCCGGCGGCGAGCGCGCCCGCGTTCTGATCGCGCAGTTGATGCTTCAGCAGGCCGACGTGTTGCTGCTGGACGAGCCCACCAACGACCTGGATATTCCCACGCTGGAAATTCTGGAAGAAAGCCTGCTCGAATATCGCGGTGCCCTCGTCCTCGTCACCCACGATCGCTACATGCTCGATCGCGTTTCCACTGTTGTGCTGGGTCTGGACGGGCGAGGCGACGCCGAACGCTTTGCCGATTACTCTCAGTGGGACGTGTGGCTGCGCTCGCAGCACGCAACGCCTGCGGTCGGCACCCAACCCGCAACCGCGCGAAAGGAACGCCCGAGCCCGCCGCCCGGTCCGAACGGGAAGAATCAGCCCGGCTCAGCGCCCAAGAAACTCTCCCACGCCGGGAACCGCGAGCTTGCTTCCATCGAAAAGCGCATCGCCAAAGCCGAGGAGGACCTTCTCGCCCGCCGCGCCGCGCTCGACGACCCGGAGATCGCCAGCGACGCTCCTCGACTTCACATCGCCTACTTGCAAGCCGAGGAGGCGCAGAAAGTGGTGGACGAGCTTTACGCCCGCTGGGCGGAACTGAGCCGGCCCGCACCCGAGGAACTGGGAAGATAGCCGTGCTTTCGCAGCGCAGATCTTCAGGCCGCCGACCGTTACAATCGCCACGCTCAGTCTGGGCCGCAGCGCGTCCCTGCAGCCGATAACCCCAAATCGCGGGCCGCCAATTTCGCAAGCGCAGCGGCATCCTACTCCGGTTTGGAAAATTCCGTCAGCAAAGCCTCGTGCAATCGCAGTTGATGCGCGGAAGACAGTTTCGCGCCGCCAGAAGTGAGGTAAAAGACGTCTATCGCCGTCTCGCCTTCCGTCTCGATAATCGCGATCTCGATGTTGCACTTCTCGCGCGAAAAGGTGGAACTAATGAGGTGCAGCAGCCCCGGCTGGTCCTGCGCGACGATTTCGATCAGCGTGCTGTGCGCCGAGCAGTTGTCGTCCGTTTTCACCCGCGTGTCCACCTTTACTTTCGGCGCGCGCTTCTTCTCGGAACGCAGCCGGTCGCGCAGCATCCGCTCAAGATCGGCCTTCCCGGTCAGCACGTCGTGAATGCTGGTTTGGAAGCGCTCCCACTCCGGCAAATTCAGCTCCAGCGTGCGGAAGCGGTCGGTGAAATAAAAGGTGTCCACCACTGTGCCGGCGTGATTGGAAAATGCGGCGGCTTTCACGATGTTCATGCCCCACGCCGCGAGCACTCCCGCGATCGTTGCAAACAAAGACGGCCGGTCGCGCGTCACCAGAGTCAGTTCGTACCAGTGGCGCCCCCGTCGCAAGTTGATCTGCACCGCATCCTTGCCCAGTCGCGCGGACATCTCCAGATGCGCCAGCACTTCTCCCGCCGCGTGCGTCAACAGATAGCGGCGCGGCAGTCCTTCCAGGAACGGGTCCAGCCGGTCGCCCACGGTCAGCGCCAGCGTGCCGAGATGCGCCATCACCTCTTCATGCGCGTCCACGTGCAGGCGCTCGTCCAGGCTGCGATTCAGACGATTCGCGGTGGCGATGTAAAGCTGCCAGATATTTTCGGCTTTCCACGGCGTCAACGCCTCGGGATTCACGGCCTTGATGTCGGCGTAGGTCAGCAGGCACAGCATTTTCAATCGTTCCGGCGTCTCCACTTTTTGCGCGAAGGCGCGCACGGTTTCGGGGTCGAAAATATCGCGCCGCATCGCCGCACTCATCTCCAGATGGCGGTCAATCAGGAACAGCACCGTCTCGCAGTCCGGCGCGTCCATGTCAAGGCGCTCCAGCACGCTCTCCGCAATTCGCACGCTCGCGTGCACGTGGTCGTCGGACTTCGCGCCCTTGCCTACATCGTGGAAAAGCAGCGCCAGGTACAGCAAGTCGGACTGCTCCAATTCCTCCAGCAGTTCGGCGTAGCGCTGGTCCCATTTGGACTGCGATTGTCGCAGCGCATGCAGATTGTCAATGGCCACGAACGTGTGCTCGTCCACCGTGAAGCGGTGCGAGTAATCGCGCACCACCAACGCGTCAATTCCCGCGAATTCCGGGAACAGCAGGGTGAGCAAGCGCAGGTAGTGCATCGCGCGCAGAGCATCTGCCGCATGCGGCGCCAGCAGGATTTCCTGCAGCAAGTGCCACAGTTCCGTGCCTTTCGGGGGCGTCGCCGCCAGCGCCGGCAGCGCGCGCTCGATCTGCGCCTCTGTGCTCGAATTGAGCGTCAGCCCGTGCCGCGCCAGAAAGCGGAACGCGCGCAGGATCAGTTCCGGATCGTCCAGCGACGCGGGCTGCCGAAGCAACAGCATTCCGTCTTCCACCAGAAATTCCGCGTTCGAAAGGCGTGACCGCAATTGCTGGAACTGGTGATGCAGCGACATGCGCGCCGCCGGAATTTCCTCCAGCACTTGCGCGCACACGTGATGAACCGTGCGCGCGTGGCTGAAATACAGCCGCATCCAGTCCGCGGTGGTCAGCGGTTGCGAGCCGTGGTCGTTCACCGCGCGCATCGCGCGAGGCGAATACGCAACGCCGATTGTTTGCGCCGCTGCGGCGTCCTGCGACTCCCAGCTAAGCGTGCTGTCGTCGCGATGGTGGCGGAAGTGCAAAAAGCAGCGGATGGACATGAGCGCGTTCACCGCCGCGTCAAACGGCTCCTGAATCGAAACCGGCAGAACCGCGTTGTCGCTCGGCCAGACGTGGTATTGCTCGATCGCCGCCATCAGCGAGAGCCAGCAAACCACGTTGTAGTCCCGCAGTCCTCCGGGACCATCCTTCACGTTCGGTTCCAAATGGAACACCGTGTTCCCGAATTTCGCGTGGCG
Source organism: Candidatus Acidiferrales bacterium (assembly GCA_049300435.1). Classification (GTDB taxonomy): domain Bacteria; phylum Acidobacteriota; class Terriglobia; order Acidiferrales; family UBA7541; genus Palsa-295. Next base: position 70,105 of record JBAQJS010000074.1, on the reverse strand, counting down.
CGCGCGCGTCAGCTCCGCCAGCCGCGTCACGACGTGGATGGACTCGTGCGCCAGTAATTTGGGTATCACTTCGTCGTGCAGACGCGCAAACGTCCGGTGATCGCCGGCCAGGTAGCGGCAATCGAGCAAGGAGATCGCAAATTCCGGGTTGGCCCCGTCGAATCGGTCGCATTCGGCCAGCGTGCGCGTTGCCGGGCTCAGCTTCAGCCCCAGGTCCCAGAGTTCCTGCGAGAATTTGCGGATCGGGTCTTTCAGCTTTTCTTCCGTACCGTTTCTACCGTGCAGGAACAGGATGTCCACGTCGGAAAAAGGGAAGAGCCAGCGGCGGCCGAAGCCCCCGAGCGCAAGCAGCGCCAGGTCCGCGGGTCGGTCGGACTCGGCCGAGAGGTGCTCCTTCCACAAGCGTTCAATGATGGATTCAATCAGCGCGCTGCGGCCGAAGAGCGCAGCCTTGCCGTCGCCCGTCGCGGTGAACTGCTCCTGAATGCGCGCCGATCCCTTCGCGTAGAATTCGCGCAGCTCGGCGGTGATGGATGGACTCGATGGCATCGAAGTTCGCCCGGAATTTCCGGATGGTCACGCGTGCATGATCACGGCAACCCGGCGCATTTCCCGGCTACTACGCTCCCCGCTGCTGCGCTTGTGAACCTGCAGTCAGCATCTCCACCGCGTCTTCGGGGTAAGCCAGCATACCAAACTCCGGCACGTCCAGCCCCGATAGCTCCACTTCCTGGGTCACGCGCATCGAGCGCCACGCATTCACGATCGAAAATACAATGTAGGTCGCTCCAAACGCATAAACCGCCAGCAGCGTGGCTCCGCCCAGCTGAATCCAGAATTGAGACGAATCTCCGTGCAGCAACCCAGTCACTCCCTGCCCGGCCTTTCCCAGATACCCAGCCGCTCCGACTCCGTTCCATCCCGCGCCGTAGGTGCCATCGGCAAAAATGCCCAGCGAGACTGCGCCGAACCATCCGCAATAGCCGTGCACGGAAATCGCTCCGCACGGATCGTCAATCCTCAGGACTCGCTCGTTGAACAACACGCCCAGGCACACGATCACTCCGGCGATTGCGCCGATGACCACCGATGAGTTCGGTGAAACGAACGCGCAGGGCGCGGTAATCGCCACCAGGCCGGCCAACATTCCGTTACAAGCCATGGTGATGTCTGGCTTGCCGAACATTAGATACCACAGCAACATTGCCGCCGCCGAACCGGCCACCGCGGCCAGGTTCGTATTCACCGCCACCACGGAGATGCGCAAGTCCGTTGCGCCCAGCGTCGAGCCCGGATTAAAGCCCATCCACCCAAAGAGCAGCAGGAACGTGCCGGTCACCACGAACACAATATTGGAAGCCGGGAACGCGCGCGGCTTTCCGTCGGGCCCGTATTTACCCAATCGCGGGCCCAGGATGATGGCCAGCGCCATCGCGCAAAATCCTCCGACCGAGTGCACCACCGACGAGCCGGCGAAATCCACATACCCGTGGCCCAGGTGCATGCTCGCGCCCAGTTGCGACATCCATCCGCCGCCCCAAACCCAGCAGCCGGAAATCGGATAGAGCAGGCCGCCGACAAAAAGCTCGCACAGCAGGAACGCCCAGAAGGTAATGCGCTCGCAAATCGCTCCGACGATGATGTAGCCCGCCGTCTCCATGAACACGACCTCGAACAGCGTCAGGCAATTGCTGCTCGCGTCGTACGCCGGTCCGCTCAGGAAAAATCCCTTGCCTCCCAGAAATCCCCACGAACCGCTGCCAATCAAGAAATGATTCATGGTGGGGACGCCGCCGATATTCGCGGGTGCAGCATTCACCGCCACCGCGCCGAACTGGAAGGCGTAGCCGATCGCGTAATAAGCAAGAAACGCGAAAACGTACGCGGCGAAATTCAGCATCATCAGGTGCGCGGCATTTTTCTTGCGCACCAGGCCGCACGTCAGCAGCGCGAATCCCGCTTGCATGAAGAGCACCAGGTATCCGGTGAGCAGCGTCCAGGAGAAGTTCGTCGCGATGCGCGTGTGGCCGACGTCGTCCGCCAGCTTCAGCGCCAGCGGTTCGCGCGCGGCCTGCGTCTGGTACTCGTCGTAATCCTTCTTGTTCTTCGCGTAGTCCGGCGCGCCTGGGTCCGTCGGCTCAGGAACCACGAAGGGATTCCCGGCGGCGTCCGTCGCAGACGAGCGGTCGCCCGTCGCCGTTCCGGCGGGATCCGGCTTCGTCTGATCCGCGCGCGCCACGCCCGCGGGGGCGCCTAGGATTTGCGCAAAGACGAGGGCACACATCGTCCGCATGGCCCATCGTTTCGTCCGCCGGGCAAATGCACATTGCATTTTCGAACTCCTGTCCTGATGTAGGGTAACGGCTGCGTGCCGTTCGGCCTTTCTCCGCAAGAAAACCCTCAAATGGCGCTGGGTCCGCGCTCGCCGGTGCGTATGCGGATCACGTCGTCCAGCGAAGTCACGAAAATCTTGCCGTCTCCGATCACCCCGGTTCGCGCTCCTTCCATGATGGCGTCCACCACCGGGTCCACCAGCTCCTCCACCACTGCGATGCTCACAAAAATCTTGGGCAGGAAATCCACCGTGTATTCCGAGCCGCGGTAGGTTTCCGTGTGGCCTTTTTGTCGGCCAAAGCCCCGCACCTCCGACACGGTCAGGCCGGTCACGCCCAGCGCGGTCACGCGTTGCTTCACTTCGTCAAGCTGGGAGGGTCTGATAACGGCATCAATACGCTTCATCTGTCGCGGCTCCTTTTGCGCTTGAACCGAAAACCCGCCATATGCAACCTGGTATGGAACCCAGTAGCGCGTCGTCAGTCAAATCAATTACCTTGATGGGATGCATCACTACCATGACCGGGGCAATTGATTCAAGATGGCCTTTGCTCTCTGACCGTTTCCCTCAGAATTCGCCTTGCGCACCATCTAGATTTGCCGTGAGTCGCGCCGGAAATTCGGTAGAATGCCCGCGCAGGCGCGCGGTCTGAAATCTCGCCGGTGCCAATGTCGCGCCGCGCGGCCCCTGTACGAACATGATCACTTTGCTTTCCATCATCGCGCTGGGCTTCTTCCTCGGCATGCGTCACGCCACGGACCCGGATCACGTGATTGCGGTCACCACCATCGTCAGCCGCCAGCGCAGCATGCGGCACGCCGCGGTGATCGGCGCTCTGTGGGGGCTGGGGCACACCATCACGATTTTCCTGGTCGGCTCAGCCATCATTCTTTTCGGCGTTGTCATTCCGCCGCGCCTCGGGCTCACTATGGAATTCTGCGTGGGCTTGATGCTCATTCTGCTGGGAATTCTGAATCTCTCCGGCTTTACTCGCTGGATCACCGAGACGTTCACTCCCTCCAACGACGCCTTGCACGCCCACGTTCATCCCCACGTCCACGGAGACTACATTCACACCCATCCCCACGGGCACGAGCCTGAAAAGCACGGCCACGCCGAAAACGCCACGCCCGTTGGCTGGCTGGACGGCGTTTTCGGCCAGCTAGGCCTGTATCAGGCCGTCCGCCCTCTCCTGGTGGGCCTCGTGCACGGCTTGGCCGGCTCGGCCGCGGTCGCCTTGCTGGTCCTGGCCACCATTCGCGATGCCTACTGGGCGCTCGCGTATTTGCTGGTTTTCGGGGTTGGCACCATCGCCGGAATGATGCTGATAACCACCGCGATCGCGCTGCCCTTCAAATATTCACAGCAACGATTCGCGCGCTTCAATCACGCTCTGCAGATTGCCTCGGCGCTCGTCAGCCTCGCCTTCGGCATTTTCATTGTGTACAAAATGGGCTACGTGAACGGGATGTTTTCCGGCCATCCCCACTGGATCCCGGAATGAGCGCTGGCCGCTCGTTGCCCCTGCGAGCGTTCGCGCTGAGCGGAGGCCCATCGTGAACCAGCCCGACTGGAGCAACTTCCTCGTGGCGCAAGCGGGCGCGGCCGCGGCGCTGACCGGCCTGATTTTCGTGGCCGTCTCCATCAACCTCGCCAAGATTCTCGAGTATCCCGGCGTATCCGGCCGCGCGGGCGAGGCGGTTCTCGTCTTGCTGGGCGTGCTGCTGGTCTCCACCGTGGCGCTCGCGCCGCAGCAACCGGCGAAAGCTCTCGGAAGCGAGTTGCTCGTCATCGGGCTCACCTTGTGGTTGGCCGTCACCACCAGCCACTTCCGCCTGCGCCGCGCCGGGCATCTCTGGTGGTGGACGGCTCTGCGCGTGGCCTCCTGCCAACTGGCCACGGTGCCATTCTGTCTCGCCGGAATCTGGTTCCTGCTTGGTTGGCGCGGCGCGATGTACTGGCTGCTGCCCGGCTGCATATTTTCGTTCATCGCCGGAGTCTATAGCGCGTGGGTCCTGCTGATTGAAATCTTGCGCTGACTGCCGCAAGAATCGGCCGCGAACTGCCCCCGGCCACCCATTGCACATTCCCGCTGCGCCACAAGCGCTGTCAGGCGCCCCATTCAGGCACCGCCCGCACGATGTTCCACATCATTTGGTCAATGGCCTGGTCAATCTCGTTGTGTGGTTCGGTGCGCGTGTTGGTCAGCGCGGCCCAACACATCCCCGTGGCAGTGCGCTCCATGATCGTCGTTGACCCCGGCAGGCTGCCGTTGTGCCACCAATTTCCCGCTCCGTCATTTCCGACCATCCATCCTCGGGCATACTTCGCCGGCGACGACTGCGGATACGCGGGGCTGGGCGTCGTCATCGTGCGAATCGTTTCCGGCTTCAGGATGCTGGGGACGCCCGGCGCGCCGCCCACGTGATTCAGGAATTGCACTAGATCGGTCGCGGACGCCAGCCATCCTCCGCTGGAATCCATCCGCGTGAGGTTGATCTTGTACGGATCCTCGTTGTACTGCCCGTAGTACACCACTTCATAGGGGGCGCGTTGGTTTTCTTTGTTCCGGCCGATCGCCATGTCGCTGATGCCGCACGGCGCCAGGATGTTCTCCTGCACGTAGCTGGCATACGGCTGGCCGGTCACTTGCTCGATAACCCGTCCCAGCACGCAATACCCGAAGTTCGAATAGGCCCAGTTCTGCCCGGGAGGATAGGTGAGCGGCAGGTTCTGCAGCGTCCAGGAAATCAGCTTGGTTTGGTCCCAGGAATTATCGCGGAACATCGGATCCGTCGAATCGTCCGGCCAACCTCCGGCGGTATGCGTCAGCAGATTGTCCACCGTAACGTCAGTAACATATTGCTGGTAGGGCGGGTTGCCGTACTTCGTCCCCAGAACTCCGGACGGCCCAAACACCTTGTCGTTCAAATTCAGTTGCCCCTTCTCGATCAAGCGGAAGATGCTCACCGCGGTGATGGGTTTGCTCAGGCTGGCGATGCGGAACAGGCTGGATTGTTGCACCTGCTGTAGATTCTTGCGGTCGGCCATCCCCACGGCCGCGTCGTACGCGAATTGCCCGTTGCGGGAAATGGCGATGGAACTCGCCGGCACCGAGAAAGACCGCCGGAAAGCGCCGGCGATTCTGCCCATTTCGCCGCGCTCTCTTCCCGTGGTTCCGCCGTCGCCGGGCCTTTGAAAATACCCACCGCCCGCGGGGACAGCGACGATCCCCGCCGCAGCGCCCACCAGAGTCTGTATCAGAGAGCGTCTGCTCAATGGTTCCATCGCGTGTTGACTCTCCTCCGCTGTTTAGCTCCGCCGCCGTGTCATCGGCACCATAATGCCTCGCCCGCATCTTGTCAAAGAGTCCGCTACCGGCGCTCCTATGCGTTCGAGCAAGTCGCGCTTGCAACGCGCGCTGCGCCCTTCGCGGGTTCGCTGCGGTCGCCGCAGCGGGCGGCGCCGGAAAGTGCGGTTCCGCTCTGCAAGGTTGCTTCTCACGCCGCCGGATTGTATAAAATGCGCGTATGCAATTCGTGGCGTGCTGTCTTTGCCGGAAGTGCCCGGAATCGCCGGCAACGATCAAGAAATCCAACGGATGCCTGAAGCGCCGCGAACTCCTTGCGGCATAGACCGCAACGGTTCAGCGTGTCACTGTCGGCAGTCGCGTTGTAACTACCGGGCGCACATGTTTGCAAAGACTAAAACGAAGAGGTCCGCCGGCGCGCGCTACTTTCAGCCGGCGAACGGGAGACGGTCACGATGAACTGCCGCCTGAGAATGATTCTGCTTTGTTTCGCCGTGCTGCTATTCGCGGTGAGCACTCGCACCGTCGCGCAGGAGCCCCCGGCCCCAGCGCCGCCGGCCTTCGTCGCGGGCAATTGGACGATCTACTCCAAGGGCGCCAACGGCCGCACCGCCACGCAGTTCATACAGCTCAAGCAAAACGGCACCGTGCTCACCGGACACTTCAAGGGTCCGTACCAATCCGGCGGCCTGGAAGGCACCATCAACGAGCAGCACATCGTCTTTCGCACCAAGACGCGTTCCGTCCTCACCTTTCGCGGCCGCGTCGAGGGCCCGCGCGTCCAGGGCACCGTCCAGGGCGCCACCATCCAGGGCACCTTCCACTCCCACGCAGGCACCGGCGAGTGGCAGGCCGTGCGCGCCCAATAATTGCCGCCGGTCGCTTCGCGATTCCGCCGCGTCGCGGCTCCGCCCGGCGCGCACCGTTGCGCGCACGCGCCCCGACCGCCTGGCAGGTCCGCCACAATCGGAATGATTCTTCGCTGGACGCCTCTCTCCCAGTTTGGTTACCCTAACCCGGTCCTTGTGGACATTTGTTGAGCGCCAGGAGATTGCTTTGCTCAAGCTGATTCGCGAGCTGGTTCGCCCCTATCGCAAGGTCCTGTCGCTCGTGCTTGTCGCCATGCTGGTGCAGACCGCCTCCACGCTCGCCATGCCCTGGCCCTTGAAGGTCATTCTGGACTCCGTCGTGGGCCGCCATCCCTTGCCGCATTGGCTGGCGCGCGCCATGGCGCCCTTTGTCGCAAACGGCGGCCGCATGCGCATGGCCACCGTCGCCGCCGCCGCACTGGTGGTGATCGCCGCCATTGGCGCGCTCGCCTCCTACGTCCAGAACTACTACACCGAAAGCGTCGGCCAGTGGATCGCGCACGACCTGCGCATGCGCACCTATCATCATCTCCAGCGCCTCTCGCTCAGCTTCTACGATACCCACCAGACCGGCTCCATGCTCAGCACCATCACCGACGACGTGGACACCATCCAGCAATTCGCCAGCGGCGCCACGCTGGGCATCGCCGTGGATCTGCTCACCATCGTTTGCATGGTCGGCCTGATGCTCTGGCTGAATTGGGACTTCGCGCTGATTGCTCTCGCTCTCACCCCGTTCCTTCTGCTGTTTGTCTCCCGCTTCAAGCGCTCCGTGAAGGACGCCACCCACGAAGTCCGCAAGAAGCAAAGCAACATCGTCTCGGCCGTGCAACAGGGTCTGGAGTCCATGCGCGTTGTGCAGGCATTCGGCAGGGAGGATTTCGAGCAGCAGCAATTGGATGTAGTGAGTAAAGCGTCGGTGCAGGCGGCCTTGCGCGCTCGCCGCATCAAGGCTTCTCTGTCGCCCGTGGTCAGCGTCGCCGTGGCCGCATGCACCGCGGTCGTGCTGGCGCGCGGCGCGGTGCTTATGATGCGCGGCGCCATGACGGTGGGCGAGCTGACCGTCTTCCTCGCCTATCTGACGCGCTTCTTCAAACCGGTGCAAGACCTGGCGAAGATGTCCAATACTCTGGCCCAGGCCGCCGTCGGTGTCGAACGGGTTCAATCGTTGCTCGATACGGATATGATCACTCCCGAGCTTCCCGGCGCAATGGACCCGCCGCCGCTATCGGGTGAAATCACCTTCGATCATGTCGCGTTCCAGTACCGCCCCGATCAGCCGGTCTTGAAAGATGTCTCGTTCACCGCGAAAGCCGGTCAGATGGTCGGCATCGTCGGCCCCACCGGCGGCGGAAAATCCACGGTGATGAGCCTGATCCCTCGCTTTTACGATCCTACTTCGGGCGTGATTCGAATGGACGGCGTCAACGTCGCGGAGTTGAAGTTGCAGCCCTTTCGCGACCGCATCGGATATGTGCTGCAGGATACCGTCCTGTTTCGCGGGACCGTGGCGGAAAACATAGCCTTCGGCCGCTCCGGAGCCACCCGCGAGCAGGTCATCGCGGCGGCCAAAGCCGCGAACGCCGATGAATTCATCTGCCAGATGACCTCCGGATATGACACGATGGTGGGCGAAGGCGCGCAATTGCTCTCCGGCGGCCAGCGCCAGCGCATCGGCATCGCCAGGGTTCTCCTGCGCGACAGTCCGCTCCTGCTTCTCGACGAGCCTACCGCGGCGCTGGACAGCGAGTCCGAACGGACGGTGATCGAGGCGCTCGAACGCCTGATGGAAGGTCGCACCGTGATCATGATTGCGCATCGCTTATCCACGATTCGCGATGCGGCCTTGATCGTGGTGCTAAAAGACGGAACGGTGGCTGAACAGGGCTCGCACGAAGAGCTCATCGCGCGCGGCGGTCTGTACGCCGAGTTGCACCGCACGCAATTCAGCGACGAGTCGCTGCGCGACCCCAAGCCGCCAGCCGAGGGCGCAGCCGCCCTGCCGGCGGCGGCCGTCGGCTCCTAGAAGGAGGATGCGGTAATGTCCCGGCAGTTGATCGTATTGCCCAATGATTCGCCGCAGGCCTTTCTGGATAGCATCGCCGCAGCCCGCGAATCCCTGCGCATCAAGATGTTTCTGTTCTCCGATCCGTCGCTGCTCAAGGCCGTCACCGCCGCGCACCGGCGCGGAGTGAAGGTCCGCGTGATGCTCAATCCGGTGCGGCGCGATGGCACCGGCGAGAACAGCGCCACGCGCAAGCTCCTGAAGGCCGCCGGCGTCGAAGTGATGGACAGCAACCCGCACTTCCCGGTGACGCACGAGAAGTCCATGGTCGTGGATTCCAAGACCGCGTTCGTCAACTCGCTCAATTGGGACACCGAGAACCTGCGTATGACCCGCGACTACGCGGTCGTAACCAAACACGCCGGCGAAGTGGGCGAGATCGTTGATTGCTTCGAGGCGGACTGGCACCGCCAGCGTTTTGACCCTGGACGCGACGCCCGCCTCATCTGGTGCGTGGGCAACGCGCGCGAAAGAATCGCGGAGTTTATTGACGGCGCCAAACATTCGCTCTGGCTCCAGCACGAGCGCTACCAGGACCCCGTCATTCTCGAGCGCCTGGTGCGCGCCAGGATGCGCGGCGTGGACGTCCGCGTCATGGCCCGCCCGCCCCACACCTTGAAGGAGCAGAAGTTGCTCGAGGGCGTCGGCGGCATGCGCACCCTCAGCGACGTGGGCATCAAAGTTCACAAGTTGCACAAGCTCAAGCTTCACGCCAAGCTGGTGCTCGCCGATGAAGACCGCGCCATCGTCGGCTCCATCAATCTGGCTCCCGGCAGCTTTGACGAGCGGCGCGAGCTTGCCATCGAAGTGGATGATCGCAAGATCGTGCATCGTTTCCGCCACGTCATCCAGCACGATTGGAAGCATTCGCGGCCCATTGATCTCTCGGATGAAGCTTTGTGCAAAGACCTCGCAAGGTTTGGGCCAGGGGTTCTGCACGAGCTGGCGCTGACTTCCGGCAGGTCGCGCGGATACGATGAACGCGATGACTCCGCGAATGGCGGCGGGAAGGGAAGTGCGAAAGGAAGTGTGGAAGGAAGTGCCGAAGGAAGCTCGAGAGCAAGCGCCAGACGAAGCGCGAAGGTAAGCGCCAAGCGCAAGCGCCGCTAGCCACCCTCTGGCCCTCCCGCTTCGCGAATTTCCCCTCTCGCGGCTGCAAAGTCCAACAGATTATGCTCACGCTGCCCGTCGGGGAATAACGCTATCATGGGGGCGAGTCAGCAAATGGCGGGCGAAACCGCGAAGCTCGGAGTCATCATTACCGGCGCCACCGGCATGGTCGGCGAAGGAGTCTTGCTCGCATGCCTGGAGCACGCGGCCATCGCACGCGTCCTTCTGGTCAGCCGCAAACCGTACAACGCCACCCACCCCAAGCTACAGCAGTGCATCGTGCCCGATTTTCTTGCTCTGGATGCCGTCGCCACCCAATTGACCGGCTACGACGCCTGCTTCTACTGCGCGGGCGTCAGCTCCAGAGGAATGAGCGAAGCGGAATACACTCACGTCATCTACGACATCACCATTCATTTCGCCGAAAAGCTCGCCAGCCTCAACCCGCAAATGATTTTCGTGTACGTCTCGGGCAGCCTCACCGACAGCTCCGAAAAGGGCCGAATCATGTGGGCGCGCGTAAAGGGAAGGACGGAGAACTCCCTCCGGCGCTGCGGGTTCCGCAAGGTGTACAACTTCCGCCCCGGCTTCATGCAGCCCACTCCCGGCCAGCAAAATATCAAGTCCTACTACAAAGTCCTCGGCGCGCTCTATCCGCTGCTGCGTCTCCTGCTCCCCAACCAGGTAAGCACGATGCAGGATGTGGGCCGGGCAATGATCAACAGCGTCCTAAAAGGTTACCCCAAACAAATCCTCGAAATAAAAGACATCAATCTCCTCGCCCAGTCGTGAACTAGATAATCCGCACCGTGGTCCCCGTCTCCGGGACTTCCAGTGGATTGCCGCCGACGTAGATGCCGGCTTCGACGAAAGCCTTGTGGTACGCCCGCCAGGCGCCGAGGTAGGGCTCTGTTTCGCCGCTGTTTCGTGCCGCAAAAGCTTGTCGTGGTTCGTAGATGAGCAGGGCAAATTGCATCGCCGTTTCTCCTTTGGGAGGATTGTGAGCGCCTTTGTACGCCTGATTGTATGACGGATGAAAGACGGCCAATTCGACAGATTGTCAGGAAATCTGTAGGAATCTCAAGCAACCACAAGCGAATTGACGGACGCCGTCACGCGTTCTGCCCGGGCCACAGGCAAACCGGAAACGCTCAATTCTGCCGTACCCGTCGTGAGATCGAGGCAGGAGTTTCTAGGCGCTATTCTCTCGAATCTTTACCGCGGCCTACAGATTCGGCTGGCGCCAGAATTCGCACAAGTGCTCCGTAATGAGGAAGTTTGGTTTCTGCGACGCGCAACCACCGGAATTGATCATGCCTGCGTCTTTAGGTCGGAACGGATGCGGCTTGCAGCGTAGTCAGCGTGGGAGGTCAAAGGTCATAGCCCAGTTCAGCGCTTTGATCCCACGGCCATCGAGATTCTTGCGCGCATCAACCGCGCGGTCTTGTCTCGAAGTGTAGTCATTCCTATTACCTTCAGGCGTTTGAGATTTGTTTACACTCCCTCCACCAATGTGACGCGATAGGTCGCTCCTTTGAAACGATGCTCACGGGCTTTGCGATAGGGGGGACTGTCGTACCATGCTTTCGCCGCAGCCGTGCTGGGGAACTGGAAGATTACTGTACCTTCTGTGGGAGTCCCTTCCAGGTCTTCCTGCGAACCGTAAAACGCAAGGACCTTCACCTCATGGCCAGCGACTGTTGTCTGGGCCTCCTTCGCGTAGACATCCAGCTCGCCTTGATCGAGTGTTTTCTCACGAGTGAACACTATGTAAGCACTCATCGTTGGTGCTCCCGCCTTTCTAGCCGTTTTTTCGATGCAGATGCCACCGCTGGTCAGGCGTTCGTGCCACCGTCAATGGTCAGATTCGCACCGGTGATGTACGACGCTTCGGGGCCAGCCACGAAGGCTACCAACGCGGCGACTTCGGCAACTGACCCGTAGCGGTCGAGCGCCGTATTGGCCTTTTGTGGAGCCGCCCAGTCGCCCGCCGCAGGATTCAAATCCGTGTCAATCGGACCGGGCTGGATATTATTCACCGTGATGCCCCGGGCCCCCACCTCTCTCGACAACCCCTGCGTGAACATCTTAATCGCGCCCTTCGTGGCCGAGTAGGCCACAAGGCCCGGCGTCATCATGCGTTCGCCTACGCAGGAGCCGATCATGATAATGCGGCCTCCGTTCTTCATGTGTTTCAGTGCTGCCTGCGTCGCGACGAAGGCGCCACGGAGATTGAGGTCAATCATGTGGTCCAGCTCTTGCAGCGTGGTCTCCTCGAACTTCTTTGGAATGGCCGTGCCTGCATTGTTCACGAGCACGTCGATCCGGCCGAAAGTCGCGGCGGTCTTTTCTACCGCGGCATTGACGGCGGCGGCATCAGTGGCGTCCGCTTGAATCGCGATCGCCTTTCCACCGTCGCGTTCAATCTCCTTGACGACCGCCGCGGCCGCGTCGGCACCTTTGGTGTAAGTGATGACCACGTTCGCGCCGTCTGCGGCCAGACGCTTGGCGATTCCAGCGCCGATGCCGCGCGAGCCGCCCGTAATCAGTGCAATCTTTCCTTCGAGTTTCTTGGGCATTCTCTTTCTCCTATTCCTCCCAATGTCGCTCTATGGCGATCCAGTCGCTGCTGCGCGGCGAGCGGTTGAGGAGGGTGATGGCGCGTGCTTCACAGCAAAGCGTTTGCTTGTAGACCGACGCCATTACGAATACGTGCTTCTGGCGGGCGCTTGTCGTGGTGGTGTGGGAGATGACAAAAGCCGCCTGCTGGCCCGAGTCCAGAATTATCGCACAAAAGTGCGCAGCACGAGGTCGCGGAAACAGATGGCGATCATCGGCTTAGAAGTTGGTCTTCGAGTTCACCGCCCAGCTTCCACTTCGGATTTCATTCCGGCCGATCCGGCAGGAGCGTTCCCTCGAATCATGGGTCGCTTTTCATTCGGACTGAATTGTGCAGAAGACGACGGAAAGTTCAGTTCACAGTGAGCGTAAAGGTGGCGCTATGGCTGAGGTTCGCCGAAGTTCCAGTGACCGTGACGGTGTAAGTCCCCGGGTTCGTTCCGCCGACGCCTCCTCCTCCGCCTCCACTTCCTCCGCCGCCGCAAGCCTGAAGTAAAACCAGGAGGAACAATAATATTGCGGCGCTGGCCCAGGACCCTGGAGACCGAAGCCGCGTAAGTGTCGTCTTGAAGAAGCCAACCAGCACCATGGCGCACAATCCTGCCAACAATGAATGGCGCAAGCCGCTCTTGAGGGTTGTCCAGTTGTCAGAGACAGCGGCCCGTGAGGGGCTTAGAGCTGCCGCATTCGTGCTCACAGTAACCGCCGCGCCGGGCGTACTCAGCCCAGTTGACATTAATGACGTCGGAGTTATCGAGCAAGTGGGCCCGGCCGGCTGTACCGAGCAGCCCAGCGAAACGCCTTGGTCGAACCCGCCTACGGGCGTCAGAACTGCGCTGAAACTTGCTGGCTGCCCTGGCGGGACGGATGCGCGCTCCGGGGAGGCTGCCAACGAGAAATCCGGAGAAGGCGTCGCCGTCGAAATCGAAAACTTGGTGACAAACGCATCCTGCTCGCCGACACGCGCTGGTTGCAGCGCATTCAATGTCGGGAAATCGTCCGACTGGGTGATGCCTGTCAGATAGACGTTTTCCAACGAGTCCACGGCAATACCGTTGCCCTGGTCTTGATCTGCTCCGCCGATATAGCTCGAGAACAGCGGAATACCGTTCGGATCCATTTCGATTAGAAACGCGTCCGTGGAACCGCCGTACACACCCTGCAACGCAGCCAAAGTCGGGAAATCAGATGACTGGGTAAGCCCCGTTGCATATGCATTGCCGACAGAATCGACGGCGATCGCGTCGCCGTCGTCGTCTGCGCTGCCACCCAGGTAAGTGGAATAGAGTAGTGCAGTGCCGCTTGGGTTCAATTTGGCGACGTATGCATCCGCGGTTCCGTTCAGGCTCTGTTGATATGCGCTTTTCACCGGGAAGTTGGCTGACATGGTCTGGCCCGTCACGTACGCATTCCCAGTACTGTCTATTGCAATTCCTCCGGCATAATCCTCATTAGTACCACCGAGGAAAGTCGAATACACAAGGGCAGAACCGCCGCTGTTTAGCGCCGTAATGAACGCGTCATCGCCGCTCGGGCCGCCAAACGTGGTTTGGAAAGCGCCTGGGGTCGTTGGGAACGTCGCGTCAGCGGCAGAGCCCCCAACATATGCATCGCCCGAAGCATTCACTGCGATTCCGAAACCCTCGCCCGGCCCAAGATAGGTTGAATAATTCAACGCGCTTCCGGCGGCATTAAATGCGCTAACGAATGCCTGTTCCGAACCGCCTACGCGCGAGCGCTGGTAGGCGCCAGCTGTGGTGGGGAAATCTGTTGAGTACGACCCTCCGGTAACGTACGCGAAACCAGAGCTGTCAACGGCGATGGCATCCCCTCGGTCTCCTGTTGCATCCCCGCCGGTGCCCCCCAAGTACGTGGAATAGAGCAGCTGCGAGCCCGTGCTGTCTATTTTCGAGACGAAGGCGACACCCCCGTTGGAGCTTCCACAAGTGCTGCAGCTCGTATCGAATGCGCCCTGCGTGACTGGAAAATCGCTGGAGGCTGTTTGCCCTACAACGTACGCATTTCCTGCAGAATCCACCGCGACTCCGTTTGCCTGCTGCACGTAACTACCGCCCAGATACGTCGAATACACGATGGCCGAGCCCGCCGCGTTGATCTTGGTCACAAAAGCATCACCGTCGGTGCCGTGCAGAGTTGGTTGTATCGGATCGTGCGTTGGAAAGTCCGTTGAGAATGTGCTCCCTACAACGTAAACATTTCCTGTCGCATCTACGGCGATGGCCTTCGCCGTATCAATGCTTGACCCACCAAGGAAAGTGGAGAAAGCCAGCACCGGGTCAATAACGAGGGGCTGCGTTCGATCGTAGTCTCCGACTTCGAACGCAACTTCTTGATTTTCTGAGATCGATTGTCTTGACTTCTTGAAAAGTACGAAGTGTGCCTCAACGGGAATTTCTTCGCCGTTGCGTCCGCGTTGATATGCAACCGGGCGGTGTAGACGCACCTCGCGGTCGCGCACTCGCAATTCGATATCGCCGTGCGAATCTAGTCGTGCCGTCGGTGCCAGGCCGACACCGGATAGCAAAATCCTGATGTCCGATGGCCGGGCGGCAGGCTGAACGACGAAGTCGTACTCCAGCTCATGATCTTCGCCGTAGTACACAACGTCAATTCCCGGGTAGACTCCCTCATATCTAAACCTGGCGTAATTAGCGACGTTCTTCGTCCAGCGGGCCGGGTCAGGGCCGACGAAGTAGTTGCTTTTGCCGGGCAGCTTCTCAACTCCGGTCACAAGCGGAGCACGATTCGCACCCTGAAGTTTCATCGTTAGAGACGAGAGCGGAGCTTTGGAACCCGCTCGAAAGGCGAAAATTACGCCTTCCTCGGAAAGGAATACCCGATAGCCATATCCAAGAGAACTATATTTAATGCGAGGATCCTCCTGCCCATCATTGGCCTCAAAGCTCATCGGAATGTGGCGATAGAACTCCATCGCGCGAGATCGCGCGTTGGAATTCACGATCACTTGCCGACCTGTACCGCTGCTGAGTGCCCCACCCGCTCGACTCAATTCTGCGAAACCGCCGACCCTTAGGAAAAGAATCGCCACAGCAGCAACTAAGAAAACAAATCTGCACGACGCGTATATCCGAAGCAGGACACTTCTGAGAGACCTGTTGGCCAAGTTATTCGCTCCTTTCCGCATCCTAGAGTTCCTAAAGGCATATCAAGTACGGACGGAATAACATGGTTATGTGTCGAAGTCAATACTGTAGAGGATACGTACGATTTGTGGTAATGCCTCCAGTTGAATAGCGTCCGAACCCATCGTCAATGCCGCGGGGCTCGTACCAGTTGGGGGAGACACCCTACGCGATATTCAAAATAACGGAGGCGGTGCTCGAACTGGACCGTGCATGCTTGATCCACGTTGTAACCGCGATAAAGCTTGCCATCGCCGCGGAACCGGAGTAAACAAGCAGCCCAAATGTCTAGTGATACTTCGGTTCCTACGCGCAGTCTGAATCTCCACACATATGCTTGGGAAGACGCGACCGTGTTACGTTGCACTGGCCGCCTCACCGCCGAAACCTCGCCGCATCTGAAGACCGAAGTGAAGTCTTTGCTGCCAAACAGAAGGCGGTTGGTCCTCGACCTTAGCGAACTCGCGTACATGGATAGCTCAGGTCTTGGGACGCTGGTTGGACTTTACATTTCAGCGAAGGGCGCAAGATGCGAATTGCAGTTGCTGAACTTGAGCCCGCGGATTCGCGAACTCCTTAGCATGACGAATGTTCTCTCCGTCTTCGAAATCTGCGGCCGCACCGGCATCCGCTTGCCCTGAGCGCTGCGGCCTCGAGCGATGAGGAGCGCGGCCCGCCACGAAGTGATGTCACCTAGCGATTGACGCACGAGCCGACTGGCATAGGTTGACTTTCTCGCTGGATTGAATCCGCCTCCCATTCGCGAGCGGCAAAAGCACTTCTCCGATTACGCGACTCCTGATGGATGCCGCAAGCGCAAAAAGGAAGGCGACTTCCAAGATCCGCTACGGCGATGAACCCGGAGTTTCGCCGTCCCCCGGGGACTTTGATTGACTTCGATGCAGTCGGGTGGCACAGTGCCGGTAGTTTCACTCGCAAAGGAGATTCACATGCCTCACTACTTGATACAAGCCGCTTACACTCCCGAAGCCTTACAGGCCCTGGTCAAGAATCCTCAAAACCGCACCGAAGTGGTTCGTGCAGCCGTCGAGCATATGGGCGGAAAACTCGTTGGCAACTGGGCGGCTTTTGGCGATTACGATACGATCGTGATTGTGGAAATGCCCACGAATGTGGACGCCGCTGCGATCGCCATCGCGGTCGCGGCAGGCGGCAGTTGCAAAGCGATTAAGACCACACCGTTGCTCTCAACCGAGGAAGCCATCGAAGCTATTAAGCGAGCAGGCGCCACTGGATACAAGTCCGTCGCCTCCGCGGCTGCTGCTACCCGATAGTCCCGCACAGAGCCATCCAGCACGAACAATCTATCTTGGTCGGGCATCCGGCAATGTACCAAACGCGCCCGGGTGTCCGATTCACTTCTCACACAGTCCTTGCAGTGGCCGAAAAACATGAATGCATCAGATTGCCGCGCGACGGCGCACCTGAAATAATCCGCGTGCCTGATGAACGCCGTGATCGAACCAGTGAAATCGTGGCAAATCGAGTTGTGCGGTTGCCCGACGCATCGTCAACGGCCGGCTTGAAGGGCCACTTCGGCGTGCGCCGTGACGCCGTGCGGAATTATTTCAGCTTTGCGTATTCCGCCTTGGCTTCCCGCAGAATGGGGACGTCGGGATCGGCATCCTTCCAGAGGGCGAAAAAATCCTGATACGCCACGCGGGCCTTGGCCGCGTCGCCTTCGGCGGCTTGCGCGCGGGCGAGTCCCAGATGCGCCAGCGCGCCGATGGGTCCGTTCACTATCACGCCGCGATTATCAATAATTGTTTGATACTCCGCCGCGGCTTCCTGGCCTTGATTCAGTTGCAAGTACGCTCCGCCGCGGACATACACGGGATATAACGCCGGAGTGATGGCGCCTTGGCCGGCCTGGCCCAAGTCGTAGGTCAATTCGGGGTTCAACAATGCCAACGCCTTCGCAGAATCGTGGCGGTCCACGGCAATCTGCCCGCGAATTACCGGCAGGTAAATGAAGTTGACGATCGAGTCCTTCGGAAATCGTTTGCTGAAATCTGCGGCCAGGGATTCCGCTCTGGCCGTGTCATTCGCGAACGCATACGCTGACGCCACCAGAAATTGCACGTCGCGGCCGTTCGAAAGAGCCAGCGCGGCCGCCGCTTGCTTCCGCGCGGCTGCAGAATCGCCAAACAGAGCTGCGCGCAAGCCGTCTTGCGCGACGTACACCGCCGCGGTTTCCTTTTCATCGCCTCTTTCGGCAACGCTGGCCGCCTGGCGTGTTAGATCCTCGGCCTTGCGGAACTGTCCGCCGTAAGCGGCCGTGTCAGACTCGGTCGCCAGGAAAACATCCTCTAGCCCTTCCTTTCCGTTGGCCCAGGCAACCTGTTCGGCCATTGCGGCTTGGTCGTTTTTCAGGAAGGCGAGCTGATACAAAGCGAATCGCAGGGCTCCTGAGTCCAGTTTGTTGGCTTGCGCCTCGGTGGCGAGCGCCCGGGCTTCATCCAGGCGATTTACGGACATGAAACCACCGATCAAATTGGAGTAGTTGAGGCCGCTTGGATTCAACTTGAAGGCGGTCTGCGCCGACTCCAGAGCCTTTTGAAATTCACCCTGGATGCCGTAAATCACGCTCAAATTCGTCGGCACGACTTCGTCGCGCGGATACGCTCTCCCCCAATCATCATAAATCTCCCGAGCTTTCTCTAGGTCACCCAGGGTAAGTTGATCGTAGTGCGACTCGATGTAGAACCTCTCGTGTTCGCTCACACGATCCCGCAAATCGTACGCCTTCTGGCTGTATTCGGAGGCCAGGCTTGCCTCTCCCAGGTTCAGATAGCAAATTCCGAGCCCGGCATAGGCCATGGCAAAATTGGGGTCGAGTTTTATGGCGCGTTGAAACTCCGAAAGCGCCCCGGCGTTATCGTTCGATCCCACCAGACTTCGTCCCAGGCTGAAAGCTTGCAGCGCTTCGAGCGAACTGGTGGAAGCTTGTGCCACCGGCGTATCGAATTTTTTCACGGTGCTGAGCGATTCGCCGAGTTTGCCGCGAATTTCGGATGCGGCCCTTCCCAGGGCGTCCAGCACATGGCTTTTGTCCGGCGCGGTCGCTTCGGTGCTCGCTACGGTGTCGCCTGTTGCGCAGTTCACAGCTTTCACGATCAACGTGTATTCGTTGCCAACCTGTGCGATGGAGCCGTTCAGCGTCGCCATACCCTCGGCGCGCTGGCAGACTTCGCGGGAGGCATCCGGCGTCAGGCGGGCATTTGCTGGTTGCTGCATCAATTTCAACGTCTGTTGGATGCGCTCTTCGCCCATGAGCGTCAGGAATGGAGATTGTTCGAGCTGCACGGCGAGTCCCTGGCGGAGCGTGCCGTCAAATACAGTGTCGCCCGTGGTGTTGGTAAAATCGCCCAGAACGATCAGGTCCTTTTCCGTGAGTTTGGGCTCGCGATGCAGAAAGAAGTAGGCGGACGCCGCCAATGCCAGCAACAAGACTGGCAGGCCAATTTTCAGCAGCAGACGGCTGGGTGATCTTGCCGGGCTTGTTTCCGTGCCGGTCGCCGCCTCCGCAATCTTTGCCGCGCCGGAACTCGCGGCGCGTTTGCCTGAACCTGGCTTCGCGGCTGACGATCCCAGCGAACCCGGTCGCCCGCTAGCTGCGGGTGAGTCTCTCTCGGTGGCCTTCGAGTCGGGCTCGTCGTAATCACGCGCGTCTGCGATGGCAGTCCTTCGCCCGCTCGTGCTGCTGTCGCGTTTCAGGCGCTGCAAATCGGCGCGCATCTCGGAAGCGTGCTGGTACCTCAGCTTTGGGTCCTTTTCGAGCGCCTTGCTGATGATCTCCTCCAGTTGCGGAGGCAGATCGGGATTGAGCCGGGCCGGCGCCGCTGGAGCGCGATTCAAAATCGCTTCGGTGATCACGCCCGAAGTTTCGCCGCGAAACGGCAGAGTGCCGGTGGCCGCTTCGTAGATCACAATCCCAAAGCTGAAGAGATCGGTGCGTGCATCAAGCGCCTTTCCGCGGACCTGTTCCGGGGACATATATGCGACCGTACCTACCGCCGTGCCGGGACTCGTGAGGTCCGCTTCGCTGATCGTGGGACCGTCGTGCGTGGACGCGGAAGCCTCCGCCGGAAGGGTCTGTTCGGTTGCGCTGCGAATTTGCTTCGCCAGGCCGAAATCCAAAATCTTGGCGTGTCCGCGCGACGTGAGGAAGACATTCGCGGGTTTGATATCGCGGTGTACGATTCTCTGAGTGTGGGCCGCGTCCAAGGCGTCCGCCATCTCGATGCTTAGGTCCAGCAGAAGTTCGAGCTCCAGCGGACGCCCGGAAATGCGGTGCTTCAGGGTGGCGCCATCCAGGAACTCCATGGCGATGAATGGACGTCCGCCGTCCTGGCTGATTTCGTAGATGGTGCAGATGTTGGGATGATTCAGCGCCGAGGCCGCGCGCGCCTCACGGCGAAAGCGTTCCAGCGATTGGGCATCCTCCCCGACGTCAATCGGGAGAAACTTCAGTGCGACGAAACGGCCCAGCTCGGTGTCCTCCGCCTTGTAGACCACGCCCATGCCCCCGCCACCTAGTTTTTCCGTAATGCGATAATGGGAGATGGTCTGGCCAATCAGGGAGTCGGTGCCGGACATTGACGCACATCTTAGGTTGGGGCGGAAGGCAAGTCAACGAAGACAGCGCGCCTTCGTTGTTAATTCTAACGAACACGCGGATTGGAGGTGCGGAAGCGTCGCAAACGTACTCCTCCGCGTACGCGTCGAATCGCGCCGCGTCCCGAGTTCACGGGATGGACCTCCAGAACAATCCATCTCAACGGGGCGGGCTGGCAGCCAAGAAAAAATCCAGCCGAAGGAGGAGTGTTTTCCCTTGACTGCTTTTGCAGAACTAATCCGGAGTCGAGCTGGGATGTGGCATGACCCCCAGAAATATGCGACACCTTCCGAAACCGCGTATTGCAGCGCGGCCTCGTATGCCCGCCGCTACTTCATGAAGCCCTGGATGAGCTGCGCAATCTGATCCGCCGTGGTGTCGAGAGCGAAATGACCCCCATCAACGATGTGGACTTCCGCCTTCGGCACGTCGCGGCGATAAGCTTCCGGTTCCGAGGGGTCGAAAGATTGCTCGTACTTACCCCAGATCACCAGCAGGCGCGGCTGCGTCTCGCGCATCCAAGCCTGCCACTTGGGATAATCCTCGACGTTCGTGCGGTAGTCGTAGAAGAGGTCGCTTTGAATATCGGCCTGACCCGGCTGGTTGAGAAAGTAAAATTCATCGGTCCACAGATCCGGGTCATGGCGTTCCAAGTTGGGATCGTCCCCAACGTGGCGCGTCCGCGTCGTTGCCAGCGACAATAGATTGGTCCGCAGCGCGCTTTCGTTCGCAGCGCGATCGGCCCAAAACGCCCGCCGTGTTTTCCAGTTCACACCAAGGCCCGTGTCGTGCGCCACAGCGTCCTGGACGACTAGAGCCTCCACCTGTTCCGGGTGCGCCAATATCATGCGAAAACCAACGGGGCCGCCGTAATCCTGCATGTAAAGCGTGTAGCGCGAGAGCCCCAGCGCTTCCGTGAAGTGATTCATGATTTCGGCGATGTGATCGAAAGTGTATGCGAATTTTTTCGGGTCTGGCCAGTCGCTATGTCCGAAGCCGGGGTAATCGGGCGCGACCAGGTGATAGCAGCCAGAAAGCCACGCGAACAGAGGCTCGAACATTCGCGAGGAAGAGGGAAGTCCATGCAACAAGAGAAGCGTCGGCGCATCTTTCGGGCCCGCCTCTCTGTAGAAGATGGAGGTCCCATCTACCTGTATCGTGCGATACGAAGTCGCGTGTTCCATGGCACGTTCCTTTCGCGGGGTTTGGGCCGGCACTTGTAATGATGCGAGCAGCACAGAATTCACCAACGCGAGGGCGAGCCGCAAGCGTCGGAGGCGCCTCGTGCTCTCGTCGAGCCGCTGCATCCGCCCGTTACGGCTACTACGTTCCCTTGGATGTTTGCTGCCATCATTCCTCCTTCCGCGAAAAGCCCCCGCCTCCTGCGCACGGGGTCCGTGTTACCCCGCGACCTCGAAAATGATTTCGAGCTCCACCGGGGTGCCGAGCGGAAGGCTCGCGACGCCGTACACCAAGCGGCAAGGATTCTTCTCTTTTCCGAAGACGTCTTGCAGCAACTCCGAAGCGGCGTCCGCGACTTTCGGCTGCTCGCGGACATCTCCCGCAGTGGCCACCGACACGCCGAGCCGGACGACCCGCGTCACTTTGTCGAGCGATCCCAAATGCTGCCGCGCGACGGCGAGAGCGTTTAGCGCTGCCAGATGAGCCGCCTTGCGCCCCGCTTCCACGTCCAGCTCCGCCCCGATCCGCCCAATGAATTTCGCCGCGCGGCCTTCCGTGGGAAGCATTCCGGTCAGAAAAAGCAGATTGCCCGTTTGCACTGCCTCCTCGTAGGTGCCGAACGGCTCAGGCGGCGCCGGGAGCTTAATGCCAAGATCTTTTAACCGCTGTTCGGCGCTGCCCGGCCGAGAGCCTTCGCGGGTCGCCAATCGCTCTTTCGAGTTTGCATTCATCGATCTTTCTCCGATTGGATCTAAATCAATGCTCCCGCGGGCGCCGTCCAAGTTGGCTCGCACCTTGAAGTGTCTGGTGGTTACCAACGGCCCGCGTGAGCGCCGCCATCCACGTGGAGCACCTCTCCGGTTACTTGTCCCGCTTCCGCCAAGTAGAGAACTGCGTCAACGACGTCTTTTACCTGCACGATCTTCCCCATTGGCTGAAACGTCTCAAGAAAGTCCTTGGGATCATCCTTATGCATTGGTGAATCAACGACGCCGGGGGCCACTGCGTTGAAGCGGATGCCTTCTTTTGCATACTCGATAGCCAGACTCCGGGTCACTGCATTCAGGCCCCCCTTCGTAATCATCGAAACCGACGCTTTTACGCCGGTAAACGGCTGATCCGCAAGCGACGCGGAGATGGTCACCACGCTCCCCGATTTCTGTTTCAGCATCTGCTTCACCGTGAGCTGCGTGACGTAGAGGAATCCCAGCAGGTTAGTCGAGACCAACGCAGCGAAGTCCTCGGTAGTAAATTCCGTGAAAGGCTTGGTGAGGAAGATTCCGGCGTTATTTACAAGCACATCAATAGTTCCGAAGCGTTCGATCGCTGCTTCGATAACTTTGACTGCTGTCTCCTGCTTACCGATATCGCCAACCACCAGTACCAGGCTGGAAGATGCCGTCAACGATTGACTGGCATTGAGAGACGTTGCGACGACGTCATATCCCTGGTTCAGGAAGCCCTCGACCAAACCCGCGCCAATGCCCCCCGACGCTCCGGTAACGATTGCTGTTTTCTTGTCTGACATGCATACCTCTTTGTCCGCAAGGTCGGATCCAGTATACAGCCGCGATTAAGCCACGAGCCTGGAGTCGAGCCAATTGCACAATTCAGTCTTCAAGGTGCGAAACGAGTAAAGACGATATTCCTCACCCAGCGACATTCATAGTCTATAGAAAAGACGCTGTTCTCCGGCTTGCTTCACCTTCATCTTAAACTCCCCGATTTCGGTCCACTATTCTGCCCTACCTGAGGCCAACCGTGTGCGGATCAAGGCTGGACCCGCGAGCATCGAGTCCACCCTGCAACGTTTCGACGGTTTGCGTGTCTGGCAATCGCATTAAATCTGAACCCAGGCCTCAATATCCGGTTGCGCGAGTTGTAGGGCGTTGAGGGTAACCGTCTTGCCTGCGAACTGCGTTCCGCTGCCTTGCGCTGCTAAGGACTTTATAACCTTAGTTTACCAACAGAATCCGGACCAGGAATACATGGTCCGGCGTCGGGCAGACGGAAGGCGACCGGATGGGACTATTTCTCTTAATTGTAACGACTCTATTTTTTTTGTGGATCTAAATTCGATCTGCGCGACGGCTGCGAAACGCGTGAAAAAGCGATTCTGATTTATGCGGTGGAAGCCGCGGCAAAAGCGAAAGCAGCAACGGCGTCGGCGCGAACATCAGTGTGACATGAATTTTGGAAGTTGCATTCACAGGTGTGAACTGTCTGGCCGCGGGAGGTTGGCGCCGGGCAACAGGGCGCTGTCGGTGTAACCGGGCTTTACGATGATGTAACTTTGTTCGCGGAGTTCGGCGAGGTAATCGCGCATGCGAGGCTGCATTTTCTGCTCGTAGATGATGTTGCGGATGTCGGGTTCCACTTTGTTCAGCGGCTGCAATCCGGCCTGGAGGTGATCTTCGACTTTCAGGATTTCGAAGCCGGTGCGGGTTTGGATCACGTCGCTGATCTGGCCTTTGCTCATTTGGAAGACGACCGCTTCGAGCTGTGGCGCGAGTTCTCCCCTCTTGAAGGTACCGAGACTTCCGCCATCGTTCGCGGTGCTGCCCTGGGAATAAAGCCGTGCGACTTGATTGAAATCGTCGCCGTTGAGGACGCTGGTGCGCAGCCCTTCGGCTTTGTTGCGCACGGCAGCAAGCTCTGCGGGACTCTTGCCGTCGGTGCTCAGCGAAATTTCAGACAGCACCACGCGCTCGGGCAGCGTGAATTCCTGTGGGTGCGCTTCGTAATATTGCTTCACTTCATCATTGGAAATGTCCACGTGCGCACCGACTTCGCGGCGCACGACTTCCTTCTGGAGCAGTCCATTGCGAATGGTGGTCTTGTAGTCGTCCCAACTGAGGCCGGAGGCTTCGACGCCTTTTTGCAGATCCTCAAGGGTGGCGAGCCCGTTCTGCTTGCGGACTTCGTCGAGGCGTTTGGCCAGGTCTGATTCGACGCTGATCCCCATGTCTTTGGCGCGCTGCACCATCAGCGACTGGTCAATCAGGCCGCGCAACAAATCCTTCTGCTGATCTTTAAGCTGCGCGTCAATCTGATCCCGCGGGCAGCCCTGACAATCGTGGGCCACTTCATCGCGCAATTGCTGTTCGGCTTTCTGATAATCCGAGAGGGTAATGACATCGTTGTTTACACGCGCAACAATTTCAGCGTCGGCCGCAGGCTTGGCTTGCGCACGCGCGCTGCAAGGCGCCACCGCCGCGAGCGACGCTAGTGCGCCGAGGGCGAAGACCAGGCTGAAGCCCAAGGTAAAGACCGATGCACGATGGTGATTTTTCATGGTGTGCCCCGCGTCACGGTGTGTCACTTGGATTGTAACTGGAATTTGGGATTCGGTCCGCTATCTCGTGGGTTGGGTAACAGCGCTATTCGGAAAAACGAAGCGATCACCCTTCGCAAATCTGCACAAATTCGTTTCTTGGGGCCTGAATCGCTTCGAGATATCCTCGGGCAAGCCGAGTCGCGTGCTGAAATCGTCTGTTCCCTCGAAGAAGAATATCGGAATTTCAAATTTGACTCCGAGATCCTTCCACGACTTTTTTGCCAATACGAGGCGAGAGCCGTGGTGCCGACACGCTTGGCGGCATCGTTGACGAGAGTGTCGCCCCACTACGATGAAGCTCTGTTACGATGATCCTGAGCAGCGAGAAATTCTTCAATTGCGGACGTGGCCATATCCCTCTGGTCGGTCGCAAAGATGTGGCTGGCACGAGGGATCAATACGAGTCTAGCTCCAGGAATGCGTCCGGCGATTAACCGAGCGTTCGCGGGCGGAATGAGACGATCTGATTCACCATGGATCACGAGCGTCGGAGCTGTGATTTGCGCAATGCGGGTGTAGGCTTCCCACCCGATGACTCCTTGCAACTGCCCGGCGTAGCCTTGGGGCGAAGGGTACCACCTCATTCGAATCGCCATGTCTTCGTCGATGAGTTTGCGGGGCGTCGCAGCATCGTAAATGTACGGGATGATGGCCTCCTTCGCTTCTTCCGGGGACATCCCCTCGCGCTTTAGAATCTGCAACGCCGCAGGTTCACCCAGAACTGCATAGTGACCGCCAGGCGTCGTGCAACCCAAAATCAGGGAGCGCACCCGATCCGGATAGTGCAGCGCAAATTCCTGGGCGATCATTCCTCCCATGGAGATGCCGAATAAGTGCGCATCGTGAACGCCCGCTGCGTCCAGGACGGCGACCGCATCGGAAGCCATCAGAGCGATGGAATAGACGCCGGGAGGCGCATCGCTTTGACCCACGCCCCGATTATCGAGCGCGATGGTGCGATACCGACGCGCAAGGGAGGGCCGGGTACGGTGCCACATGTAGGACGGATAGCCAAGCCCCATGACGAGCAAGAGAGGCTCGCCGGAACCTTGCTCGTCCCAATAAATTTTGGCGCCTTGATTTTCAAGTAATGGCAAAGGGCCTCCGGGCGCACGACAGCGAGAGGAAGCGGCCAAAACACAATCTGCACGAAGACAATAGTTACATACAGATGAATGTGACTAACGCGTGTGCGATTGTATATAATCCAGCGCGCCATGCCAAATCAAGAAACGACCTACCAAGTCGACGAGCGGGTCGCCACGATTACGCTCAACCGGCCCGATAAACTGAACGCCTGGACGGCCGTAATGGAGGCCGAGGTTCGTGCGGCGATGAATGACGCGGACCACGACGATAGAGTCCGCGTGATCGTCTTGACCGGGGCGGGCCGCGGATTCTGTGCCGGGGCGGACATGTCGTTGTTGAGCACGGTGGCGGAGAAGGGGCTGGATGCGGTGCGAGGGGCTCAGGAGACGACGCATGCTGGCGCAGCCGGCGAAAGTGGGCGGCGAGATTTTCAGGGAAAATATTCGTATTTTCCGGCGCTCACAAAACCCGTGATTGCGGCCGTGAACGGCCCAACCGTGGGTCTGGGCCTGGTGATTGCGATGTATTCCGACATACGCATCGCTTCCGATGCCGCGAAATTCAGCACGACGTTTGCAAAGCGAGGGTTGATTGCGGAGTACGGGATGGCATGGATGTTGCCGCGGCTCGTGGGCCATGCGAACGCGCTCGAACTATTGTTTACCGCGAAAACGATCGATGCCGCCGAGGCGCTGCGCATGCAATTGGTGACCCAAGTCTACCCGCGCGACACGTTTGCCGCAAAAGCACGCGCGTATGCCGCGGAACTGGCTACGGGCGTCAGCCCGCGATCGCTGCGCGTGATCAAACGACAAGTGTATGAGGCGATGTTCCAAACGCTGGCCGAGGCGTTTGAAACTTCCGAGCGAGAAATGGCGGCGAGCCTGGTGTGCGAGGACTTCAAAGAAGGCGTGGCGCACTTTGTCGAGAAGCGCGCGCCCCACTTCACCGGGAAGTAAGAAATAGCATGGATTTCGAAACCAGTCCAAAGACGAAGGACCTGCAGCATCGCTTGCAAAGATTCATGGATGCTTACGTGTATCCGAACGAGCGGCGGTTCGACGAGGAAGTGGCAGGTGACCGTTGGAAACCAACGCGAATCGTCGAAGAGCTGAAGTCGAAGGCGCGGGCGGAGGGGTTGTGGAACTTGTTTTTGCCGGAGGATCCAACCGGTGCTGGCCTCACGAACCTCGAATACGCTCCGCTGTGCGAAATTATGGGCCGGAGTCACATGGCGCCGGAGGTGTTCAATTGCTCGGCGCCAGACACGGGAAATATGGAGGTCCTGTCGCGTTATGGCACGGCCGAGCAGAAGGAAAAGTGGCTGAAACCGCTCCTGGTCGGGGAGATTCGTTCGTGTTTTGCAATGACCGAGCCGGACGTGGCCTCCTCGGATGCGACCAACATCGCCGGACGGATCGTGCGGGACGGGAATGAGTACGTGATCAACGGTCGAAAGTGGTGGGCCTCAGGAGCGGGCGATCCGCGCTGCAAGATCGCGATCCTCATGGGCAAGAGCGATCCTTCGGCGCGGGCGCATCAACAACAATCAATGATCCTGGTCCCGCTCGATGCGCCGGGCGTCAAGATCGTGCGAATGTTGTCCGTATACGGCTACGATCACGCGCCGCACGGCCATGGCGAAATTCAGTTCGAAAATGTGCGCGTTCCGGCGGCGAACATGCTGCTTGGCGAAGGGCGAGGATTTGAGATTGCGCAGGGGCGACTCGGGCCGGGCCGGATTCATCACTGCATGCGATGCATCGGGCTCGCGGAGCGGGCGCTCGAAAGCATGTGCAAGCGAGTGCAATCGAGAGTGGCATTCGGGAAGGTGCTTGCCGAACAAGGCACAATCCGGGCGCATATCGCGGAATCCCGCGTGGAGATCGAGCAGGCCCGGCTGCTGACGCTGAAGGCCGCGTACATGATGGACACCGTGGGCAACAAAGCCGCCCGCACGGAGATTGCCATGATCAAAGTGGTGACGCCCAACATGGCGCTACGCGTGATCGATCGGGCGATTCAGGCTCACGGCGGGGCAGGAGTTTCACAGGATACTTTTCTAGCAAGCTCTTGGGCGATGACTCGGGCTCTGCGCTTGGCCGATGGGCCAGATGAAGTGCATGTGGAAGCGATTGCGAAGTGGGAGCTGGCCAAAGGGAATAAACCGCAGGGGCCAGCGGATTCGCGCTGAAACATGGAAACAAGCTCCCCATATTCATGACGCCGGACCCGGGAGACGTGGATGCCGCCGCTCATAGTGAAGAACCCGCAATCGCTGAAAGACATGCTGGGGAAAGAAATTGGAGTGACGGAGTGGTTTCGCGTCACGCAAGATCGGATTGGCCTGTTCGCGGAAGCTACGGAAGACCGGCAATGGATTCACCTCGATGGAGAGCGGGCAGAGAAGGAGTCGCCGTACGGAACTACGATCGCTCACGGGTTTCTAACACTTTCCCTTATCAGCCATTTTGTGGGGCAGACGATAGAAATCGAAGGCGGCGTGCGGCTGGGCGTGAATTACGGGCTGAATCGCGTGCGCTTTCCCGCCGCGCTCCGGAGCGGGAACAGAATTCGCGGGCGCGTTTCTCTCTTGGATTTCCGGGAACTCCCCGACTCGTTTGAAGCGACCTTCCGCGTGACGATAGAGAGTGAAGAATCCGAAAAGCCCGCCTGCGTTGCAGAGTGGATAGTCCGCTACTACCCCTGAACCAAATGAAAAACAGCTACAGCAAGGTGAGCCCGGCCTGTGAAAGGCGCGGACATGATTAAATTCGGCCCGTCTGCGCGCAGTGCAAAGAAGCGCGCAGTAATATTTGAATTGTTCCCGGCATGGATGCAAAGCGTTCGTCTTTGGTCAAGCCCAGCTGGTAGCGGTAATAAATTTGCTGGACGATGACAGCGAGTTTGAACCGGGCAAAAGCAAGATAGAACGCGATCGAAGAACAGTCGCATCCTGTTTTTTGAGCATAATGATGGACGATTTCCGCACGGGTAAAACTGCCGGGCTCGGTTGTGGGCCCCCAGCGATCTTCTTGGATTTCCTCAGGATCGGATGAGTCAATCCAATAGGCCAAAGTCGTGCCTAGATCCGTGAGGGCGTCGCCAATCGTGGACATTTCCCAATCGAGGACGCCCACAATCCGGGTAATGTCGCTAGGATCGAGAACAACGTTGTCGTATTTGTAGTCATTGTGAATCAGCGAAACGGCGCTCGTGGAGGGCATGTGCTGCTGCATCCACGAGGAAATCTTCTCGACTTCAGGATAATCGTGGGTCTTCGAACCGTAGTAGCGTTCGATCCAGCCGCGAACCTGGCGTTCCAGATATCCCTCCGGCTTGCCCAAATCGGAGAGGCCCGCAGCGGTATAGTCCACACGATGCAGGCGTATTAGGTTTTCAACGAAGGATTCGCCGAGGGGGCGCGCCTTCTCGGCGGGAAAATCAAAGCCGGGTGGGAGTTGCGAATGAAGGATGACGCCGTGCACCGGCTCCATCAGATAGAA
This sequence comes from Candidatus Acidiferrales bacterium, assembly GCA_049300435.1. Taxonomy (GTDB): domain Bacteria; phylum Acidobacteriota; class Terriglobia; order Acidiferrales; family UBA7541; genus Palsa-295. Next base: position 40,880 of record JBAQJS010000074.1, on the reverse strand, counting down.
CGGCGCGCCGATGACGGACTCGTCGGCACAGTACAAGAGAACGGCCGGAGCCGGCGAGAAGACGGGGTGGAGCTTCGAGAGCACGCGAAATTCGCGGCTCATATCATGGGCGGTCCTGACCTTACTGCCAAAGGGCGGGCGCCGCAGAACAATCTCGCGGTGACCGAGATGAAGCGAATACGTCAAGTTGGAGTGGCCGCTACGAAACTGGCGAACCTCGAGCTCGCCCGCGTCATCCGGAAAGTGCAGGCGCAAGTAGCGCTCGAGCCTTGAAATGTCGAGCTCTTCGCCGGCTCGAATGGCGGCTGGATGGTCCAGAAAATCGTTCATCTTGAGCTCGGGCGAATCGCCTTTCATCGAAACGTCAGCAGCGAAGCATCGTCGAGATGAGGGTAAACGTTGAACGCGCTTAAGGTGAAGCGATCACCGGAAAACAAAAAGTTGGTATAGGAGCCGTTGTGGGACATCCACATGACTCGCAGCGTGTCGAGCGGCGAGAGATGCAATGCGCGCTCGACGGCAATTGCAATCGGCCCTCCGGAACAGAAAATCGCTGCACTCGCACCGTGGCCGCACTGAGAAATAAATTGCGAAAGTCCCTTGTTGACCCGAACGCGAAATTCCGCCCAAGACTCGACGTCGGGAACCACAAGGTCTCCATTCACCCAATCGATCACAATGATTTCGAGCAATTTCTGGAGTTGCTTTGAGCGTTCGGAAGGAGTGGATAAAGTTTCAAATGACCTGTACAGGTCGCGAACTGTCTCATGGGATTCCAGGAGTTGCGGAAGAGCATGCCTCAGCAGGCCCTCACCGTCGTATTCGTCGAATTCTGGCATAACGATTGTTTCCGGGAACGACACGCTCGCATGGCGATAGGATTCGGCCACGATCCTCGCAGTGTCTTTTTGCCGGGCGCGAGGGCCAGTGGCCGCTTGACCGAATAGCATGTTTCGCTTCGCCCAGAATTCTCCCAGCAGCCGGGATTGAGTTTCGCCCAGCGGAGACAGCTTGTCATAATTCGCTTCGAGGAAAGAAGCTTGTCCGTGGCGCACTAGGAACAGGCGACTCACCGATTGTTTACGCCGCTAAGCAATCGCGCCCTGTCCTCGAGTGACATCTGCAAAGGTCTTTCCCCGTTCGGCCAGGTTTTTGAGCAAGGGCGCGGGCTCCCACATTTCGCCGTGCTGTTCCTGAAAATGACGGACACGGTCGTAAACATTCTTGAGCCCGACTGTGTCGGCGTACCACATGGGACCGCCGCGATAGGCCGGGAAACCGTAACCATTGAGGTAAATGATGTCGATGTCCGAAGCGCGCAGGGCGAATCCCTCTTCGAGGATGCGGGCACCTTCATTCACGAGGGCATACACGCAGCGGGCGACAATTTGGCTCGCCGATATTTCGCGTTGGCGGATCCCGGCTTCGGTAGCCCACCGCCGCACGAGCGTGGCCACTTCGGGATCGCAAACAGGTTGCCGTTTCTCGTCGTACTTGTACCAGCCCGCGCCGGTCTTCTGCCCGAAACGGCCCAACTCGCACAGACGATCACCTGCGATGGGTTGGCGGATTCCCGGCTTTTCCAGATGGCGATACTCCTTGCGGATGCGCCAGCCAACGTCGAGCCCGGCCAGATCTCCCACTGCCAACGGTCCCATGGCCATGCCGAACTCGTGGAGCGCCTTGTCGACATCCTCCACGCTCGCGCCTTCCTCGACAAGGAAGACGGATTCCCGCACGTAGGGATGAAACATGCGGTTGCCCACGAATCCGCGGCAATTTCCCACCAGCACGCCGATTTTCCCGAGCTTCTTCGAGAGCTGCATCGCCGTGGCGATGACTTCCTTGCTGGTCCGCTTTCCGCGAACAATCTCCAGCAGACGCATCACGTTTGCGGGGCTGAAGAAGTGCGTGCCGATGACGAACTCGGGCCGGGAAGTGGCCGATGCGATTTCGTCGATGTTCAGCGTGGAGGTGTTGCTGGCCAGAATGGTGCCTGGCTTGCAGACGCGATCCAGCTCCTGAAAGACCTCCTTCTTGAGGGCCATTCCTTCGAACACGGCTTCGATCACCATATCCGCGTCTGCGAAGCCATCGTAGGTTAGGGTCGGTTGGATGAGCTTCAGGCGTTCGTCGGCGAATTGCTGGGTTATGCGCCCTCGCGCCACCGAATTCGCGTAGTTTTTCTGGATGTTGGCGAGCCCGCGATCCAAGGCGGCCGGATCGGTTTCCTTCAGGAGCACCGGAATTCCCGCGTTCGCAAAGACCATGGCGATGCCGCCGCCCATCGTGCCCGCGCCGACAACCGCTGCCCGGTTCACGGGAATCGCCGGCGTTTCCTTCGGAACATCCGGAATCTTGGCCGCCTCGCGCTCGCTGAAGAAAACGTGGATGAGTGCTTTAGATTGGTCCGACTGAAGGCACTCCACGAAGAGCTTCCGTTCGAGCGCACAGCCTTCGTCGAAGGGCAGCGTCGTTGCTGCCTCGACGGCATCAATGGCGGCGAGCGGCGCCATCAGGCTGCGCTGTTTTTTCCTGGCGGTTTCGCGGGCTGCCGCAAAGATGGCGGCATTTTCCTCAGGCGTGCCAAGTTTCTCATTTCGATCGCGCGTCTTCGGTGCTGGCCTGTCAGCGATTTCGCGGGCGAACGAAACCGCTCCTGGGAGCAGGTCCCCTTCGATCAAGCGATCCACGATTCCGAACTTCACCGCTTCCGATGCCGAAATCAGATTCCCTCCCGCGCACATCGCAACGGCTTTCGCAACTCCGGCGAGTCGGGGAAGGCGTTGTGTGCCGTGTGCTCCGGGGATAAGGCCGAGCTTCACCTCCGGCTGGCCCACCTGGGCGGTCGCAACGGCCACCCGGTAATGGCCTGCCATCGCCAGCTCGAGGCCGCCGCCCAGCGCGTTTCCGTGGATCGCCATCACGACAGGCTTTCGGGAATTTTCAATCCGCGTGAGGAGATCGGGAAAACTCATCGCGCCCGGCGCTACATTCGACCTCATTTTGGCGAATTCCTTGATGTCCGCGCCGGAGACGAAGGTGCGTCCCGCACCGATGAGGGCACAAGCTTTCACGGCGGCGTCTGCGTTGATTTCCTCGATGGCCTGCGCGATTCCCTCGGGGACGCCAGGACTCAAGGCGTTCACGGGCGGGTTATTAATGGTGATGATGGCTACGTCGTTGTCTTTTGTTAATTGCACAAGATCGGACATGAAAGAGGCTCTCTCGTTGGCTGGATTAAGCGCTTCTCACAGTGACGCCGGCGGAGTCGATCAGCATGGAGGCGATGCGCTCGCGATGAAAAGTCGCGTCGCCGAATGCCGTCTCGTTGGCCTTGGCCCGGCGATAATACAAGTGAACATCGTTCTCCCAAGTGAATCCCATGCCGCCTTGAATCTGGATGCTGCGGTTGCCGACCGTGCGTCCTGCATCGCTGGCGTACATTTTCGCGATGGAGACGGCCATCGCGGAATCGGGCGAGTTTTCTTCCAAAGCCCATCCGGCATAATACACCGCAGAACGCGAACTCTCGGTTTCCAAATACATATCCGCGCATTGGTGCTGCACTGCCTGGAACATTCCGATGGGCTTGCCGAACTGCTTTCGAGTCTTGGCGTATTCGACGGTAACTTCGAGGGCCCACTGCATCCCGCCCACTAAGTCGGCGGCGAGCGCGACGGTGGCGATGTTGAATGCGCGCGAGAGGTTCGCGGTTGCGCCGATTTCCTCCGCCGGAGTGTCGTTGAATTCGACGACATAGAGCTTGCGTGTAAGGTCCATGGAGGACATGGGGGATATTTTCAAGCCAGGAGCTTTGGCGTCCACAACGAAAACACCGCTGCGCGCGACCACAACGATGAAATCGGCGATTGCGGCATCCGGGACAAAAAGCTTTTCGCCGGAGATCCTTCCGTTGACGGCGTTGATTTGGATGTCGCGCGGGTCCCAGCTCGCGCTCGGTTCCAGAATGGCGACGGTTGCGCGAACCTCTCCCCGGCAGATTGGCTCCAGGAATTTCTTCTTATGGGCCGGCATGCACACAGCTTCCAACACCGATCCAGCGAGCACGACCGTTGAGAAAAAAGGTCCGGGCAAAAGTGCGCGTCCCGCCTCTTCCATGAGAAGCATCAGCTCCACCTTGCCGAGCCCAACTCCACCGTAGGTTTCCGGGAAAATTATTCCGGTGTAGCCCTGGTCGGCAAGCTTCGACCAAAGGGCGGCGTCGTAGGCGGTTTCCGTTTCCATCAGACGCCGGACTTCAGCACTCGGGCATTCTCCCGCGAAGAACTGGCGCGCGCTGCTTTTGAGAAATTCCTGACTTTCACTTAAACCGAATTGCATGACGAATCCTCTTAGTAGCTTCTGGGCAGGCCGAGAACGAAATGCCCGATGATGTTCCGCTGGACCTCGGAAGTGCCGGCTTCGATCGTATTTCCGCGCGTGCGCAGATAGGCGTAGGACCAGGTTCCTTGGTCAACGGCCCGCGGGTCGCCGGCAAGAAGTTGGCCATGGGGGCCGAGAATCTCCTGTGCGATTTGCTGGAGGCGCTGGTTCAGCTCGCTCCAGAAAATCTTCTGAATCGAGCCCTCGGGACCGGGCACGCCGGTGGCCGTAATACGGCTGAAGGCCCGCATCTGGTTGAAGCGCATGATTTCAATCTCCGCGCTGCATTGAGAAAGCTTCTGGCGGATGATGGGGTCCTCCGCCGCCGGCCGGCCATTGCGCTGGACTTTTCGCGCAACTTCAATCAGGCGATTCATGTACCGCTTGAAGATGAGATTGAGCCGCGCGCCATACGAGCCGCGCTCGTACATCAGCGTGCTCATCGCCACATTCCACCCATCGTTCACCTTGCCGAGAATGTTTTCGACCGGGACGCGAACATCGCGAAAAAACAGCTCGTTGAATTCGGATTCTCCGGTCATCTGGCGAAGAGGCCGAACTTCGACACCGGGCGATTTCATATCCACCAGAAGTACGGTGAGCCCTTTGTGTTTGGGGGCGGCCGGGTCGGTGCGAACGACAAGCTCGCACCAGTCGCCAACCCAGCCGTAACTGGTCCACACTTTTTGCCCGTTCACGACGTAGCGATCGCCGTCGAGAACCGCTTCGGTTTGCAAACTGGCGAGATCGGAGCCGGCGTTGGGCTCGGAAAAACCCTGGCACCAGATTTCCTCCGCGCTGAGAATGTTCGGAATGTAGCGCCTTTTTTGCGCTTCCGTTCCACAGGCGATGATGGTCGGCCCGATGAGACCCAATCCCAGCGAATTCGCCATGGGCGGCGCATCAACCCGCGCCATCTCCTCCCAAAAAAGGACTTGTTGCATCAGCGTGGCGCTGCGGCCGCCATATTCCTTGGGCCAAGAGACGGCTGCCCAGCGACCTCCTTGGAGTTTTCGCTGCCATTCGCGCAAAAACGGGAACGATTCCTCCATCGGCTTCTCGCGCCATTCAAACCAATCTTCAGGGACATTGGAAACGAGCCATCCGCGGAGTTCATCGCGAAATGCCAACTCCTCGTTCGTCAAGTTCAGATCCATGGATGAAACTCCTCCAGTACGCCGGGACAAACCGCGCTGCCAGCTCTTTTTCCACGCGCCAAACGCACCTGAGAGAGTCAAGCCCCTCAGGTAGCACGCTTCTGCAGCGGGAAGTCCGGGCGAATCGTATCCTTTCCCTGCCAATATTTTTTGCGAATATCTTTTTTTAGAATTTTCCCTGTGCCGGTCTTGGGCAAACTCGATACGAACTCGAAGGATCGCGGACATTTGTAATGCGCCAAGTGCGAACGGCAATAATCAATAAGCTCGGACTCCGTGGCGGCAGCGTTCGGCTTTAGAACCACCAGCGCCTTGGGAACTTCACCCCACTTCTCGTCGGGAACAGGAATCACGCAAACCTCCAGGACGGCCGGGTGAGCGACAATGGTTTTTTCGAGTTCGAGCGAGGAAATATTCTCTCCACCACTGACAACGATGTCTTTCTTGCGGTCTATAACCAGAAAGTAACCGTCAGCGTTGACCGTGGCCATGTCGCCCGTGTGAAACCATCCGCCTCGCAACGCTTCGGCGGAAGCTTGCGGCTGGCGCCAGTAGCCCTCCATCACGCCATCCGCCCGCGCGACAATTTCGCCAATCGACTGGCCGTCGTGGGGAACGTCACGATCGTCGGCGTCGACCACGCGCATCTCAACGCCAGGAACGGGAAAACCTGTCATCGCCTGGCCGGCGAACCGCCGTTCGCCTCGCCACTCCATTCCGGGCTTTTGCGGGGAAAGCGAAAGTGCAGGCGATGTCTCGGTGAGGCCATATCCCGAATAGCATTCACAACCGAGTTCTTGTTCGACCTGGCGGATGAGAGTCGGCGACGACGCAGCGCCTCCAATAACAATGCGCCGCAGGCTGCTCAAATTGTAATTGTGGCGCTCGGGACAATTGACCAAGGCCGTGGCCATGATGGGAACCAGGCTCAAAGCGTTCACGCTCTCCTTTTCGACGAGGCGGAAGACCTCCTTTGTCTCAAAGCGGTGGATCATTACGTGTTTTCCACCAAGCAAGGTCAAGAAATGCGCAACTCCCCATCCGTTCGCATGAAACAGCGGAATCGTATGGAGCTCGACCGCTCCCCTTTCGGTCTGAAAACCCAAGCTCACATGCAGCGCGTGGAGGTACACGTTTCTGTGCGTCAACATGACGCCCTTGGGATCGGCGCTGGTGCCGCTGGTGTAGAAAAGCTCGGCCAATGAGTTTTCGTCGATAGCCGCAATATCAGCGCAAAACGGTTTGGTTGCGGAGAGCAACGCTTCGTAATTCCGTTGGAGAAGCCAGGACTCCCCGGGATCTCCATCCAGTTGGCAGAAGACTCTTATGGATGGAACTTCCTTGTGAAAGGATTCGGCGAGGGAGAGAAGTTGTTGTTCGACGAACAGAATTGTCGCCCCCGAATCATTTAGGATGTAGCCAAGCTCGTCCGGCGAGAGGCGGATATTGAGCGGGAGCAATACCGCGCCGGCCTCCAAGACGCCGTAGTAGGCTTCCAGCAGCCGATGACAATTGGCGCTCAAGAATGCGGCACGCTCTCCGGGCTTGACGCCCAGCTCGCGCAACGCACCCGCCAATCGGCCGACGCGCTCCCCGAATCGCGCGTACGTAAATCGCTCTTCACCGCAAACCACCGCAGCCCTGTCCGGAAATTGCTGCACGGCATAACGAAGGAAGCGCAAGGGCGTGAGTGGGATATTCATGGCGAGTCGAGCCTATGTCAGGCGGATTGACCTCCATCAACGACTAAGACGTGCCCGGTAATAAAATTGGATGCATCCGAACCAAGAAATATCGCGGCGCCTTTCAGATCATCCGGCCCGCCAGACCGGCCCAGAGGGATGGCGGCGAGCAGCGTGCGCGAAGGACCAGGTTCGCGCCCATTTCGGCGAAACCTTCGGCCATTTGACGCCCGAGCTCAACCGATTCGCCGGTGACGATGGCAACACGCCCGGCGAGGTCGAACATCTGTCTGGCCTTCGTGCTGCCACTCATCAACCTGGATCATCTCCCTGTCGCGAATGGCGTGTGTTTATATCATATGTTAGCGCCTAACTCCATATGGCTATGCTGTGTTCGCTCCCCTTGGGTCTTCCGTTCCGCGCGGCTGTACCCCCGAGGAAGCGACTCGCTGGAGGAAACCCCGAGAATGCGCTGGCGATTCCTGCCTGAGAGACCGAGAAAAATCATCTGCTCCAAAATTAATAGGTAAATCGAATGCCAAGCTGAATCTCGCGCTTGGGAAGAGCCGAAGTGAAACTCAAGGGCGTGCCCGGCGTTATCGTGGTGAAGTTCGGGACGATGCCGTGCACATTGAATGTCGTGGAGCCGCTCCCGCCGACGTTCGTAGGAAAGCCGAACAGAGGATTCACGACGTTGTTCACGCTGGCATAATTCGTGTGATTCGCGATGTTGAATCCTTCCGCTGTCAATTGCATCGAAAGCTTCTCGCCAAGTTTGTGTGTCCAGCCCAGACGCATGTCGAAATCGGTCATGCTGGGACCCAAACCTGTATCCCGTGGAGCGCCAATCGGGCGCTCGTTGGTCGTGTGGTTATTTCCGTTCACTTCGCCGCCGGCCAGCAAATTGAACGGATGACCGCTCCGGTATTGGAAAATCGGCGAAAGTTGGAAGCCCGATAAGATGGCCTGCTTCCAGGGACTGTCGAACACTCCCGCGATCACGACCTTGTTTCGTTCGTCGAATTCGGAAAGCCCCCGGTCCAGTCCCAAATCCGTCGGATCCTGCGGGCCGTAGTCCGTGTTGTAGTCGGTGGAGGTGTCGAATGCTTTGCTGTAAGTGTAGTTCCCAAACAAGCTGAAAAAGTTGCTGAAGCGTTTCTTCACTTCCAGAATGCCGCCCTCGTAAAGCGCAGATGCGGCCGATGTGTACTGGTTATTCTGCACGATCAAGGGATTCACGAAGCAAGGCGATACGGGTTGCCCGAAACCGTTCAGCGTGACGGCGCAAGGATACACACCTCCGAAGCCCGGCCCCGATGTCTCCAGTCCCGCGGCGGGATCTGTCAAGGCACTGCCGTTCCAATTGCGGTAAGCAACGGTCTTCCCGCTTGCCAGAACAACGGTGCTCATGGGCGTCGAAGGCTGAAGATTCGTGTCAATTGCAACCGGCAGTCGCAGTGTGTGCACGTAGATTCCGCTGAGGGAAATCGAGAAGCCCGGCGTGATTTCGCGTTCGATGCCGATCGAGGCTTGTTGCGAATATGGCGGCTTGTAATTCGGCGGATTGCTGAACAGCACTGTCAAGGGGGACACGGGGCCGGAATTCGTGGGAAAAATTCCAGAACCCAACGGATTCGGGAACAGGCCGCCCGCTGCCATCGGTCCTAGAGACTGGGGAGTGATGCACGCGAGATTTCCGGCCGAAGGCGTGGTACATCCGATTAGGCCTCCATTCGCTCCCGCTGCAAACAGCGTCTGGTAGACCGTGGGCGCCGTAGCAATCGGCAGACCCGAAGGATTGATGGGATCCACGTAAATGGAAATGTATCGCGTACACGGGCTGGTTCCGGTTCCGGGAAATATCGGGGCCCCTGCAAACGAAATTCCGCACGTGTTCTGCACGTTATTCACCTGGTCGGGGACTTGAGAGGTGTTGTGCTGGTTCTCGACCGTGCTGTGATTCTTGTTGAGCACGCCCAAGCTCAAATCGACCTGGGGGATCTGCGCATCGATCGGCCCGTAAAAAATGCCGTAGCCAGCGCGAATCACAGTCTTATGGTCCTTGAACGGGTCCCAGGAGAACGCCACGCGCGGACCGAAATCGCGGTAGTCGGTGTTCAGCGGAAGGAATTGGGAGTCGATGTCGTAACGGACTCCAAAATTCAATGTGAAGTTGGAAGCTAATTTCCAGGAGTCTTCCCAATAGAGTCCAGTCAACGGCCGAGTATAGGCGGGGTAGTCAGGGTTGCCAAATCCTTGTTGATAGACCTGCGGGAGTCCGAATGATGCGGACTGCATCGAACTCAAGCTCGGCAGCAACGGAGTCAGCAAGTCTCCCGGCAGCGCCCCGAAGACGAAGCGGCCAGGCAGAAACGTATGCGATTCTGTATGGTTACCACGGAGCAGCTCATCCACACCGAATTTCATCGTATGGTTGCCGCGAATCATGGTGAAATTGTCCGCAATTTCAGTGCGACGCAGAATTGTCAGGTTGGGCAGAAAGATGTTCGTTCCCAAGTTGTTCGCGTATCCGGAGATTTGAAGCCCAACCTCGCCCGGCTCATTCGGAATTACACTGAAGCCGTTGTAGTCCCATTGCACGCGGAGCTCATTGAGTGTTCTCGGGCTGAACTCGTGGAACCAGGCTCCCTGAATGGTATTGTCGTACGTATGAATTGAACTGCCCGCGGAATAGCCCGTCAGGGATTGGACATCTGGGTTCTCCTCCAGGTCGTGCGCATAGTGATAGATGAACGACAGTTGGTCTGACTCGCTGATGTGATGATCCAGTCGCACGGATGCCAGGTAATCCCGAGAGGTATAGGGGAACAGGCCGCCATTGTCCTCAAATTGATTCACCAGGAATGCGTTGGACGGACTCGTGGCGGGATTCACGGTCAGCGCTCCCGTGAGAATAGCGGCGCAGGTGCTTCCGGGGACGTTTGTGGTGGGATTTGGCGCCGGCAATCCAAGCTGCTGGGCCACCGCTGCGCCCACGGGTCCACTTAGGCAAGGAACGATGGTATTACCTTCGTTGGCGACAGCCTGAATTCCTGCTTGTTGTGATGCGGTCGGGCGGAAGATACTTGTGCTGGTAAGCAGGGGAACAGCATTCTCCGCGTCTTGCCGAAGCCCCTCGAAGGCTACGAATAGGAATGTCTTGTCCTTCTTGATCGGAAGTCCAACATTCCCGCCAAATTGGTACCTCTGAAGGGAATTCTTTACGGGCTGACCGTTTAAATCCGGCTCCAGTGGATTGAAAACTTGGCCCGGGGCCAACGCTTGGCTGAAGGCAAAGGGATCGCGTGCATCCAAGCCATCGTTCCGGAAGAAGCTGAAGAGGCTGCCGTGCACTTCATTCGACCCGGACTTCGTGACGATATTGATCGTTGCTCCACTCGCTCCGCCGAGTTGCGTCGTGTAATTGCTTCGGTTCACCTGAAATTCCTGAACCGCATCTTGGCTGACCGTCGGACGCACGCCACCAGCATCATCCTGTACTTCTCCGCCATCCACCGTGACACTGTTACCCCGTCCATTGCTGCCGTAGAACGAGAGTCCACTCTGCGGAGTTTGCTTCACGCGGAAGTCCTGGTCGTCGGCAATTCGGGTGGAGTCCGACACGCCCGGCAGTAGCAACGTGAAGGTGAGATAGTCGCGGCGGTCGATTGGCAAATTCTCGATGTAGTTCTCGGTGAGCGTGTTCGCTTGGCTACCTCGCTGCGTCTCAATCACGGCCGGCTCCGCGTTGACCACGACCTGTGTTGCGGCGGCGACAAGGGAGAGGCGGAAATCCGCGATGGTTATTTCGCCCACATTAACAGCCACTCCCTTTTGGATTTGGGACTGAAACCCGGCCTTCTGCACCGTGGCGTTGTACGTGCCTGGCGGAAGGTTCGTGAAGCGATACTGGCCGCTTGAATCCGTAACGACGGTGAAGTGAATGCCGCGGGTCGGATCTTCCGCCGTCACGCTCGTGTTAGGGACGACCCCGCCCGTCGGATCCGTCACGGTCCCGCTGAGACTCCCTGAGGTCCCCACGCCTTGAGCGAACACCGCTCGATTCACAAGAAGCACACCGAGCGTCAACACCAAGGCAAACGTGAATGAGATCAGTTTCCTCATTGTTCCTCCTTTGGGATCTTTCGAGTCCTGCGAGTGAGAACCGGTTGGATACGGGCGCTCGCGGAATACACAGCCGCTTCGGCAAAGAATCGCCAAGATGCGGCCGGGCTGTTAGAAATCAGAGTTCTCGGACTCTTGCGGGGCAACACCATGTTCAGCGTCCTCCCCGTGCCCGTCCATGAACTGCGGGGAATTTGCAGACTGCAGCGTTCAGCGAGATGCACCCCTGCGAAAAGCTCCCCGTCGGTTCGACGAATCCCGACCGCCCTGTCGCATCCTGAATTGTGAGTGTAGGTATCACATTAGAGTTACTAACGTCAATACGAAAACTGATGCAGCCCATCCATCTTTTCTATGGCGGCGGGAACGGAGTCACCCGGAGGGTCTGCGACGAAGCCTGCGGCAGACAGAAAGGCTCTCGTGTACTCATCTTGCAAACGCCGGCAGGAGAGAGGACGAGTCAGCGGGGGGTAAGAACGACGCGACCCGAGATTGCGCCCCTTCGCAATTCCGACAGGACTTCATTGGCTTGCGCCAGGGGCCGTGGTGTCACTTGCGAGCGAATTGTCCCGGCCGCCGCCAGCGCCAGCACTTCGCGCAGATCCTGGCGTGTACCCACAGAGGAGGCCTGAACACGCACTTCCGACGCCGCCATCGAGATGGCGGGAAAGCAGATAGATTCGGAGGGAAGTCCGACGACCAGGAGCATCCCGGCTCCCCTGACGCAAGGAAAGGCCGCATCATAGGCCGCTTTCGATGCCGAAGTAACAATCGCGGCGTGGACGCTACCTGCGCGGCGCAGTTCCTTGACAACATTTGTGTTTGTTGCGTTCAGAGTAGTGGAGGCCCCAAGACTTTTCGCCTGCACGAGCTTTTCTTCGGACACATCAACTGCGCTGACGATCGCTCCCAAACCGACGCCGATTTGAACCGCCAAGTGGCCCAGCCCACCAACACCGAACACCGCAAGGCGCTGACCCGGCTGGATATTGGCATGTTTCAGCGCTCGGTAAACCGTGACTCCCGCGCAGAATAGCGGTGCAGCCTCAATGGACGATAGCCCGCTGGGAATTTCTAGTGCATGACTCGCCGGTGCCTTGACGAATTCTGCGTATCCACCATTCACTGTTACACCCGTGACTTGTTGGTTGACACACAGATTCTCATTTCCTTCACGGCAATAGTCACACTCGCCACAACTCCAATGCAACCAGGGGACGCCCACAGAATCTCCCACTTTCAAGTGAGCGACGTGAGCGCCCTTTTCTACGACGTGGCCGGCCACTTCATGCCCGAGGATCAGAGGCTTTTTTGTAATGCGCACGATTTGCGGCCAATCGCCATCCGTCACATGCAAATCGGAATGGCAGACGCCGCAGGCATCCACTTCGATCAGCACCTCGTTCGGCCCGGGCTTCGGCCTTTCAACGTCTTCGATCGTTAATGGGCTTTTGAATTCGCGCAGGATGGCGGCTTTCATCCGGATCAACCTCGATGGATTCGCGGGGCGGGACTTGGTTTTTACTGAAGGAGCCCGGGAGTCCGCGCTTTGGACCTCGGCGTTCGCAATTCGGTTCTAGGGTCTTGCACCCCTCAAGAAAAACTCGACCGCGTTGCGGACGCGCTCCGTGAGTTTGTGCGGCCCGGTCAGGTCGACGGCCCATTGGCGGACCACGGTGTTGAAAAGCCCTTCCATGAATTCGGCTAGGTGTACGACTGGAAAATCCTGAGTTATCTCGCCGTTCTTCTGGCCTTCCGCGATGATTTCGCGCAAAAGGCTGACCGTTGCCGCTTCCGCCCCCCGCAGCTCGGGCGAGCGCACGGGATCCATTGCACCTGCAAGAATCACGGCCTGCCAAAGCGGGCGCCCCACTTCTGTCACGTTTCCCAGACTTTCGTAAAATCGGCGCAAACGCTGTTCGGTCGTGGCTTTGGTAGATAGTTCAGCGCGCAGGCTTTCAGCTTGCCGCGCAAATGCGCGGCGTCCGACTTCCCGCAGCACTGCTTCCTTGCTCGGAAAATACCGGAAAAATGTCGGTTGGCTGATCTCCAGGGTGTGCACGATATCGTCTATTCGTGTGTTCTCGTAACCGCGCTGGCGGAAAAGATGCAGAGATGTCTCGACGATCTGCTGGCGCAGCCTTTCTTTCTTTCGTTCGCGCAAACCACCCGTTTGCTCCTTCGCAAGCACAGGCTGTCCTCGTGTCGTCCTTGCATCATTATCGTCGACGCTCTCGGATAAGGGCAAAGGCAACGGTCTTATGGCGGATTTCGAGGAGCGCATCATAGCCTTCCTTCTGCTAACGAGAATTGTTTGTGGTCCCTGGGGCTCATTGTGATAGTCACCATAACTTTATAGTGGCTTACATAAACTTGCAAGCTCCTCGCTGTGAGCTTGAAATTGGAAGTTTGAGAGAAGGGAAGCGCGAGGACAATGCGAGAGGTGATAAAAAAAGGTGTGCAGTAGAACGAACGGTCGTGCTATTGTACCAGCCGATGAACACGCGCAGACGATCCGAGTCGGCTTCCCCGCCGCGGCCGAAGGGCCGGCAGACACCGGACGAGGCCCCGGCGCACGCGCGGAGGCCGCGAGGGTTGCGGACGCGACGGGCCATCCTGCGAAAGGCCGTGAATATCGCGTCCATCGAAGGGCTGGAAGGGCTTACTATCGGGAAACTGGCGAGCGCGCTGCGGATCAGCAAGAGCGGGCTGTTCGCGCACTTCGGATCGAAAGAGGACTTGCAGTGCGCCGCGGTGGACCAAGCGCGCGACATTTTTGTCGAGAAAGTGGTGAGGCCGGCCGACCAATATCAGGGGCTGAAGCGGCTGCGGGCACTGTGCGAAAACTGGATCGCGTACGGCGAGGAGAAGGTTTTTCCGGGCGGCTGCTTTTTTTCGGCGGCGTCGCTGGAATTCGACGACCGGTCGGGCCGAGTGCGAGACAAGATCGTCGGGCTGATGCAGAATTGGCTGCGAAATCTGGAGCTGGCGGCGCGGCACGCGCAAGAGGCCGGGGAAATCAAGGAGAGCGCGGATGTGCGCCAGCTTGCGTTTGAGATTCAGGCGCTGGCAATGGGAGCGAACTGGGGTTCGCGGTTGTTCCGCGATCCCCACGTCTTTCGCGCCGCGCGCAAGGCGATTCTGCGACGAATTGAACTAGATACCGAAGCGAAGCGATAGAGGATGTTATGGGCATTCGCCGGATACTTCTGGTATCCGCTTCCGCGGGCCTCCTCATCCCCCTCGCCGCATCGAGTGGTGCGGCGCAAACGTCGGCGACACCGACTGAAATTCCCATACAACATTGCGACCGGCTGCCCGTCGTCACCTTGCGGGTGGACAAGCAGGACAAACGCTTCCTGGTGGACACCGCCGCCACGTCCTTCCTGAATGCAAAATCGTTTACGGGTATGAATACGCGGGAGGTGCACGTCCAATCGTGGAACGAGACCACGAATCTGAACGCGCGTGAAGTTTCGATCGGCGAGCTGGCGCTGGGGAGCCACGCGATCCGGAATGTGAAGCTGCCGGCGATTGACTTGAGCGCGATTTCGAAAGCGTGCGGTGGGGAGCTGGATGGGATCCTGGGCGTGGGTCTGCTCGAGCAATTGGGAGTGACGATTGATTTAGAGCGCGGCGTGGCGCGACTGCGTGCTGCGCCAGCGCAGGGGAATTCCGAGCCAACACTGATTGCAGAGATGGAGAAGGCGATCGAGGCGTGTTCGGCGGCGTTTAACAGCGCGGATGTCGCGAGTCTGGCCGCGTGTTTCGATCCTGAATTTGTATTGAGGTCGCCGGGTGGAGAGCTTCATGGAAGGGACCAGGCGACGAATTATTTTCGACAATATTTTGGGATGAGCCCGCGGGCGCATCTTTTGCTGACGCTGAGCGATCAGCGAGCCGTGGGGGAGCTGGTTTGGGGGCTTTACGATTACACGATTGAGACGCCGTCGAGCCGTACGTCCGGGTGGGGGATGATGCTGTGTCGAAAATCGGGAAATCGGTGGTACATCCTCAGCATGCATGAATCGCCGTTTGTGGAGGCGATGATGGCGAAGCCGTAACGAGCTATTGAGAAGGGGCGGAAAATTGGACGAGACGAGAGCAGCTCGCGCCAAATCGAATTATTGCTCAAGGCGATCGGTGAGGTCGAGCAAGTGGCGGAGAAACTCGGATTTGGCTACGGTAGGCTGGGGCGATCCTCATGGATTGTCCCTTTGAATTGACGACCCTCCGCAGCTCGCGACTCGCCAGAGCCTGAAAATCCCCACGGCGAGCGCAGTGCCGCTGCGTACCGAACTAAGTGCGCGAGATTTCGGAGAATACACCGCAGAAGTTTCGCGCGCCGCGGAACCGGCAATCTACGGCGATCTGTTCCGTGGTTGTTCCTCGTTTGGGAATGGGAACAAGAGTGCGGTACCGAGCGGAAATCGGCAAGGTCACAGCTCGGGGTGCAACCAAAAGAAAAAGGGCGCTTTGAGGTTTAGCCTCGCAGCGCCCATGGTTGCGGGGGTTGGATTTGAACCAACGACCTCCGGGTTATGAGAACGTTAACTCACACGTGGCCCGTTGATTCTGTGCGACTTAGCGGGCATTTTATGAATCGGACTTCTTTCCCAAATCTTTCCCAGCAAAAACCCCGTCGAATATCGGCCCCAACTCAGGCGGAATCGACCCCGCGACGAGGATATCACCCTCAGGAATTCCAGCTTCTTCAAGATTACTCAGAACGTCGGCGAGCCGAGCGCAACCGTGTTTATAGCTCGAAGTATTTGCGCGACGCTTCCAATCGCTATCCGGAAGCTTAACGCCGAGAGTATCGAACCCGGACACCCACGCTTCGGGGTCGTCTAGTGAGAGAGACCAAAAGTTGCTTCGAAGGTTCCTACTTAGTTGCCAGTAGCCCTCCGGTTTCTTCTTGCTTGCTACCCACCGCAATTTAAATCGGCGCGCCATACCTAGTTGTCCCGGGGCACAACCACCAAACCCTTATTAGCGGCCCACGCTTGCGATCCGAGGACTGGCAAAGTCGCAGCGACTTTTCTCGGCTTACCCAATAACTCTTCAAATGTCTGGCTCGTAAGTCGCTGATTCGATTGATTCGAAATCGTCAAAATTCCGTGCCCAGAAATACAAGTTTTTGAGCATGGATGCTTCGCTTGCGAAATTTGCAGAGACTCTTCACAAATTGAATCCGGCACGAGGCGATCGGCCAGGTTCGTGTTCGACTAGCTTCACCACCAAAGCTTTGACCGAGGGAAATAGCTCGAGAAAACGAACGTGCCGAGTGGGAGCTAAACTTAGACGGACCTGAAGTGGGAGAGCTAGAGAACGACGGAGACGGAAGTACCGGCCGCCGCGAACACAGATGACATCTCGGCCCGGGCTAGCGGGAGAAAACTATTCACCACGTGAGCATCAAACTGTGTACCGCTGGCGAGCAACAGCCGCCGTTCGGCTTCTTCGAACGGCAGTCCCTGGCGATAAGGGCGGTTGGAGACCATCGCGTCGAAGGCATCGATCACTGAAACGATGCGCGAGGCGATTGGAATTTCCTCGGCACGCAGCCTTCCCGGGTAGCCCGTACCATCGTAATTTTCATGATGATGCAAAATTATCAAGCTGGCACGCTCCATTCCTGGTACTTGGCGCAGTACCGCCCAACCGTACTCCGGATGCTTTTTCATAAGCGCGTATTCTTCGGCGGTCAATTTCGCGGGCTTGTTCAGGATGGCATCCGAGATGCCAATTTTCCCAATGTCGTGCAAGAGCGCTGCGACTTCCATGTCGCCCAGAGCGTTGGGGTCCAAACCAAGTTCTCCGGCGACATGGAGCGCCCATTCCGCCAAACGCGTGCTGTGAACTCCCGTATTCAAATCCTTCAAATCCAGGAGTTGATTAAAGGCACATATCAGGGAACTGCGGAGAGCGGTGAGCTGCTCTTCCATCAGCTTTACGTGAAGAGCAGGCGGAGCCCAGTGCTGCGAGAACTTCGGGAAAGCGTCGATGGAGAGCCCAGACGGCTCGCCGAACGCCTCGATTCGAGGTGGCGTCGAGAATGCGCCGGTTCGTTCGTGATTGGCGATTTCCATGTTGGCGCGACTACTGCAGCAAGCCCTGCACCGGGTTTAGAGTCGACAGTGCACCGTAGACGTCCAGGCGTCCGTTCCCCATGTTCACGCCGATCCACTTCGCGTGGGCCTCGGCGAAAGCGGCCACGTTTTCGTTCGACGTGGAGTTCATGTTAATGAGCAGAGCTGCGGTGCCGGCAACCATCGGCGAGCTGAAGGAAGTCCCCCATCCTGCCGCGTACGTCGCGAACGGATAGGTGGTGATGACGCCTTCGCCCGGCGCGGCGACCCACACAATCTGATTGCCGTAATTCGAAAAGCTCGATCGCTGGTCTTGATTATTCGTCGAAGCCACGCCCATCACGTACCGCAATCCTGCGGGATAAACCATCTCCTGCTTTCCGTCATTGCCAGAGGACGCCGCCAGGATGACATTGTGGCTGTTAGCGTAATTGATCGCATCGCCCAACTCGGTGGAGCTCGTCGTCAAGTCAAAGCTCATGTTGACGACGCTGGCATGGTTCTGCACGGCGTAGTAGATCGCCGCCAGAATATTCGAAAGCGAACCGTTTCCGTTGGCGCTGAACGCTTTCAGCGGCAGTAGCTTTGCGGTGGGCGCCACGAGGTGAATCACGCCCATCACCATCGTGCCGTGTCCAAACGCGGCATACTGAGACCCGTCCAGCATGGCGGCCGTGTGCTGATCCAACATAGCCGCCGTGTGTTGATTGACGTAGGCCGCAGCGCAAGTGGGACAGGGCGGCGGCGCGGACATGGAGATATCGTTCAGTTCTGATCCGCCGGGTTGGTTGCGAGTGAAGTCATAGCCGGCAAGCAGCACGCCCTGCAGCGCCGGATGATTAGGGTCTACGCCTGTGTCGATATCCGCGACAATTCCCGCGCCGCTGACATTGAAAGCGCTGTGGGCTTGAGAGATGCGAATAATCTGAGCCGCCGGCTGATTCACATAGCCGTGCGTAACGGATGTCCCGTAATAGTTGACCGGCGTGGTGTCCCACAATCCCTGCGGAGCGGTGGACGCGGTGGCCTGATTATTTGCGTTCGGTGGAATCGTGAGAGTTTGATCGGGTTCCGCATCCAGGATGCCGGTCACCAGCTGAAGCACGTTCGCGAGCAGCTGTGGGAGCAACCCCTGTGCGGGGCGCACCAGAAATAGCTGATTGGCGTTCCCGTCGAGGTTCGTGACTACTGTGCATCCGTTGGACACGCAAACGTTTCGTAGACCTGCCACACCCAGAGTCGTGCGAACGATAACTCCCTGCTGTTGGTTCTGACCAGAAAGCACTTGGCCGACGGTATTGAGAAGCCCGCTGAAGAGCCCTTGCGCGCGGGCCGGCTGGCCCCAGAATCCCAGCACTAGAAGTATGGAAAGTCCGATTAGACGCCTCATGAGTGCCCATGCTCCTTTTGAGTGTTGGCCAGTAGGCCAGTGGCTATGGAGCTGTCTCCGTTCCATTGTGGTTCGGGGGAACAATTCCCAGCAATGGTACAGCTGGCTACTTTCTACACTCACCGCATCAATCCTTAGTGCTAGTACCTTTCTTCTTGATCCTCGAAGTCCTTCTAACAAGATTGCTTTCGGCTAAATCCGAGGTGGTTTCGCCCGATTTGAACACGGGCTCGACCAGTGGTAGGGTCACCTTCAGCGGTCCATGCAGCAGCACCACTAACCGAAGGCTTCCTTCCAGCCGGCACTCGATTTGGAATTCGCCGAACTTGGTGGTAATCGACTCCGCTAGTAACTTACGACCCTTCAACAAGTTAACGGGCAGCTCGGACAGGCGTTCATCGGGATCGGCAGAGTTGAGAACCTGGCCGATCAGAACCACCTTGTCCGAGTCCATTTGCGGCTCGATGCGAACATCAATGCGGTAATCGCCGGCACCGAATAGCAGCTGTTGAGAGGCACTTTCGGACGACCTGACGCCCGCCAAAAGGGGCGAACGGAAGCTGTCAAAAAGCAACGTTACGACCTCCGAATTCGCCGGACCTGAGCGATGGGCCGACCGATTGGCGAAGGCTGCATTAACTGTGCGTGCGGCACCCGCTGGCGGTGCGAAGACTGATTCGCGCCCCGCAAATTGTTGGAAACGCTGCCACATACTCAGTTCCTTCGAGCACTCTGCGCAGCCGACCTGTAAGTGGTTTTGCATCTCAGTTCTTTCAGCCTCGCCAATCACGTCCCTTACAAAATCAACCCACTTTTCCAATGAATAGTGTCGCATCCCATTCCCCCGAATGTGATTTCCGTGCCTTGCCCGAATAGCGACTTCAACGCGTACCGCCGCTACTAACTCATAAGGGTAGGAACCTGCTGAAAAAATATAGGGGGCATAAAAAAAAGTTGCCGGAGTTCAGATCGGGGAAATCTTCCCAATCAGCGTGAAGGGAGCCCAATGGGAGGGGTGCGGATAGCGGTCGCGCAATTCGATCATGGCGCCTCGGAGAGCGGAGGGCTTGCCAGCCCCTTCCTGGAAGCGCCGGTAGAAAATTGCCATAAAATCCGCGGCGCTTTGATCGTGGACATCCCACAGGGTCAAGAGCAGGGAGTGAGCTCCAGCATAAAGAAGCCCACGGATGAGGCCGAGCAATTCGTCTCCTGGCGTGACCACATTCATGCCCGTAGCACATCCGCTCAACGTGACGAGTTCAGCGTCGAGCTTGAGCTGGTACAGATCATAAAGATTTAGATACGCGTCGCCCAGGCGAATCCCGGAGAACATCGGATTATCCTGACGGAATTTGCCGTGGGTCGCGATGTGAATCAGTCGGCTTCCTGAGCCTTTCTCGCGCAACGTTTTCTCGTCGGCTTGCGCGCCGATAATCAATTCCGCATCAGGCAAGATCTGCGCGACGGCGCGAACTTCGTCCAGAATCAGCGGAGCCCGCGCATCCGGAATCCCCAGGATCAGTGACGACCCACTGGCCTGCGCGGACTTCTCCTGGCAGTGCGCAAAAATACTGGCACTCGGAGCGTAAGAAATTGTAAAGGCATCGATCAGATATCCGGAGTCGTCCATTAAAGCGTGGAACGGTAGATAGTGCAGCACACCGTGCGGCACGATGATCACGTGCCGCACGGAAAAGTGCGCGCGAACCGGTGCAAATACCTCCTCGTAGAGCTGGCGCAGATGCGCTTGCACGACGCCGAGCATCGATTTCTCAAATGTTCGCGCATATTCCGCGCCCAGTTTGGATTTTGAGATTTGGAAGTGCACCATGCGCAACAAGTTGATCACGCGGGACACGGGTGTGAGCGGCACGATTTTCAGCTCTTCATGCGTCAGCACCGCGGCGATGAACTGATCTTTCAGACTGAAATATTCCACCAGAGCGGAACCCGGCGGCATGGACGCGCGAATCGTCGCAAGCGATCTGATCGCCGGTCCTTGGCCAGCGCTCTCAGGCTGCGGCATTTCCCGCAGCACGTGCAGCAACTCGTTCTCGTGTGTCAGAGCTTCGTGTTGCAGTTTCGCGATGCGTGCGGGTGACGGCTCTTCTGCGCGCAACTGTTCAATTTCAATACGCCGGTAATACCAGTTGAGCTCCTCGCGCATTTCGCGGATGCGGCGGACTAGGTCGCTCTGCCCCGCGTCAGCCGTCTTGATCGCCGGACCCGAGCGCATCAGAAGCTCCGCCAAGCTGCGTGATTTGGCCATTTCGATATAACCGAACGACTCCTCCATTCCGTTCGGCCCCTGCGTGCGCAGCAGGCAGAGCTCCACAAGGTTCTCGTAAACCACCAGGCGGTTCTTCATGAACGCGATCTTCAGCTCTTCGCCATGCAAGCTGCTGCGCAGGGCCTCCAGGGACTCCCGCGCTTTTTGGCAGGAATCATAAGCGCCGGAGAGGTCTCCGGAAGCCTGTTGAATCTGTGCCAGCAGAAAATGCACCTGATAGCGAAGCATGGGAGCTTCCAGGTGGGCGAGGCGTTCGATGGCGCGCGAAGATTCCGCGTGCGCGGCCTGGAGCTCTCCGGTTTGGAGAGAAAGTCGAGCAAGCAGCAAGTGGCAAAGCACGGCCTTGCTCGGCAGAAACGAGCCATCGAAAAATGTAGCGGCGCCGGAACACAGCCGTCGCGCTTCAAACAAGCGGCCCTCATTGTAAAGAACGACAGCCTGGTACAAGTCCATGAGCCAGGGCCATACCAGGTTTTTTTCGTTTACAAATTTCGCGCGCGCCCGCGCAAACAATTCCAGCGAGCCCAGCGCCTTTCCTAGTTGACTGGAGGCCATGGCTTCATATGCCTGGCATTTCGCTTCTTCGTAACCCATGCCCAATTTCTGAAAGCGTAGATAGCCTTCGTGAGCCGTCTCTTTTGCTTCGCTGCTCAGATTTAATTCCAAATAAATTTCGGAGAGGTCGAGATAGCAGAGCGCCAGCACGTGCGCGTCCCCGTTCTTCTCGCACTCCTCCCGTGTTGCGCGCAGCATCTCGATCGCCCGGGTGTATTCGCCGCGCAGGTAATAGAGATATGCAATGTTGTAGTCGCTTTGGGTTACCAGCAGCGTCATGCCGTGGCTCACGCACATCTCCCGGGCGCGTTGATAAGTCGCAAGCGCCCGCGGAAAATCGTTGAGCGTAATCAGGCACACGGCCATGTTGTAGAGCGCCACCGCCAAACCTTCGTTGTCGCGCAACGGCAGCAGCATCTCGTAGGCGCGCTCGTAGCAAGCCAGTCCTTCCTCGAAACGGTCCTGCCGGTGGTAAATATTCCCGAGATTGATCTCCACGTGCGCCCAGCGCCTGTCGTCGCTTGATTGCCGAAAGATTTTCTTGGCGGCTTCCGCGACTGCGAAGGCCTGGTCGTATTTCCCCAGCAGAATGAAAGGCTGAATCGATGGAATCAGAGTGCGTGCTTCTTCCTCTGAGTTACCGATTTCGCGAAAAATTCGCAAAGCCTCATCGTGGTAGTCGAGAGCCAGCTGATTCTCTCCGAGCATGTACAGGGCGTTGGCCTTCGAGCGCAAGCAGCGCCCCAGAGCCTCTTTATTTCGCAGGCGGCGCGCGATGGCTACGCTCGTTTCCGCCAGAGAAAGCGCCTCACGGGCATTTTCCCGCAATTTCGCACGCACCACTTCATTCAGTTGCTGCACTACCTCGTCTTTCAATAGGCGCGGGTGGACCGAAATAAATTTGGTACGGCCGGAGTCAGTCGTGAGTTCTGCCAGCTCGCGCAGCAGGCTCCCGGGTAGAGGATCCTTCTTGCTTTTTAATTTCACGCGAATCCCGCTTCCAACAGGTGCTTGCGCAGCCGTTGCAGGCATCGCTGGCGGATGAAGCCGATGGATCCCACCGCAATTCCCAGCGACGCGGCAATTTCCTGATACGGGCGGACCGGATCGTCATAAAACAGCATGTGAACTAGTTCTCGACAACGTGGGGGCAACTGCGCCATCGCTTCGCGTAAACTTTGCTCGTCTTCCGCCTCCCGCAAGATTTCCATCGCGCGAGACGGGATGCTCTTTTCGAATTGCTTGGCAGCCGGGTCCAGGACTTCCGTGCGCTGTTGCTGCTGTTTCCGGTGAAAACATTTATGTGCGGTAAGCTGCATGATCCATTTCGGCAGCGCCTTCACTTTGCGCAATCTGGGCAGTTCGGACAGAAGATCCAAGCACACTGCCTGGAAAATATCCGTCGAATCGTCCGCGGAGAAGCCATATTTTACCGGGATCGAAAAGATGAGGTTCTTATATTTGAAGATCAGCGCGCGCCACGCTTCTTCACTCCCTGCGATGCATTCTCGGACCAGGCGCGCGTCAGACCATGCTGTGCGCTTGTCGTCGGGCGCTGGAGTCTTTTTGGCTGCGTCGCGGCTCAGTCTCGCCATTTATTGAACGTAAAGCTGTTCGATATTCCACAGCGCGTAAGGAACCAAGACGGCCGGGCGGAAATTTCCCACGCGATTCGCAGCTCCGGCCAGGGTATTGGGACTCACCAGGCAAATTACCGGCAATTCTTCGGCGACGATTTCCTGCACGCGGTCGTATAGATTCTTGCGCTTCGCGTAGTCCAAAGTGACGAGCTGCTGTTCCATCAGGCGATCCATCTCCGATTCCCACGGCGTGGCTGGTTTTTCCTGGCGGGGATGCCACAAGTGTGTTTCGCCGCTCGACAGCCACACGTTCATTTCCGAAGTTGGATCGGCATCGCCGCTCACCAATCCCATCACGGCGGCCTCGTAATTGTGTGTATTGAGCAGCCGATCCACCATCGCGCGATAATCCAGCGGCACGACCTGCACAGACATTCCCAATTGGCTCAAATCGTTTTGCACGATCGTGGCAATCTGGGTGCGTTGCGCGTTAGAGGAACTGGTGAGGATCGAAAATTCCACGATTTGGCCGCGCGGATCAACGAGGGCACCGTCACTCTTCCAGGAAAAACCCGCGGATTGCAGTAGCTGGCGGGCGCGCTGCAGGGAGCGGGCGGGACGCGCAACCTTCTCGTCGAGCCATAATTTATTTCCCGGCGTCACCTGATCCCAGATGGGCGTGGCGCGCCCGTCATACACAAGGCGGACTATTCCGTCGCGGTCAATCGCCGCCGAAACGGCCTGCCGGAATCTCAGGTCCTGAAACCAGACCTGCTTCGTGGCGATCTCCGGCGGCCCTTTGGCAGCCAGGTCGTTCAAATTGAAGAATAGAAAATTGTATTCGAGCCCTGGTCCCAGATCGTCCAGGTGATAACCCTTCACCGATTGCTGTTTTTGCAGCAGCGCGAAATTTTCCGCGCTGAACCGGCTGAGCACGTCCGTGTCTCCGGCCTGGAAGCGGATTACCTGCGCGTCCTCGCTGGGAACGAACAGAAACACGACCTCGCTCAAATATGGCAATTGGTTACCGGCGCGATCTACCTTCCAATAATATGGATTGCGCTCCAGCACGACGCGTTGCCCCGCGACGTACTCCTTCAGGCGAAACGGGCCCAGCCCGGCAATTTGGTTCGCGGGCATGGAAAGGCTCCACGCTTGGGAAAACCCGCCAGCCCGGTATCCATTCACAAGCAGATGGCGCGGCAGAATAGCGACGCTGTCGAATAGGCGTTCAGCCGCAGCATATGGCTGCGCCAATTCAAAACGGACGCTGAAGTCGTCCACTTTGACGACGGTAATAGGTTTGCCGCCCACCACGAGCAGGTCCCGCTGCGAAGAATCTACTTTTTCGTCGAGGTAAACCTGAAAACTGAAGATCACATCGTCTGCCTTGAATGGTTCACCGTCAGAGAAACGGACGCCATGGCGAAGCTGCAGCGTATATTGCCGTCCGTCGCGCGAGACGGTCCAAGATTTTGCGAGCGCCGGTTCGGTCTTGAGTGAGCCGCGATTGATGTGAATGAGGTCGGCATTGAGGCAACGAATCACATCCCGCGAAGGCTCATCCAGTGCGAGCGCCGGGTTGAGGGTCTTGGGTTCCGAGCGTACGGCGACTACTAGCCGACCGCCCGCGTGCCCGGGAGCACCGTCCGCGATCATCCGCTCTTCGCTGGCCTGTAAAGTGCGGGCACCGGGGGCCGAGCAGACGCACGATATCGCCACAATCAGGACAAGAAGCGCCTTCGCGAATCCCATTCTCCCCATACATCAACTCTTAGCAGAGATTTACTGGTTTTTACAGTGGCACCGATTTGTGAAGTTCCTGCAGAGCATCGGAGGCGACGTAGAAGACGACGAAGAACGGAATCAAGAAGAGCGCGGGCAAGAACATCCACCAGTACGAAGAAAGAACCGAGTAGTGCTGCAGGGAGGACAGCAACGCGCCCCAGCTCGGCATCGGCTCGCCAACGCCCAAACCGAGGAAGGTGAGCGTCACCTCGGCCAGCACATATTGAGGAACGAGTAGCGTGACCTGCGTGAGCATCACAGAGTACGTTTGCGGAAGCACGTGCCGCCGCAGGAGGTAAGCGTCGGAAGCTCCAAAGCCGCGCGCCGCGAGCACAAAATTGCGTTCTCTTGCGCTCAGCACCACGCCACGAATGAGCCGCGCCGGACGCGCCCAGCCGATTAGTCCCATCACCGAAATGAGCAGCAGAAATACCTGCCATTGAGAAATGTGCAGCGGCAAGGCCGCGCGCACCGCGAATAAAAGATAGAGCCAAGGCAACGCCAAGAACAATTCTGCGCCGCGCATCAGAATTTCATCAATCCATCCGCCGTAATATCCGGCGATTCCGCCCGCAAACGTTCCGATGGAGACGGAAAGAATCGCGGCAATCAGTCCCGCGAGCATGGATATCTGACCGCCATACAGAAACCGCGACAATTGGTCGCGACCGAAAGCGTCCGAGCCCATAAGAAAAATACGGCCGGGTGCGTCGACGCCGAACAAATGCACGCGCGTCGTGATTAGTCCGGCAATTTTGTAGGTCTTGCCGACCATGAAAAAATTAACCGGATACGGGTGCGCCACATCCGCTTGCGGCGCTTCGCCGTTCACTTTTGAGGCCACGAGGTTATAAATGAATGGGCGAACATGAAAGTTGCCCTGTGCATCCACGAAATGAAGCGCTGTGGGGGGTGCGAACGGCTGATCGCGCTCCTGGGCCGCGAAATCATACGGAGCAAAAAAGCCGGCAAACAGAATGAGGCCCAGGAATGCCGCCAGAAGGGCGAGTGCCGCCACGAGTTTTTGTCCATGCGTCACCCTATCACTCCATTCGAATCCGCGGATCGCTGGCATATAGAAGCAGATCGGCCAAAAGATTTCCTGCTACCAGGAAGACGGAGGAGAGCGTCACCACGCCAACAACGACGTTGACGTCCTTCGCCAGAATCGCATCCACCAGAAACGGGCCGATGCGTGGCCAGCTCAGGACGACTTCCACCAAAAGGGATGCGCTCAGCATCGTTGCCACCGAAAATCCGAATAGAGAAATCACGGGATTCGCGGCTACCGGCAGCGCATAACGCAGCAGCACGCGACGTTCGGCAATCCCGTGTGCGCGTGCGGCGCGGATAAAAGGCGTCTCCAGCACTTCGGTCATCGCCGACCGAATGTGTCGCACCAGTGGCGGCAACGTAGCGAGTGCCAATCCGAGAGCCGGCAGAAAAAGATGCTTCGCAACATCCGTCACTTTGCTCCACCAGCTCAGCTCGCCGAACGCCGCCGAGACCATACCCCCGGTGGGAAACCACCCGGTGCGCACCGCCGCCTGAAGCAGCATCAGGAACAAGACCAAGTCTGGCACCGTGAGCAGGGCCGAGGTCACCATCCCACCGGCCCATTCTCCCCATTTACCGCGGTGCACCGCGCTCGCTATTCCAAGTGGTATCGCCAGCAGCCACGCCAGAAGCATCGATGTGCCAGTCAGGAGAAGAGTATTACGCGCGCGGACCGCGAGTAGCGGAGCCACCGGTCCGTTGTAGGCAAATGATGATCCGAGGTCTCCCTGGAGAACGGCGCCGAGCCAATGTTTGTAGCGGACCGTCAACGACCGATCCAAACCGTATTGCGAGCGCAGCCCGGCTACGGTCCGCGCGGAAACCTGCGGATTCAGTGCCATCGGTGCGAAAAAATCACCCGGTGCCAGCTGCACGAGCGCGAAAGAAAAAATCGAGACGCCCAGAAGCAGGAACGTCGCGTGCATCAGTCGTCGCGCGAAGTATCTCATCGTGGCGTCCTAAGCAGACCGCTGCAGCAAGATCGATTCGATGGAACGCACGCTGGCAACGAGTTCGTCGGTGTAAGGATGCTTGGGAGATGCGAATAACTCGCGCGCCTGCTGTTGCTCCACGATCCGCCCTTCGTGCATGACGGCGACCTCGTTGGCAAATTGCGAAACTAGACGCAGGTCGTGCGAAACATGTAAATAGGCGAGCGAGTGCGAATCTTGCAGCTCCGCGAGTAATTCCAGGATGAGCGCTTGATTCAACGCGTCGAGATTCGACAAAGCCTCATCGATAATCAGCACGCTTGGCTGCAACGCCAGAGCCCGCGCGATCGCCAGTCGCTGACGTTGGCCGCCGCTGAACTCCAACGTGAGCTTCTGTTCCCATTTTGAGTCCAGCCCTACCTGCTCCATCAATTGCAGCGCGCGTTCGCGTTGTTGCAACTTCGTCCCTTCGTGCTGAATGGCCAGGGGCTCCGCAATTAATTCGCACGCTGTCAGCTGAGGATTCAACGCGGACGTCGGGTCTTGAAAAATCATTTGCATCCGGCGACGAATCGGGAAGAGACTCTTGCGACCGAGCGCGAGCAAATCCTGACCTTCCAGCTCGATCTTTCCGGCGGTCGGCCGCTCCAGTAATGCAATGCACCTTGCCAGACTCGATTTTCCAGCGCCTGACTCTCCCACCAGCGCAAGGGTCTTGCCGCGAAAAAGCGTAAGGTCCACATCCTGAAACGCATTGACGGTGAATTTCGTGCGAGAAAGTGCTCGCCGCTGAACGTACTGTTTACTCAGGCCCGTGAGTCTCAATAGTGGCTCGACAGCGTTGGCGCTAGAAAGCGGGCGAGTTTTCATTGTTTGCCCCACGCCTCCTAGGTAACCGCCTCGAAATCCAGGGTCTTTTCGACCTCCACCGGCGCAGTGGTCCGAAGCATCGCCTTCGTGCAAGGGTGCGACGGAGTTCGATACAGCTCTTCGAATCGTCCTTGTTCGACGATTCTCCCGTGGTCCATTACCATCAGACGGTCCGCAAGACGCGCCTGCACTTCCGGGGTGTGGCTGATCAGCAAGATCGATGAGCATAATTCGCGCTGCAGGTCGCACAATAGCGCCAACAACTCGGCCGTGCTGCGCGCATCGAGCGAGGCCGTCGGCTCATCCGCAATCAGCAACGCCGGTTCACACGCCAGCGCCTGCCCAAATACCACGCGCTGCCGTTGCCCTCCGCTTAACTGATGAGGATATGCAGAAAAAATCCGCTGCGTGTTCGGCAGACCCACCCGAACCAGCGCCAATTCCGCAGCAGTGAGGCACCGATTCCAACTTACCTCCCGGTGTGCGCGAATCACTTCGGCCACCTGATCTCTTACGCGCATCACCGGGTTCAGAGCGATTTCAGGATCCTGGAACACCATCGAAATTCCCGCGCCGCGGACGGCGCATAGCGCGCGCTGGTCCATGGTCAGCAGTTCTCTTCCATGGAACTGAATGGACCCCGAAACCTGCGCCCGGTCTTTGGAAAGCAAGCCGAGTAAGGCCAGCGCCACGCTCGTCTTTCCGCATCCCGATTTGCCCATCAGCCCCAGCACTTCACCTTTATCGACGTCGAAACTCGCATTTTGCACCGCGTGGTGCCGGCTCGCGTCCGCACCGCAGTACGTGATATTCAGATCTTTCACTGCGAGCAATCGCTGCATCCAATTCCTTCCGGAGTGCGCTGTACCTCGGAAATACCGCTAATCGCGGCCAGTCTCGACCGAACCTTGCCGAATTTCCGTGCATGGGTTTCGCGCTCACGCGATGCGCGGCTCGATGTTGACTTCAATTCTTAAGGTAGAGGCTCATTGCGCGGCTGTCGATAGCTCGCTCGACCGCGTCAGTGTGCAAGTTACTGGTACCGAAGTACTAGTGGGCGCAATGCCGCAGGTAAGTCCGCGGAACGCGATAACCCATGGGACCCCAACCGGTTTCGCTGGTTGCGCGTCTCACAAGCCGTATTTGAGAGGGGTTCAGGAGCGACCGTTTGCGGCCGGCTGGAGCTGGGCTCGCTAGGGTCACTTGCGCCGCGCCCAGAAACAGTTGATTCTGGGCCGTCGGCCTATTCATTTTGCGATGTTCAGAATCAGCTATTTGGAAGGTCTGCGGCGGCGAGGTTTTTGGGCAAGGTCAAATGGTAGCCAACAAGTGCTCCGAAACGCACGACTGAAGAATCAAGTTTTTTCGCCACACTCAAAACTGCTGGCGCGCACCGTCGCCGGCCGTTCGGCGTACTAGAACTCCACTTGTCCGGTTTGGGCGTTTACCAGGACTTAGGCGATTACTTCCGGGTTGTCCGACATCCACTTCAGTGCGGATTTCCTTCCGCGTGAGCCTTTGCCAACCCGGGCGGCGTAAGTGCCTCTTGAATCATGGGAGCTCCAAACGGGGCGCCCGTGGCTCCGCCATCCACCATCAGCTCGACCGCGTTGACGTACGAGGAATCGTCCGACGCGAGGAAGAGCACGGCTTTGGCAACTTCTTCCGGCTCGCCCCAACGGCCTTGCGGGACCGCGGAAGAGAAGAACTTCTCCAACTTAGCGGAGTCTTCCGCGGTAGCAGAGGCGCGGGGCCCACGCTTCCAAATGGGAGTTTTGATCGCGCCTGGTGCGACGACGTTCACGCGAATGTTGCGCGGTGCAAGGTCGGCGGCGATGGAACGCGCCATCGAGACGAGACCACCCTTGGTGGCTGCATATGCGGCGACGCCAGGTTGGCCGAGGTAGTTCAGCACCGATCCAGTAAAGATGATGCTGGCGTTGTCGTTCAGCAGAGGTACCGATGAATTCACCGTAAAGAAAGCGGAATTAAGGTTGACGTGGATCACGTTCTCAAAAATGGCCTCGTCGGTCGAGCCCGTAGGAGTCCGGCCGGAGATGCCGGCATTGGCGAAGACAATGTCGAGCTTGCCGAAATCTTTGGCCAGAGCTGCGAAGAGCCGCTTGCGATCTTCCGAAATGGTGACGTCAGCGCGGTAGCCAAGCGCGCTCGACCCAAGTTCCCCGATTGCTTCATCGAGCGTCTTCTGGTCGCGGCCGGTAATGGCGACCTGCGCGCCCTCCGCGACGAAAAGTCGGGCTGTGGCTAGACCGATGCCACTGTTGCCGCCAGTAATAAGAGCCTTCTTTCCTGTGAGCTTCATAGTCCCCCCTTTTGTAGGACTCGCAAATGCGATGATTACCATAGGTGGAAGGATACAAACAATATGCGCGATCAGGTGGAGGACATCGCCGCAAAACATGAACGGATTGGTCGGCGCGTTAATCAAGCGCTCAGTCCGTTTGGGCTGATGATCACGGTTGACAGGACAGCGCGCGTGACGGAGACGACGGGGATTAGCTCCGAGCTGCCGGCGAGCAAATCCATGCAATCGCAGGCCGCCGAAGTGCCGTCCGTGGGCTCACAGCTTCGCGGAACTCGCGGCCGTATTATGCGGCTCGCCGAAATAGGGAAAATCCGGGCGCGTCAGCCGCATATCGGGCGCCACCCCATCGCCGAGGGGCGTGTTCGTGGCCAGCGTGAGAATCACGTCCATGACGTCGTCGCCGAGGGCGCGGCCGTTGAAGGCGGCAAAGCTGAATGAGGCGGGCGTGTCCAGTTCATACGGCAGGACAGACGGGCAGAGGCGCGCGAGGAGTTGCGTAGCATAGGCGGCTGGGTCGGCCGCTGACTGGACGAGCGCGGTGACTTTTTCCACGAAGTCGCGGATCGGTTTGGAGAACAGCGCCACTTCGTCCGCCGGAACAGCACGGTTGTAGTTTTCAGATGCGTCGTGCAGCGAAGGATCGGAGAGCAGCAGGTGGGTGATCATCGGCAGGCCCCAACGCGATACCTGCACCTCCGGCGCGTGCCCGTAGAGCGACGCCGTGGCCCAAGCGTGCACCACACCCCGGCCGATCAGGCTGCTCGGGACCTCGAGTACGATGGCGGTGACATTGTTGCCGGCGAAGAAGCTCTGGCCATTCTGGAACGACTCCGGGGCAAACCGGTTTTCGGACCACAGAGCTTTTCTAAAGGCACCGAAACCGACGCCGTTGGTGGCGAACGGATCGGGCGCCAGGCCTGCGTATGCCAGGCAGCCAGAATCCGCTTTCACCACGCCTCCCGTATTTCCGGAAATGATGAGTTCGCCCGCGGCGCCCTTCACAGCATCCGCTCCAGTGGCACGCCGCACCGCGAAGGACTGAACGTGCCCAAGCTCGCTGCCATCGGCGTGAGCGGGCGCGCCGAACTGCACTTTGAAGGTGACGTCTTCGCGATGATCGCGATCCGTGTCGAAGCGAAAGGCGTAGAGACCTTCGTCGCGGAAAGTGTCTGGTGTGCCGACGCCGGCGTTCGGATTCACGGTCAAAGCCATGACGGTGGTGCCGGGGCGGCCGCGAAACAAGTAGAAGTCGCAGATTGTTGATGCGGGGGTCTTCTCGTGCGGTAGGCGTGTCGAAATGATGCGACATGGCGAATTTCCTCCTAAGGGTTTGACGCGAGGTCAAGAGGTCGAGAGCTTGGAAGCGGGGGCGATGAGCTAATCATCCTCGACATCCTCAACCTCATCGGAAGATTTTTCAAGTCTGGAATTGAGACGAAGCATTTCCCAAGTCCTGATTAGTCGCGTAACCGGACATTTGACGTACTAAAACTTTACTTCTCCGGTAACGGCGTTATCTCTAACGACGCCGACCGTTTCAAGAGATTTTGTTCGTATTTCTTCTCTCCACGAACACACCTTTCCCGCGGCACGCGAATCGCGTCTCGGTGGCTGTGTTGTTTCACCTGCATCACCCCTAACAGTTCGGGCCGGTTCCGCTTCATCGCTCCGGTGTTGCCCACCAAACATCTCTTCGGTCACGATCGACCATGATGAGTTATGCGAACTCCCCGTAGGGAGGCGGGTCGCCTAATCAATCAGACGGTGACTCTTCGCACCATAACGCCGTCCAGGCATCCCCGCACAGGCATCACCGCTTCTCTGCTGCATCTGTCCACGACGACAGAACTCGTGGTAATCAATCTGATCTCGCAACATGATCCACAACCGGATCCCCAGTTTCCGCGCGGCGGCAACTCGGGCCTTCCCCAGACCCTTCTGCACTAATTTGCGCCGGTAGAACCGCTGCAGTTCCGGATCCCGGCGCACGGCATGTGCCGCTGCCTCACACCAGAGAAAGCGCAACAGCGGATTGCCTTGCTTGCTCAGGCCTCCCAACTTCTGTCGCCCGCCGCTGGAGTGTTCCCTGGGAATGATCCCGATGTAACTCGCCAGCGCCTTGCCGTCGCGAAAGCGTTTCGGATCTCCCAGAAAGACATCGGTCGCTAGCGCCGTGATCGGTCCCACACCGGGATGAGTCATCAGCAGCCCTGCCGCGGGTCGTTGGCCTGCTTGTTCCAGGACTTGCTGGTTTAGTTGTTCGATCTCCGCTTCGAACCGGGCGTACATCGCTTGCAACTCACTGCGACGATGAGCGGTGTGCATTGCTAGAGGCAACGATGCGATCGCTTCTTGCCCGCTTTCGCTCCACAGCGAACTCCCTCGTCGTAAACCATTCGCCAGTGCGATCGCCTGCAACGCATTCTGTATCCGCGTGCGCAGACGTACCCACTGATGACGGTGTAAGAGCAGCCCTCGCAGATCCAGCAGTTCCTGGGAAGGCTGCCAGATCGACGGAAAGCGGTTTTCTACCAGCAGCCTTAGAAGTAACTCGGCATCGCGCTGGTCATGTTTCTGTCTGCGAGGCTCGGCCGCTCGAATCGTTGCTGGATGACCGACCTGACAGTCGATCCCCAGCTCCTCCATCACGTGCAAAAACCACTTCATCGATCCGGTCGCTTCGATGCCTACACGCACCGGACCTGGAAGCGTGGAATAAAACTCCCGCACATTGTTGCCTTCGTGCGTCAGAGTCACATTCACGGCCTCTCCCGTCGCGGTGTCCAACATCGCCAACGTTTGCTGGCGAGCGTGCAAATCGCATCCTATAATTCGCATCTCGGCCTCCTTCGGTCCGAGCACTGTTGGGGCAAACACCGAACAGTTTACTCGGGCCGTCGCGAGGCCGGCGTCGTTATGACATCAATCAGGACCTTACACGATGAGCACCGTACGTAAGTACGATATTCCTGACCGATACCCTTGTGGCAAGCGGACCCGTCTTGGCCGCCCCAAAGCCGCAGACGCGCCAGATTAAATATCAGCCAATGGAGCCCGGACCGCTAACTTGCGTTCCATTCTGCAAGGTCTTCCTTCGTGACTTTTTCTCTCACGGACTTCGTAAGATTAGGCTCGGCAATTTCCTTTCTCAATCGGGCTAGTAGCGCGGCGTGCGACTCTTTCTTCCGTTTCTTTCCAACGGTGTCGGCAGCCAAGGACTTCCGGGTTCGATGCGGTTCGTTTCGTAGGCCACCTGCAACCAAAATGCACCGCTTCCCGGTGGCGACACCACACGTAGGACAGCGGACGGAAGATATTTGCTCGTGTGTCAGTCGCCTAATTGTAATTTCTCCACTTTTTTCTTAATGGACAGAGGACGGTTTTGTAGGAACTCGGCGACCCGAGCGCTATGTATTTGCAAACCTCCGTTGTAGCTGACCAAACCCTTCTTCTTAAACTCGTTCATGAACTTACTTACCCTTGCGCGGGTGGTACCAACCATCTCCGCCAGGGTCGATTGGCTCACCTTCAGGGGGGAGTCCGACTTCGATTCGTTAGTTATCTCACCAAACAACAACAGAACTCGTGCCAGTCGCCGTTCGCTGAAATTGAAGAATTGATCTATCAGGTCTTCCTCGAATCGAACGACCCGTGAAAGCAAATATCCAACAAAGGCGGTTGCAAACTGCAGGTCTCTCTTGAGTGTGCGGACGGTGCTCGCCTTTTGCAGCCGAATGACATTGGATTGCCCAATCGATCTCGCCGTGCAAATTCGCAGAGATTGCCCCGCCAGACAGCCTTCGCCAAAGAAACTACCTCGCTGCAAGATGGCAATTATTGCTTTTTTGCGCGTGCTGACCACCGTGAGCTTCACCGTGCCGCTTTCCACGTAGAAGACGGAATCAGCCGCATCCCCCTGCGAAAAGACGATCTCTTTGTCTCGGTAGTTCCGAAAAGTCATCCCAGCATGGAAGTTTTTGCGGAGGACTGTGCGACTGACACCGAGGCTCCGCCTACTCGCCATTCTAGTCTGCTCCTTCAATGAGCTTAGGAAACTTGTCCAGCGGGAACCAATCGTAGACTTTCCGGACCAACCCGTCTAGATGAGCAAAATTGATCACACGCAAGATGAACACAATCGAGCAGTCAGAAGTGAGTGAACTATTCCGTCCGAAGATTGGCGGTGGCCTAAGTCCTGATAAGTCGCGTCACCTCACAATCGAAATCCACTCGGCCAACAAGAGCGATTATCACGCATTGGGTCAGTCTGGACGGTTCAAAAAGACTGGTATCACTTCTTTGAAAGCTCGCCCTTGAAATGGCTTTCAACATCTTCGCGACTAAGCGGGATTCTTGCCCTGGTCAATACCACTGAATAGACGACCTCATTACCCGCAAGTTGAGCGGTGATAAACGCCCCGTCGTCCGGCAGTTCTAGGTAGATAAATTTAACTTTTCTGCCGTCTTCAAGTGTCTTGATCCATGCTTCTTCTTGCATTTGCGTATCTCTTCAGCCGAGGGCAGTATATGCCGCAAATATACGCTGTACGCTGCTAGAAATCTTGGTTTGGGAAGGGAAGTGGCGAGCTAACTCCTGATTAGTTCTATAAAAGGAGTCAAGAAAAAAACACCTTTCCCGCGGCCGGATTTTTTCTTGCAGTCCAGCCCACCCCGTTGAGCAAGATTGTTCTGGCCTTCGGTTCCGTGTTCTCGGGACGCTGCTTCATTTAGCCAGCGCTTTTGGTCTTCTCTGCCAGCGGCTTTCATCACTTTCGCGCGACGAAGCCAGTCCGTTCGGAGACCACAAGCAGCACGGTTGTCAGGTGCCAACCATGGTTCTATCGGGGACTCATGGCCCATAGCTTTTTCGGGTTGTCCGAGGGGGACTAGGGTCGCGTGAGAGACGCAGCGTGCCCGAGGCACGCAGAGCCTAACTAATCAGCTGAGACTCGCCCTCGAACCCGAATGTCTCCAGAACCCAACTCGCCACCGCTGGAAAAAATTCCAGGATGGAACGGATTGGCTGGAGACATTCAAGCTGTTTGTGGTTTCAGATGTTGGGCGTCGAAGCGCACTCCTTTCTTCCAGACGATTAAGGTGATGGCCGCCATCTTGCGCGCCAAAGTCAGACGCGCCATTTCCGGCCTGATTCCCTTGGCCAGCAACGCATCGTAGAACTCTTTAAACGGGCCAGCCTTCGCAGCGGCCACGGTGGCAGCGCCCTTGAACACATTCTTCAGTTCGTGATTATGATTGCGATTCAGCCCGCGAATCGAGGCCGGTTTCTTGGCGCGCTGCAGCTCGCCCTGGACGAACCTCTGCTCGGCGCTGCTGTGCGTCTCGATACCAAATCCGCTGTAGGTCCAGAGCTGTCGCTTGGTACGGAAACGATGCGGCGTTTGCATCAAAGCGATCAGCAGCGCCGCGCGGATCGGGCCGATGAACGGAATCTCGCGCAGCAATTTCCAGGCGTCGTGCTTCTGAGCTTCGGCGAGCAACTGGCGCCGCACTTCCTGGCGCAGCGCCCGCAAAGCATCGAACTGCTGATAGTAGAATTCCGCCCGGCGGCGCACGCCGGCTTCTTGGATCTTGCCGAGCCACTGGGCTCGATAGCGTTCTGCGTAAACCTGTTTTCCTCGGCAGGCGATCCCCCAACTGCGATAGATCGCCTTCACACGAGTCATCACCCGTATCAGATCCGTGCTGATCGTCAGATAACTGCGCGCCAGCTCGCGCAGCGTGCGCACGCCGTGCTCTCCGTGATACACCGAGCGGACCATATTCGAGCGCAGCAACTCAGCCAGCTTGCGCGCATCGATGCGGTCGCTCTTGCTGCCTTCCTTGAGCAGAGCATTCCGGCGGGGATTACACACCACCAACTCGGCAACGTGCGGCTTGATCAAGTCATACAACCAGGCGGCCCAGGTGCCTTCTTCGAAAGTTACGTGCAAACTTCCGCGCAGGCCTTTGAGAAAATCCAGAATGGTGCTGGCCTTGGTTTCGATCGTGCATTCCATTACCAGCTTGCCCGAGGAGTTTAAAACCGCGACCGAGATCGCTTCCTTGTGCACATCCATCCCGATATACTTCACGCTATCCATAGAGGGCGCTCCTTTCTGAGGTAGGTTCGAGCCGAACACTCAAAACCTACTCCGATCGGGGCGCCCTTTTATATTGCGTCGCGTAATCGGACATGTGCTTTTGCCTCAATTCCACTTGTCCGGTTTGGGCGTTAATCAGGGCCTATAGCAAACAGTCTTGGGTGGACAGACATGGTTCGTCTCGTCCCCTAAAAGTAACGGTGCAGCCCTTTGCCGCAAATGTGCAACGGACTGCTCGAAATGCGCAGCCCCTTGCAGACACCTGTTGTAGATGGCGATAAATGCTTTTCTAGGTTGGCCCGGTCCAGTTTGGTTTGGTATCCGGGTTGCATGCTTGCAATCGATCTGCGCGTATCCAGGGGAAATCTTCATTTCTTGGTTCACAACAATGGCCTGATCGTGGAGGGTGTATGAGAAGGCTGAAATACGCACTTGCCAGTGGACTTTTAATCGGCCTGATGGCACCAATGGGGCTCCGCGCTGACCAGACCTATACCTATACAGGGATGCCATATACCGCCTGCTATGGAACCGATGTTTGTAATGGCACAACGCCGGCGCTAACGATCACGTTCACCGTTAATGACGAGGGTGAATTCTTGTTGAATGTGGGTGACGACTACGCGGACTTTACACCTTTTTTGACTGGCTTCTCCATTACTGATGGAACAGGGCTATCAATTACCAACGCGAACGCCCTGGTTACGACATTTCTGCTCGCGACAAATGCTGGAGGCGCTATTTTCGCTTGGGCCATTAACGTTGGTTCGGTAAATTGCTCCGCGGGCAGCAGCTCGTGGTCAAACTCTAGCAATTTCCCACCGGACCTTCCAACTGGCGACGGTTCCGGCTGCTTTACGCTCGGCCCGCCTGGCGGTCCTTTTGGCAACGGGAACAACATGAATGATGCAGGCACCTGGATGATGGGAACCGGAACGGGGACGGGCGGAGGAACAGGTACAAACGCTCCCGAGCCGTCGAGCACGCTGCTGCTTGGACTGGGCCTGCTGGGGCTGGGAATCTTCCAATATCGTCGGCGCGGCAAGCCTTATCGAACTCCTGCGCTTTGAACCTGAACTAACTCAAGGCGTACTACAGCGAACAGATAACGTATGGGCTTCATCCGTTTGACTCCAGTCGACCTCAAACGAGCGGAACCAAACGCGTTCATAACCCCGCGTCGCCTAACTCCTGGTAAGTCGCGTTACCGGACATCTGCTTTTGGCTCGATTCCACTTGTCCGGTTTGGGCGTTTATCACGACTTAGCCGGCCAGGCCGTCCCCTCTTGGTTGACTTGCCTTCTGGCCCCGCCTAAGATGCGCGTGCATGTCAGCGACCGACTCGCTCATCGGGCAGACTATCTCCCACTATCGCATTTTGGAGAAGCTCGGTGGTGGCGGAATGGGCTTGGTTTATAAGGCCGAGGACATGGAACTCGGCCGGTTCGTCGCGATCAAACTTCTTCCTGACGGCGTCTCTGCAGATTCACAAGCGCTTGAGCGATTTCGACGCGAGGCGCGCGCCGCGTCCGCGCTGAACCATTCCAATATTTGCACAATTTATGAAATTTCGAGCCACGAGGGCCGGCCATTTCTGGTTATGGAATTCCTCGATGGCGCGACGCTGAAGCATGTGCTGCTCGAAAAGCCGCTTGAACTCGATGCCCTCGTTTCGCTGTCCATAGAAATTGCCGATGCGCTGGACACCGCGCACGGACGAGGCATTATTCATCGCGATATCAAACCAGCGAACCTGTTTGTGACGCGAAAAGGCCACGCGAAGATTCTGGACTTTGGATTGGCGAAGCTCACTACGAACTACGCGAATCTAGAACCGCAAGGCGCTTCGCAAGTGACGCTCGGCGCGGCCGAAGAACACCTCACGAGTCCGGGGATGACCCTCGGAACAGTCGCGTACATGTCACCGGAGCAAGCGCTCGGCAAGGAATTGGATGCACGGACGGATCTATTTTCATTTGGCGCGGTGCTGTACGAAATGGCGACGAGACAACTACCATTCCGCGGCGACAGTTCCGCGGCGCTTTTTGATTCCATCTTGAACAAAACTCCTTTGGCTCCGGTGCGTCTCAACCCCGGCTTGCCGACGCGACTCGAGGAGATCATCAACAAACTGCTCGAGAAGGACCGGACTTTGCGTTACCAACACGCGTCCGAGTTGCGAGCGGATTTGCAGAGATTCAAGCGGGATTTCGAATCCGGGCGAAACGCGCTCGCGACCGGTGCGTCTTCTGCCGAGATAGCTTCTCAATCGAGCACCAGTTCGGCCCAATCCTCGAGCGTTTTCCCAGCAATTGATAACCGATCAGCTGCTAGTCACACTCCGGCTCACGCTTCCAGCACGACCACGGTTGCCGCAGTCGCTCGCCAACACAAGTTAGGAACCGCGCTCGTCGCATTATTCGTTCTCGCTCTCGCCGCTGGCGCCACTTACGGGATTTATGTCCTCGCTCATACTGCCGCCCTGCAGCCGTTCGACAAATATGTCGTCGCCAAAGTGACAGACACTGGGGACATTCAGAACACCGCGATTTCACCGGACGGCAAATTCATACTGACAGTAGCTACGCAACAAGGGCAGCAAAGCCTGTGGCTGAGAAATCTGCCAACCGGCAGCGTCACTCAGGTCGTCGCACCGTCCGACCGCACCTTCTCCGATTTGGCATTTTCTCCTGACGGAAGCTACATCTATTTCCGCCAGATTTCGGCAGAATCCTCCGGAGGTCTTAACTTGTATCGGTCCCCGTTGCTTGGGGGCACACCGGTCACAGTGGCGAAGGATGTGGACAGCAATGTGGCGTTTGCCCACGCCAGCCAGCTCATCGCCTACGTTAGGGCAAACGACCCGGAAGTCGGGAAGTGGAGATTGCTGCAGTCAAATGCCGATGGCACGGACGAGAAGGTGTTGCTGGTCGCGGAAGGCAGCAATGACCCCGACAATATCGGCTGGTCGCCCGATGACCGGCGAATCGCGATCGCGCAATCTAAGCCCTCGCCTGGCGATTTCGGCAGCCAAATTACAATGTTCGAGTTCTCGTCGGGTCAGTCGAAACTCTTTCAGAGTTTCGATGACAAGGTGCTCACGCGCCTTGTGTGGGATCCGAATGGACAAAGCATTTTCGTTGTGTTTGCAGCGCTGGGCGGCGACCCGTTTAGTGTGAATACTCGCTTGGGAGCATTTTCTTATCCAGAAGCAAAATTCCGTATTCTCACGAACGACGTTGTCGACCATGACACGATCAGCATCACGGCTGACGGCAAGATTCTCGCGACGTTGCAGGATCAGTCTGCGATGGAAGCCGACATTTTGGACCGGTCGGGCAGTGAAGCTGTTACTGCAGTTCCGGGAATTCCAGCGCAGCAAATTTTGGCCGGGCTGGACTGGACCGTCGATGGCCATCTGCTTATTTCCGAGGGGACCCGGCTTCTGCGATTAGCTGCCGATGGCAGCGACGTGGCCACGCTTCTGAGCGATCAGGCAGGGTGGATCCGAGAGGTCGCATCTTGTGACGGTGGCCGATCAATCTATGCGCTCTGGTACCTCCATGGCGGCTCGAAAGGGGTGAAAATCTGGCGCACCAACGCTGACGGGTCCGATCCAAAAGCTGTGACGGCGACAGGGGATACAACTTTGTTCGGCTGCTCGCCGGACGGGAAATGGATTTATGCGTACGACGCGTGGCGCAGCAGCGATTTGATGAGATATCCAACATCTGGTGCAGCCCCGGAACTCGTGGCTTCCGTCTCGCTTCCTGGTGCTTTGCTTCAAGGCGCAACGCTCTCGGCAGATGGACAGACGATCGCCGCATACTTCAGCCAGGCGGACCCCTCAACACGGATCTACAAAACCAAAATAGCCCTATTCTCCCTCGGAACATCAACCAATCCGACCGTCCGATATATTGACGCGGAGCCGCGTGCAAGCGTCAGCTATCACTCAATTCCGCCGATCCCACACAATGCGTTTCACTTTACGCCCGACGGCAAGGCCCTGGCACTTCTCCTCGAAGAAAAAGGTGTGGACAATATCTGGATTCAACCCCTGGACGGCTCGCAGGGTCACACCCTAACGGACTTCAAATCGAAATTCATTTCTGATTTTCGCTGGTCGCGCGACGGTAAGAGGCTAGCCGTTCTGCGCCATACTTACGCAGGAGACGTGGTCCTCCTACACGATTCGCGCATGCCTTCGCAGTGACGCTGGCTATGTCCTGGTTAAGTCGCATTGCCGGACATTTGACGTACTATAACTTCACTTCTCCGGTTAGCGCTGCCAGCGCAACCGGTGGTTGCAACACCATCCAGCGCATTGATTTGGAAGTGCTTGCGCGGCGGGCTTATCTGTTTGCATGTACTCGGTCAAAACCCAGCCAGAGCAGCGTTCCTGCTGGTCTAATCCTAGCAAGCGATTTTGGCTTTTGTTTTCAATGCCAGGTGGGTCCAAGCTTAGTGTTGCGCCGACCCATTGAGACCACCGCGTTATCTCTAACGACGCCGACCGTTTCAAGAGATTTTATTCGTGTTTTTTCTGT
>JBAQJS010000073.1:0-35597 GCA_049300435.1 Candidatus Acidiferrales bacterium | reverse complement strand
GAATCTGCGCGTCGAAATGCTGGAAGACCAGCGAGCGCGCGCTCGCCGGTGCGCCGCACAGCGCCAGCACGCACGCCGCCAGCACCCACACCACCACGCCCCCGCGCACCCGCGCCATCTCGCGCAGCGCCCGCCGCCTACGCGGTGCCGCCAAAACTCACCTTGGGAACGTCGCGCTCCGCCGGCGTGCCAACCTCGAAAAATTGTCGCGCCGTGATGTTGAACATCCCGGCGATGATGTTGGAGGGGAACTGCAGGATCTTGGTGTTCAGGTCGCGCACCACCGCGTTGTAATACCGCCGCGCGTTCTGTACGCTATCCTCAATCTGGCTCAGCGACTGCTGCAGTTGCGTGAAGCTTTCCACCGCCTTGAGTTGCGGATACGCTTCCGCCAGCGCGAACACCTGTCGCAGCGCCGCGGTCAGCACCCCTTCCGCTTCCGCCTTCGCCGCCGGCCCTTGTGTGCTCATCGCCTGGTTCCGCGCGGCGACCACGCCCTCGAGCGTGCCCTTCTCGTGCGCGGCGTAACCTTGCACCGTTTGCACCAGGTTGGGAATCAGGTCGTAGCGCCGCTTCAGTTGCACATCAATGTCGGACCAGGCGTTGTCGCACTGCACCTTCAGCCGCACCAGCCCGTTGTACATTCCTATGACGAACACCACCAGCAGCACAACGATGGCAAGCAATGCCAGGATCATCACTGTCCTCCGGCGCGCCGATGCGTGCAAGCCGCATCTTCGCTTGCGGCACAGCATACGGTGCGCCGCATTTTGTGTAAAGGGCAGGAAACAACCGCCGCCAAGCCTCTCCAGCGCCAGCCTTCGCGCGGCGTCGCCACCTTCGCCTCTCGTCCCTTGCCAGCGTCGTCGGTCCCGCCCACCATCCGTCCCAAGCCTAGTAGGCCCGTCACAAAATTTGTTACCACCGTCCGCCGAGAGTGCTAACTTGAATCGCTCCACGGGGCATCCATCTACAGCATGAAAAAGAGGACGAAATGGACCGCCGCCAGTTCATCGGCAGTTCCCTCGCCACCGTCGGCGGTGCCTTACTAGCAGGCCACGGACTCGCCGCGGCGCCGCCTTCCGCCGGACCTTCCGCCGCAACTCCCTCCCAGCAGCTCCCCGGCGCAGTTCCACCCTCCGCGGTCTCCTCCGCTCGTTTTCCACCAGGTTTTCTCTGGGGCATGGCCACTGCCTGCTATCAAGTCGAAGGCGCGTGGAATCTCGACGGCAAAGGTGAATCCATCTGGGACCGCTACTCGCACACCGTCGGCAAAATCAAAGGCGCCGCCACCGGTGACGTCGCCTGCGATCAATACCATCTCTATCCGCAGGACATCGCTCTGCTCCAGCAGCTCCACCAGAAAAGCTATCGCTTCTCCATTTCCTGGTCGCGCATTCAACCCGACGGCACCGGCGCCGTGAATCAGAAGGGCCTCGACCATTACAGCCGCCTCGTGGACACGCTCCTCGCAGCCGGCATACGCCCCTTCTGCACCCTCTACCACTGGGACCTGCCGCAAGCTCTGGAAGACCGCGGCGGCTGGCCAAATCGCGACCTCGCCGGTTTTTTCGCGGACTACGCCGCCATCCTCGCCAAAAATCTCGGCGATCGCATCACCGTTTGGGCGCCGTTCAATATGCCCTGGACTTTCACCTATCTCGGCTATGGCGTCGGTGTGCACGCCCCCGGCAAATCCGATTACAACTTGTTTCTGAGGGCCGCGCATACCGTGAACCTCGCTCAGGGCGAATCGTTCCGCGCCATCAAGGCCGCTTCCTCCCGCGCCACGGTCGGCAGCGCCTACGGCATGGCTCCCGCGTATCCCAAGACGGATAGCGAATCCGATCGCGCCGCCGCCGCCCGCTATCACGCCATGAACAACGATTACTTCCTCTACACCGCCATGCATGGCGAATATCCCAAAGCCTTCGTCGGCGATCCCCCGTACGAAGCCATGGGCTTCCGCCCCGGCGACGACAAAATCATGCGCGCGCCGCTCGATTGGATCGGTTTTCACTACTACACCCGCCGCATCGTTTCCGGTCCCGCCGGTTCCGGTGCTGCCGGGCAGGCCAGCTTCGGCACCGAGATCGAAAACGATGAAGCCGCCGCGCGCGACCGCTACACCCAGTTCCGCGCCGTCATGCCCACCGCAGGTCCGCTCACCGACGCCGGCCTGGAAATCTGGCCGCGTGGCATCTACGACCTCGTGATGCACATCACCCGCGAATACAACCGCCCCATCATCGAAATCACCGAAAGCGGCTGCAGCTATCTCGATGGCCCGTATGAAAAAGAAAATGGCCGCGTCCCGGACGCGCGCCGCACCAGCTTCTTCCGCGACGAGCTGGCCGAGCTGGCGCGCGCCATCGCCGACGGCGCGAACGTCCGCGCCTTTCACGCCTGGAGTTTGCTGGATAATTTCGAGTAGACCGACGGTTACAGCCAGCGCTACGGCCTCACCTACGTGGATTTTCGCGACCAGCGGCGCACCGTGAAGGATTCCGGCCTCTGGTATGGCCGCGTGGCCGCCGCCAATCGCCTGGATGTGTAGAAACGTTCAGCGGTAGATGGACTTCCTTTTCGCTGGCGGATACCGCCATTTTCGTTCCAGGAAATTTTCCACAGCAGCCAGGAAGACCGGGCCGCGCCTACGGAACCGCGTTCCACTCCGTCTGCAACTTCGGCGGCCGCACCAGCGTCTGCATCACCACGCAATATCGTTCGGTCTTCTCATGCAACGCCCGCAGTTGCTCCGCCGTCGCGCCCGGCGCCCGCACCTCGAATCGCAGGCGAATATTCTCGAATCCCACCGGCACATCCCTGGACATTCCCAGCGTCCCTTGCAAATCCATGTCGCCTTCCACCGTCACCGCGATTCCCTCCGTCGCCACGCCCATCGCCGTCGCCACCATCTGGCAGGTAATCTGCGCGCACGCCGCCAGCGCCCCCAGCAGCAGATCGCCGGAGCAAGCCGCTCCTCCCGTTCCTCCCACTCCCGTGTGCGCTTCCGCGTTGTAAATCGCGCGTCCGATATCCACCGAGCAGGCCAGCGGCGTCGCCGTTTCGCTTCCCTTCGCCGTCAGCGTGATGCGCGAAGCGCTCGGCTGGCTGCTGTACCGTTCCTTCAGCGGTTTCTGCACCGACCGTAAATCCATGAAGCCCTCCGGTATTTCAGAATTGCTCTCGTCCGCGCGGCCGCCGCGCATTATCCGCATCCGGGTCGCCCGCACTCCCGCTCCACCCGTACGCCGTCACCGCCCGCGTTGCGCCGGTAGCATCGTAGTCACAATCGCGCGCCCCACCGGCCCGCCATAGCTTACAATGACGCCTGGAACTTCGAACCCAAATACTAGTCTCGCACGACGGCACCGCGCCCCGGAAATGCGCGCATCGTTCGGCGGGACGGCCAAGGCAAATATCAGCAATCACCGGCGTCGCCCGCGCCGCAATTTCACGTTGGCACCATGGCTCTTTCAACCGGCACCCAACTCGGCACCTTCGCCATTCTCTCTCCGCTCGGCTCGGGCGGCATGGGAGAAGTCTATCGCGCCCGCGACCTCCGCCTCGGCCGCGAGGTGGCCATCAAAGTCCTTCCCGATGGCTTTGCTTCCGATCGCGAACGCCTCGCCCGCTTCGAGCAGGAAGCGCGTTCCGCATCCGCTCTCAATCATCCCAATATCGTCACCATCTACGAGCTGGGCCAAGCCGATTCCACTCACTATATCGCCATGGAGCTGATCGCCGGCGAGACCCTCCGCAAACTGCTCGCCTCCGGCACCCTTCCCTGGCGAAAAGTCATCCCCATGGCTGCGCAGGTTGCCGATGGACTCGCCAAAGCGCACGAAGCCGGCGTCATCCACCGCGACCTCAAGCCGGAAAACCTGATGGTCTCGCCCGACGGCTTGCTCAAGATTCTCGATTTCGGATTAGCCAAGCTTGTCTCCTCGTCCGCTCCGCCGCTCGGCGACGCCTCCACCAT
This sequence comes from Candidatus Acidiferrales bacterium, assembly GCA_049300435.1. GTDB lineage: Bacteria > Acidobacteriota > Terriglobia > Acidiferrales > UBA7541 > Palsa-295. The sequence goes on along the minus strand of JBAQJS010000073.1, from coordinate 31,612 downwards.
GGGCGATCCCCAAACCGGCGCCGGCGTCATTCTCGGCACCATTCAATACATGTCTCCCGAGCAGGTGAACGGGCAGCCCCTCGATTTCCGTTCCGATCAATTCGCGTTCGGCTCCGTCCTCTACGAAATGGTTACCGGAAAGCGCGCCTTCCAGAGGACCACTCCCGCCGCCACCCTCGCCGCCATTCTCCGCGAGGAGCCCGAGCCCGTTCGCTCCTTGAACCCGGACGTTCCCGCTCCCCTGTGCTGGGTCATCGAGCGCTGCCTTGCGAAAGAGCCGGAGCAGCGCTACGCCTCCACGCGTGACCTCGCGCGCGACCTCGCCGCCATCGGCGATCGCGTCCTGGCGGCGCCCGCGCCGCAGGAGGCCAAAGCTCCCGCCAGCAATCTGCCGGTGCTGCGCACCGCCTTCATTGGTCGCGAGCGCGAACTGGCCGCGGTGCAGGAACTTTTGCTGCGCCCCGATGTGCGCCTGCTCACTCTCACCGGTCCGGGCGGCATCGGCAAGACGCGCCTGGGCCTGCAGGCCGCCACGGACACGCTCGCTCATTTTTCCGGCGGCATCTATTTCGTCTCCCTCGGAGCGGTGACCGATCCCAGCCTGATTCCTTCCGCGATCAATCAGAACCTCGGCGTGCGCGAATCCAAGGGACAAACTCCACACCAGGCCCTCACCGATTACCTGGAGAATTTGCCGCCCGCCCCGCTCCTTCTGCTTCTCGATAACTTCGAGCATCTCACCGCCGGCGCCACCATGCTGGCGGACCTGTTGACGCGTTTCCCCAATCTGAAAGCGCTCGTCACCAGCCGCGCCGCGCTGCACGTGTACGGCGAGCACGAACTTTCTGTCCCGCCTCTCGCCCTGCCGGATTTGCGCTCGTCTCCTCCTCTCGCTGTGCTGGTGCAATCTCCCGCGGTATCTCTGTTCGTCCAGCGCGCCCTGGCCGTCAAGCCCGATCTCGAAGTCGGCGCGGACAGCATGCAGACCGTCGCGCGCATCTGTGCCCGCCTGGACGGTCTGCCTCTGGCCATCGAGCTGGCCGCCGCCCGCGTGAAGCTGCTCTCTCCCTCCGCCATGCTCGCGCGCCTGGAAAGCTGTCTCCAGTTGCTTACCGGCGGCGCGCGCGACCTGCCCGCGCGCCACCAGACTCTTCGCGCTGCGATGGATTGGAGCTACCAGCTCCTCAACGCCGAAGAGCAAAAGCTGTTCCGCAGGCTTTCCGTCTTTGTCGGCGGATGCACCCTTGAAGCCGTCGAAGCGGTCTGCAATTCCAAGGAAGACCTGGCCCTCGATCCGCTCGAGGGCATCGCTTCCATGATGGACAAAAGCCTCCTGCAGCGCGTCGAAGCGCCCGCGGGAGAATCGCGCTTCGTCATGCTCGCCACGATTCGCGAGTACGGTGTGGACCAGCTCGCAGCCAGCAAGGAGGATTCAGCCACCCGCCGCGCTCACGCTGCGTACTGCCTGGTGCTCGCCGAAGAGGGCGCCTCGCACGACTCGCCGAGTGAGCAAACCGAATGGCTGAATCGCATCGAGCTCGAGCAGGATAATTTTCGCGCCGCCCTCGAATGGCTCACCCGCACCGCCGATGCGGACTGGGGCTTGCGCCTGGGCGCGATTCTCTTCCGCTACTGGGAGAGTCGCGAGCATCTAACCGAAGGCCGCGAATGGCTCGCGAAACTGTTGCAGCTCAAAGGCGCCGCGGCCCGCAACAAGGCGCGCGCCAGGGCGTTGTTTGGCGCCGGAGTTCTGGCGGCAGAGCAGGGCGATTACGATTCCGCGCACCGCCTCGTCGGCGAGAGCCTGGAAATCGCGCGCGAGCTGGGAGACAGGTGGGGCGTTGCCGTGGCTCTCAACGCCATGGCCGTCAATACCCGCGACCAAGGAGATATTCCCGCCGCCATCGCGCTCTTCGAGGAAAGCCTGGTGCTTTGGCGCGAGCTGGGCGACCGCGTCGCCGTCGCTCGCGCCCTCAGCAATCTCGCCAACGTCCGCAAGCTGCAAGGTAAATTCTCATCCGCGCGTTCTCTCTACGAAGAATCGCTCGCCATTTTCCGCGAGCTGGACGACAGCACCGGCGCGGCCTGGTCGCTCAGCCAGCAAGGCGATGTGGCGCGCGCCCAGGGCGACGCTGCCGCCGCGCGCTCGCTCTACGAGGAAAGCCTCGCGACGTTTCGGGAACTCGGCGATCGCTGGGGCATCGCCAGCGCTCTCGCGGATTTGGGCAGCCTGGCTTGCGACCAGGCGGATTATGCCGCCGCAGATTCCTGCTATGCGGAGAGCATCAAAAGTTTTCAGGAACTGGAGCACAAACGCGGAGTCGCTCGTCTGCTGGAATCCTTCGCATGCTCCGCGGCGGCGCGGCGGCAGCCGGAGCGCGCGCTGCGCCTCGCCGGTGCTGCCGCAGCGCTCCGCCAAAAACTGGGCGCGCCGCTTCCGCCCGCCGAACAAACCAGGCTGGAACGAAATCTCGAATCCGCCCGCCAGGTGCTGGCGAATTCAGCAGGCGCCGCCGCGTGGACCGAAGGCTGGATCACGCCGGTAGAGAAAGCCATCCAGGACGCGCTGACGCCCCACTGCGATTAGCAAGCCGTCGCCGCGCGCAGTGAATGCAAACGCCAAGGTTCCGGAAGAAGGTTTTGTAGCGGCCGCTGTGTCCGGCGCTTTTCCGGACGCTGCGGGCACTTCTACTTTTCCAAGCAGTCCACCGCCATCGCGACGCCCCGCGTGGCAATTGAAACGCGGCCGCAAGGCGAATCGGCCGCGCTCATTCTGCCGTGGAAGGATCAATCAAACGCCGCACCGCGCTCACGCGATTCGCCGGAAGGCCCACGCGTTTGGCATGCTCCACGATGGTGGCCTCGTCCGGCGCCAGATACACGCAATAAACCTTGTCGCCCGTCACGTAGCTGTGCAGCCACTGAATTTCCGGTCCCATTCCCTTGAGAACGTTCACGGATTTCCGGGCGACCGCCTGAATTTCCGCATCGGACAGATTTCCCGCGCCGGGCACTTCGCGCTCGATCACAAATTGGGGCATGGACGCCTTCCTGAAGGAAAATGAAACTGAGCGGCGGCGCTTCCGCGCAACAACGTCGTATGCGACACGCCGCTTTGTGCAAGCACTCTACCGCGAGAGCGCGCCGGAATCAATTCTCCCGCGCGGCGCCGCATTCTCCGGACTCGATCGCGCGCGCCGGCTACACCGTCACTACGATTTTGCCGATCTGCTGGTTCGATTCCATGTAGCGGTGCGCTTCCACGATCTGCGCCAGCGGAAACACGCGGTCTATGCGCGGTTTGAAGTCGCCGGCCTCGAGGTGATCGAAGACGTATTGCTCGGCCTTGGCCTTCAACCTGGGCTTCGCGAATAATTCGCGCAGCGTGTATCCGCGAATCGCGAGCGCCTTGCCCAGCGCGGTGAACAGGGGAAACGGAGTCGGCTCCGGCGCCAGCGCTCCGTACTCGAAGATCGTGCCGCCCTGCGCCGCGGCCTGTGCGAGCGCTTCGATGCCTTGGCCCCCGATCGGGTCGAAAATCACGCGCGCGCCCTTGCCGCCGGTGATTTGGTTCACGCGCGCGAGGAAATCCTCTTCGTCGGTGGCAATCGCGTGGGTCGCGCCGGCTTTGCTGAGCGTCGTTTTTTTTCTGGACGAGCGCGTGACGGCGATGCTGGCCGCGCCCTCGGCCTTCGCGATTTCGATGGCCGCGATTCCCACGCTACTGCTCGCCGCCGTGATGATGACGAAATCCTCTTTCTTGATTTTCGCGTGATAAATCAGCGCGCCGTATGCCGTCAGATACTGCATCCAGATGGACGTGCCTTCTTCCGGCGTCAGCTTTTCGGGATACACCGCCAGCGCGCTCACTGGAACGATGGCCACTTCTCCATACACGCCGTAATGGGTCATCACGAACGCCGGAACCGTGCTGGCTTTTTTTCCGATCCAGCTCTTGTCCACGCCCGGTCCGACGGCTTCCACCACGCCGGCCGCTTCATATCCCAGCTTCGAGGGCAGCACCGGAGTTTCCAGGTATTGCCCGCTGCGGAACATCACTTCCGCGCGGTTCAGTCCAATGGCGCTCACGCGCAGGCGCACTTCGCCTTTGCCCGGCTCGGGGATCGGTTCCTCCTGAATCTGCAATACTTCCGGGCCGCCGGTGGCATAAAAACGAACGATTTTTGCGGTTTTGTCTGACACGTTATTCTCCTCCCTTAATTTGATATGTCTGGAGGCGGCGAGGATTCATCGGTCGCATGGCGCTGCTAGCGGATTAATTGGGAGGCGTGAGCTTGGGATCGAGGCGCACGGCTTCCTGGAATTCGGCCTTGGCAGCGTCGGGATTTTTCAGGCGCAGCAGCGCCATTCCCAGATTGTAATGCGCGTGCGCCAGATTCGGATTCAGGCCATTGGCCGCGCGGTAGCTGTCCGCGGCGGCCTGGTATTGACCTTTGTTGAAGAGCACGTTGCCGAGATTGAAGCGCGCGTCCGCGTTGTCCGGATGCTCCGCGATCACTTTCCCGAATGCAGCCTGCGCGCCGTCCAGATCGCCCGCCTGCATTTTGGCCGCGCCCAATCCGATCTCCGCTTCCGGGAAATTCGCTTGCAGGTCCAGAGCCTTCTGGAAACAAGCGGCGGCGCGGGCAGCGTCGTTGGCCTGCAGATACGCGTTGCCTAGATTGTATTGCGCGTGCGGCTCGTTCGGCTGCAGCGCCAGACCTTTCTGATAAGTGGTGATGGCCAGCTCAAGCTTGCCCTGACCCTGGTAGGCGAGCGCGAGATTGAAATCCGCGTCGGCCTGATCGGGATTCAGCGCGAGACTTTTTTCCAGGCTGGTGACGGCTTCATCGAGCTGGCCCTGCTTGTAGAGCAAGTGCCCGAGCGCGAACCAGGGGTGCGCTTCGCCGGGATGTTGCGCAACGAACTTGCGGTATTCGGCGATGGCGTCCTGCTCGCGCCCGGCATTGCCGAGTGCGGTGGCGTAGTTCGTTTGCAGGTCCAGGGACTGCGGTTCGAGAGCGATGGCCTGCTCGTAAATGGGGATCGCTGCATGCCACTGCTGCGTGGAATCGAGCGCGGCCGCGAGGTTATTCAGGGCGTCCACGTAACGCGGCATCAGTTCGAGAGCGCGGCGATAGACGACGATGGCTTCGGCGGCATTTCCGGAAGCAAACAGCGCGGCGCCGAGGCCGTTGTACGCTTGCGCGTATTTCGGATTCAGGGTGATGGCCTTGCGGTAGGCGGCGATGGAGTCCTGGAATTTCTTTTCATGATAGAGCGCGAGGCCCAGATTGCTTTCGGTGACGGCGTCGCTGGGTTTGATGGCGAGGGCCTTGTCCAGATCCTTGACCGCTTCGTCGTCCTTGCCTTTGGAATCGAGCGCGAGGCCCAGGTTGCTGAGCGCCTCGGTAAGATTGGGATTCAGCGCGAGCGACTGGCGAAACAGAGCGATGGCTTCATCCACTTTCCCTTTTTTGTATAGCTCGAGGCCCTGATTATTGAGCTGCACCGCGTCGTTGGACGTGGCGACGTTCGCTTGCGGCCAGGCGGCGCGGGACGCGGCCAACCAGGCGGCGAAAACCGCGAGCACGACCATACGCTTGCAGGTATCGCGCATCACGCGGCCATCCTCCCCTCCGGCGCTGCGAGCGTAACACATCCGCAATCGGCGCCGCAGCCGATCGCCCGGCGATTCGGCGCAGTATCGCTAGCGTCACGATACGATTTAAGATAGGCTCTCAGCAACAGCACAGTCGAGGACCCCTTCCTCTGGAATTTTGCTCGCGAAGGCATCTTGGGATGCTTTTCAAAACATACAGCGCAGCCGTGTTCGGCATAGACGCTTATCTGGTGGAAGTGGAAGTGGACGTGGTGCCGGCATACGAGGGCCATTTCACGGTGGTGGGATTGCCGGACATCGCCGTGAAGGAAAGCCGCGAACGCATCCGTGCGGCGCTGCGCAATTGCGGCTTCGATTTTCCCTCCGGACACGTCGTGACCATCAACCTGGCGCCCGCGGATATTCGCAAGGAAGGCTCGGCATTCGATCTGCCCATGGCGCTGGGGCTGGCGGGATGCCAGGGCAGCTTCTTCGGCAAGATTCTGGATACGCATGTTTTTCTGGGCGAGCTTTCGCTGGATGGCGGAGTGCGTTCGGTACGCGGCGCGCTTTCGGCCGCGCTGGCGGCGCGCGAGCGCGGCATCCAGAACGTGGTGGTGCCCGAAGCCAACGCGCGCGAAGCGGCGGTGGTGGAGGGAATTCGCGTGTTCGGGGTGAAGTCCCTGCCGCAGGCCGTGGACCTGATCAACGCTCCGGAATCGTTTCAGCCGATTGCGGTGGACACCTCGCAGATGCTGGCCGAAGCCAGCCAGTATTCCGTGGACCTGCGCGACGTGCGCGGGCAACTGGCGGCGAAGCGCGCGCTGGAGGTAGCGTGCGCCGGCAGCCACAACATTCTGCTGATCGGGCCGCCCGGCGCGGGCAAGACCATGCTGGCGAAACGCATACCCACGATTTTGCCGCCGATGTCGCTGGAGGAAGCGATCGAGACCACGCGGATTCACAGCGTGGCGGGAGTGCTGGAGGATTCGCGCGGGCTGGTGGGCACGCGGCCCTACCGCTCGCCGCACCACACCATCAGCGACGCGGGGCTGATCGGCGGCGGAGCGATTCCGCGGCCGGGAGAAGTTTCGCTGGGGCACAACGGCGTGGTGTTTCTGGACGAGCTGCCGGAATTTCAGCGCAACGTGCTGGAAGTGATGCGCCAGCCGCTGGAGGAGGGGAACGTGACGATCGCGCGCGCCGCGCTTTCGGTGAATTTTCCCTCGCGCTTCATGCTGGCCGCGGCCATGAATCCGTGCCCGTGCGGATTTTTCGGAGACAGCAAGCGGGAATGCCATTGCTCGCCGCTGCAGATCCAGCGCTACGTATCGAAAATTTCCGGGCCGCTGCTGGACCGCATTGATATCCACATCGAAGTGCCGGCGGTGCAATACAAGGAACTGCGCGGCGACGCGGAAATCGAAAGCTCGGCGTGCGTGCGCGGCCGGGTGCTGCGCGCGCGGGAAATTCAGATGGAGCGATACCGCGGGGAAAAGACCATCTATGCGAATTCGCAGATGCCTCCCAAGTTGATCCGCAAACACTGCGCGATTTCCGCGGAGGGCGAAAAAATTCTGGAGACGGCCATCCAGCGGCTGGGGCTTTCGGCGCGGGCGCACGACCGGATCCTGAAGGTTTCGCGCACCATCGCCGATTTGGAAGGCGCCGCTGCGCTCGCGCCCAAGCATTTGAGTGAGGCGACTCAGTACCGGACGCTGGACCGGACTTACTGGGCGTAGGCGTTTCGGGTGGAGCGCGGCGGGATTCTTCGCCGGAGGCGCTGCGGGCTGCGAGCATGCGGGAAGGGAAGTGACGAGCTGTATCATCTGGGTGCGATTGGCCGTGAAATTGGCGAGATTAGAACGCATCGCCGTTGTTTGTTTTCAGGGGGTTGCGTCATTTTCTAATCCCTGAATCCGGGATTAGAAATGGCGGATTTGTTGCAACTGGCGGGTTGGGAATGGCGCTTCGCGGGGATTGGCGAGGCGCGGGAGAGGCGATTTCCAGGTGGCTGGGGAGCGGGCGGAGCGGTTGCGGGGATGGAACTTTTGCGGCAGAGCGCCGGGCGGGGCGCGATTTTCGGAACAACGTCATGGTGCTGGCTCCAGTTCGAGGCTAGCACGCGGGTGATGAAAACGCAGCTGTACATGGGTACAGAGGCGGGACAGAACTAGTACTTACTGGCCGCGAAGTGATTTGAGGGATGAGTGGAGCCGCGGCGGGGGCGAGATGCGGGGCGGTACGACGGACGCGATCTAGAGGTGAGGAAGTCCCAGGGCTCTTAGGCGCCGGTCCAACAATCGCTGGTCAATATAGCTGTCTTTGACGAGCTGCCGAAAGGCGGCGGGAAGATCGGTTAGGTAGCCTCGGAGGTAGAAAGCTTCGAGCAGGCCCGCAGTGCCGCGAACCAGCAGGCCTTCCGCCGCGGCTAGTTTTCGCGCTTTGTAATCGTCGAGGAGCACGGTATCGGCACGGAGTTCTTTTGCCAGTAGGATAGAGCTGAGTTCTCCGGCGCCGAGAGCGTATTTTTGCTGTGCCGCCAGTAACTCTGCCTGGTTTCGAAGACTCCTCACCTCGAGCCATTCTGCCGCGGCTACTTCCGATGCACCTGCCAAGCCGGCGCCAGCGACGACCACTTCGCGGTGAACCTCCGCGGAGATGCAAATGCGCGGAAAGAGATTATTGAGGAGATGAAAATAGCCAAGCTTGGTCAGAATTACGAGCGGCGAAGAGTCTGCGACGACGGTCACGCTTCGATGCGGTTGGCGGAGTGGCGTTCCTGTTCCAGATCTTCAAAGCTGTAGCGCAGCGGCGGGACGCCGTGCTTCGCGACAAAATCCAGGAAGTCGGCCAAGGGCGTCTGGCAGAGTTCCGCGGCGCGACCCAGCGAAACCTTATCTTCGCGATAAAGTTCGAGCGCCAGTAAGCGGGCGGCTTCCTGGGAGAGGTTAGTGCCTTCCAGATTCGCGGCCTTCAAGAGCGCGGAGGGCAATTCCACCTTCACGGTTTCCATGCATCAAAACTAGCGTATCGGGGAGGGTTTGTCATGCGATTTTCCCGAACGGAGGCGTTGGGCGCAAGATGCGCGACTTGTGCGCCCGGGTGTGAGCGCGGGTGAGCGTGCGAGGGTTTTGAGGGCGGGGGAAAACTGTACTACACTGCGGCGGCGCGAGCGGCGCCGACAGCATGGGAAAACCGATCGTACGCGAACCACGGTGGCCTGCGTTTATTGCGATGCTGGCGGCGGGAGGGGTGTACCTGGCGTTGCCGGAGCGGCTGTCGCTGGGTCCGAGCTGGGGATTGCTGGCCATCGTCTTCGTGCTGATGGTTCCGATCGTGCTATCGCACCGGCGCGGGGATTTCCACATCACGCGGATTTTCACCCTGGCGGCCAACGGGGCGATTACCGTGGGCATGATTGCATCGCTGGGTTTGCTGATCGAGGGAATCCCGAGCCATCGCGATTCGCCGGCGGCGCTACTGCGCGGCGCGGCGGCGCTGTGGGTGACGAACGTGCTGGTGTTCGCGCTGTGGTACTGGAAGCTGGATGCGGGAGGCCCGCTGGGGCGCGAAGGCGAGCACGGCCGGCTGGATAGTTCGTTTCTTTTTCCGCAGATGCTGGTCCGGGAGGATGAACGCGCGGCGTGGTCGCCGCACTTCATGGATTATTTGTTTTTGGCGTTCAATACCAGCACGGCATTTTCGCCGACGGATACGGCGGTGCTTTCGCGGTGGGCGAAGGCGGGGATGATGTTGCAGTCGTTGATTTCGTTGATGATTGTGGCGTTGCTGGCGGCGCGGGCGGTGAATATTTTGTAGGAGGAATGCGGCGGTGCGGGGGGAACGGCGGGTGTTGCGGAGCGGCGATGCGCAAGACTGTGGCGCACCTACGGTGCTCGGGAGTCATTTAGCGTGTTTTCCCAGGCCTTACGGCCTGGGCTAACTTCTGCCGCGCCTACGGCGCTGGTGTGGCGGGTGGCGGTGACGGAGACGCGACCTGCAACGGAGCCGGCGGGCGTGGGTGAGGCTCCGGCGTTCGACAGGTGCGACGTAGCTGGGCGCTGGGTTGCGGGTCGGTGCCCGCTGCGTCCCGCGGAGTGCGCGGGACAGAGCGGCCGCTACAAGTGCCGAGATGCGGCGCGAAAGGAGAGTGGGATGCTGGCTGGCAGCAAGATCGTGGGTTTCGTGCCGACGAAGGATTCGCAGCGGGCGCGGGAATTTTACGAAGGGAAGCTGGGATTCCAGTTCGTGAGCGACGATCCGTTTGCGCTGGTGGTGCGGGCGGGGGCGACGAAGATACGAATCGCGAAGGTTCCGAAGGACGTTGCGCCCTTGCCGTTCACGATTCTGGGCTGGGAAGTGGAAAACATCGAGGCGGTGGCGAAGTGGTTGAGCGGGCGTGGGGTGGCGATGGAGAAGTACCCGTTCGTGCAGGATCAGGAACTGGGCATCTGGACGGCGCCGGGCGGGGACAAGGTGGCGTGGTTCCAGGACCCGGATGGCAACGTGCTTTCGATCAGCGAGCATGCGGCGGGATGAGCGGGGGCGGAACGGCGATGAAGGCCGTTGGCGGAGCCACGGAGTTCATTGACTTGCACTCCGGCGCTGTGATAACCATACTTCCGCTCTTTCAGAGGACTTTCCCTCGACCACGGATGGCGGCCAAAACTCAGCGGATCGAAGTCACGCTCGAGACGCTTCTAGAAAGCGTGGACCTCGCAGAGAGCATCTCCATGCGCGTCGCGGAGGCCGCCGGCTTCCCCGAGGACGAAATCCACAAGATCGGGATGGCGGTGCGCGAGGGAGTGATCAACGCGTACAACTACGGGAACCAGCAGGACCGCCACAAGAAGATCATGATGACGGTGGAGCTGCAGCCGGAGACCATGATCGTGCGGGTGCTGGATCAGGGGCAGGGGTTCGAGCTGACGGAAATACCGGACCCGCTGGCGGAGGAAAACCTGCTGCGGACATCGGGGCGGGGATTGTTCCTGATGCGCGCATTTATGGATGATTTTCGAGTGGAGCGCGGCCCGGACGGCGGGGCGCTGCTGGTGATGGTGAAGAAGCTGCCCCAGCCAGTTTCCGGAAACGGCAAACACAAACCAGAGTAAAATCAGCAGCAGAGGATACCGTGGCACTCCAAGGAACGCGCCGCCAGTTGGGCGACGTAACGATTATTGACTTCAGCGGGAAGATCACCCTGGGCGAAGGCAGCGCGATGCTGCGGAATACGGTGCGGGAGCTGCTGGCCGCAGGGAACAAGAAAATCGTGCTGAGCCTGTACGACGTGGATTACATTGACAGCTCGGGAATCGGCGAGCTGGTGAGCGCCTACACCACGGTGAAAAACGCGAGCGGCGAGCTGAAGCTGCTGCATCTGACCAAGCGCGTACACGACATTCTGCAAATTACCCGCCTGTTCACGGTGTTCGACGTGCAGTCCGACGAAAACGCCGCGATCCGCAGCTTCAAGTAAGTCCGTCCCGGCATTCCCTCGTGGCAATTTGGGTTGCGCGCCGGCGGGCGAGAGCGCGGGCGGTGACTTACGGCTTTGTGATAGAATTTAAGTTGAAACTTCTCTCCGGGGTGCAAGTTTGGCGCGGCATATTTCCCGCAAGGAACTGAAGAAGGACGAAGTACGCGACACGTTGGCGCACGGCGCCGACGCGGTGCTGTCGCACAAGGAGCTGACGGCTTACATATTGCTGGCGGCGCTGGCGGTGGCCGTGGGCATCTTCGGCTGGCAGACGTACACGGAACGCGAGACGGTGAAGGCCACGGCTGGATACGACGAGGCGATGAAGTCGTTTCAGGCGCGGATTCGCAGCGCGGGCGAGCCGGCGCAGCCGGGCGAAGTGACGTTCGCGGACGACAAGACCAAGTACACGGACGCGGCGGAGAAATTCGGGGCGGTGGCGACGAAATACGGGCACACGCGGCCGGGGCAACTGGCGGCGTACTACGCGGCGTTGAGCGACGAGAAGCTGGGCCGGAACGACGACGCGAAGAAATGGCTGCAGGGAGTATCGGAAAGCGGCGTGGAGGATTTTGCGGCGATGGCGCGGTTCGAGCTGGCGCAATTGAACGACCGGCTGGGGCAGAGCGACGAAGCGGTGAAGCTGTATCAGCAATTGATCGCGAAGCCGGCGCTACTGGTGCCCAAGCCGGTGGTGATGCTGGCGCTGGCGCAGCATTACGGCGCGAAAAATCCGACGGAAGCCGCCAAGCTTTATTCGCAGATCAAGTCCGACTACCCCGATACGCCGATTGCAGAACAGGCCACGCAGGAAATGAATCTTTTGCCGGGCAAGTCGTAACCGCGGGCTGATTTAGTTTTTCTCCCCCCCTTTTTTTTCGTTTTCTTCTCCACAGATTTTGCGGGCGCCACGAGCAGGTAGCTGCCTTGCGCGAGCTCGCCGATTTCGTTCCAGTTAAGCGGGGCTGCGTGGACGCGAGTCACGAGGATTATTCGGGGGATGGGTTGTAGAATGAGGCTGGAAATGCCGGCAACTTACGCCATGGACGTGCGACGCACGCGGGGACGGCGCTACCCGGAGGCGCAGCATCCGTACCGGAATGATTACGCGCGGGACCGCGACCGGGTGATTCATTCGCGGGCGTTCCGGCGGCTGGAAGCGAAGACGCAGGTATTCACCACGCGTTATTCGGATCATTTCCGCAACCGGCTGACGCACACGCTGGAAGTGTCGCAGGTGGCGCGGACGGTGGCGGGGGCGCTGGGGCTGAATACGGACCTGGCGGAGGCGCTGGCGCTGGCGCATGACATCGGGCATCCGCCGTTCGGGCACGCGGGGGAAAAGCAACTGGACCTGCGGATGCGCGCGTACGGCGAGCGCTTCAACCACAATCTGCACGCGCTGCACATCGTGGAGCAGTTCGAGCAGCGCTATCTGGATTTCACGGGGCTGAATCTGACGTTCGAGGTGCGTGAGGGGATCGTGAAGCATTCGCGGGATTATTCCGCGGCGGAGTTTCCGCAACTCGCGGAATATCTGCTGGAGCAGCGGCCGCCGCTGGAAGCGCAACTGATTGATTTCGTGGACGAGATCGCCTACAACACCGCGGACCTGGACGACGGATTCGAGGCGCATTTGATTGATTTCGAGCTGCTGCGCGCGGAGGTGCCAGTGTTCGAGCAGGCGTATGCGGAGGTGGACCGCGGCTACCCGCAGGGCAAGGCGAAACTGAAGTTCAACGAAGCGCTGAAGCGGGTGCTGGACTTGCTGGCGACGGATTTGATCGAGGCGACGCGCGGGCGGGCGAAGGAAGCGGGAGTGGAGAGCGCGGAGGACGTGCGGCGGCAGAGGCAGCGCCTGGCGGGGTTTTCGCCGGAGGTGGCGAAGCTGAACGGCGCGCTGAAGCGGTTTCTCTTCGCGCGGCTGTATTCGCAGCCGGCAATCGTGGAGGACCGCGACCGCTCGGTAGCGGCTCTGGACGGGCTATTTTCCTTCTACCTGGAGCACCCGGAGCGGATGCCGCCACAATACGCGGAAATGGCGCAGCAGCAGCCGCGGCATCGCGTGGTGTGCGATTACATCGCGGGGATGACCGATCATTTTCTGCTGCGGCAGTGCCAGGAATTGCAGGGGAGCGCGGAGACGCCGGCGAGCTGAGCGTCGCTGCGCAGCACAACAACGACATTGTCCGTTAGGTGTCAGGAGTGGAATCTGGAATTGTGGGTTCCTTGACAACGAGGTCGCTAGACTTATAATTGAAATTGCTCTATAAAGACGGGGAAAACCAATGTTTCTGGATGTCAACGAACTCGCGCTGCGCAAAATCCGCATCCGGAAAAGTTACACGCCGGGCACACTGGATTTTCATTCCGGCGAGTTCCATCAAATAGAGCCGCTGGAAATTCGGGCGACCGCCGAGCTGGTGGAAGGGCAGATTCGAATTTACGGGAACCTGCACACGCGGGTGGAGCTGATTTGCGCGCGCTGCCTGGACACGGTGGTGGAGGAAATCAGCCGCGATTTCGATTTGTACTACCGGCCGATGACTTCGCTGCCTGCGGACGAAGAATTTCACCTGAATCTGGACGATACCGAAGTCGCCTTCTTCGAGGGCGACGGCCTGTTCCTGGCCGATATTCTGGCGGAGCAGGTGAACCTGGCGCTACCGATGAAGGTCATCTGCCGCAGCGACTGCCGCGGCCTGTGCCCGCATTGCGGCGCCAACTTGAACAACGAAGAATGCCGCTGCGAGAAGCACGCCTCCGATCCCCGGCTCGCCCCGCTGGCCCGTTTGAAGCAGGACTGGTTCAAAAAGCAATAAGACGCTACACTGTCCTTTTGCATTCAGGCCGCTGTGATCGCAGCCTGCCAATTGAGGAGCTTGGAATGCCCAATCCGAAACGACGCCATTCGCATGCGCGCAAGAATAAGCGGCGTGCGCACGACTTTTTAACGCCGTTGTCGCTGACGGAGTGCCCGCACTGCCACGAGAAAAAGCTGCCCCACAACGCGTGTCCGCATTGCGGCTACTACAAGGGCCGTGAAGTGATTGACACCGCAGCCAAGACAGCCTAAGTTTCCATCGCTTACCCTTCCGAACCGGTGCACTCTGGGTACCCATTGGTGTATAGATGACCACCATAGCGGTTGACGCCATGGGGGGCGATCATGCCCCGCGCGCTGAAGTGGAAGGCGCGATTCTGGCGGCGCGCGAGCTGGGAGTGCGGATCCTGCTGGTGGGAATTGAAGCCACGGTGCGGCAGGAGCTGAACCGGCACGGGCACCGCGGACTGCCGATCGAGATCGTGAACGCGATGGACGTGATCACCATGAGCGATTCGCCATCGCAGGCGTTTCGCCGCAAGAAGGAAAGCTCGGTGCACGTGGCGGCGCGGCTGGTGCGCGACGGCCGGGCCGAAGCGCTGGTGAGCGCGGGGAACACCGGGGCAGTGATGACGGTGGCGCGGTTCGTGCTGGGGACGCTGGCGGCGGTGGACCGTCCCGCGCTGGCGGCGGCCTTTCCGAACATGAAGGAAAAGGTGACGGTGATTCTGGACGTGGGCGCGAACGTGGATTCCAAGCCCGAACAGATCGAGCAGTTCGCGGTGATGGGCGAAATTTACTACCGCACGATCTGGGGAGTGAAGCGGCCGCGCGTGGCGCTGCTTTCGATCGGCGAGGAAGAAATGAAGGGCAACGACCTGGTGCGGGAAGCGGCGGTGCGGCTGAAACAGCTTTCGCTGAATTTCGTGGGGAACGTGGAGGGCCGCGACGTGTTTCGCGGAGACGTGGACGTGATCGTGTGCGACGGTTTCATCGGGAACATCGCGTTGAAAATCAGCGAGGGGCTGGTGGAGCACATCGGCGGGATGTTGAAGAAGGCGATCAAGAGCAGCCTGAAATCGCAGGTAGGTTACGTGTTGTCCAAGGATGCGTTCGACAGCTTCCGCAAGCGCACGGATTCGTCGGAGTACGGCGGGGCGCCGCTGCTGGGCGTGCGCGGGATTACCATCATCGGGCACGGGCGCTCGAACGCGGTGGCGATCAAGAACGCGATTCGCGTGGCGAGCGAGCTGTGCCGCGCGCGCTTCAACGAGAAAATCGAACAGGAGCTTTCCGCTGCCGCGGTTGCCGCGCGCGGCTGAGCTTCGCGGAATGGCCAATCCCGTATGAGCAAACTCGCATTCCTATTCCCCGGCCAAGCCTCGCAGTACCCCGGCATGGGCCGGGAGCTCGCCGAGAAGTTTCCGGAAGCGCAGGAGGTATTCGCCGAGGCGGATGCCGCGCTGGGATTTTCCATTGCGAAATTGTGTTTTGAAGGGCCGGAAGACGCACTGAAGCTGACCGAAAACACGCAGCCGGGGATACTGACGGTTTCGACGGCGGCGTACCGGGTGCTGGAAAAGCAGGGAATTACGCCGGATTTCGTGGCCGGGCACAGCCTGGGTGAATATACGGCGCTGGTGGCGGCGGGGGCGCTGGAATTTCGCGCGGCGGTGAAACTGGTGCGCGGGCGCGGGAAGTATATGCAGGAAGCGGTGCCGGCGGGACAGGGCGCGATGGCCGCGATTCTGGGACTATCGCCGACGGAAGTGGCGGACATTTGCAGGAAGGCCGCGGAGAATGAAGTGGTGTCGCCGGCGAATCTGAATTCACCGGAACAGACGGTGATTTCCGGGGCGGCGGCGGCGGTGAAGCGCGCGGTGGAGATTGCGTCGCAGAGCGGCGCGAAGCGGGCGGTGATCCTTCCGGTATCCGCGCCGTTTCATTGCGCTTTGATGATGCCGGCGCAGCAACGGCTGGAGCCGGACCTGCGCGCGGCGAAATTCAGCGCGCTGAAAATCCCGCTGATCACCAACGTGGACGCGGAAGCGATCGCCACCGGCGAAGAGGCGCGCGACGCGCTGATCCGGCAGGTCACCGCGCCGGTGCGCTGGCTGGATTCGGTGCGGGATATGATCGAATCGGGCGTGACGGTGTTCGTCGAGGTGGGGCCGGGCAAGGTGCTGACGGGATTGCTGCGGCAGATTGACCGGTCGGTGCGCGTGTTCAACGTGGAAGATTCCGCGAGCTTGCAGGCGACGCTGGATAAGATTGCGCAGGCGCGGGCTGAAGTGCGCGAGGTTTAGGTGCGGGCACGGCTGCGAGATTGAAAAACCGGCGAGACGCCGGCGCTACGAATTCAGAATCGGCATTGCCACCACGCTGTTGCCAGACCCATTCCCGATAAGGTAGCTTCAAATCCTATGTTCACACTCAAAGATAAAGTTGCGTTGGTTACGGGCGCGTCGCAGGGGATCGGGCGGGCCACGGCGCTGGCGTTGGTGGCGGCGGGAGCGAAGGCGGCGGTTGCGGCGCGCAATGTGGAGAAGCTGACGGCGCTTGTGGGCGAAATTGAAGCGGCGGGCGGCGAAGCTTTGGCGATTCCGATGGACGTGGCCGATGCGGCGCAGGTGAAGAACGGCTTCCAGCAGGCACTGGGAAAATTCGGCAAGCTGGACATTCTGGTGAACAACGCCGCGATCACGCGGGACACGCTGGCGTTGCGCATGAAGCTGGAGGATTGGGACGCCGTGTTGCGCACCAACCTGACCGGCGCACACCTGTGCATCCAGCAGGCGCTTGGCGCGATGCTGAAGCAGCGGTCGGGGCGGATCATCAATATCAGCTCGGTGGTGGCGCAAACGGGGAACGCGGGGCAGGCGAACTATGTGGCGTCGAAAGCGGGGCTGATCGGGCTGACGCGCGCCATCGCGGTGGAAGTGGCGTCGCGGAGCATTACGGTGAATGCCGTCGCGCCGGGATTTATCGCGACGCCGATGACCGAGCCGCTTTCGCAGGAAATCAAAGACAAGATGAAAGCAATGATTCCGTTGGGGCGGTTCGGCACGGACGGCGACGTGGCGGCGGCGGTGGTGTTTTTGGCGAGCGATGAGGCGGGGTACATTACCGGACAGGTGTTGGATGTGAATGGCGGGTTGTATATGGGGTAGTGGGTTGTTGCGGGGCAGTGCCTGCAACGGAACCGGCTGCGCGGGTGAAGCGGCGCGCTGCTGCAATCGCGGCCCGGTTCGATGAGGCTGAACCGGCCCCTACAGAGTCAACACCCTTTTGGTGGCGGGCGCGATTCGGTGCACGTGAAGCGGGCCGTAGCGAGATACGGCGCTGGCGGCGCGGTGCGGGCGGCGGGGCTTCAGTTGTGCGTGGCCGGTTGGGCGTAATAGCCTTGGCGGGTGCGGGCTATCAGGCCGGGCTTGGCGATTTTGACTTCCAGGCTGTGGTACTCGTCACGTTTGTCGGAAGGCGACGGAGCGAATGAGATAACGTAATAGGGAGCCGCGTCGGTAAGGCATTGTTGCAGGAGGCTGGCGACATCGTTATTGAAATTGAGGACCAGGCCGCCGCTTTGCGTAGCGAGGACCTGCAATCCCAGATTACCCATGTTGACCTGGCTGGGCTTGGTGACGGGCTTGAGGAACTCCTGATAGTACGTTCCGCTGAAGATGGATTCGCTGGAGCCGAGCGGGTTGATGTTGTAGAGGGTGACGCGGGCCTCAATGAGGCGGGTGGAGATGCCCACGATATCAGCGAAGAGCTGACTCTGCTGCTTGGAGTCGAGTTCGACGCCGGGGCCGGAGAGGAGCGGCCAGCCGGGAGAAACCCAGAGCACGAGCTTGCGCCCCGGGTGGGGCGCCTCGACGGCGAGCAACTGGCGGAGAGCGCGGATGGAAAGCTGCCAGCGGTCAGCGGCGCCGTAGAAGCCAGCGGCGCGGCCGATGGCGCGCAGGGCGACGTCCCGGGAATCGAGCGCGGCGCTGAGCCCGTTGCCGTCGGTGGAGAACGTGCCCTGCATCTGGATGCCTTTGTCGGTGAAGATCGCCAGGGCGAGGGGGTAGGCGAGGTGGCCACCTTCGGCACGGAGGAATTTATCAATCTGGACGCGTTCGACGCTGACGTTGCGGTAATCAGTGTTGACGGCGTCAATTACCAGGATGACTTCGGCAATCGCCTGGCGTCCGCTGAAGGCCTGGAAGGAAGTAATGGGCTGCGGAGATTTGTTGTCGAGCAGGGTAAAGTCCTGCTGCTGGAGATCGGCAACGGGCGCCCCGGACTTCGGAGCGACGACGACGTTGAGATAGATCTTGCCGTCGGACTGAGGTTGCGGATTATTTTGCTGGGCGAGCAGCGCGGGAGCGCAAAACAGCGCGGCAAGGAACAGGCAACCGAAGCGAGTGCGGATGAACATGAGTTGGATACCTCCGGAGGAAGACCAGCAGGTCTTCGCAAGAGTGGTTCGCCGAATCGGACGGCGGGAAGAGCATGCACATGAATAGACGCGAATCAGGGTATAAGAGTTTCGGTTAACTCTTGGTAAACGCGGGGGACAAGAACGAGCTGCAGCGGGGTGGGAGAGGTTGACCCAGCATTAAGCCCCGCATAGAATGGCAAGGTTGTGTTGAGGGCGCTACCCCAGCCTGTGGTGGGAGCGGGGATTTCCAGACAGCCGATAGCGGAGGAACAATCAGAATGGCCAGCGTCGAAGAACGCGTGAAGACGATTATTGTCGAGCAGCTCGGTGTGGATGAAGGGGAGGTGACTCCCACCGCTTCGTTTGTGGACGATTTGGGCGCGGATTCGCTCGACACCGTCGAGCTGGTGATGGCATTTGAGGAGAATTTCGGCATCGAGATCCCGGACGAGGATGCCGAGAAGATTGCCACGGTGAAAGATGCCGTGGATTACATCGAGAAGCACTCGAAGGGCAAGTAGGAGTTTGCGCGGGGAAGATATTTTTGCAGCGGGCCAGGGGTTCACGATTTGCCGGAACAGCGAGTTGGTGGAAAGGCCGGAGGGTTGGTTCCGGCGGCAAGAGCGCGATTCATCCGGGGGCTGGGCCTCTGGAGCGAACTTGCGAGGTTTTCCGCGGACTGTTCCGCCGCTGAGGGCGCTGGAATTGCCTGGCATCACGGAATCGAGTAGGCCCTCCCGTCATCTAAATCCGTACAGGAGAAATTCCCTTTGAACCGCCGAGTTGTGGTCACGGGCGTTGGGTTGGTCTGCGGGTGCGGCATCGGCACCGACGAGGTGTGGCGCAATCTGCTGGCGGGGAAGAGCGGCATCGGGCCGATCACGCATTTCGACGCGACGGCGTTCGATTGCCGGATTGCCGGGGAAGTGCGCAATTTCGATCCGCTGAACTGGCTGGAAAAAAAAGAGCTGAAGAAAACCGGACGGTTCATTCAACTGGCGCTGGCGGCGACGGATTTCGCGATGAAGATGTCCGGGCTACAAGTTACTCCGGAGATCGCGGATGCGACCGGGGTGTACATCGGCTCAGGCATCGGCGGATTCGACGTGATCGAGCGGGAACATTCCAAGTTTCTGGCGGGCGGCCCGGGCAGAATTTCGCCATTTTTTATTCCCGCGACGATCGTGAATCTGGCGGCGGGGTTCGTCTCCATCCGGCACGGAGCGAAGGGACCGAATTCTGCGACGGCGACGGCGTGTTCGGCTTCGGCGCACGCCATCGGCGACGCGTTCAAAATCATTCAGCGCGGGGCCGCGGAGGTGATGATCACCGGCGGCACGGAAGCGGCGATCACGCCGATGAGCGTGGGCGGATTCGCGGCGATGCGCGCGCTGACGACGCGGAATGATTGTCCGGAGCGAGCGAGCCGGCCGTTTGAGGCGAACCGCGACGGGTTCATCGTGGGCGAAGGGTCGGGCATGGTAATCCTGGAAACGCTGGAGCACGCGCGACGGCGCGGCGCGAATATTCTGGCGGAAATTGTGGGTTACGGGATGTCCGGCGACGCGTACCACATCACGCAGCCAGCGGAGCACGGCGACGGCGGGTATCGCGTGTCGCGCGCGGCGCTGAAGGATGCGGGAATTTCTCCCGACGACGTGAGCTACGTGAACGCGCACGGAACTTCGACGCCGATTGGCGACGCCATCGAGACCGAGGCGCTGAAGCGCGTCTTCGGAGAGCGCGCGAAGAAAGTGCCGATCAGCTCGACGAAGTCCATGACCGGGCACCTGCTGGGCGGCGCGGGAGGGCTGGAGGCGGGAATCAGCGTGCTGGCGCTGCGCGACCAGATTCTGCCGCCGACGATCAATTACGATACCCCCGACCCAGAATGCGATCTGGATTACATTCCGAATCGCGCGCGCAAGACGGAAGTGACCTACGCGCTTTCAAATTCCTTTGGATTTGGCGGCACTAACGCGTCGCTGATCTTCAAGCGCTGGAGCGAATAGCGCGTTTGGCGGCGACGGTGCGGTAGGGCGCCCCAGAGCGGCCGGTGTTCGCGGGTGTGGGTCGCGCGGCAATCGCAGGAGGCATTCTTGAAAATTGGAGTGTGCGTCAAGCAAGTGCCGGCCAAGGACGCTCCGCTGGCGATCGTCGAAGGCGGCGCGTGGATTCGCGAATCGGACATCGGATTCGAGACCAACGAGCCGGACAGCTTCGCGCTGGAAGAAGCGCTGCGCCTGAAGGAAAAACACGGCGGGGAAGTGGTGGCCATCTCGATGGGGCCGGAGCGCGCGAAGCAGACGATCAAGGAAGCTCTGGCGAAGGGCGCGGATCGCGGCATTCATGTGTCCGATGCGAATTTCTTCAAGCTCGATCCGCTGGGTTCGGCGCGTTCGCTGGCCGCGGCGATTCAGGCGGAAAATTTCGACCTGATTCTTACCGGATTGCAGAGCGACGACCAGGGGTTCGGCCAGACCGGGGTGCTGCTGGCGGAAATTCTGGGGCGGCCGCACGCGACCATCATCATGGCGATCGAAGTGGTGGAAAACCACATGAAGCTGAAGCGCGAGCTGGAAGCCGGATGGTTCCAGCACGTGGAATTGCCGCTGCCGGCGGTGCTTTCGATACAGTCCGGCATCAATAAGCCGCGCTACGCCACGCTGAAAGGCATCATGGCGGCGAAGAAAAAAGAAATCGCGACGGTGGAGCGCGCCACACTGGGCGTGCCGGACGCGCCAACGCAGCGCGTGGAGCGCATCTACATGCCGCAAAAGACGAAGAAGACGGAATTCATCAGCGGGCAGCCCAAGGAAATTGCGGCGAAGCTGGTGGAGAAATTGCGGCACGAAGCGCGCGTGCTGTAAGAAAGGCGCGGCGAGAGAGCCGAAGTTGGTGGCCGTTTCCGGAAAATCGCATACGGACGAAAAATGAAGATTCTTCTGATTACCGAGCAGCGCGAAGGCGGCTGGAATAAAGTCAGCTTCGAGACGCTGGCGGCCGCGCAACAGATCGCGCAGCAAACGAAAGGCACGCTTTCAGGCGTGGTGATCGGCAAGGGCGTCGCGGCGCTGGCTGAGGAGCTCGCAGGGTATCAGCTCGATGAAGTGCTGCTGGTGGAGCACGGGCTGCTGGAGAAATACACGCCGGACGGGTTCGCGCTGGCGCTGCGGCAGGTAGTGGAAACGACGAAGCCCGACCTGATCCTGCTGCCGCACACTTACCAGGTGCGCGATTTCGCGCCGAAGCTGGCGGCGTCGCTGCAGAAGGGCATGATCGGCGATTGCATCGGCTACCGCTACGAAGACGGCAAGCTCATTTTTGTGCGGCAGATGTTTCAAGGGCGGACCGCGGCGGACGTGGTGTTCGCGGGCGAGGCTCCGTGGGTTGCGTCGTTCCAGGCCAGCGCGTTTCGCGCGGACCTTGCCGTGAAACACGCGAGCGGGAAAGCGGCGGTGAAATCCGTGGGCGTGAATTTGCAGCCGGAACAGATTCGCACCAAGCCGCTCGATTTGTTCCGCGAAGCGAAGCAGGCGGTGGACCTGACGCAGGCGCCGATACTGGTTTCCGTGGGGCGCGGGATCAAGGCGCCGGAAAATATTCCGCTGGCGGAGAAGCTGGCGAAGCTGATGGGCGGAGAAATTTGCGCGTCGCGGCCCATTTGCGACGAGGGTTGGCTGCCGATGGACCGGCAGATCGGCAGCTCGGGCCAGACCGTGGCGCCAAAGCTGTACCTGGCGCTGGGAATCAGCGGCGCCATTCAGCACGTGGTGGGCATGAAGGGCGCGCGCACCATCGCGGCCATCAACAAGGACCAGAACGCGCCGATTTTTGAAGTGGCGGACTACGGCGTGGTCGGCGACCTGTTCGAAATCGTCCCCGCCCTGATCGAAGAACTCGAGAAGCAAAAATCCGCATAGATTGCGGCCGGCTTCGCGGATGTTTCGCAAGGAAGGACCGCAGCCCGCAGGCAACTTCGCAAAGAGCCCGTGGACTTGGTCCGCCGCGGCATTCCAAAATTCCTGCTCCGATTTGCGGCTCTGGTAAGATGACGGCATGACCGAGACGCCCGCCATCGTGCGCGAACAACTGGAAGCGGATGTGCTGATCATCGGGGCCGGGCCGAGCGGCCTGGCTTGCGCTTTGCACCTGGCCAACCTGATCGAGAAACACAACGAAGCGAAAAAATCGCCGGCGCTGACGGCGGAGAATATTTACGTGCTGGAAAAAGGGCGCGAAATCGGCGCGCACCAGCTTTCCGGCGCGATCATGGACCCGCGCGGGTTGCGCGAGCTGGTGCCGGACTTCGAGAAGAGCGCACCGCTGGATACGGTGGTAACCGGGGATGCAGCATATTTTTTCACGGAATCCAGTAGTTACAAGCTGCCGATCACTCCGCCGCCCTTGCGGAATCACGGCAATTACGTGGTTTCGCTGAACAAGCTGGTGAAATGGCTGGGCGGTCTGGTGGAAAAAAAGGGCGTGAACCTTTTCACGCAATTTGCCGGGCGGGAATTGCTGTACGACAAAAATGGAATCGCCGGAGTGCTGACCGAAGACAAGGGCGTGGACAAGAACGGCAAGCCCAAGGACAACTTCACGCCGGGATACGAATTGCGGGCGAAAGTGACGGTGCTGGCTGAGGGGCCGCGCGGCTCGTTGACGAAAGAGCTGGTGAACAAGCTGAAGCTGGACGGGCTGAACCCGCAGATTTACGGGCTGGGGATCAAGGAATTGTGGGAAGTGCAGCCGGGAAAAATCGCGACAGGCTACGTGGCGCACACGCTGGGGTGGCCGCTGCCGTCGGAGATTTATGGTGGCGGCTGGGTGTACGGATTGCAGAACAACCGCGTCTCGCTGGGCATGGTGGTGGCGCTGGAATACCACAATCCGCTATTCGATCCGCATGAAGCGTTTCAGAAATATAAGACGCATCCGTTCGTAAGAAACATTCTGGAAGGCGGGAAGCTGGTGCGCTACGGCGCGAAGACGGTCCCTTACGGCGGATGGTATTCGATGCCGCGCAGCTACGTGGACGGCGGGCTGATCGTGGGCGATTCGGCGAGCCTGCTGAATTCACAGCGGCTGAAGGGAATTCACACGGCGATCAAGAGCGGCATGCTGGCCGCGGAGACGATTTACGAAGCTCTTTGCGCAGGCGATACTTCGGCGAAGACGCTGGGGGCGTATCCGCAAAAAATCGAGCAGAGCTGGATCAAAGAAGAGTTGTGGGAAGTGCGCAATTTTCACCAAGGATTTCAGAATGGCTTGCTGCCAGGCCTCGTGAACGCAGGATTGCAATTCGTGAGCGGCGGACGCGGGCTGCGCGATCCGCTGCTGAGCAAGCCGGGATACACGGAATATTTGAATTTGCATCGCGGCGGGACGCTGGTGGATCAATCCACGCGGTTCAAGGGAGACGGGAAGCTGACGTTCGACCGGCTGACGGACGTGTATCACTCCGGGACGCGGCACGAAGAGGATCAGCCGTGCCACCTGGTAGTGCTCGAGCCGAATATTTGCGGCGACCGCTGCGTGCGGGAATTCGGGAATCCCTGCCAGTATTTTTGTCCGGCGGCGGTGTACGAGATGGTGACGGAGAAAGGCGAGGCGAAGCTGAAAATCAACGCTTCCAATTGCGTGCATTGCAAGACGTGCGACATCGCCGATCCCTACCAGATCATCAATTGGGTTCCACCCGAGGGCGGCGGCGGTCCGAATTACGAGGGCATGTAGGGCCGGCGGCGGAGGGCCGCGGAGCGCGACGAGTCCCGGCGCGCGGATGGGGCTGCGAAGTCGAATACCTTGCTTGAGCAGAATTTCTAGGTGCTGCCGCCGAAGGCTCGCTTCAGGCGCGCCCAGAAACCTTCCTTCTTGTTCGCGGACGAACTCCCACTGCTGGGCGGCTGCTTTCCCGGCTGCGAACTGCCCTTTTCGGCTACGGTTTCCAGGTGCGGCGCTTCGACGCGCCCAGTAAATTGGTAATCAGGCTCGACGTGAACGGTGCGGACCAAGAGCACCGCGCCGATGGCGGGGTCCTCGGGAGGCGCGGGCAGGGACGAAGCTGAATAGACCAGCGGCGGCAGGATGATCTTGTACTCCGGGAACGAAACGGCCGGGGGCGGAGCGGCCGCGGGCTTCGGCGCGGGCGGAGTCGGGTGAATATCGTTTGCGCTGGCGAGAACTTTCAACTGCACGTTGGGCTCGGGCGGCGGCTCTTTGGCGGCGTCGGCCGAAGCGGACTTGGGAGCGGGAGACGGTTCCGAAGGGTACTGCTCGGTTTGCAGTTGGTCCGGGGAGGTGACGCCCATCACCGGAATTTGCGGCGGCGGCAAGGCCTGCGCGTGCAGCGGCGTGCATTCGCAACTGCCGGGCGTGCCGGCGACCGGGACGAGATTTCCGGCGGAGAGGAAGAATTCGCCGCTCTGCGGAACGATCAGCCCCGCGCCGGTGAACTGCTGTTCGAGGCGAATGGCGCCACTGGTGGCGAGGACGCAGAGCGAGTCGTTCATATCCAGGCCGGCGGTGATGTCGCGGCTGGCTCCGCCGATGTCCAGAGGCGTGGCGATGATGGTGGGAGTGAAAATCCGCAGCGCGGTGCGGGCGGGAAGCTGCAGGTGGATGCGGCCGAAATTCAGGGCGAGAGTGATGGCTTCGCCGGTTTCGAGCAGGGTAAATTTGGCGGGCCCGCAGATATCCACCTGGCCGCCGGCGGCGAGGGTGAGGTGCGCTTTGCCGTCGTGCACGGTGACCACGCTGCCATTGAAGACGAAGCCGGCCGAGGCGGAAGCCGGGGCGGGGGAGTTGTCCGGAGAAGCGCCGTTTTCCACCGAGACATCGCTGCCTGCGACGGTACCAATGGCGCCGGGGGGCGCCTGCTGAGCGCGCGCCGCGCGCGGGGAGGCGAGAACGGCGGCGAGCGCGAGAAACAGAAGAGCGAGAAGCTCCGGCCGCGAACGAGCGGCGGTGCAAGGCGCGAATTGGGGTCGGGAGGACATCGAGACCGGTGTGAACTCCTATACTATACAGCAGTGGATAACGAGGCGAAATCAGGCATGGCGGAGAGCGGCGGGGAGCGAAAATCGCAATTCGACGCGAGCGGGCCGCAGCTATCGCTGTGGCGGCGCATGCAGATTCCAGTGATCGCATGGCTGGTGTACGGCGTGATCCGGCTGATCGGGCCGACGCTGCGGCTGGAAGTGCTGGGAGCGCGCAACGCGGTGCTGATCCAGCATCACGGGGAATCGGGCATCGGAGCTTTCTGGCACCGCTGCATTTTTTCCGCGGCGTGGATCTGGCGCAAGCGCGGATTCGTGGTGATGAACACGGTGAACTTCGACGGGCAGTGGACGCGGCGGGTAATCGAGCGGCTGGGATTCGGCACGGCGCAGGGGAGTTCGAGCCGGGGCGCGATCGAGGGCCTGACGGTGATGGCGCAGCGGATCAAGGAAGGGAAGCACGTGGCGTTCACGATTGACGGGCCGCGCGGACCGCGCTACGTGGCGAAGCCCGGGCCGGTGATACTGGCGCGGCGGACGGGCAGCCCGATTCAGGCGTTTCACATCGGATTGCAGCGAGCGTTCACGTTCAAGAAATCGTGGGATTTGTTCCAGATTCCCATTCCGTTTACGCGCGCGGTGATGTTTCTGGCGCCGGTCGTGCGCGTTCCGGGCGACGCGGGAAGCGAAGTGCTGCACCAGAAGCAGGCGGAGATGCAGGCGGCGCTGGAGCGGGCGCGGGACGCGGCGGAATCCTGG
Source organism: Candidatus Acidiferrales bacterium (assembly GCA_049300435.1). Lineage (GTDB taxonomy): Bacteria > Acidobacteriota > Terriglobia > Acidiferrales > UBA7541 > Palsa-295. The sequence continues at coordinate 5,518 of JBAQJS010000073.1, read as the reverse complement.
TTCCATTTGAGCGAGCAGGAGCGGAAGGAAGTGCGCGCGGTGTGGAACCGTCACGGACCGGAAGCTACGGGCTAATCGGACGACGGAGAGTTGCTGGCCTCGCCGAGCTTGACGGGGACGTTGATCTGTTTGCCGTCGCGGACGATGGTGAGGGTGACGGTGTTGCCAGGCTGCGAGCGATTGAGCATCAGATTCAGATCCACCTGGCTGTTGATGGTCTTGCCGTCCACAGCGATGAGGACGTCGCCGCCGATGCGCAGTTCCTGGAGGCCGGCGACCATGGATTTATTGCCGCCGCGGACGCCGGCTTGCGCCGCGGGGCCGCCGGGATCCACGCGCTCGATCAAGATTCCCTGCTGGACGTTGAGATTCAAGGCTTCGGCCAGCCCAGGCCACAGAGCGCGGCCCTCGGCGCCGAGCGAGGCGCGGCGGACGCGGCCGTACTTGATGAGGTCTTCGGCAACGCGGCGCGCGGTGTTGATGGGAATTGCAAAACCGATTCCGGCGGTGGTGCCGGTGGGTGCGTAGATGGCGCTATTGATGCCGATTACCTGGCCGTGAGAATCGAGCAGCGGGCCGCCGGAATTGCCGCGGTTGATGGACGCGTCGGTCTGGATGGCTTCGTCAATGAAGGTGCTCTCGCTGGTTTGCACCGTGCGGCCCAAGGCGCTAACGATGCCGGTGGTGAGCGTGCTGGAAAAGCCGAAGGGATTGCCGATAGCGAGAGCGCGCTGGCCGACCAGAAGATTGCGGGAATCGCCGAGGGTCAACGGCATGAGTTTGTGGCCCTTGGTGTCAATCTGGATGAGGGCGATGTCGTTGCGAGTGTCCGCTCCGATGAGCTTGGCTTTGTAGCGCGTGAGGTCGCCGAGTGTGACTTCGATGGTCTGCGCGCCCTGCACCACGTGATAATTCGTCAGGATGTGGCCGTCGGTATCAATCAGAAATCCGGAGCCCGCGCCTTCGACCGGGACGGGATTATAAAAGAAGTCGTATTCGACGGTGCGGGTGACGATGTTGGCGACGGCGGGCGAGGCCATGCGGTAGATGCGGACGTTTTCCGCTTCGGTGGAATCGAGCGCGGGCTGGCTGCCGGCGGCTGGGGCGCGCAACGCGTCCACGGAGGCCGGATTGCGCTGGCCGAAGCGCGAACCAATCCAGTACGCGCCCAGACCAATGATCAGGCCGATGGCCAGCAACCGTACGGCGCGCCGTTCGCTTCCCGGTGGTCTCATGAAGGAATCCCGCTTTCCCCGCTACACAGGCATTTTCGCACGTTACCGCCCCGACAGTTAATACGCTGCAGGGTCAGGAAATGTTTCCAGCCGCCGGGGTGGGGCGAACCAATTGCTTAACCACGGCGGCAACCTGGCGCTCGGTTTCCTCGAGCGAGCCGGAACAGTCAATAGTTTCGTTGGCGCAGCGGCGTTTTTCTTCCATGGGCATTTGCGCCGCGATGCGGAGTTGCGCTTGCTCGAGCGAAAGGCCGCGCTCCTGCAGGCGCTGCAGTTGCTGTTCCGGGCGGCACCAGCAGACGATTACCTGGTCGAGTTCCTTGTGGTAGCCCGCTTCGATGATGAGCGCGGCCTCGACCACGGCCAGTTCCGGGCCGTCGGGGCAGTCCAGCGCGGCGAACCATTTGCGGACGACATCCAGAATGCGCGGATGGAGAATCTGATTGAGGCGCGCGCGCTTTTGGGCGTCGGCGAAGACAATCTGGCCGAGCGCGCGGCGGTCCACGTTACCGTAGGCGTCCAGGACTTCCTTGCCGAATTCGCGGACGACTTCGTGGTAAGCGTCCTGCCCCTGTTCGAGCAGTTCGTGGCCCAGGGAATCCGCATCGAGCACCGGGCAATCGAAGTCGCGGAGCATGGAGGCGACCGTGGATTTTCCGGAAGCGATGCCGCCGGTGAGACCGACGCGCAACATCAACGTGGAACGGCCGCGACGGAGGAAGCGGCGGACGGGAGACGAGCGCCGCGGCGGAGGCGCGCGGCTTTGATGGTGTTGCTCATGAGCATGGCGATGGTGAGCGGGCCAACGCCGCCGGGAACGGGGGTGATGGCGCCGGCGACGGAGGCGACGTCGGGATGGACGTCACCGACCAGGGCAGAACCTTTTTCGCGGAAGGCGGCGAGACGCGCGGGAAAGTGCGCGAAAAGATTTTCCGCCTGCGCGGGATCGAGGATGCGATTGATGCCGACGTCAATCACCGTGGCGCCGGGACGGACGAAATCGGGCGTGACCATGGCGGGGCGGCCAAGAGCGGCGACGACGATGTCCGCGCGGCGAATCACTTCGGGCAGATGGCGCGTCTTGGAATGGCAGATAGTGACGGTGGCATTGGCGTGCATGAGGAGCAGAGCCATGGGCTTGCCGACGATGTCGCTGCGGCCGAGGACCACGGCGTTTGCGCCCTCCAGTGGAATATTGCTGCGGCGGAAAATTTCCATCACGCCGGAGGGCGTGCAGGCGACCAGGGTGGGGCGCCCGGCGACGAGGTAGCCAACGTTGATGGGATGAAAGCCGTCCACGTCTTTGGCCGGGTGCACGGCGTCGAGGATTTTTTTCGCGTCAATCTGCGGTGGGAGGGGGAGCTGGACGAGGATGCCGTCCACGTCCTCGCGGAGGTTCAAGCCCTCGACGACGGCGAGAAGGTCGGCGGTGGAAATCGTGGCGGGCGGCGTGAGCAGGATGCTGGCGAGGCCGAGCCTTTCGCAGGCGGCGATTTTGCTTTTTACGTAAACTTTGGAGGCGGGGTTATCGCCCACGAGCACAGCGGCGAGGCCGGGGCGGATTCCGGCGGCGGCCAGGGAGGAGATATCGCCGGCGAGTTCGGCGTAGATTTGATCGCGGATTGCGATGCCGTCCAGGATGCGCGCGGCCAAGAAAACTCCTCGATGCAGCGTTGAAGTAGCGGCGAATCGCTATGATAACACAGCGAAATCCGGGGGGTCGCGCTTCGCAGAGCTGCAGACGGAGATAGAATGTCCGAACCGAGTGATGAGGGCGGAGTTTGCACCATGGTATTCGGCGATGGCAGCGAGAGGAAAGTGCAGGAGCGCGCGATGCGAGCAGCGGGGCGATTGCCGCCGGGGCAATCGCTGACGCTGAAGTGGCCGGTGCTGCACGAGGGCACGGTGCCGCGGTTCGATGCGGCGACATGGGATTTTCGCGTGAGCGGGCTGGTGGAACAGCCGGTACGGCTGACGTGGGAGCAATTCTCGCACCTGCCGATGACCCAGGTGACCGCGGACATGCATTGCGTGACGCGCTGGAGCCGCTTCGATGTGCGCTGGGAGGGCGTCGGGTTCAGCGAAGTGCTGAAACTGATCGCGCCGAAGCCCGCGGCGAAGTACGTGATGGTGCTGGCGGAGCAAGGGTACACGTCGAACGTGCCGCTAGCGGATTTGCTGCGGCCCGCGACGCTTTTTGCGCTGAAGCACAACGGCGAGCCGCTTCCCGCGGAGCACGGGTATCCCGTGCGGCTGGTGGTGCCGCACCTGTACGCCTGGAAAAGCGTGAAGTGGGTGCGCGGGCTGGAGTTCATGGAGGAGGATGCGCCGGGATTCTGGGAGCAGAACGGGTACAACATGTACGGCGATCCGTTCAGAGAACAAAGATACTCAGGGTCCTAAAATCCAAATAGTACCCACGAATCCTCATGTTTAATCTCCTTGAATGAATGGTTTAACCGGAGAATTAGCAGCAGCGGACGAACCCCCTTCCTAATAGGCTTTGGAGCACGCTACCATAGTTCGCAACAACGCACGTTAGGAGCTTCCATGAATCTCCGTGGGAATTGCAGTCATGATGTCCTTTGGGTTGTAAGGACCCTCGCGTTCCAAAAGTCTTGGGCTCCGCTTACTTTGGAGGAAATACGAGCGAGGCCGAGCGCGAACAGCAGAATCCGCCTAGACCATCAGTATGATCTTCGTCAAATCACTCGCGCGCTCGCGCATTGCGTTGAGCTTGGCTCGATCAGGCGCGACTCAGATGGTACGTTCGCCTGGCTCGGGTCAGCTGCACGTTAGTCGAGGTCTGATATGGTGTCGCTGAGGAGGGACGGATGTCTGTGCAGCCAAGATCGATTTCGATCCATGATGTAGCGACCCCACTCCTGCTTGTCCATTCCGAACTCTTCGGACCGAAAACGCTTCGCGCTCTCCTTGATCTTTGTAAGGTTCAAGTGAGGGACGAGCAGGAAGAAGAGAGAGCGTCGTTGGAGTGGATGTATTTCGGGCTCTTTGTTTTCGTCGAGGGCATTCAAGATAATTTCCCCCACAGCCTCAACGTGGGAATTGGGGTGGCGATAGCCCGCGAATTCTTGTCCCAATTCGAGTTCCACCTGGCGAACGCGGCACCAAATCTTGCGAACCTAGAACGAGAAATTGAGCGACGAATCAGGCATTACGAAACTGCTAAAGCGGGTGGTTTCGAGAAGGTCGGTTTTGACGTCGCCACATCAGTCCTGGGCCTGCAGGTCCAACCTGGAAATGTCCCGGAAGGATTCGAGGCTTACGAGGTCTCCATTGGAGCAAATAAAGCCCGCGTCGCCGGCCTGAAAGCAGTGAACGACTTCTTCCGGAATCACAAGATCCAAACGTAGGCTCTTCACTTAGTCTCGCGCGTCAAATAACTAGTAGATGTCGTACTGCTCCCAGTGCAGAGTTGGGTCGGCCTGGATGATGATGCTCTTTTTGGTCCAGCGCTCGAGTTCTTCGATTAGCGAGGACTCGCGGGTTTTCAGGGCTTTCGAGATTTCCGGGTGGACGCGGAGAGTGATGCTGCCGGAAGGCATCTCGGGCGCCATCTTGCGGGCCTCGGTCTGAATCTCGTAGCAGAGCGTGGGAATGGATTTCACCATGCCGGAGCCGGTGCAGTAGGGGCAGGGCTGGCAGAGAGTGCGCTCGAGGGCCTGCTTGGTGCGCTTGCGGGTGATGGCCACCAGGCCGAATTCATTGAAGCGCAGGACTTTCGAGGGGGCACGGTCGGCGCGGAGCGCGTCTTCCAGGACGGCCATGACTTTTTCGCGGTTGCGGCGCTCTTCCATGTCAATGAAGTCAATGATGATGATGCCGCCGAGGTCGCGCAGGCGCATCTGGCGGACGATTTCCTTGCAGGCTTCGAGGTTGGTGCGGACGATGGTGTCCTCGAGGCGGTTGGAGCCCTTGCCGACGAATTTTCCGGTGTTGACGTCAATGGCCACGAGCGCTTCGGTGTGGTTGATGACGATGTAGCCGCCGGATTTGAGCCAGACCTTCGGGCGCAGACCTTTATCAATTTCCTGCTGGATGCCGAATTCCTCGAAGACCGGAGTTTCCTTGGTGTAGAGCTTCACGCGGCCGACCATCTGCGGCTGGAAGCGGCTCATGAAGTCCACGACCTTGGTGTATTCCTCCTCGGTGTCCACCCAGATGGCGCCGAAATCGGGGGTGATGTAATCGCGGAGGATGCGCTCGACGAGATTCAGGTCGCGGTGCAGGAGCGAAGGGGCCTTGCGCTGTTCGGAACGCGC
>JBAQJS010000072.1:0-1683 GCA_049300435.1 Candidatus Acidiferrales bacterium | reverse complement strand
CGGCGGCGCCGTTCATGGTCCTCGCAGTCCTGGTGGAGGAGCGCAAGGCAGCTGCAGAGGAACTCGCGGAAAGCGAGGGAAAATTCCGCAGCGTCTTCCGGGATGCCGGCATCGGAATGGCGATCGTATCGCCGGAAGGCAGTTTTCTTGCCGGCAACGACGCATTCTCCAGGTTCATCGGATACACGGAAGAAGAACTTCTCGGCAAGACGGTGCGGTCCCTCACTCATCCGGACGACTGGCCGATGTTTTCGCAGAAGTTGGATCAAGCGCTCACGGATGGATTCAGCTTTCAGGGCGTGGAGAAGCGCTGTCTGCACAAAAGCGGAAAAGTGCTGCACGCAGAGTGCAGCGCTTCCGTGATCCGCGATACCCACGGGAAGGGCCAATACTTCGTAGCCGAGGTGGTGGATATCACCGAGCGTAAGCACGCAGACCAGATCCTGCTCGAGAGTGAACAACGTTTTCGCCAGGTCGCAAACACGGCTCCGGTGCTGATCTGGATGGCCGGGACCGACAAGCTGTGCACTTTCTTCAATAAGAGCTGGCTGGATTTCACGGGCCGCACCGCTGAACAAGAAAAGGGAGAAGGCTGGGCGGAGGGAGTGCATCCGGAGGACTTGCAACGTTGCCTCAAGATCTACTTCGGCGCATTTGACGCGCGCGTGGACTTCGAGATGGAATACCGGCTGCGACGCTATGACGGAAAATATCGCTGGCTTGTTGATTACGGCGTGCCGCGATTTGAAGCCGATGGTACTTTCCGCGGTTATATCGGTTCGTGCGTGGACATCACGGAGCGCAAGCTGACCGCCGAGTCGCTCGAAGAGCTGAGCGGGCGGCTGATCACTGCGCAAGAGGAAGAGCGCGGCCGCATCGCGAGAGAGCTCCATGATGACTTCAGCCAGCGCTTGGCATTGCTGGGTATCGGGCTTTCGCGGCTGTGGAAGAAACGGCCTGAGTCAGAAGAAGACGAACGCACCCTGGTGCGGGAGTTATGGACGCGAACCCAGGAGATATCTTCGGACGTGCATCGTCTTTCTCATCAACTCCATTCCAGCAAACTGCAGCACGTAGGTCTGGCACCGGCGCTCTTGGGACTGTGCGATGAGATCGGCGAAAAGTATGCCATTCGGGTGGAATTCAGCGACGGTGGTGTTCCCGTGGAAATCCCGAAGGATGTGGCGCTCTGTCTCTTCCGCGTGGCGCAGGAAGCGCTGAGCAACGTGGTGAAGCATAGCCATGCGAAGCAAGCCCACGTGGAACTATTCACCGCGACAAACGAAATTCGCCTGCGTGTGGTGGACGCCGGCGCGGGTTTTGATTTTTCTCACCAGGGTCCAGACATAGGAATCGGCCTGGTCGGAATGCGCGAACGGCTTCGCCTGGTGGGCGGAAGGCTGAGTGTGGAATCCGTTCCCGCGCGCGGGGCGGAAATTATCGCCGAAGTTCCCCTGGCGGTTCCGGCGAATGAGACGCATGTACGAATAATGAGTGCGGGAGGATCGGAAGCATGAAACGCCCACGTGTGCTGTTGGCAGACGACCATCAGATGTTGGTAGATGCGCTGCGTAGCGTTCTGGAACCCCAATGCGAAGTCGTCGGCTCGGTGACTGACGGTCGTTCTCTTCTGGAAGCTGCGGAAAAGTTGCGGCCGGACGTTATCGTGGTGGATATCGCGAT
>JBAQJS010000071.1:0-2817 GCA_049300435.1 Candidatus Acidiferrales bacterium | reverse complement strand
CCCCCGTATTCTTCGCTGGGCGGTGCTCGGCGCGCAGGTTCTCGCCTTGGTTGTCTATCTCCTCTGTTTGGGATTTCTGCTCCGCACCAACGGTGGAACTCTTTTCCTTTTTTCGACGGTTGCACCGGTCTTGATTCTTCTCGCCACCTTGGCATTAGCCGCGGTCGCGCTCTATCGCTATCATCGGCGCAGCAGCATGTTTGCCTTTGCGCTCTTCGAGCCGGGCGATCTCATCTTCCAGCAGGGAGACCACGGAGACTTCGCCTATTTCATTCAGCAGGGTGAAGTGGAAGTGGTCCGCCGCGAACAGGACGTCGACACCGTGATCGCGCGCCACTGCAAAGGTCATCATTTCGGCGAAACGGCCCTGATCAGCAATGCTCCGCATCACGGCTCGGCCCGCGCTAAGACGCGTGTCCGCGTCGCGATGCTCGGCAGGAGAAAATTTCTGCACATGGTCAGATTCGTGCAGCCCGTTCAGGACGACTTCATGAGCACCATGAATCAACGGGCTACGGAGCACGCGGCCAGAAGAGCTAAGTCGGCTGCGCAAGCCGCTCCCCGAGCCACGCAGCCGTCCACCGAAGATCAAAGCTTATGAAGAAATATTTTCCCGCGCCTTCGCCCGCGCCCCGCGGTAATACAAAATTAATCCCAGCAAGACCGAAAGCACCGTCCCCAGCACCAGTTTTTCGACGAACAAGAATTTGTCCGTCGCCTCCGCCGGCGGAATCAACGACAGCGCAATGCCCCCCGTCACCACGATCATCCCCAGCAAGCTCGCAATCCACACGCCCGTCTTTCCGCCGGGAATCAGCACCGCGTTCGGGTTCGCTCCGCGGTCCTTGCGATACGCCAGCTTGATCGCCGCCGCATACATATAAATCAACGACACGAAATACACGATCGTCGTTGCGTCCACCAGGATCTGGTAAGCGCTGTTGGCCGTCTCGTTGATCTGAATCGCAAGCAAAATCACCCCGGAAACTCCCGCCTGCACCAGTATCGCCACGTACGGCGTCTTCCAGCGCGGGTGAATCTTCCCGAACGCCGCCGGCATGTAGCGGTCAATTCCCACCACGAATGGCACGCGCGAAACTCCCGCCACCGTGGTGCCGACCCCGCCCGCGTTGCCCACGGACACCAGCATCGCAGCGATCACACCCACAAATCCAATTTTCAGCGCCGTCGAGCCCATGGTGATCGCCTGGAACACCCCGCTCTTCGGGTCCACTTGCGCGGCCGGCACCAGGGACAGCACGGCGAAAGTGCCAACGATGTAGATCACCGCAATTAACGCTCCGGACGCGAAAATGGCGCGCGGAAATGTCCGCTGCGGGTCGCGCGTCTCTTCGCTCATCATCGAAGCGACTTCCAGGCCGGTGAACGCAAATGCGATCTGCGGCCAGAAATTCACGGTGCCCCAGTCCCAGTGCGGCATCATGCTGGCCCAGGTAAACTGCGTCGCCGACCCGTGCGCGCGCCACAAAATCACCGCCACTGCCGTCAAAATCAGCAGCGGCAGGTACGTCGAAACGCCGCCCGCGTTCTGCAGCCACTTCCCGATGTTCAGCCCTACCAGGTTCAATCCCACCGCCACCACCAGCAGCACGAACGAACCCGCCACCAGGAACGTCCGGTTCTGCGCCAGCTCCGCGCCGCGTGGCCCCACCACGTACGCGCTCATCGCCGCGCTGGCCATCAGCAGCGCCGGAAAATAAAAAATCGTGTAAATCCAGTACGTCCATCCGGCGATGAACCCGTGAAAATCTCCGAAAGCTTCCTTCGTCCACGCGTACAACCCGCCTTCTTCCGGAAAGCGCGACGTCAATTCCACGATCACCAGCGCCGTCGGTACAAAAAATCCCACCGCGGAAAGCGCCCACAGGGAAATCGAGGAAGGCCCGTTGTGCCCCGCCGCCGCGATCCAGCGCGGGCCCAGCACCGCCGCGATGTTAAACAGCAGCAGATCCCAGAATCCCAGCACGCGCCGCAGTTGCGCCTTGGGATCGTTCGCGGCGGCTTGGTTCACTCGGTGGCGTCCAGCGCGGGGATCATTTCATCTTGCGCGAGGAAATTTTGCAGAAACGGCTCTTTGGAGTTTTCCAGTTCCGCCCACGTGCCGAAAAATCCCACCCGCCCCTCCTGCAGGAACAAAATGCGGTCCGCCAGTTTTTTGGCGAGGTGGGTGTCATGCGTCACCACGATCGAAGTCTTGTGCAATTTCGCTTTCAATTTCGCGATCAGGTCGCCCACGTGCGCCGCCATCAAGGGATCCACCATGGTGGTCGGCTCGTCGTACAGAATCGCGTCGGGATCTTCCGCCAGCGCCCGCGCGATGGCCACCGCGCGCTTCGCTCCGGTGCTCAAATCCGAAGGCAAACGGTCCGCGAAATCCGCCACTTCCAGTTCCGCCAGCAGCTCCTGCACCGTCGCGGCGATCTTTTCCCGCGGTTCAGGCTCCTTGCGGCTCTCCAGCGGAAACGCCACGTTCTCCTCCACCGAGAGCGAATCAAACAGCGCGCCCGACTGAAACACCATGGTCACCCGCCGCCGGATTGTCGCAAACTGCTCCTCCGTCCAATCCGTCACGTCCTGCCCCGCCACGATGATCCGCCCCGAATCCGGCGCCAGAAATCCCAGCAGCAGCTTCAGAGACACCGATTTCCCCACGCCGCTGCGCCCCATGATCACCGCCGTCTCGCCTTGCTCGACGTAAAAACTCACATCCTTCAGCACGTCGTTCTCGTCGAACGATTTCGAGACGTTCTTGAATTCGAAATAATGTCCGCTCATGTTTGCACGCCCGCCGCCAAC
>JBAQJS010000070.1:0-34330 GCA_049300435.1 Candidatus Acidiferrales bacterium | reverse complement strand
ATCGAGACGCGATTCGCGTGTCATGGGAGAAGTGTGTTGGTCGACAGAAAAAACACGAATAAAATCTCTTGAAACGGTCGGCGTCGTTAGAGATAACGCGGTGGTCTCAATGGGTCGACGCAACACTAAGCTCGAATCCACCTAGCATCGAAAACAAGAGGCAAAAGCGCCGGCTGGGTTAGATCAGCCGGAACGTTACCCTGGCTGGGATTTGACTGAGTACAGCCAAACAGATCGGTTCTTCAGGGGAAGTATTGGCGGATCAACTGATTAGATGGTGTTGCATCGACCGGTTGAGCTGGCAGCATTAACCGGAAACTGACCCACTACCGAAGATAGACAGCAATTGCAATGGATGCCCTTTTTGTGTAGGCTGTGGCCCATATTTTCCCTGAGGGTGTCCCGGAATGCGGCTCCGGCTCTTTATTTGCGGCATCTGTACGTCCGTCCTGTGCCTGCTGCAATTGGGGTGCGGTACGACGGTGCAGAGCGTCCCGAATCCGCCGCAAGTGCAGTTCAAGCCTCAAGCCTTCCAGCGCCCCGAGAATTGTCTGCCCTGCCATCAGCGTCAATACGACGAGCTTCGCGCTTCGGTGAAATCGGGATACCGCAACGTGAGTCCTCTATTCAATGGCCTGGAGTCGGCCGGCAATCTGATAAATGGCGGCCTGCTGCGGCCCGTGTATTCAGACAGCACGATCATGCTGCCCGACGGAACGATCCTCAATACCAACATGTATTCGTCCCCCATCCTGAAGGAGACCCGGCAAGTGCAAGCGGGCTTCTGCTTTACGTGCCACAACGCGGACATCGAGATCTTGGGCGAAGATCCGACCAACCGCGAAGTTCCGGCGCTCGCTGGCTTGGGCACTTGCGACCCGGCGCCGACTCCTCCGCTGCAGTGCTTCCAGCCGCAAGCGCTCCGGCCGCTACGGGATTACGTCCTGGTGGATGCCAATGGGAATCAGCTACTGCCGCCTACTCCGGGAGCCGATCCGCCCACGGGCGCTCTGCCGTCCTTGGGCGCCGCGGGAATTACCTGCGACGTTTGCCACGACGAAGCGGGCCCGGACCTGAACCGCAGTTTTCAAATGGACGGATTCGCGAACACCAGCCTGCTGTTTAACCAAACCGAGCTGAAAACGGGCCCTTTCCTATTTCCGGTCGCCGTCAAGAACGGTTTCCATGTAGCGAACAACAACCCCAGCCAGATTGCGTTCCTCACTGCCGGAGCTTTTTGCAACACCTGCCACGACGTGCGCGTGCCCAACGCGGACCTGACGGCGGAAGAGCACAATATCAACCCCGGCGGGCAGAATGTGAAATATTTCCGGCTTGAGAACTTGAGCGCGGAGTGGCAGCTCGGGCCGTACAACGGCACGAATAATCCCTTCGCCAAGCTGGTGCGCTGCCAGGATTGCCACATGTCGCTATTTCCGTACGCCGGAAGCACCACATACCAGGTGGGCGACATGACGGTGACAAGCCCCACGCCGGGCGTCTTTGCCACTGATTATGCGGCGGTACCGGGCGTTTCGACCGACCAGAACGCGCCCCTGCAGATGCGCCAGGTGGTGGAGCATTACTTCACGGGGATTGACGTGCCGCTGATGTCGCCGGCGGAATTGAGCGCGCGGCTGGGCAGCGGCTACCCTGACCCATACGCAACCGGAGTTGATTCGCATGGAGTGCCGAATGGCTTGGCGACGCGGCGCGAAGACCTGATGAGCGCGGCCGCGCGCATTAACCTGAGCCAGAGTGACACGACGGCGCAGCTCGGCCAGACTTTCACCGTGCGGCTCGAAGCGGTCGCGCTGACGGGGCACCGGTTTCCGGCGGGCTTCTCGCAGGAACGGACGGCGTACGTGCAATTGAACGTGACGGACGCCAACGGATTCTTGTTGTACCAGTCCGGCTATGTGGTTGATAAGCCTCATCCAATTACCGGCGAAAACGCCCCGGATGGGAATCTGGACGATGAAGACCTGGAGCACGTACACGCCGTGGTGGACCCAGGCTCGTTCACGGCCACGTACACCGCCGGCACTGGGACGAATGGCGGCAACAATCTGGTGTTTGAAGAGGGTCCGGATGACGGGCCGGATGCGCGTGTGTTTGAGGGAGCGCAGGAAGGGCTGGTCCTGTTCCGCAACGAACTGACGCATATCTTCCTACCCGGTCAGGCGATCGGCCGCATTGACGCGACCACCGGGCAGCCCGTTCTGGCGCAGGGCGTGCATTTCGAGGAAACTTTCCAGGCCGCGCTGGCGAACGCTGTGGATAATTTCCGCTCCCTGCAGCCGTTGCAGCCGCGAACCTACAGTTACGAAATCGAGCTTCCCACGCAGCAAGAGCTGCAGGCCATCGGGGTTACGGTGCAGGGACCGTTGCACGTCCACGCGCAAATCAACTTCGAGCATTTCCCACCGCTTTTCATGAGATACCTGACGGGCGCAACCGGCGCCAGCGGCCCGGCGGGACATAGTCTGAATCTAGTGGACGAGCAGCGGATAGACACGTACCTGAAAAATGTGAAGAGCATCGCTTCCGCGGACGCTACGGTGAATTTGACGCCATGAAAATACGATACCGGTATCCGATATTGATTGTGGTTGCGCTCGCGGTGATGCTCGTCTCCGTCTTCGCGCAGAACGGCACCTACACTCCCGGCGAGTATCAGACCGCCAACCCGAACTATCCGAAGCCTAATCCGTTTTATTTTGAAGGCAAGATTGACTGGAATTTACTGGGCATCACGCAGCCGCAGACCGCCTGGGATTACCTGCAGCGCGGCATGCACTATCAGGACGACCTGAACGACATTCCCGACGCGACGATCGATTATCAGACTTCGCTGGCGATGAACAGCCTGCAAAGCCATACGTGCCAGATCGTAACCTCGACCACCGTTCCCTCGACATTGACTCCCGCACCCTGCATGTTCACGGTGCGGATGCGGCTGGGCTATTTGTTGCGCGAAACCGAACCAAGCACCGCGATTGGATGGTTCCAGGAAGTGCTGCTGATTGACCCGCAACGGTTGGGCATCAATACCTTGATCGCCGAAACATACGTGATCGAAGCGCAGCAATCCACCGATCCTGCCACGCAGCAGCAGGCGTATCAGAACGCCGTGACGGCGTATCAAGCGGAGCTGGCGCTCTCCCCGGTGACGCCGCAGTACACCGCGCTCACCGCCGATCAGGCCAACAACTCGAAGGTCCATTGGGAGCTGGCGCAAGTGTACGAAGCATTGGGCGAAAACAGTCTGGCGGCGAGCGAGCTGCAAGCGTATGTGCAGGCGACGCGGTGGCACAGTGACGTCTATCCGTGGCGGATCGCCTTAGCAAACAGTGAAATCCAATCACTGGCGAAAGCGAAATAGCTTCTCCAGCGGGCCGAGCGTTCGCGAGGGAATCAAGTGCGCAATTGTTTTCGAATGTTGCCGGCTTGGTGCGCAGCTGCTTTTGCCGCATTATTCTTTTTGCCGGCAGCGAGCTCTCAGCCCGTCGTGACTGCGACGGATCCGCCGGCGGAGAACACTCCGAGCCCGAGCATCGGCGCGGCTTGGGATAATCTGCTGAAAGACACGATTCCCCAGAGCTCACCGGACGCGGCGCTGACCGCTGCGCAAACGCCTTACGAGGCCACCCCGGCGGGCGACTTTCTGAACCATTTCTACATGGACACGCGCACCGAATACCTCCACACGCAGACTTATTTCACCGGGCTACCGACACTGACGGGCGTAATTGACGCTCAGCCCACCGCCATTTTCAATCCGGCGGGGATTCCCTACCCCCCCGCCTTCCAGTCCAGCACCAACTTGATGTACAGCTTCCTGAACTGGGGCACGCGCGGCTGGCTTTCTGACCGCGTGGATACCAATTTTTCCTTCGCTTACGGGCAGGATGTGACGCACGTGACCAGCGCTTCGCCGCAACTGGATATTCTGAATACTACCGGGTCGAACCGCCGTCTGCAGCTTTTGACCGGTTACGTGGATATAAACGGGCGCCCGACGGACGGCGTTTGGTCCGGAACCAGCTTGCGGTTGGGCCGCCAGTACGTTTACGGAGCGGAACTGGCGCAAATGGATGGCGCATCGTTCACGATGAACCGGCCGAAGTTTTCCTGGACGATTTTTGCGGGACGGCGGTTTACGTTCTACTCGGATCCGACGGAGCGGGCCATCGGCGGCGGAAATTTTCTGTTTCGCTTCAGCAACAATGCGAGCTTCGAATATGACACGCTGTACTACGTTCAAGGCACAAATCTCTTCCGCTATCGCCAGACGTTCGGCGCGTGGCTGTTTGGCGCCAGCTACCGCATAGTGGGAAGTTCTCCGACGGACTTCACGGCGGACGTGATGTGGAATCCGAGCGACGGCAAGACTTCGCTGCGGTTGGGCTTTGCCGGCAAGCTTTCGGACAAGGACTATATTTTTGATTACACGTACCCCGCGCACGACACCGATCCTTACAACACGCTCACGCGCTTGAACCTGGGACCCCTGCAACCCTACACGCAGTTCGTGATAGATGGGTCTCGCGCCATCAATCCCAAGCTGCGCCTGGGCGGCAGCATCTGGGTGCGCCAACTGGTGAATACCGCGAACGCCGGGCCGTTTGACACCTCCTTCCAGGATTATCGCGTGAACGCGCAGATTTTTCCGTGGAAGAAGATCAATCTTCTTGCCGGCTATCACCTGCACAATTCGGACGATCGCACCAGCAGCGTTCCGCCTACCGAGTTTGATGACCTGAGCACTACCGGGGAGACGCAGGTGCAGGATATCAGCCTGGAAATCGGGCGCAGCTTCATGGATGGCCGCCTGAATGTGAGAGTGGGGGGCTTCTACCGGCAGCTGAACTTCCGCGACCTCTTTACGATCATCACCGACGCGCGCGATAAGGGCGTGCTGGCGAACGCGGCTTTCGTTCTCGACCCCAAGACGCGCTTTTTTTTCGATTACGGGCTGGATACGGATTATCCAGTGTTTCGACCGGCCATTCAGAACAGCCAGACATTTCGCTTCGGCATGATGTGGAGATACTGAATGGGCAGCGGACGCATATTCTGGGCTAGCGTGTGCCTGGCGGGCTTATGCCTGTGCGCAGTGGTGGCGATGAGCGGCCAGGAGTCGTCCGCGAAGAATCAGGCCGCGCCCGCCGCGCAAACGGCAGCACCGGCGCCCGCGGCTGCCGCAGCGCCGCCTCCTTTCCATTTGCACCAGTATCATTTGAAGCAGGTCGGGCTGGATTGCGACGCATGCCATGTGCCGGCGAAGGAAGGGTCGGTGGTGTTTCAACGTCCCGGGCACGACCAATGCACGCCTTGCCATGCGGACGATTTCGACAAGGATTTGAAGCAGCAGATTTGCGAGCAATGCCATACGGATTTTCCGCCCACCGGGAGTGACGACCTGCGTCCTTTCCCGCGCTACAAGGGCGAGCGTCCCATCGTTTTCGATTTCTCTCATGCGAAGCACGTGGATCCACACGCGCGGGTGGACGCGCGCACGGGATTCCGTGCCGATTGCACGTTCTGCCATCATTTTCAGGACGACGGCGCCTACGCGTCGTTTGGCAATCATGTGGTCTGCGCCAGTTGCCACGCCAACGCCGGAATGAAGCCGCTGCTGAGCGCAAAGTCCACCACCGCGGACTGCCTGGGGTGCCACCAGCCGGAGGAAATCGAAAACCCCAGCGCCGCGACGATTCATCGTGAGCTGGCCTCCTACATCGTTTCCGGAAAGTACGACCACATAAAGTTCTCGCACGCCGAGCATTTCCGGGATCGCGCGGGGTATCACCTGGATTGCACGACGTGCCATTACGGGATTCCGGCGAGCACCAGCCTTGCGAGCCTGGGTCTGCCGAAAATGGTGGACTGCGTGAGCTGTCATGATGTATCTAAGAGCATCGCTTCGGACTATCGGATGTCCAATTGCAGGGTTTGTCACAATGATGAGCAATCGGGCCCTATGCCGGAAATTCACTCGAGCATCGTCAAGCCGGCGTCGCACACCGAAGGTTTTCGCATGCATCACGCGGAGGACGCTTCGCAACCGGGCGCGCCCTGTTTTGTATGCCACTTGAACGTAGCGCCCTCGGCCATCGGGCAGCAGCAATGCTTGAGCTGCCACCAGGTGATGCTGCCGGTGTCGCATACGGCCCGATGGAAGGATGACGTGCACGGCAAGTACGCGGCGCTCGATCGCACCACCTGCGCCACGTGCCACGTGACCGATTTTTGCAGCCGCTGCCACAACCAGACACCGGCGAGCCACATGCCGCTCGCGCAATTCAAGGCAGGCGGGCACGCGCAGCTGGCGATGCTCGATGAGCGGAGCTGCTTTACGTGCCACACATTTTCAAACACGTGCGGAGATTGCCATGCGAAGACACTCAAATGACTAGGCGGCGGGCAGTAGGAAACGATTCCGGAAGTAAGGGGAGCCGCGAGAGAGCCAGGCGCTGGGTCGTGGGAACGCGGCTTGCGGGTCTGCTGCTGAGCGGCGTCGTGCTGTTTCCGGCGGTGGCGCGCGCCCAGCAGGAAGCCGCGCGCTTCCAGCAGGATCCGGTGGAGCACTTCGCCGCCCGGCTGGTCGGTTCGCTGGCTATCATCGGCGTCGGGCTGGTGATTTTTAGCCTGTTGAAGTACCACGGCACGGCCGTGGGGCCGGTGTCGTGGACGTTGCTCCTGGTGGGCGCCGTGGTGTTCCCGCTGCTACTCACCGGCGTAGGCACCATCCTGGTATTCGAGCGGGCGGAGCGGGTCGAGTTCTGCGCCTCATGCCACCTGACGATGAAGTCGTTCGTGGACGATATGAAGAATCCCGCGAGCAATAGTCTGGCTGCGCTGCACTACAAGAACCGCTACATTCCGGACGATCAGTGCTATGCCTGCCATACCTCCTACGGCCTGTTTGGCACGGTGCAGGCGAAGAAGGAGGGTCTGAACGATGTGTATAAATATTATACGCGGACGTTCCATCTGCCGATAAAGTTGCGCCATCCATACCCCAACACGGATTGCCTGAAATGCCACGCGGGCTCGGTCAAGTGGAACGACACGCACGCGGACTATAAGGATGCGCTGTTCTCCGGCGAGGCGACCTGCATGCAGTGCCACGCGGACTCCAATCCCGCGCACAACATCGCGCAGGTGGTGGCGCCATGAACGCGACCGCCGCTAAGCCGTGGAGAATGAATTCGACCTCGACCCGAGCGCTGCTGGTCGCATCACAGTTGCTCGCCCTTACGGTTT
Organism: Candidatus Acidiferrales bacterium; assembly: GCA_049300435.1. Classification (GTDB taxonomy): domain Bacteria; phylum Acidobacteriota; class Terriglobia; order Acidiferrales; family UBA7541; genus Palsa-295. The sequence goes on along the minus strand of JBAQJS010000070.1, from coordinate 27,058 downwards.
TCCTTCTGGCTCTGAATTTCCTGCGCAGCACGACGGGTGGAACACTGTTTCTGTACTCCACAATCGCCCCGGTGCTGGCGATGCTGGCGGCGGTGGCTGTGCTGGGCGTGGCCATCTACCGGTTCCTGCGGCGGCACAGCCTGTTCGTGATCGAGGACATGGCGCCCGGGCAAGTGATCTTTCGCCAGGGTGACGTGGGCAATTGCGCCTACTTCGTGCACGACGGAGAAGTGGAAGTGGTGCGCGAGGAAAACGGAGTGGAGAAGAAGATCGCCACGCTCTCCAAGGGCCAGTATTTCGGAGAGATGGCGCTGATCAGCGACGCGTCGCGGAACGCCACGGTTCGAGCCGTTACGCCGGTCCGCGTGGCGATATTGGGCAAACAGAATTTCCTCACGATGCTCCGCCTGCTGCCCAGCACGCAGGAAGACATCATGAAGACCATGAATGCCAGGGCCATGCAAAAAGCGGAGAAGTGAATTTATTTCATACGAAAAAGGAGAATCTGCCAACATGCTACTAAAAGGACTTGCAGGAGTTGCAGTGATGGCTGGAGTGTTCGTAGCGGCGTCTGCTTCCTTTTCCGCCCCGCCAGCCGGCGATGCCACGGCGGGCAAGGACGTCTATATGCATAAGTGCAAGGCTTGCCACGGAGAAGACGGACAAGGCAACGCGGGGATGGCGAAGCTGCTGAAAACCACAATCACGCCCATGGATTCCGATGAGGTCCAGAACAAGACCGATGCGGAGATCAAGACGATCGTCACCCAGGGCAAGGACAAGATGAAGCCGGTGAAGGACATCAGCGATACGGACATTGCCAACGTAATCGCGTTCGTTCGCACCTTCAAAAAGAAATAACGGTTACGGGCAGCCGCGCTGGCGCCCGCTTTAAGGAGCGGTTCCGGGCCATGCGCGGCGACCTGGTTCCATCGGACCAATCTCTAAATCAGGACAGGCAGCAGTCTGGTCGTGCACTGTCCCAAACCTCAAGAAAAAATATGGCAACGAAGAAACGAATTGTTGTCCTGGGTGGCGGCTTCGCCGGAGTGTACTCGGCGAGGCACCTCGAGAGAATGCTGCGGCCCGGCGACGCCTCGATTTGTCTGGTGAACCAGGAAAATTACTGGGTGTACCAGCCGCTGCTGCCGGAGGTGATCTCGGGCTTAATCGGCCTCACGGACGTGGTGTGCCCGATCCGTCAGTTATGTCCGCGCACCGAGCTGATCATGCGGGAGGTCCAGAAAATTGACCTCGCAAAAAAGGTGCTCACGGTCAGTCCCGGGTTCCGGCCCCGGCAGATGGAGATTCCGTTCGACTACCTGATAATCGCGCTGGGAGGAATCAGCAATTTCTGCGGCACGCCCGGAATGGTGGAGCACGTGAAACCGTTCCGCACGCTGGCCGATGCAGTGGCTCTGCGCAATCACCTGATTCACACGCTGGAGGAAGCGGAGATCGAGACCGACGGCGGCCTGCGCAGCAAGCTACTGACGTTCGTGGTCGCCGGCGGAGGATTTTCGGGCGTGGAAGTGATCGCGGAACTGAGCGATTTTGTGGATCAAGTCCGGCAGAACTTCGCGGGCATTCGCAACGAAACCGTGCGCATGGTGCTGGTGCATGCGGGCGACCGGATTTTGCCGGAAATGTCCGAAAGCCTGGCGCTTTTTGCGCAAAAGCTACTGGCCAAGCGTGGCATCGAAATCCGGCTGAAGGACCGCCTGATCGGAGCGACCTCGGAAAAAGCGCTCTTGAAATCGGGCCTGGAAATCCCCACGAAGACCATTGTGTCCAGCGTCCCGTCCTCGATTCCCTTGGTGCTGCAAGACCTCCCTTGCCAAAAGGAAGGGGGGCGTTTGCTGGTCAACGGAAACCTGGAGTTGGTCGGCTATGAAGGGCAGGTCTGGGCCTTGGGCGATTGTGCGTCCATCAAGACGGTCTCCGGCGCGCGTACGCCGCCCACCGCGCAGCATGCGATCCGCGAAGCGAAAACAGCGGCAAAGAACATCACTGCCGCAATTCGCGGGGGCCAGAGCTCTCCCTTCGCCTTTGAAGGGCTCGGGAAACTTGCGTCGCTCGGACACTACTCTGCGGTGGCGGAGATTCTGGGAATCCGCATTTCGGGTTTTCCCGCTTGGCTCATGTGGCGCGCCATCTACCTTTCGAAGCTGCCCAGTTTTCGCCAGAAAGTCCGCATTGCGCTGGATTGGTTTTTCGTGTTGTTGTTCCCGCCCGATTACGTGCAGATGCGGGTGGTGCGCGAAGCGGGCATCGCCCGGCAGCATCTGGAACCGGGAGAGGTTGTTTTCTTCCAGGGCGATCTGGGAGACAACGTGTACGTGATCCAGAGCGGAGAATGCGACGTCCTGCGGGAAACCAACGGCCAGCAAACGCGCATCGCGACGCTGCGGGCCGGTGATTATTTCGGAGAAATGGCGGTACTCAGCGACGTCACGCGCAACGCCACCGTGCGGGCATGCACGCCGATGGACGTCCTGCTCGTCTCCAAGCACGACTTCGGGGCGCTGAAGAGCAGCATTCCCGCGTTCGGAGACGTATTCCAGAAGCTGGCCAGGGATCGCTCGGCCGCAAGCCCGGAAAGCGCGAAGAGCGGCTTGGCAGATTGACGATTCGCAGGTCATCCGGGGCAACGCCCCGCTATCCACACGCACGCTCCTTATTCTGCGGTTCTGCCATACTCCACCTGCTTCTCGCTCCAATTTCGCGACGTTTCCCCTCTTCGTTCCCGCCAAGCCGATTGTGTGTCTGGACTGTGCCGCCTCGAGATGTCTGGCGCGGCATCGCGGCGGCCACGTATCAGCTACGCTGATCGCGGAGAACCACCGTGCTTCGCGACCGGTGATAGAATGGCCGCTGCCATGACCCCGCCACGCATGAAATCTCGCATCCCTGCAGGAATGGCGCTGCTGTGCGCTCTCTTTGCTGTGCTTTTCTCTGCGCGGTATCATGCGGTCGCGTCAGCGGCTCAACCGGTTGCGGCGACCGCGCACCCGGCTGCCGTTCAGGCGCGCAATCGTCCCGCGCGGCCACGGCTGGTTGTGGTGCTGGTGGTGGATCAGATGCGCGCTGACTACGTGGACAAGTTTCGTAAGCACTGGACGGGCGGCCTGCACAGATTGATTACGGAAGGAGCCTGGCTGCGGGATACCGCGTATCCGTATGCCGAGACGGAAACTTGTGTCGGGCATGCCACGATTTCTTCCGGAGCGTTGCCGACCGCCCACGGAATCGTGTCGAATGGCTGGTGGGACCGTGTGGCGGGGAAGAACGTCGCCTGCACGGAAGACAGCGCCGCGCAGAACACCGGCTACGGTAGCGGCGTCGAGCGCGGCGACGGGGACACAGCGAGCAGACTGCTGCTGCCGGCGTTCGCGGAGGAACTCAAGTTTCAGCGAGCAGGCAAGCCTCGCGTGTTCGTGTTTTCGCTGAAGGCCCGTGCCGCCATCATGCTCGCGGGCCACAAGGCCGACGGAGCAACCTGGTTTGATTCGGATTCCGGCGTTTGGGTCACTTCCAGTGCCTATCCGATGCTGCCATTTGTCGAGGTCTATGCGAAGCAGCATCCGGTTACCCAGGACTATGGCAAGACCTGGACGCTCCTGCTGGCGCCGGGCGCGTATCTCTACGCCGAGCCGGCCCAAGGTTCCGTGCCGCCTCCCGGGTGGAATCAAAGCTTTCCCCACGTTCTCAGCGGCGGTGCTGGTAGCAAAACGCCGGATAAAGAGTACTACCGCCAGTGGATCACCAGCCCGTTTCCCGATAGCTATCTCGTGCGGCTCGCGGAAGCGGCGGTTGACTCTGCGAATCTGGGCACGGGGCCGGACGTGGACTACCTCGGCATCAGTTTTTCATCCCCCGATTATGTGGGTCATGCCTTCGGACCCAGGAGTTGCGAAATCCAGGATGTGCTTTCGCGTTTGGATCTCGACCTTGGAGAATTGTTCTCGTTTCTTGACCGAAAGGTAGGCGCCGGGAATTACGTCGTAGCGCTGACCGCCGATCACGGCGCCAGTCCCATTCCCGAAGACTTGCAACGTATGGGCGTGGATGCAGGGTGGCTCAAGATTCCGGAAGTAAGAGATAGCATTGAAAATGCCCTCAAGCCCCTGCACTATCCGGTTCCGGCGGTTGCTGCCATGGACGGCGCGGACGTCTTCTTCACGCCCGGAACCTACGACAAGTTGAAAAGCGATCCGCAAGCCATGCAAGCGGTGCTGGACGCCGTCAAGAGCGTGCCCGGGGTTGCGGCCGTGTACCGCGCTGAAGAGGTCCAGGATCGCCCGGCGACCGAAAGTCCCATGCGCCGCGCGGAGGCGGACAGCTACTTCCCCGGCCGCAGCGGCGACCTGATCATCGTACCCAAGCCGTACTGGTCCTGGGATTTCACCGCTCCGGGGCGCAAGCGCGACGTCGGCGCAACGCACGGCTCGCCCTACTATTACGATCAACGCGTGCCGCTACTTCTCATGGGCTTTGGAATCAGTCCGGGGATTGACTACACCCCTGCATCGCCGGCGGACATCGCTCCCACGCTTGCCTCTCTTTGCGGCATTACCCTGGCCACGAACGACGGGCGCGTCCTGAGCGAAGTCCTCCGCAAGCAGCAGTAACCGCGCCTAACCCGCGCGCGTCGGCAATGGGAAGGACTTGACCTCACGCCAGATGATTGCCGTGTGCGCTGTACGGAGGCGGCGGCTTTTGCCGCGGGCGCCGAAGCGCACCTCACACGGAAGCTGGCCGCCTGCGCGGGCAGTTGCGGCGAGGGAGTCCTGGGTATCGGCAACCAGGGCGTAAGCGAGCGGATCATTGAGCTGGGGGATGGCGGGCAAATGGCCGATTGCGTGGTCAGCGAACGCGAGTCGTGTATTATCGCAGCTCGGCGATAGCCCGGTAATCCTGCATAGGAGAAACTTTTTGATTGAAGCGGCCAAGAGTGTATTTCTAATTCTCAGCGCTCTGTTCCCCATCGTTGATCCGCTGGGAGGCAGCCCGATCTTCCTGGCGATGACCAGGGCGTACTCACCGAGCACGCGGAGAATATTGTCCTGGAAAATTGCCGTAAACAGTTTTTTTCTGCTGGTGGGCTCGTACTTCGTAGGGACGCACATTCTTTCGTTCTTCGGAATTTCGCTGCCGGTGGTTCAGGTGGGCGGAGGATTGGTGGTCATTTCCACGGGTTGGACGTTGCTCAAGCAGGGTTATGACGACGACCAGAAGGACGTAAAGCAGAATCTTCAACCCAAGGATCCGTTTCGTAACGCATTTTATCCGCTCACCTTGCCGCTGACCGTCGGACCGGGCTCCATCTCCATAGCGATCACATTGGGCGCGAATGCTCCGCGCCACCAGGGCCTGAATCTCTTGGGCATTCTGGCCGCGATCATTGGTTCGCTGCTGCTTGCGGTCAGCATTTTCCTCTGCTACGGATTTGCGGATCGCCTGGGGCGAGTGCTGGGTACAACGGGCATGACCGTGATTATGCAACTCACGTCTTTTCTGCTCGTGTGCATCGGCGTGCAGATTCTGTGGAACGGCGCCAAAGTACTTTTGAGTTCGGTGCCGTTGCACATCCAGTGAGCGCGGCGGCGGCGCCCTGATTGCGTTGTGCAAGACCCCGAACAGAGCTACAGTAAGCTCCTCTAGGAATGCCCCTTTTGTGAGACGAAGTTGAAAGTCCAGCTGCCCGCGAATTGCACTCTCACTGCTTCTCGGCTTCGGCCTCCGTTTTTCAGGTGTCAAAAGTCCGGCAGGTGCCGATATTTCGACACCTCGACTTCGCGTAAATACCCTCTTATCAGCATATTGCCGATGGCCACTATTTTGCTATCCCAGGATCGCTGGCCGCGAGCGAGGCTGCCCGTCGCTTTCCGCCACCGAAACGGCCAGTAAGACGTCGGGTCATGCATCCTAAACCGAGGGCCTTGAAGATTGGGAGAGCGGCGTGCAACAGATGAACGATCTTCGTTCTTCAGGGGCGAATTATCGCGGAGCAAGTCGCCGAGCTGCGGGACTGTTCGCGCAGAAAGCGGACCGGTGGGGCGGCCGTCTGAATTTGGGGGAAATACAGCGGTAGATCGCGACGCTGTGCGGTTTCTGGCCGATTGCGAGGCGGACGGCATGAAGCTCGAGAATTACCCCGCGTACATCCAGGAATGGCGGAGCGGGAAACGGATTGAGCACCGTGATGGGGAGAGCACGAGGGCTGATTCATGAGGAGGGTGCAGACCATGGCGACATTGGTGATCGGTGCATTCAGTTCCGCGGCGAACGATGCCGGCGGAACTAGTAGCCCTGAAGCGTGGAGTGAGGAGAGGCTTGTGGCAGCCGCCCAGAGCGGACAACGAGCGGCCTTCGGAGAACTGTGCGAACGCCACGCGAAAAGGATCTTGCGGGTGACGCAACGAATCACGCGCAATCGCGAAGACGCCGAAGACGCGGTGCAGGATTCCTTCCTGAGCGCCTTTGTCCATCTGAAGGATTTCGACGGACGTTCGCGATTTGCCACTTGGCTCACGCGCATCGCCATCAATTCGGCGCTGGCCAAGCTGCGCAAGAGGCGCGGGATTCGGGAAGTTCCGATGGAGGAAACCAATAGCGCCGCCGAGCCAGCGCCGCTGCGCCGTGAATTTCCGGATAGCGCCCCCAACCCGGAAGAAACATATCACCGGCGCGAGCGGAGGAGGCTGGTAAGCGAGGCAATCGGCGGGCTACGGCCGCGCACGCGCAGGGTGATTGAGTTCCACCAGTTGCGGGAGCATTCGATTAAGGAAACCGCGCAGATTCTGGGAATTTCCACTGCGGCGGTAAAGTCGCGCATGTTTCACGCGAAGGTCGCGCTGCGCCGCATGCCTCTGCTGAAAAGCGCTGGAAATTCAATTTGGGTCAGCGCGGACTAGAAGGCTCCGGTTGCAAATCGGTTCCCGCGATTTTCATGAAGAGTTTGTTCATGGGAGTCTGCACTACGGAAGCAAATTCGCCATTGCCACGCCCCATAAATCACCGTATAAATCCCGCGAGAACGAAACAGCGCGCCCGATAGGCGGCGGGGCAACGAAGATGCCTTGGAGAAAAGCAGTTCTAGAAGATCAAAGCGATTGTGAGTCGTACCGCACCCGGCCGGCACTTTGCATTGCCACGCTCACAGGCGAAATCGCGGGTATTCGGCGGATACCACAACAATGATATCGAGCGTGCAACCGGCTCGATCCTCCGCGGCTTTCTACGGCGAGTTATTTGCCTTCCTCTGCGGCCCCATGGCATTCGCTTTCGTCGGGGGATATGGCGACGCTGCGGGCTACGTTCTGGCGGACACCTTCACCGGACATATCACCGGTGCCATCGTCTTGTCGGCCATCAGCGTGGCGCGCCGCGATTGGCATAGTTTCTTGCTGCGCGTGTCTGGAATCGTTTGCTTCTTGATCGGCGTCTTCATCGCCGCGATTTTGGAACGTCATCTGGCGAAGAGATTGTCGCGCCAACTTCTCTCCGTCGTGATCGCGATGGAGATCGCCTTTGTGGCGCTCGGATATTTGGCAATGCGCTCGCGCTTGCAACCCGTGCACGAATTGCTGGTCGCCTGCCTGTCTCTGGCGCTCGGTTTGCAAAATGGCGTATGGCGTAGATCGGGAGGTGTCAGCGTACACACGACCTACCTTACCGGAATGATCATCAACCTTGTCGCTGCAGAGGCGGAGAAAGTTCCCTTCGCGTTCACGAAAGCGCGGGGAACCGCAGTGAATTCCGCGCTGGGATTGTCTGGCGGGGTGTGGACAGCTTTCCTGCTCGGCGCAATTGCCGGCGCGGCCTCAGTCCTTCGTTATCATGCAGCGGGAATTCTTGGCGCCGCGCTCGTGCTGCTTATCATGTGGGTTTCGTGCGTGCTCGCCGGGCCGCTCTCGCCGCCTGCCGAGGACCATCCGATTGCGCAGGCGAGCGGAGATTGAGTTCCAGAGGAGCAGAACCGCGATCCGGCGAAGACGGGGTTCACTCGGTCCCGCAGGGTCTTCATAGCGCTGAATCCAAGATCAGCGATCGGGGTGAAACGGCATGCCCCGGTGCCCCGCGCTGGCCGGTTCGGGGGTGCGCAGCTCAAGATTCACGACGATCGGGTCCTGTCCATTGCGCACGACCACAGCCTCGCAAGTATCGTTCGGGTTGGCATTGATCTCCTGGTGCGGCACATATGGCGGAACGTAGATGAAATCACCGGGCCCGGCTTCGTCGCTCAGCTCCAGCTCGTCTCCCCAGCGCATTCTCACCCGGCCCTTCACCACGTACAGCACGGTTTCCAGTTCGCCATGATGATGCGGCCCAGTCTTCGCGTCCGGTTGCACCACCATGGTCCCGGCCCACAGTTTGCTCGCCCCGGTTGTTGCGCGCGTGATCGCCGCAGCCCGCGTCATTCCCGGCGTCTGCGGCGTATTCATGTCCAGCTGGTCGGAATGCACGATTCTTACTCCATTGTTTGCCCAGTCCATCTGCGCACCTCCTCTCAGACTCCGGGATTGTGCAAGACAATTAGTGCATCTGCGAGATCATGTCGTTGAATTGGTTCACAAAGGCGGCTTCGCCCGGGCCGGCGTTGTTGCGTAGCATCTTGACGCGTTCCACGAGCACTTCCTCTGCGTCCGTTTCGAGTACCCTCATTGCTTCGGCGATGAATTCCGCAAGCGGCATGGCCTGCGCAGCCTCATTGCTATTCATCAGGTCAGTCCGCACCCACGGAGGCGCCAGCTCCAGAACCTTCACCGAAGTGCCTTTCAGCCGGTAGCGCATGGATAGCGAGTAGGAGTGCAGCGCCGCCTTCGTGGAAGAATAAATCGCGGACATGGCTAGCGGGACGAATCCCAGCCCCGACGATACGTTGATAACCGTGGCTGCGTCCTGCTTCTTGAAGTGCTCGATCAGCGCGGAAGTCATGCGAATCGGCCCCAGCAGGTTCGTCGTAATCGTCGGCACCAGCACCGCTTCGTCAATCTCGCCACCGGCATTGTCCGCCTGCATGATTCCGGCGTTGTTGATGAGCACATTCAGCTTCGGATACGCCGCGATCAGTTTCTTCGCCACCGCTGCGGTATTCGCGGGATCCTGAATGTCTAGTTCCAGCGAGTACATCCCGGGATTGGCCTTGGTTGTTTCCGCCAAATGGCCTTTGCGCCGGCCGGAGATAATTACCTGGTTTCCCCGCTTGTGGAACGCCTCCGCCAGCCCGCGCCCAATCCCCGAACCGCCACCTGTGATAAAAATCGTGTTGCCCGTCAACTTCATAGATTCTCCTTGAGCCGTGTTTAAGATGGCAACGGCGGCATCTGCCGGCCATTGCCGCCGTCATTTCCCAAACGTATCGCCGAACACGGGCAGGCCGCTCTTGGACGTCCCGCGCGTCGCTTCGTCCTGGACGACGTCCTGATGCTCGACCAGTGCTCCATCTTTGATGCGGAGAATATCCGCTGCGATCTATCCCCCAAAAATTCGGCTGGGCCAGCGATGTCGCACCGACGAACGTTGCTGCCCTTGACCGCGTCCTTTGAAGAGCGGTGCCCGCGGCACCGGGAGCTAGCCAGACACGGGACCGCGAGGTTCGACCGTCCACCCTCCACTTTGCGATGTTCAGTCCCACCGTGGCCAGCCAGAGGCTGCTCAGGCCCTCGCCAGGCAGGCAGGGATAGAGAATGCAGGGATACAACCGGGCATCCAGCGAAGGCGCCAGGAAGCCATGCGTAAAGTAACAGAGTCCGGAGAGTCTCGACAGGATTCCGAGGATGCGGGGCAAGAGTCCTGAGCGGAACCTCAGATACCCGCCAGCAATTTCGTCAATTCCATAAAATACCCACGAGAGGAGAAGGCCGGCCTGCTGCAGATGCGCGGAGAGGTAAGAAAAGGCCTGCAGTTGATTGGGGCTGAATGCGCCCAGGGCGCTCCCCTCAATCGCAAGCTTCAATGGCAGGTACGCGATGCGAGAGCGCCGCGATCGCGCACAATTGAGGAAGCATTAGGCGGAAAGCTCCAATCCGGGCGCTCGCCACAAATAGAAACATCGCGTCACCGTTTCTCTCGGTCTCTGAGCGAACCAGGTGCCTTATCCAAGCTCGCCGGTCAAAAACTGAGGTTCGCCGTTTCCAAAGCTCCAGTCCGCCGCTGAATTCTCGACGATTGCGACCACCACGTCGCTGGGTGCGATCGAAACTGAGCTTGCCAACTGCTCCGTTAACTCCTTGTAGAATCTGCGCTTCAGAATTTCATCGCGCTTCTTGCTTACCACCGTGATGATCAGAGCTTTGTCGGTCCGAGAGATGTTTAGACCGGTGTCTTGGATGATCAAGAAACCTTTGGGATGGGCTTGATAGACCTGATAACGGTCTCGGACTGGGACATGAAACGCCTTCACGACGGCCCTGTGGACCGCGTCGAGGAGGGCCGTCACCTCGGATTGGGTTCTGCCTTCAAGAGCATCTATTTTGATCAACGGCATAGCGTGATCTTCCTTTCCGTATTGCATCTCGGATTCGATTTTTGGACCTCGCGAATGTCATGCTGCGGAGGCGCCGGTCAGGTTCCTTTTTACTTTGTTGATCTCGAAGGGCTCACTTACTAGTTCGGCGCCGGTTTGTTTCAAGCGCTTAAAGTGGGGCGTTGCCATATGTTGATCGAGCGCGGCCTGACTTTCCCATCTTTCGGAGAGAAAGAATCGGCCCTTCGTGTCTGACTCATAAAGGTCATACAGCTTGCATCCCGATTCGGCGAGCGTAGGAGCTAACATGCCCTGCAGCAGCGCTCTAAGTTGGTCTTCCATTCCGGTACGTGCCACAAATCTGACAATCAAAAGCACTTCAGCCATGGCTGTTCTACCTCATCCCTTCGTACTTGCTTTGCGGTTGCGGCGCATTGCGTTCCCGGCCATCCATCAGATTTGGATCACCGCTATTCCCGAATTAGGATCGGCGGGGGATGGGATCGCTCCGCATTGCCCGCACGCCCTGAATGCTGCGGTAAACTGACGAGCCAGGTAAGATGATCCTGCGCATCATTCTCTAAAAGCGATGCGCTCATAAGCATTTGAAAAATCGGAAGAAGTTGGCTCCCCGGGCTAGATTCGAACTAGCAACCCTTCGGTTAACAGCCACTTAGTTACTTTAATCACGATTTGCCGGAGCGGGAGTTTTCCGAGGGGAATCAGCAGGTTGCGATGAAACTCGATGAGTCAACTTCTCTTCTTTATTCACCTTTTATTCGCCATTCCTAGCTCTTTGCCGCGACTATCGTTACATTTTCGTGACAGGCGAGCATTCGGCTAAGGACCGAATGTTCGGTCCGGGGGATGCCTCCGGGTCGTGACGACCGCCTCACCCTGTTTCGATTGGATCTCGCCTGACGCAAGGCCAAACATATAGAGTCTTGTTGAGGAGGGCTTCCAATGATCATCCGGCCTACTCGCCAGGTGTTCATATGCGCGGTAGTGTCTTCGGTTATTGCCTTCGCGACAACCGCCGCGGTCCAAGACCAGAAAGCCGCACACTTGCCGGGGTCGAATCCGGTTTCTGGCGCGCGTCTCTACAAGCAATACTGCGCTGTTTGCCATGGAATTGATCTAAGAGGGCGCGGGCCATTAGCCACCGAACCAAAGACTCCGCCTCCGGACTTGACCACACTCGCTCATCGGCACGGTGGAAAGTTTCCGGACTCGTACGTCGAGGACGTACTCCGAAGCGGCGTGAGAACGCCGGCTCATGGAGATTCGGAGATGCCCATATGGGGACCGCTCTTCGCGTCGATTCGCGGAACAGATCCCGCCCTGGTTGACATCCGAATCGCAAGCCTCACAGCCTATATCAAGTCCATGCAGGCGGAATAAGCAGACTGGCATTTCCTGACGCAGTTCCAAGTGCGCTCAGAGTCAGAATTCTGGGCATTCTCTTACTTGAATCAATAACGCGGCTCTGCACGGAAGCCGGTGTCGTCGAGCCCCTCGGGATATTTACAGTCGGTTGAAAGTCACGAACTCAATCGCGGCAACGGACGACGTCTGCGGCAGCCGTGACTGAACCCTGACGGAGGGCGGTTTCTTCGCGCACCATTGCTGCTATTTATCCTGAAGCGATTTGAGGTAGTTCGTCAGGTTCGAAATCCGCATGTTGACGATGGCCTGATCATGGGAACTGACGGTTTGGAACAACGGGCCCCACGTCGGCATGTCCGAAGTTCCGTGCGCGGGAGTTTTCACGCCATTGCGCAGGACGTCCATCACGTGTTCGGTCGGAAACGTGCCACCGTTTCGCTTCGCCAAAGTGGCGAGGTCGGCAGGAGCGGCCTTCAGTTCGGAAGCCGCGGGCCCATCTCCCTTTCCATGTTTTCCGTGGCAGGCTGCGCAGTATTGCTTGTACATCTCTGCTCCGGAGGAGGGATTGGATGCTCGAATCGGTGCTCGCTTGATTTGATTTTCTTGAGCAGTCGCGAGACCGACGATCAGTAACACAGTTACGAATGAGATTGCCAACCTGCAAATTGTCCGCGACATGGCGTTCCTCCTAATTCGGTTTGTTGGTTTGGGCTCCGATGCAAATGCCAGCCGAGCAGCGCATCGGATTTTGCGCTCCGCCTGACAAATCTGAACGTGCAATCGACAAGACGCCGGTATCCCTAAGGATCGCCTCCGCAGCCATCCACGAACCAAGGAAGTGGAGGTCTGCAGGCTTTAATAAGAAAGGCCCGGAGCTAGGTCAACCCCGGGCCCGAAAGATACATAGCTACGCCGCGACTTGCTTGGCAATTGGAGCAGTCTTGGCTTCCTTGACTTCGATTTTCCGCGGCAGAGCCGCCACGGCGACAGGCGCAGTGATTTCGAGCACGCCGCTGTGGAACTCGGCAACGAGCTTCTCCGCTTCGATGCCCTCGGGCAGCGTCAATGTCCGCTCGAAAGCGCCATACAGAAATTCGGAGTGCTTGACTTCCGCTTCCTTCAAGTTCTTCGCAGTTCTCTTCTCGCCCTTGATTGTGAGCACGTTACCCTGCAGATTGATCTCGAACTCTTTCGGATCGACGCCGGGCAAAGAAACTCGGCAAATGTACTTCCTTGCTTCCGTGTCCACATACGCCTCAACTGCTGGGACGAATGGGACGAAATTAAACGCTCTCTCAAGTGGAAGTTGCTCCCTCACAAATGGCTTGAAAGTGAGCATGTGATTGAAGATCTCGTCGAAATCACGACGGAATTCAAAGAGATCACTGTAGAAATTGTCGCGAAGCATCAATTTTGTCATTGTAATTCTCCCTCATGCCAGTGGTTCTTCCGGCCTAATAACGTCGATTGCCTGCCGAGCAGTAGCTGACGCGGAGTTCTTCTGACCCGAGCGGGTCGCAGCCATTGCCAACTGGTTTCCTTCTTTGAAGCTCAGCGTCGCGCCGTTGCCGCGGAAGGATGAAAGGAAGGCTGCCAGGTCTATCCCCGGTGGTTCGATTTCTTCTGGCAGGAGAGGAGGAGTCCGGAACTTTCTCCAGCTGCTTGCCGGATAGCTTTGGGGGCTCTCTTCCATGGTTGCCTCTCAATCCTTCAGTTACTGTTTAACCCTATTCTCAATTCAATGAAGTGATCGCGGTCACAGTTCAACGTTTGCGTTATCACATGGCCTTGCATGGTGGGAGAACTATCGGTGAGGTCAACGCAATGCATAGGAGCTTAGAACTTTCATGTAACTCACGCGCCCGAACGCGTCGCGGCGAGTTGCGGATTGCTGCCTCACGTTGCCCCGGAATTCTCGTACTTTTCTCGAAACTCCGACGGATTCGAGATAGACCTCCGCATCGAACGGGATGTCACGCTTGGATCTCATGTTCGGAGTCTTCGGAAGTGATAACAGCTTGAAATCGTACGGGGAGATCACTCCAAATGGATCTGACCGCGCCCGAGGGCCGCTCGTTCGGGGAATCCCATTCGGTTCTGGCTTGGAGCTGGCTATTACGCAATGTACGGCAGTCCGTGGTCACAAAACGTGTCAATCCGTTTCTAATGATCGGCCCGCGCTGAATTTCGACTAATGCGGTAAGTGCAAGAAACCAAGCGCAACGGCCTCGGACCCTGATGACCTAATCCATGCCTACTTCGAGAACAGTTTCGCCCGGAGCGCCGCCAGAATGCCTTGCACAGAGTGTTTGCTCGCTTGTTCGTTCGGCGATGGTTTTACGTGAACCCCTTCGGCGGAGTTCGGCGCACTATGGCGACCTGTTATCCGCGCGATCTGAATTCGGAAATAGACCGGCAGCAGAGCTCGTTCGGTCCCTCCGATGATGGTTTTCGCATAGCCTGGTTCCCACCAGATTGCTTTTTCTTGGAGCAGCCTGTACGCCAAATTGCGTTCCGCCTTCAGCTCCGGGATATCTGTCAACTCCTGATAGCGGCCAAAGATAACAATGCTTACCCACTCCTCCGAGTTCACGATCTCATCGACTTCGACGCAGACCAGCGGATTGGCCCGCATCCATCTGATCTTTTGACCAACGGTTGAAAAGCTGTAGAGGAAGCCGTCGCGATAGGCAAAATAGAATGGGACCACATACGGTTGAGCCCCTTCCGCACATGCAACTCTGCCGAGACGCAGGTGAGCGAGCAGGTTTAGGGCCTCTTCGTGACTGACTTCCTGAATCAACATCCCGAGCCTCCGAGGGCTTGTTGCCTGCGCGCGTTCATCTAGGTTCGATTGATGTGTTATGCATTCGGTTATAGCACACAGGACCCGGGGTGAAGCCGATGGCCAAACGCACGGTAAAGGACTGCCGTGAAGATTCTTCTAGCATCGGGCATGTCGATGTCAGAACTCCGTGAATTTGCTGCAAGGCATCGCTTGGGCCATCTCCCATGGGGACTTTTAGATTTCGGCTGGGACGGTATGTGCTGCGACGAGCGCCTGTCCCAGGCTCAAACCACCGTCGCCCGTGGGAACTTCGGAATTAGTAAGAACTTCAAAATGACGGAATTGCAGTTCGCGAATCAAGTTTTCGAACACGAGCAAGTTGTGGAATGTGCCGCCGCTCAAGCAGATCCGATTAAGCGAGGATTCCTGACGCAGCAAGCACGCGAGCCGCGCGAGAGTTTCGACCAGCCCGTTGTGGAATCGGCGGCTGATCGTCGCCCTGCATATGTTGCGGCGGATATCCTCGACGATTGCGCCGAAAAGCGGAGCGGGATCGATCTGCCAATGCTTGTCTTGGCGACGAATCGCGAACGGATAGCCATCGGTTTCGCTGGACGACCGTCCCGACATCTCCAATTCAATGGCCGCCTGTGCTTCGTAGCTCACTGTTTGCCGAATTCCAATGAGCGCTGCGACGGCATCGAACAAACGTCCGCAACTTGATGTCAAGGGAGAATTCACCCGCTGGGCCATCATGCGCAGAATCAACTCCGCCTTCCCTCGTATCAGTTCTCGGACGAAGGGGATATCCAGGTCTAGGAAATCCTCGCCAAAAGCCTGCGCCAAATAACTCACCGCCATCCGCCACGGTTCACGGATCGCTTCGGCACCCCCAGGCATCGGCACGTACGCGAAATGAGCGGCCCGTTCAAAGCGTCCGTAATCGGCAATAAGCGCTTCGCCGCCCCAGATATTGCCGTCCGTCCCGTAGCCGGTGCCATCGAGCACGAGTCCGATGACCCGCCCCTCGACTCCATTTTCCGCCAGGCAGGATGCGATGTGCGCATGGTGGTGCTGAACACCCACGATTCGGACGTCCTTCTGTCCAAGCGCCCATTTCGTCGACAAATAATCGGGGTGAAGATCGTGCGCGATGATTTCCGGTTCGATTTCGAGGATCCTCGAAAGATGGGAGATGGCATCGTGGAAGAAATCGAGACTGTCGGCGTTTTCCAGATTGCCGATATGCTGGCTCAGGAACGCGAGGTTGCCGCGCGTCAGGCAGATCGCATTCTTCATCTCTCCGCCGAGCGCAAGAATTTGCGGGAGTTCTTTGTGCAGTCGAACCGGCGCCGGCACGTAGCCCCGCGATCTCCGTACCTGTCGCAACCTGCCAGCCGAAGGACGAACCACGGAATCGTCACAACGGAGGAGAATTGCGCGGTCGTGCACGAGAAAGAAATCGGCGATGCCCCCTAGCCGATCGACCGCCTCGCGGTTGCCGATCGCAATCGGTTCTTCACTCAGGTTTCCGCTCGTCATGACCAACGCCGCAAATTTGCCCGCCGCCATGAGCAGATGGTGCATCGGGGTATACGGCAGGAAGATCCCTAGGTCGCGTTGGTTTGGCGATACGCTTTCAGCAATCGCGGCGCCTCCAATTTTGGGCAGCAGCACGATGGGCCGCTGCCGGCTGGTGAGAAGTCTTCGTGCTTCATCATCGATGTCGCATAATCGCACCGCAGCTTCCAGATTCCTCACCATCACGGCAAACGGCTTCGCGGCGCGCCCTTTGCGCTCGCGCAGCCGTTCCACGGCGGCCGCGTTTACGGCATCTGCCGCGAGGTGAAATCCCCCGAGTCCCTTGACGGCGAGTACCTCGCTCAATCGAAGGTGCTCCACCGCCGCTTCGATGGGATCATCAACCTGGACCGCCTCCCCCCGGCCACTCCAGAATTCGAGTTGCGGGCCGCATTTCCAGCAGGCGTTCGGCTGCGCGTGGAAACGTCGGTCTTCCGGGTCCTCGTATTCCGCGCGGCATTGCTCGCACATCGCGAACCCCGACATCGAGGTGCGCGGCCGGTCGTAGGGTACATCCCGCAGGATTGTGAAGCGTGGTCCGCAATTTGTGCAGTTGATAAAAGGATAATGATACCGGCGGTCGTTAAGGTCGAACAGCTCCCGAAGACAGTCTTCGCACGTTGCCACGTCCGGAGAGATCAGCGCACTCACGTGCTGGCCGGCATGGCTGGACCTTATTTCAAAACCCCGATCCGGCCGGCACGCCGTCTCGCGGACGGATACCTGGGTAATCTGTGCGAGCGCCGGCGCATCCTTCGGGAGGCGTGAGACGAAATCCTCAACCAAGTCCTGCGGCCCCTGAATTTCGATCAAAACTCCTGCCGCCGTATTGCGGATGTTCCCGCCGAGGTTGCGATCAGTCGCAAGCCGATAGACGTACGGCCGGAACCCGACTCCTTGCACGATACCGGCGATTTGGATTTCCTTGCGGACTTGCATGATGTTTCAAGATGCGGCGGCCGCAGCGCGCGAGACTTTCCGCTTGCGATCCAACCAACAGAGCCATTCCGCCATCCCCTCGCGGGTCTGGCAGGACACCCGAACGATGTCCATATCGCGGTGGATACTCCTCGCGTTCGCTTCGGCAGCAACGACATCGAATGGCACGTAGGGCAACAGGTCGATCTTGTTCAGGATCAGCAGTTCGGACTTGAAAAAGATCGAGGGGTATTTGAGCGGCTTGTCGTCTCCCTCCGTCACGCTGAGAAGGACGATTTTCGCCGCTTCGCCCAGGCCATAGCTCGAAGGACACACCAGGTTTCCCACGTTTTCGATCAATAGCAGGTCGATATCTTCCAAACGCCAGTCGACAACGGCCCTTTCGATCATCCGAGCGTCCAGATGGCATGTCCCGCCGGTTGTAATTTGCTTCACCGGAAACCCAAAGCGAGCCAAGCGTCTCGCGTCGTTTTCCGTCTGAATGTCTCCGGTAAGAACTGCCACTCGTTCGCGACGGTCGAAGCTCTCGAGAGTGCGTTCAAGTAGCCTGGTCTTCCCGGACCCCGGTGAACTTATCAAGTTCAGGCACAGAATATTGGCTGCTGCAAAACGCGCCCCCAAACTGGCGGCAATGCGGTCGTTCTCGCTCAAAACTTTACGTTCCAGTGGCACGCGTTCCATCTTCGACCTCCAGATAGGCGAGCTCCAGTTCGTCGCCCCCCAAGAATTGAGAATCCCAGACGCCACAGTCCGGGCATGCCAAATCTTCCTTCGGTGCAGCATAGGAGCGCCCGCAGGATCGACACTGATAGCGGCGTGCGCAGTATTCAATTTCCAGTGCCAGCGGCTCAAGTTCCGTCCCGCGCACCAGAGCTTCAAAACAAAAGCTCATCGCGTCCGGGTTCACTCCCGCGAGTTCGCCGATCCGGACGCCCACCTTGTAGATGTGGCCGGCCGAGAAGCGCCGTCTTTCCGCGCGAACCGCATCCAGCACCGAATTGGCAATACCGATTTCGTGCATCAACCGGCCCTCAACAGATTCTTGGCAATTGATCGCCGGAGAGCAGATCGACGATCCGCGATGTACCCAGCCGGGTGCGTAGCGTAACCATCCCTCGATGGGAGTCCGTCACCGTTCCAATGATCCTGGCGTCGCGGCCCAGCGGATGCTGGCGCATGGCTTCGAGAATGGATTCCGCAGCAGCGGGCTCGACAACCGCCACCAGCTTGCCTTCGTTGGCCACATACAGGGGATCAAGGCCCAGCATCTCGCAGGCGCCTTGGACTTCATCGCGGATGGGAATCGCACTTTCCTGCAGCTCGATGCTCACCTTGGATCGCTCTGCAATTTCATTCAGCGAACTCGACAGTCCGCCCCGCGTAGGATCCCGTAGACAACGGATAGCGCCGCTCGCCCGCAGCATATTTGCTACCAGACCGTGCAGCGCTGCCGTATCGCTGTGAATCGCGCTTTCGAATTCGAGGCCCTCCCGCTGGGACAGAATCGTGATCCCGTGGTCCCCAATAGTTCCACTCAACACGACTCGATCTCCGGGGCGCGCCCGATCGGCGGAAAGTCTCACGCCGGATGAGACCAGTCCGATTCCCGAGGTATTCACAAATAATTCATCGCCGCTCCCTTTTTCGACTACTTTCGTATCTCCCGTGACGACCACAACGCCCGCAAGGGCAGAGGCGACGCGAATGGATTCCATGATCCGCCGGAGAGTATCGAACGGAAGCCCTTCTTCGAGGACGAGTGCGAGACTCAGGAAAAGGGGTTTCGCGCCGCCCATCGCTAGATCATTCACGGTACCGTTCACCGCCAGCGTTCCGATATCGCCACCGGGGAAAAATAGCGGCTTCACGACAAAGGTGTCCGTCGAAAACGCAATTCTCGATCCCCCGACATCTACAATGGCCTGGTCATCCAGGCGATCGAGGACGGGATTTTGCAGAGCCGGAAGAAGGATCTCGCGCAGGAGCTTCGCGCTCATTCGGCCTCCGCTTCCGTGGCCCAGCAGGATAGACTCGGTGGCCGCGATCGGAACGGGACAACTTAAAGCCACATCGAGTTTCGCTTCTGGAGGCATCAATCATTTTCCTTCGCCGCTATCGCATACCGGCGATAGCGGTAATACGCGGCGCAGGCGCCTTCGGAAGAGACCATGGGAGCGCCCAGGGGATTTTCCGGCGTGCAGCGCGTCCCGAATGCCGAACAATCCGTCGGTTTCTTCAGTCCCTGGAGCACCTCTGCACTAATGCACTCCGCGGGCTCCTCCGCGGTTACTCCTTCTGTCCCAAAAATGCGATCCGCGTCGAAGTCAGCATATTCCTCCCGGAGACTGAAACCGCTCTCCGGGATTCCCCCGATTCCGCGCCATTTGCGGTCACAGACTTCGAATACCTCTCGTAGTATGTTCTGAGCGAGGAGATTTCCTTCGTAGGTAACGGATCGGACGTATTGGTTTTCGACTTCCGCGCGCCCTTCTTCCAGCTGTTTCACTAGCATCAGGATCGCTTCCAGCAGATCAAGCGGCTCGAATCCGCCCACAACAATCGGCACGTGAAACTCGCGGATGAGTTCCTCATATTCGCGATAACCCATAACCGTGCAGACATGACCCGGACCAATGAAGCCTTGCACGCGATTGCGCCGTGAACTCAACAACGCTCGAATCGCGGGCGGCACCAGGACGTGGGAGGCCAGCATCGAAAAATTCCCAAGCCCTTCTCGCTTGGCTTGCCAGACAGCCATGGCGTTCGCGGGAGCGGTCGTCTCAAAGCCGACGGCGAAAAAGACCGCTTTGCGCGCGGGATGGGCGCGGGCGAACTTGAGAGCCTCGGTCGGAGAATAAACCACGCGCACGTCTCCGCCCTGCGCCTTCACATGAAATAGGTCGGTGCGGGAGCCCGGTACGCGCAGCATGTCGCCATAAGAAATCAGCGTCACGTCAGGACGCGAGGCAATGTCGATGGCCTTGTCGATCGTTTCGAGAGAGGTCACGCACACGGGACACCCGGGCCCGTGTACCAGCTCAATCCCAGCGGGTAACATCTCGTCGATTCCATAACGCATCAGCGTGTGGGTTTGGCCGCCGCAAATCTCCATTAACACCCAGGGCCGCGTGGCGCGGCGACCCAGCTCGGCCACGATTCCGCGCGCGATCTTCTCATCCCGGTATTCGTCTAAATACTTCATACGCTCTCTCGGAGCCCACCAGAATCAGCTTACTTGTCCGCTTGGGAATCCTCTAAATCCGACTCCAGTTCGTCCTTGAGCAATCCCATGGATTCGAGCGCCTCATAACTCCGCTCCGCCTCTTCCCGATCCACAAGACTGATGGCGAATCCTACGTGCACGATCACGTAGTCTCCGATCGACGCTTCGGGAACAAAGTCGAGGCAGGTCTCCCGCGCGATTCCGCCAAACTGCACGCGTCCCACGCGAATTCCGTTCTGCAGTTCGCTACTAACGATCTTTCCAGGGATGGCGAGGCACACGTTAGTTGCTTCCTTTTTCGCAGGGCTTGGAAACCATCCGGTCCGAGTGTCGGCCGGGCGGCAGGGCTGATGATTCGAACTTGAAACCACGATCCCGTGATTCCTTCCAGAGATGCAATTGCGCCACCGCTGCATCCACCAAGAGTACAAGGGCAGCCTCGACTTCGGGAGACAAGGTTGTGCCCCAATCGGTATTGGCGGGCTGCACGCCCAAGACAATAATCTCCTGAGGACCGCTCGACACTAGGAGCAGAGCGGCAATGAGATCGGCAACACCCAGCTGATGAACGCTTCTTCCTGCTGTCGTGCTCAGCAAATCTTTTCCGGTCATTCGGGCGAGGGTTCCGGGCGCTTTGCCCGAGTTCATGGCGTCTAGGATCAGCATCCGGGAGGCATCCGAAGCATACGGAATCAGCTCAAGACCGAGCGTGCCGCCATCCAGAATCGTCACATCCGCCGGTACTCGCGGATCACTCTCGAGCAGCCTTGCAGCATGCACGCCGACACCCTCGTCCGAGAGGATCGTATTGCCCACCCCTATCACCACGGTGTCCGAAGAGCGGAAGTCTTCCATGTCACGTTCCGGATTGGGAATTTTGTTGAGCCGCCGGGCCGGCCCTGAGCTCTTCTTGACGAACCTCTCCGGCCTCCTCGCTCTCTTCAGCGAGGGCCTCCCGCAGTTCATGCTCGGGAACGAATTTATAACCGCTGAAGATGCTCTCCATCACACCATTCTCTTCTTCGATCGAAACCAGGATGGCCGTGTAGAGATGGTGAATGAAGAACATCCAGAAGACGAACATCACCAGGAAATGAGTCTCCCGGAGCCATTGAACGTCAATCAGATGCGGAATCCATCCGAAGAAGAAACTCATAACTCGGTTTCCCAAAATCCGTGAGTAGAGCGCGAGCCCGGTCAGTATTTCAACCAATGCCAGGCAATAGACAACGGCATAGGAAGCGCCCGCCAGCGCGTTATGACCGATGTGGGATGTAGGCGACCACGCCATAAAAACGTAATACTTGCCGGTTGCAGCGATATCCTTCAGGCGTTTTTTGGTTACGGGGATGAACTGATCCCAATGCGACCAGCGGTTTCCGATAAACATCCATACAATCCGTATGAGAACCGCGCAAAGAAACGCGAAGCCGGAGAGTAGATGTACAAAGCGCATCGTTCCCATAACGTACGCGGATCTTCCATGCGGAACGATGAACGGAGAATGCATGTAATAGCCGGTGATTGACAGAGAAACAATCGTAGTGAAAATGATCCAGTGCGCAAAGCGCACCGGCCATTCCCAGACGTACACCCTCACTTGCCCGTGCGCGGGCCTCTTCCATTCCGCCTCTTCGCCATGTCGCCTTTGTGTCTTTCTCATAAGCAACCCTCTGCCCGATCAGGCTTCTGCCCGAGCGAGCACATGCCGGCGAGCGTCCACTACGTGAACCGCGCACGCGAGGCAAGGGTCGAAGGAGTGAACCGTGCGCAGAATTTCGAGCGGACGTTCCGGATCCGCGACCGGTGTCTTGAGGAGCGCCGATTCATACGGTCCGCGCTGGCCTCGTGCATCTCGCGGGCCGGCGTTCCAGGTGGACGGAACCACCGCTTGGTAGTTCTTGATGGCCTGGTCTTCGATCTCCACCCAGTGCCCGAGCGATCCGCGCGGTGCCTCGAAGAAGCCGAAACCCTGCGCAGTCTTGGGCCACGAGTTTGGGTTCCACTTTTCCCCGTTGTGAATGCGCACATTGCCGCTCGCCAAATTATCTCCAAGTTGTTCGATCCAGCCCAGCAGACGGCTCGCGAGCAGTTGCGTTTCAAGAGCGCGCGCCGCCACGCGCCCCAGAGTCGAAAACAACGCAGCCGGCGGGGCCTTGAGCTTTCCGAGCGTCGCATCGACTAGAGCTTTAACGTCCGGCTGACCCGAAGCGTACGCAACGAGCAACCGTGCGAGCGGGCCGACTTCCATCACTTGGTCTTGATACCGCGGAGCCTTCAGCCAGGAATATTTTTCATTCACCTCGAGGAATTCATAAGGGGGTTTCGGTCCTGAATACTTCGGATTGGTCTCTCCTTCATACGGATGCTTTGCAACCTGGTCTCCACCCGAATATTCGTACCAGGAACGGGCCACATATTCCGTGACATTTGCGGGATCGACTGGGTGCACCTTCGAAAGGTCGCGGTCCAGGATGATCCCTCGCGGAAGAAAGAAGTCCGCAGGATCCTTGATGGACCCTTGCGGATAACCGCCATAGCACATGTAATTCCCAACGCCCGCGCCCAGCTTGAACCACTCGGGGTAGAATCCTGCCACGGCCAGAACATCGGGAATGTACACCTGATTCACAAACCCGATCGCCGACTTGGCCACCTGCACCAGAAAATCCATTCTTTCGGGGTTGATTGTCGCGCCCGGCTCGTTCGGATCCATGGCGGTGGCCATGCCGCCAACCAGGAATGTCTGCAAGTGAGGATTCTTGCCGCCCAAAACCGTATGAATCCGGATGAATTCTTTCTGGAACTGCAGCGCTTCCAGGTAATGTGCAACGGCCATGAGGTTCGCTTCCGGCGGAAGGCGGTAGGCCGGATGTCCCCAATATCCGGCGCCGAACAGGCTCAGTTGTTTGCTCGCAACCAAGGCGCTGATGCGGTCTTGTACACCCTTGAAATATTTCTCACTCGAAATAGGCCAATCCGAGATCGATTGCGCGAGCTGGGCAGTCTTTGCCGGGTCCGCCTTGAGAGCGGAGAGGATATCCACCCAGTCCAGTGCGTGCAGATGATAGAAATGGATGACGTGGTCCTGGATCGTTTGCGTCGCGGCGATGATGTTGCGCACCAGGCGCGCGTTGTCCGGAATTTCGATGCCCAGCGCATCCTCGACCGCGTTGACCGAAGCGAGCGCGTGCACCATCGTGCAGACACCACAGATGCGTTGCGCCCAGATCCAGGCTTCGCGCGGGTCGCGGCCGCGCAAAATGAGCTCGATGCCACGGAACATCGTGCCGGAACTCCACGCATCCGAGATCGTTCCGCCTTCGACCTGCGCTTCGATGCGGAGATGTCCCTCAATTCGCGTGACCGGATCCACCACAATCCGCGCCATGGATTCCTCCTACGCGCCGCGAGACTCCGGCGGTTCTTTTGTTTCTTCTGCGTTCTTCTTCGGCCGAAGTTTGTCGCGCACGATATTGCCGGCGACCTGCGCGACCATTGCCGCGCCCACCGCCGCCGTGGCAACCCAACCGATCTCGGCCGCGGTGACATCCACTCCGAACCCGGGCACCGAAGGCAACCGCTTATAGAACGGTGATTTCGTATCCCAAAAACGGTGCGAAGCGCACGCAATGCACCCGTGGCCGGCCTTCACCGGCCAGCTCGTTCCATCATTCCAGCGGACGGTCGGACAGTTATAAGTAGCTTCCGGGCCTTTGCAGCCCATCTTGTAAAGGCAATAGCCCTTGCGATGGCCTTCGTCGCCCCACTCCTCCACGAAACGTCCCGCATCGTAGTGTGCCCGGCGCTCGCATTGATCGTGAATGATGTCGCCGTAAGCGAACAACGGCCTGTTGTATTCATCGAGCGCGGGCAGATCGTGGAAGGTCAGGTAATGGACCAGGACCGCGGCGGTGTTCGCGGGATTGTGCGGGCACCCTCCCAGGTTGATGAGGTTCTTTAACCCGGGAACCGCTTCCTGCAATCCAAGCGCTCCGGTGGGATTGGGATTCGAGCGCACCAGGCCGCCGTCCCAGGCGCACGCACCAACGGCAATATTGGCGGCGGCTTTGCTGCAAACGTGATTGGCGATGTCCAGCGCGGTCTTTCCGCCGATCGTGCAGTACACGCCGCCGTCGGCCGTCGGAATCGCACCCTCCACCACGGCGATATACTCGCCCGCGTGGTCACGAACAACACGTTCGAGTGCGTCCTCCGCCTGCTTCCCCGCGCCGGCCATCAGCAGCTCGTGATATTCCCAAGAGAGAAGATCAAGAACAAATTGCGCGACCGGAGGATTACTGCTGCGCAACATCGATTCCGAGTTGCCCGCACAATCTTGAAACTCAAGCCACACCAGAATCGGACGGCTTGCCTGAGTGAGTGCCTTCATCACGGCACCGAGATATCGGGGAGGAAGTGCCAGCGTAGCAACCATCGAGCTGCAGAACAGCACGAATTCACGGCGCGAAACGCCGCGCGATTTCAGCGCAGCCGGTAAACTTGTTCTCGGTGAATGCATTGGTATTCCCCCGGAATGACTGAATCCGGCCGCGAACGGTGATTTCGGCCTGTTGACGCCTCGAGTTCCTCAATGCGCTGCTCTTCCAGTGGCCCCTAACGGTATTGAAGAATCATCCAATCGCGTATGGCGTGTCTGTGACCGCCGTCACAGACAGCCGTGATGGTGAGCACGGTATTTCCTGGGTCGGGATGAGAGTCTAGGTACCAGAGGTGAGGGCCATGCAGAGACGTTCCAAGAAGTGGCACCCTAACGGCAGTGAGGCAAGGACCCTATTCGGGTACGCGATTACCGAGCCGCTCGGGCATCTTAGCGCCCGCTACCCGTTTCCCGCTCGTTTGGACGAGCGGTACGTGGCAAGACTGAAGGCATCGAATGTCGGGCAATTGTATCCGAAGGGGGCAATTCTTTACAAAGAGGGAGACAAGCCCACCGGTGTCTATGTCGTCTTGGAGGGGCGCGCCAAGGTTTCCGTGAATTCCTCACGCGGCAAGACGCTGCTGCTTGGTTTCTTTGGCCCGGGCACGATCCTGGGATTGCCCTCCGCCATCTTGGGACGCATCCACGCGGCCACCGTGGAAGTCATGATGCCGACCACGGCCCTGTTTGTGTCTCACAAGGAACTGGTGAGAGAAATGCAGGGCGATGCGATGGCAGCTCGGCACGCGGCGGAACTCGTGAGCGAGGCCTGCTATTTCATTTTGACGAAGATGAGGGCCGTCGAACTCTCCGAATCCACCGGGCAAAAGCTTGCACGGTGCTTGCTGGGATTGCTCGCTCACAATACAGGTTCCGGCGGCGAAGCAGCTCTGCAACTGGATCTGAGCCAGGAAGCCATCGCGCAGATGGTCGGGCTTTCGCGAGAAACCGTGACTCGGCTGATGTCCCGATTCCGCAGAAAACACATTCTGGACTGGAAACGTTCCGGGCTCATCATTCAAAACCGAAAGGCTCTCGAAAGACTCGCCGATTTTTCGGAGACAGACACGAGCTTCACGGGAACCGTTGCTGCACAGAGAGTCGCCTCGACCCGTGGCGATCTGCGTCCGGGTTAAACAAACTGACGGATTCGGGTTGTTCAAAACCGTGTTCCGAATCACGGCCCAGTCTTGTACAGCACCAGAAGAAAGGCCTCCCGGATTGAAAGGCCCGGTGATCCAACCGATGCTTGACTGCATCCGAATACGCCGCTCGACGATGAGAACGCGCGAACCTCGAAGAGATGTGCGCCTTTGCGGCAGATGGAAACGTGAAAGCAAGGACTGAACCGCATCAGTTCGCGGCGGCCGGGAACACTGTGAGCAAACCGAAGAAGGGCGAAGAAAACGGCTGCATTCTTACTACAACTCGCTAAAAGCCCGGAAACCGACAACTTCCGAACGGGTCGCGGCCTGATTGAACCCATCCAGATGCGCTTCGTATTGGCCTGGTAATCGAGCATGAAAGAATAATTGCAAATTGTGACTCCCGTCACAGTCAGGGGCCTCATCGATATAGTAAAAACTGACCGATTTATCAGACATCGTTCATCCGGTTCTCTGAAGATTACCTGAGGGAGAACAATGGCGCGCTTTAGAGTCTTCCGCTTGGCGGCGATTGCAACTCTTGCCCTTCTTGGCGTTCAGCAGGGTCTTGTCCGCGCTCAAGAGAAACAAGTCGCAAAAAACACCTCAGCTGCGGCACCGGCCGCAACCGCTTCGAGTGACTCGCAGCAGGCGCAGTTTGTCGGTGCGCAAACGTGCAAGGCTTGCCACGCGGCACTTTACAATGGCTGGGAGAAAAGCCCGCACTGGAAGCAGACGTACCAAGAAGGCGGGATCGCCAAGCACGGTTGCGAAGACTGCCACGGGCCCGGTTCCGCTCACGTTGCCGGCGGCGGCGACATCACCAAAATATTCACCTTCAAGGATGCGTCTACCAAGGAAATCAACAATCATTGCATGACGTGCCATGCGGGCGGCGCACAGCACATGAATGCCATCAACTCCGTGCATACCCGGAACGACGTGAGTTGCATTGCATGCCATTCGCCGCACCACGGCAAAGAGTCGGATTTCCTGCTGATTAAGTCACAACCGGAGCTGTGCTATTCGTGCCACCTGGCGAAGAAAGCCGAATTCGACATGCCCTTCCACCACCGGGTGAATG
>JBAQJS010000069.1:0-47567 GCA_049300435.1 Candidatus Acidiferrales bacterium | reverse complement strand
TTTCTAATCCCGGAATCCGCGATTAGAAA
Source organism: Candidatus Acidiferrales bacterium (assembly GCA_049300435.1). Taxonomy (GTDB): domain Bacteria; phylum Acidobacteriota; class Terriglobia; order Acidiferrales; family UBA7541; genus Palsa-295. Next base: position 47,538 of record JBAQJS010000069.1, on the reverse strand, counting down.
TGCGCGGATGGGTGGAGCGGTGGTGGCGAGAGGCGGCCCGGGGAGCGCGAGAGGCGGAAGCGCGAGCAGGCGCGGGCATGCGTCCTCCTTGTGCGGGCCGTAAAAGCGCCCGACTCATGATAACACACTCGGCAAGGGAATAAAAGGGAATTATGCGCGGCGGAGCGCGCAGAGCCACGGCAAGGATACCGCAGAGACGCAGAGTACGCAGAGAAAACCGGGGACAGAGGCACGGCAAGAGCGCGCGTCTGAAGGGCAGAGTCAAAATCAGGAGCAAAATCAGAGGGCGATTCAAAGCCAGATTCAACGGCAAACGCAACAGCGACGGCAACGGCTGCCCGGTTCGATTGCGCCGAACCGGGTCCTACGTAGGCAACAGCCAAGACAACGTCAGCACCCTGGGGGGTGGCTCGCGGCGTGGGATTCACGGAGGCCACGGCTTGGCGCGATTCTTTAGGTGAAGAGGCCGGGTTGGCGGCGGGGTTCGTCCAGGCCGAAATGTTTGTAGGCCAGGGCTGTGGCTACGCGGCCGCGGGGGGTGCGGTCGAGGAGGCCTAGCTGCATCAGGTAGGGCTCGTAGATTTCCTCGATGGCGTCTTCTTCCTCGCTCAAGGATGCGGCGATGGTGCTGAGCCCGACCGGGCCGCCGGAATATTTCTGAATGATGGTGAGGAGCAGGTTGCGGTCCACTTCATCGAGGCCGTGATCGTCCACGCCGAGCATGGCGAGGGCGTCGCGCGCGACGGCGACGTCAATGTGGCCCTGGGCGCGCACCTCCGCAAAATCGCGCACGCGGCGCAGCAGGCGATTGGCGACGCGGGGAGTACCGCGGCTGCGGCGGGCGATTTCGGCGGCGCCGGATTCGTCCATGGTGATGCCCAGAATGCGCGCGGAGCGCTGCACGATGAGCAATAAATCCTCGGGCGAATAAAATTCCAGGCGGTGCACGATGCCGAAGCGGGAACGCAGCGGCGCCATGATCAGGCCCGCGCGGGTGGTGGCGCCGATCAGGGTGAAGCGATTCAATTGATAGGGATGCACGCGCGCGCCGGGACCCTGGCCGATGATGAGGTCCACGCGAAAATCCTCCATGGCGGGATAGAGAATTTCCTCTAGGGAAGGCTGCAGGCGGTGAATTTCGTCCAGAAAGAAAAAATCCTGCGGGTCGAGAGAGGTGAGCACGGCGGTGAGGTCGCCTTTTTTCTCGAGGAGCGGACCGGAGCTGATCTTGATGGCCGAGCCCATTTCGTTCGCGAGAATCTGCGCGAGAGTGGTCTTGCCGAGGCCGGGCGGCCCGTAGAGCAGGACGTGATCGAGCGCGTCGCCGCGGGTGCGCGCGGCTTCGACGGCGATCTGCAGATTTTCCTTCACGCGGTTCTGGCCGATGTAATCGGAGAGTTGTTTGGGACGAATGCTGGCTTCGATGCGCGCGTCTTCGTCCAGCGCTTTTCCCGAAATGATGCGTTCGCGGTGATCTGTCATTTTTCCCGGCGCGTGATTTTCCCTGGCGTTCGTGCTGGCGGCCGCGGCGCCTTCCTGCGGAGGCTTCGTCATTCTGTGCGACCTGCGCGCTGCGATTTTTGCATGGTTGCGGCGCCCAGCACTTGCAGCGACGCGCGCAGCAACGTCTCAAAATCATTTCCCACCGCGCCGCGCGACTGGGCGATGGCCTTCTCCACTTCCCTCTCATCGTACCCGAGATTCACGAGAGCCGACGCGACATCCGATTCCAGTTGCGAGCGCGTCGCGGGCTTGCCTGCTTCGGGGACGTCCACCGCGGCAAGTTTATCGCGCAATTCGAGGACCATGCGCTCAGCGGTTTTGCGGCCGACGCCGGGAATGCGCACCAGTTGCGCCAGATCGCCCTTGCGGATGGCGGGCACCAGCTCGTCAAGGCTCATGCCGGAAAGAATTTTCAGCGCGAGCGCGGGGCCGACGCCGGAAGCGGAAATCAGCATTTCGAAACACTGCTTTTCGCGCGAGGTGAAAAAGCCGTACAGCGCCAACTGGTCCTCGCGCACGTGAGTGTGAACCAGCAACGTGGCTTCGGCGTGCAGCGCGCCCAGGCTGGTGAAAGTGGAAAGCGGGATGATCACCTGGTAACCGACGCCGCCCACATCGAGCAACACGAGGTTGGGGCGTTTCTCGATGAGCTTGCCGCGGAGCGATCCAATCATGTCCAGCGATTATTGAATAGGGGCGGAGGTGTGTCAACGCGGGGCAGGGCGGGAATGGCTGCGGCGCCGCAGGATGAAACTTTTCTGGGCGCGCGAGCGTACCAATATTCGGACGCGGGGATTATTCTGCTCATGTGAGGGCGCCGCACAGTGTCCGCTTTCGCGCGGACAGTGTTCGTTTTCGGTTTCTCAGCGCGAAATATTTCTCCCACATATTTTTTCCTACAAACATTGGCGGCTTTGCTTTCGCTACGCACAGGTGCGCGTCTAAGCGGGTGCGAGGGGCAAAATATTTCGAGGAGGAACAAACATGTCGCGTCATGCAATGAACCGGGTATTTGGAGCCGTAGCGGCGCTAGCGCTGTTGCTTTCGGTCGCCGCGCAAACCGCTCCGGCGAAGGAAACGAAGGTTGAAATCAAAACCACCATGAGCCTGCTGAATCCGGCGCAGTTCGCGGGCAAGGACCTGAAGCCGGGGGACTACACGGTGCAGGTGGATGAAACCCACGTGAAGCTTTCGATGAACGGAAAACTCGTGGTCGAAGCGCCGGTGCAGTGGAAGGACGAAACCAGCAAGCCGCAGTATTCGGCGTTCGTCAGCAACGGCAACAAGATCACCGAAATCCACTTTGGAGGCAAAACGCGATTCGTGACCATCTCGGAATAGGGCATCCCCAAGAGCAGACGGCGGGCACGTTGCGCGAAAGCGAGCGTCGCCCGCCTTTTTTTTGCAGGCGCGCGAATGACCAGATGGGACGGCGCGCGAAGTTTTCGTTTGCCACGCCTGCAACAGGCGTGATATCCGTTGTGATGGCAATGAGCTTCCTGCTGCAATTTCGGCCTGCGCGCTTTCGCCGCGCGCTTTTCCTGCCCGCCGCCATGCTTGCGCGGATTATTCCCATTATTCGCAGCGGATAGCGGCCGGCGCCAGCATCGCAGGAGCAAGCGCCAGAGGCCGTTACCCGCGGAGGGCAACGGCCTTTACGTTTTTTGGGCGGCGAGAAATGAAACAGAAAGTCCGGAAACCGAGAGGGCCCGGCACAATGGTCACGCTAAAAGAAATCCAGAAGGCTGCGGAGCGCATCCGCAGTTCTATCTTTCTTTCGCCGTTCATGCGCTCAGAAACTTTTTCGCAGCTCACCGGTAATTCGATATTCCTGAAGCTGGAAAATCTGCAGATGACCGGATCGTTCAAGGAGCGCGGGGCGCTGAACCGCATTCTGCTGCTGAGCGAAGAAGAGCGGCGGCGCGGGGTGATTGCGGCGTCGGCGGGAAATCACGCGCAGGCTGTGGCGTATCACGCGAGCAAACGGGGCATCGCTTCGCAAATCGTGATGCCGCTGACGACTCCGCTGGTGAAGGTTTCGGCCACGCGCGGGCACGGAGCGGAGGTGATCCTCTGCGGCGCGAACTACGATGAAGCCTGCCAGGAAGCGCTGCGGCGGTGCGAAGAGCAAGGCCTTACGTTCATTCATCCGTTCGACGACGAAGCGGTGATCGCCGGGCAGGGAACGCTGGGCATGGAGATGCTGGAGCAAGTCCCGTCGCTGGACGCGGTGATCATACCCATCGGCGGCGGCGGATTGATTGGGGGCGTGGCCTGCGCGGTGAAGGAGATGAATCCGAAAGTCCAAGTGATCGGCGTGCAGACTTCGAAGCTGCCTTCGATGAAGGCGGCGGTGGAATACAAGGCGATCGTCACCTTGCCGGCGGAGAAGACCATCGCCGACGGCATCGCGGTGCGCGCCGCCGGCGTGCACACGCTGCCGCTGGTGCAAAAATACGTGGACGACATCGTGACGGTGGATGAGGAAGAGATCGCCAACGCCATCCTGCTGCTGCTGGAGAAGGAAAAGACACTCACCGAGGGCGCGGGGGCCGTGACCGCCGCGGCGGTATTGAACCGCAAGACGGCGCTCGCCGGAAAGAACCTGGGCGTGCTGATTTCCGCGGGGAATATTGATGTGACGCTCCTGGCGCGGATCATCGAGCGCGGCCTGGTGAAGGACGGCCGGCTGGTGCGGCTGCGCATTCACCTGCCCGATCATCCGGGGGCGCTGGTGCGGCTCTCGACGGTGATCGCGGAGCAGAAGGTGAACATCGTGGAGACGAGCTTCAATCGTTCGTATTACGGAGTGGTGTTGGGGGATACCGCGATTGACATCACGATGGAGACCAGAGGCCCGGAACACATCGCCGAGCTGAAAGCGGCGCTGGAGGCCGCAGGGTACTCGCACGAGCGGGTGCAGTAAACCGGGACAGCGCGAGCACGCTACTGGCGCGCGCGATCTTTCTTCACGGCTTCTTCAACCAGCGCTTCGAGTTCGCCGCGCGTCAGCGTGATTCGTTCGGTATGCCCCGCGGTTTCGGAGGTCACCGGAAATTCCGGGCCGGCGTTTGCGGCTGTCTGCAAGCCGTAGCGGGCGCGGGCCGCCACCAGCTTCTGCACGTCGCCGCTGGAGAGCAGCACTTGCTTGCCGAGCATTTCCGTGACGAGGGCGACGCGCGCGAAATGTTCGGTGGTTTCCATGCGGAAAAAAGCGGTCATCAGGTCCTGGCCGTAGGTCACGACGCCGTGATTGGCGAGCAGAATCGCGTCGTAGCCGTCCACGAATGGCGCAATGGTGTCCGCCAGCTCCGGAGTTCCGGGGGTGCCGTAGGGCGCCACCGGAACGCATCCCAGCGACAAGATCAATTCGCAGAGCAGGGCTTTATTCAGGGGCACGCCCGCCGCCGCGTAGCCTGTGGCCGCGGGAGGATGCGCGTGGCAGACCGCGTTCACGTCGGTGCGGTGCTGATAAATCATCAGGTGCATGGCGAGCTCGGAGGAAGCGTTGCGGCGGCCGGCCAGCTTTTTGCCTTCGAGGTCGGTGATCACCAGATCGTCCGGAGTCATCATGCCTTTGCAGATTCCGGTGGGCGAAGTCAGGATGCGGCGGTCGTCGAGGCGGACGGAGAGATTTCCGTCGGTGGAAGCCACGTAACCGCGGTCGTACACCCAGCGCCCCACCGCGCACATATCGCGGCGATGCTCGTCTTCACTCTTCAGCGCTCCGGGCAAAATCGATTCAGGAAACACGTTTCCTCCTCGACGAACTCCGGGCTGCCTGGCAACCCTAGGCGTAGATGCCGCGCAGCTTCAGCGCCCGGGCTACCCGGTCAATCGCGACGATGTAGGCCGCGATGCGGTTGTTGACCCCGTGCGTTTCGGCGTACCTTACCACCTGTTCGAAGCTTTGGTCCATCACATCTTGCAGGCGCTCATTGACCTCGCTTTCGCGCCAGAAGAACCCCTGGCGGTCCTGCACCCATTCGAAATAGCTGACGGTGACGCCGCCGGCATTCCCCAGGATATCGGGAATGATGAAGATGCCCTTCTGCTCGATGATGGGGTCCGCGTGGGAGGTGGTAGGACCATTCGCGCCTTCGCAAAGAATCTTGCACTCGACGCGATTGGCGTTCCCCGTCGTGATCTGATTTTCGGTGGCGGCGGGAACGAGGATGTCCGTGGGATGAAAGAGCACTTCCTGGGCGCTCTGTTTGTCGCCGCCGCCGGGAAATTCCGGCAGCGGTTTGCGCTGTCCGTACACCCAGTCAATCAGTTTGGGGACGTCGAAGCCTTTATCGTTGTACAGGCCGCCGTGAATGTCCGCGACGCCGATGATTTTGTAGCCGGCCTCGTGCATCAGGATGGCGGCCTGGGAGCCGACGTTCCCGAAGCCCTGGATGATGACGCGGCAACCTTCGCGCTTCATCTTGAGCTTGGTGAGGGCGTTGTTGCAGTTCATCATCAGGCCGCGCCCGGTGGCTTCCTTGCGTCCTTGGGAACCGCCGAGGTCGAGGGGTTTGCCGGTGACCACGGCGGTGGTGGCCTGGCGCACGTGCATGGAGTAGGTGTCCATGACCCAGGCCATGGTCTGTTCGTTGGTGCCGATGTCGGGAGCGGGAACGTCGCGCTCGGGGCCGAACCATTCGCTGAGTTCCGCGGTGTAGCGGCGGGTGATGCGTTCCAGTTCGGTCTTGGAAAGCTTGCTGGGGTCGCAAATCACGCCGCCCTTGGCGCCGCCGAAGGGAATATTCACGAGGGCGCACTTCCAGGTCATCCAGGCGGCGAGGGCGCGGACTTCATCGAGCGAAACGTTGGGGGCGAAGCGGATGCCACCCTTGCCGGGGCCGCGAATGGAAGAGTGCAGCACGCGGTAGCCGGTGAAGACTTCCACGTGGCCGTCGTCGCGGGCGACCGGGATGTACACGGTGATTTCCTTGCTGGGATATTTCAGGTAGCTGTAAATTCCGGGCTCGAGGTCCAGTTTCTTCGCGGCGGTTTCGAAACGGGCCTCGGCGGATTTATAGACATTCAATTCATCGGCTGTAACCGCAGACATAGCGACCTCCCAAAATGGCGCAACCGTTCGCAGCGCTACGCGCAACGCGGATGGATTCTTTATGAGTGAAGCGTATGAGTGCCGTTTATGAGCAACACTGAGGACGCGGGCCGGAGCCCTTTCAGCATACCGGAACGCCGTCCAGACAGCGTCGGCCAGTATACGAACCTGGCGCGGGGGGCGCAACTAGAGCGTTTTGCCGGGAGCGGATCGGTTTCCGGTTACGGGACGCATCAGGAGTTGACGTGGCTCTGCCAATCTGGGTCTCTGATGATTACGCCCCTTGCCGAGTGTTACGGACGTATCGAAGCAGTGCTGAGGTTAGATGGAACAAATAGTTCCACAATCTGGCAGTTATAAAAGTGTTATAAATGGCCAGATGTCGGCGGACAGATCTCGATAGGGTGCCTGTGCAACCGCCGGATTGCCAATCAGTGCGAAAACGGATGCGAGATTTATGAAGATAAGGCAACGGGTTGTTTGTAAGCCTGGCGTTTTGCAATGGATCCTGGCCATCGCCTTCGTCCTTCCCTGCACCGGCTGGCGGCACGCCGTCGCCGACAAAGCTTCCGGTTCTCAACCACTCTGGGAGGTCGATCTTTCGAAGTTCGATTACCAGAGCGTGCCCCGGGAGTCCAACGAAGGCAATCACTGGTGGAGCGACAGACAGAGCCTCGTTTTCACCCAAGAGAATACCCTGGCTACGACGTTTCAGGTCCACATCGAGAACAGTGGACCTTCCGTCCGCGACAAGACGTTGCCTACGGCGCCTTATCACATGGTGGCGTTATTTCTGGATGCGGGGCGCGGAGAGATAATTAAGAAGGGAAATTGGCCCGTTAAAAGTTCCGATCGCAGCTGGTTCTTTCCCGCACAGAATGGACAATTCATTGTCGGAATAGGCGATAAGCTCTCCCTGTATTCTCCTGATCTTTCCGTGGTCACTGAACGCACTCTGCCGGCGGAATACGGCCAATTCATCATGGCGATGCCAAGCCCCGCCGCAGACACGTTTCTTGTGTTGTACGACGGTGGCGCTGAGTTCAAGTATGCATGGAAACTGGACTTACTGGATACGAGTCATCTTTCGACAGTGAGCTCGTGGACTGGAGATCAAGCGAAGCCCAAGTGGACGCTGTGGGGAAATGAGCTAGCTAGATTCTCCGACCACGATATGCGAATTGAGATACCGCCTTCGGAACCTAAGGAGGTGCCTACAACGATTAAGTTGTACTGCGGCTATCAAAGCTTTATCAACCAGGAGACGCTGGCGGTTGGAGAGTTTGGAAAGAGCGGTTGCAATACCGTGGCGTTGGTCTCCACGGATGGGAAGATTTTGCAGGAATTGCATTTCGATTCCAAGGGACTGGTCGGTGCCGCTCATGCATCGAGAAACGGAAGGTTTTTTGCGATTGACGGTTACGCCTCGCAGAAAACGCCCTGGAAGCCCTACGTGATGGTTTTCAGACTCGGCGGCGAACGGCCTCTCCTGACCGTTGCTATTCCGCCGACATCCGACTTGAGCGCAGTCTCATTCGGAATGTTCGGGGATCCGGGCATGGAATGGGGCGGAGCAGCAATATCGCCCGACGGTGAGCTGCTGGCTGTTCGAGCCGGCCCGATCGTGCGGGTTTATCGAGTGCCACAGGAACAGCCGCAGTGAGGAGCACGGATTTGAAGTTGTTCAGGAAGGCCAATCGTGACTGACAGAATTGCGAAAGCGGCATTCATGATTTGCGCTGCCGCATTCTGGGCCATTGCGTGCAATGCACAGAGCGGCGCGGCACCACCGCCTGCAAGGGGTTCGCCTGTTGCCTTTTCAAGAGCTATTTCCTGGTTACCTGCGGATACGGAAACTCTTATTGTCGCGAACGGACCATTTTCCATACTTCCGCCCGAAACTGAATCCGACGAGGCACGAACTCGCCTGCTTTCAAGAGAAGAAATCAATGAAATGTTCGAGGCGCTGCCCACTGGGCTCGTCGGACTGCCGGAAGGTCTCATCAAAAAGCTAACTGGCCGGAAGGCCGCATTTGCGATGGAAGGCTCACGCCATTTTCGATCGCCCTCCGGACTGGGCGAAATGCCTTAGGAGGGATGTGACATCGTCGTGTTCGTTGGCGACGTTGCCAGCCTTGGCGATGCGTTCATGAACGATTCCACGAACGTTGCAGCGAAATTCGAGGAAGTAGAAGGCCAAAGGGTTGCAGAATTTCGGGTACGGTTAGAAGAGGACGTCTGGACGACCCTGGTGGCCTTTCCAAAACCCAATGTACTGGTTGTCGCGACAAATCGCGATTACCTGCGCGAGGTGCTCGCTAGAATTGGCGGCGCGACCGGTCCCAGGGCGTTGCCCGACGAATTGCCGGAATGGAAGTACATCAACACTTACGATCGCTGCTGGGGGCTGCGGCACTACGATAAAAGTCAGGCGAATCGGGACCCTTCATCACCCACCGGAGGAGAAAAGTCCGCGAATTTCCCCGACGACAAGGCAATCGGTCTCGTGTTCAATTCCGACGCAGCTCCAGGCCGCGGAACAACTATTACTTACCTTTCTGATACTAAAAACGTTCTCGAGATAGTGCAGGAGGGCCTTTTCCCAGCCCAGTCAGAAGCAGATTCGGTAAAGGACTTGCGAATCCACTATCGTGAAATTGCTCCAGGAGCCGTACAAGGGTCGTTTGATCTCGAGCATTCGGAACCGGTCCAGTATTTCACCTTCGTATTGATGGCCGTTCTGGGCCACGGCGTTTACCTTTAGCTTCTCGCGCCTTCCGCAGCGGAACGGGCAATCAGGATGCCCAGTTGTTCAACACCCGATTGACGCTGCCGGTTCGATAGGCCGACGCAACACCCTCGAATCGAGGGTTTCCGACAGCACTTCATCTGGAAAACCCGCTACAGTCGATCCAAACTCGGACAGGGCAGTCTTTGGTTCGAATTAAACGATTCTAGCTTTTGGATCGTCTGCAAGTTGGCGTTGATCTAGTGTTGCATCGACTCGTTGAATTCACAGCTGTAATCGGAAACTGGCCCGCTGCCATTTGCCCAGTTGGTTCAGTTTTCACGCGATGCGTTATGGGTGCAACTGGGCATATGTCCTGGAGCACAGCAAAGAATTGGAATACGCCGCTGGGCAGCTCAATGCAGGTTTTCGATGAGGTAGAGGTTCGAGGAATAGCGCGGAGAATCGTACGCGTAATACTTGAGGTCGGGAGTGACCACGATGGATCGTCCGCCGCTCACATTGCCGTTCGCCAGACGCTTCCACAGTTCTCGCCGGCCGCTGGATACGTCCACCAGCGTGAGAACCAGGCCTTCGCTGGTGGGGTCGGCTACCAACAACGACCGCCCCCCATTTGCGAATCGGACCGGGAATTCGGAGGCCAGCGCACCTTTTACGTCCGTCGGCTGGCCGCCCGCTGCAGGATACGAAGCCAGCCCTCCGCCCTCTTTTCGCAGGACAACGATCGCGCCGTCCGGCGACAAGATGGGAGTGGCGTTGCTGCCTTTGGCCTTGACCAAGACCGGCGGCCCGCCGTCTATGCGCTGGGTATAAACGTTCCAGTCGTTTTGCGGAGTCTGGCCTTCATAGACGATCTCGCGGCCGTCATCCGACCATTCCGCATGGGCAAATTGGATGAGTCCGGGCGTCGGCAGCTCTTTTGGCTCGCCGATGCCTACCGGTTGCAGGAGCAGCTTTGTGGACTTGCGCTCGAAGGTGAGAATCCACTTGGCATCGGGCGAAATGTGCGCTTGCCCGGGGCCCACGCTGACCGCGGGAGAACCATCGGTGCGGCGGTAGTACGCCAAACGGTCTCCTGCCACGACGTAAACTTCTCCCGACTCATCGAAGCTGATCCATTTCCCGTCGCTGGAGATCGCGGACGGATTCGTGCGGTCCAGCCAGGAATAGGGATGCGCGGCGGTGTCGCCCGGGAAGAAGCCGATGAGCTGCGCGCGCCAGTTCTCACGGGAGGCCAGCACGCGCCCATCGGTGGCGATGTCGTGCAAGCGTATCCAGGGCATCGTCAAGACAGTTCTTTCCTTGCCAGACAAAGAGATCGCGTGAATTGCATCGGCCCAGCCAGACGATTCCCTGGCGCCTGCGAACCAAATTTCCTTGCCGTCCGGCTTCCAGGCCAGGCCTTCCAGGCTCAGCCAGCCCCGGGTGACGATCGTGCGTTTGCCTTTTAGATCCACCAGGTCAATCGAGCCATCGTCGGAGTCCGAGGGATGGTTTTCGAAAGCGATGACGCCGCCATCGGGAGAAAAACGGGGATGACCGAACCACCCGGCATTTTGTGCATACAATACATGTCCTGGCGGGAATTCCAGCCGGGGCCCGGTCAGCGCGTCCACCACGATCGCCAACTGTTTGCTATCCGGATTCCAATCGGCAAACGCGACGTGCGCGGCCAGGTCGCGCGGCGCTCCGCCTGCCAGACTCACCGTCGCGAGGTTTCCACCGCAATCCACGAGAAACACCCGCTCGCATCCCTCCAGAACGGCCAACTCATCGGAAGGCGAGACGGAGGCAAGCGTTGCCGAGGGAATTCCCAACAGCCGGGATTCGGGGCTGCCCACGCGGGCCGTCATTACCTGCGGAGGTTCACCCTCCCATTGGCCGCTATACACGATGGTCTGTCCGTCGTGCGAAAAGCGAGCCGCCTGCAGGATTCCCTCGCGAAAACTGACCATCACGTAGTGAGGTTGGACGGGATTGCGGGGGATAAGAAACAGCGCACCTGCGATCAGCAGCAGCAAGGAAATGGCAGCCACGGCCCAGGGCAAAAATCGCGAGGCGGGTTTCGCGCCCGGCGTTGCGCCGGCCGCTGCGAATTTCGAATCGTCCGCGGCGATCCACTGCAACTCGAGGCGCACATCGTGCGCCGTCTGAAAGCGTTCCTCCGGATTCTTCGCCAGGCAGACGCTGACCACATGCTCAAAGGCCCGCGGCGTGACCGGCTGGAGGACGGAGATCGGCTCCGGCTCCTTTTCCAAGATGGCGCTGGCCACGCTGAGCTGGCTCTTGCCTTCGAAGGGCCTCTTGCCCGTCGCCATCTCGTAGAGCATCGCGCCCAGAGCGAAGACATCGGAGCGCGCATCCGCCTCCTTGCCCTCAATCTGCTCCGGCGCCATGTACTGAATGGTGCCCAGCAGCGCGCCTGCGGTGGTGAGCGGAGAAACGGGGCTGGGCCCGCTGACGGTGACGGCCGCGGACAAGAGAGGGGTTTTCGATGGCGCCGAGCCCAGGTTGGCGGCGCCGGATTTCGCCAGGCCGAAATCCATCAGCTTGGCGCCGTTGCGGGTCAGCATGATGTTGCCCGGCTTCAAGTCGCGGTGCACGATGCCGGCGCGGTGCGCTTTATCGAGCGCCTCACAAACTTCCATGCCGATCCTCAGCGTCTCTTTCAGCGGCAGCGCGCCTTTCTTCAGCCGCTGCGCCAGGGATTCTCCCTCGAGGTACTCCATCACCAAAAAGCTGATGCCGTCCTGACTGCCCACGTCGTGCAGAATGCAAATGCGCGGATGATTCAGAGAGGAAATGGCGCGGGCCTCGCGCTCGAAGCGTTGCTTCAGATCAGGGTTGGAAGAAACATGCTGCGGCAGGATCTTGATGGCCACGTCGCGGCCCAATCGCGTATCGCGGGCGCGATACACTTCGCCCATTCCACCTGCGCCCAGGGGCGATTGAATTTCGTAGGGGCCGAGAACGGTGCCGGAAGTGAGGGGCATGGGTGCGCCATTATATTCCATCGGGCCCGAGGCGCGGCCGATCTTTACGGTCGAAGGGGCGGACAAAAAAGCAGGTGAGCGCGGTTCGGGGAACCGGCGCGCGCGGGTGCTGGCTTATTTCGATTCGAGAGGCAGGGATTGCGCGAAGAGCCAGGGGAAAAGTTTGGGGTCGTCGTAGGCTTTGTCCCAGGAGCGGTGGCCGACGCCGGGGTATTCGGTGTAGCGGGCATCGCCACCGGCCTGTTTCATGGCGGCGTACATCAGACGCGATTCGGTGACCGGGACCGCGTCGTCTGCGGCGCCGTGAAAGATCCAGACCGGGGTCTTGCCGATTTTCGCGGCGGCTTCGGCGTAACTCTTGGCCTGATTGGGAGGCGTCCACTTAGCGAGGTCGGGATGGGCGTGCATGGTGTTGGCGGAGGGATGGATACCGCCGCAAATGACGACCAGGGCCGCGAACCGCCCGGGATATTTCTCAGCCAGGTGCCAGGAGCCGAAACCGCCCATGGAGAGGCCGGTGAGGTAGGTGCGCAGGGGGTCGCCATGGAATTCCCTGGTGGCGGCTTCCAAAGTCGCGATGGCCAGATCGTCCATGGACGGCAGCATCCACCAAAGGCTTTTCGGGCATTGGGGCATCACCACGATCGCCGGAATCCGGCCGCGATTGTTGCGGATGGCCCGGCCGATGCCCACGTCGGTCTGCAGCAAGCCGTCGCTGCCGCGTTCGCCGGAGCCGTGCAAGAAGAGGATCACCGGCCACTTTTCGTGGCGGGTCCAATCTTCGGGGACGAAGACCTGGTATTTGTAGGTGACGCCTTGCAGGGTGATGGTGCGGTCGAGGAAGCCGGTGTCTTTCTTCTTCGCTTGGGCCGCGATAGGCAGCAATAGGATGAGGAGCGCGAGGAGCGCTCGCGGCGAGACTCGCACAGGTTCCCCCGATTTGAGACTGTACCATGAGAAATTGTGGCTGGCCGGCGCGATCACGCGATTTGAGCGTAAAATGGGGCGCGCGCGCGGCGCCGCCGGGAAACCCTAGCCTCCGACATGCCGTCTAACGTCGCAAGACTATGGGACGCCGACTGGAACTCGACGCGGCACGCGGACTGATGCTGGTCTGGATTACGCTGACGCATCTGCCGACGGTCGCGACGACGTACTTCAATCAGCCGTTCGGGTTCATCTCCGCGGCCGAGGGTTTCATTTTTCTCTCGGCGCTGTTCACGGGACGGATTTATTTCCGCATGGCCGGGCGGGACGGCTATCCGGCGATGACCCGCAAGCTGTGGTCGCGCACCCTGCGTCTGTATCTCTATCATGCGTTTCTGCTGGCCTTTGCATTTCTGGTGGCGGTGCCCATCGCCGCCGGCGGCAATCGTCCCGGGCTGCACAATCTCCTGGATTTCTATTTCATGGCCGGGCCGAGGCAGGCCATCACGGAAGCCGCGCTGCTGATCTACCGGCCGCCGCTGCTGGATATCCTGCCAATGTACATAATTTTCCTGGCGTTTTCGTCGGTAGCGATTCTGCTGGCGCAGCGCATCGGGTGGAAGCCGATTCTGCTCGCATCCATCACCTTCTGGGGGCTGGCGCAATTCGGCTTTCGCAATGCGGAACATACTTTCATGATGCGTTATATCCCGACGCACATTCCGCTGAACGAAATGGGCGCATTCGATCTGTGGGCCTGGCAATTTCTGTGGTTCGTGGGCGTGTGGCTGGGCGTGCGCTGGGCGCAGGGCAATCTGCCGGTGGAGGCCTGGGCGAAGCGCGTGCTGATTCCCGCGGCGGTGATTGCGGGGGCGTGTTTTGCGTTGCGCTGGGCGAATGCGTATGGCTGGGAAATGGGCGCGAGCGAGTTTCTCTTTGATAAGTGGCACCTGGGCGCGGTGCGGGTGTTTGATTTCGCGTCGGTGGCGGCGCTGCTGATCTACTCGCAGGCAGCGCTGAAGCCGCTGGCCGTGCGGCCGCTGGTGCTGATGGGCCAGTCGTCGCTGCAGGTGTTTTGCGTGCACCTGCTGTTTTGCTTCGCGGGGCTGACGCTGTTGGGCAACGCATCCATGCTGGGCGGGTGGCGGCAGTTCGGGCTGCTAAGCGCGACATTCGCGGCGATGCTGCTCACCGGGAAGGTGTTCGCGAAGAACGAAGCCACGCAGGAAAATCGGCCACGCAGCGGGGCTTCCTCCGGTTCCGGCGCGCCAACGAAGTGGCAACCTCCGGCGAAACCGGTGACGCCCACGCCCGGGCATCTGCCCGGTTAATTCCGCGCGGCGAATGCTGCCGGGACGAGTTGCAGCGCGGAGATGACGTTGAACAATCCCATCGCAAAGCAAGAATTCGCCGCCGCGATCTTCACGGCACGGATTCTGCCGCTCTCCGTTGACTCGCTGCAATCCGCCACCTAAGATAAGCGCCGCATGGCGGAACCCCAGCCTCTGATAGGCAGCATCGTTTCCCACTACCGGGTGCTCGAAAAACTCGGCGGCGGAGGCATGGGGATCGTCTATGAAGCCGAGGACATCTCCCTCGGACGGCACGTCGCGCTGAAGTTTCTGCCGGAAGAGCTGGCGCGGGATCCGTACGCGCTGGAACGTTTTCAGCGTGAGGCGCGCGCGGCCTCCGCGCTGAATCATCCCAACATCTGCACCATTCATGAAATCGGCCAGCAGGACGGGCGATTCTTCATCGTCATGGAGCTGCTGGAAGGCCAGACGCTCAAGCACCGCATCGCGGGTAAGCCGCTGCCGCTGGATTTGCTGCTGGAGCTGGGCGTGGAAGTGGCCGATGCGCTGGATGCCGCGCACGAAAAGGGCATCATTCATCGCGACATCAAGCCTGCGAACATTTTCGTCACGCAGCGGGGGCACGCAAAGATTCTGGATTTCGGCTTGGCTAAGCAATCGTTGCGCGTCTCCAGCCAGTCGGGAGCGTATGTGACGCAAGGCGCGGCCGCCACCGTGGACGGGGAGCATCTCACCAGCCCCGGCATGACGCTGGGCACGGTTGCGTACATGTCGCCCGAACAGGCCCGCGGCGAAGAGCTCGACGTGCGCAGCGATCTTTTCAGCTTCGGCACGGTGCTGTACGAGATGGCGACCGGGGCGCTGCCCTTCCGCGGCGACACCACCGCGGTGATCTTCAATTCGCTACTGGAAAAGGCGCCGGTGCCCGCGGTGCGGCTGAACCCGGACATTCCGCCGCGCCTGGAAGAAGTAATCTCGAAGGCGCTGGAAAAAGATCGCCGCATGCGTTACCAGCACGCGGGCGAATTGCGCACCGATCTGGCGCGGCTGCGGCGCGACACCGACTCGAGCCGCATTTCCGCCGCGGTGATGCCTACTACTTCGTCGGGCGCGGTGCGCGACGCCGTGAGCCAGCAAGTAGCGGCAAGCGCGGCATCGCCTGCGGCAGCCACGCCGCCAAGCGGAACCGGCGTCGCAGCAGTTTCGGGCGCCGCGGCAGCGGCGGCGCCTGGCTCGGGAGGAACGGCGTCCGCAACGATTGCCCCGGCGGCGGCCGGGCGCCGATGGCCGCTCGCAGCGGGCGTGGCGATCGCGCTGGTGATTGTGGCGGCGGGCGGCTACACCTACATGCATCGCACGGCGCAACGAATCGGCAAAGGCTCGATCATCATCGCGGATTTCGTCAACACCACGGGCGACCCGGTATTCGACGACGCGCTGCGGCAGGGGCTCGCCGCGCAACTGGCGCAATCGCCTTTCCTGAATATCCTCTCCGACCAGCAGATTCGGCAGCAACTGCGTTTCATGGGCCAGCCGGCCACGGCACACCTGACGACCGATCTGGCGCGGCAGCTGTGCATCCGCACGCAGAGCGCGGCGACGCTGGAAGGCTCCATCGCGCAAATCGGCAGCACCTACAGCCTGATTCTGAATGCGGTGAACTGCGCGTCCGGCGAAACGCTGGCCAGCATCAATGCCGACGCGCCGGACAAAGATCACGTGCTGGCGGCACTGGGCAAGGCCGCGGAAGATATCCGCGGAAAACTGGGCGAATCCCTGGGTTCCATTCAGAAATACAACACGCCCATCGCGGAAGCCTCCACCTCATCGCTGGAGGCGCTGAAAGCCTACAGCCTGGCGATGCAAGCGCGCTCCGCGAAAGGCGACGAAGCCTCGGAGCCGATGCTGAAGCAGGCCGTGGCGCTGGACCCCAATTTCGCCATGGCGTATGCGGTTCTGGGCCAGGTGCAGACCAACCTGGGCCTGCAGCAGCTCGGCGCGGAAAACATCAAGAAGGCTTACGATTTGCGCGACCGCGCCAGCGAGCTGGAAAAGTTCTACATCGAATCGCATTACTACCAGGCAGTGGTCGGAGATACGGATAAGGCTACCTCGGTTTACCAGCTTTGGGCCCAGACCTATCCGCGCGACACGATACCGCGCGGCAACCTGGCAGTGACTTACGCCGGGCTTGGCCAATGGGAGAAGGCCCTCCCTGAAGCGCGCATGGGAAACCAGCTCAGCCCCGACGACAGCATCACCTGGCAACAGGTGGCGGTGGTTTACGTCGGTCTGAACCGCTTCGACGAGGCCAAGGCCACCATCAACGAGGCTCACGCGCGCAAGTTAGATACTCCCGGGTTTCACGGGATACTTTATTCCGTGGCATTTTTGCAGAACGATGCGCCGGCGATGGCGCGCGAGCTCGCTATACTTTCCAGCGGTTCGCCGGAATCCGCTACCGGCGCCACATTGTTTTCCACACGGGCCTTGGCCTATTCCGGCCAACTGGAAAAGGCCCGGGCGTTGATTCAGCGCGTGAGCGATGCCACGCAGGCCGCAGGCCAGAAAGAAAGGGCTGCCGACGTAACGGCCGGCCTGGCGGTGGTGGAAGCCGACATGGACGATGGCGCTGCGGCGCGGAAGGACGCGGCCGCGGCGCTGGCCCTGGCTCCGTCCATCAACGTCAAGATGAGTGTTGCTTACGCCTTCGCGCGCGCCGGTGACCTGGCCCGCGCGGAGGCACTCGCTGCCGAGGTCGCCAAAGAGCATCCGTCCAACACGATGGTGAATCAATTGGAGCTGCCGGTGATCCGCTCCGCCGTTGCGCTGAATCGCAACGAACCCGCCCAAGCTATCGAAATCCTGCGGCCCGTGCTTCCCTACGATCTTGCTCTTAGGCACGAGGTTCGCAGCGCCTACGTGCGCGGCCAAGCTTACCTGCTGTTGCATCAAGGCAACGAAGCCGCTGCGGAATTCCAGAAGCTGCTGGACCACTCCGGCGTGGTGGAGGATTCGACCCTCGGCGCGCTGGTCCATTTGCAGTTGGGCCGTGCGTACGCTGTTGCGGGCGATGCCGCGAAGGCCCGCACCGCTTACCAGGATTTCCTCGCGCTGTGGAAAGACGCCGACGCCGACAACCCGATCTTGAAGCAAGCGAAGGCGGAATACGCGAAGCTGCCGTAGCGGCACGCGCGGCGGCGCTCGGCACGGCCGTCATCCTGCGACGGATCTTTGCAAGGAGCTGTGGCGATGCCAAAAAAAGTGAAGTGGGGCGTACTCGGCGCCGCCGCGATCGCTTTGAGAAAAGTGATCCCCGCGATGCAGCTGGGCGAATGGAGCGAAATCACAGCGATCGCTTCGCGCGACGCCAGCAAAGCGGCGGACGCCGCGGGCAAGCTTGGCATCGCCAAAGCATACGGCTCCTACGAGGCGCTGCTCGCGGACCCGGAAATCGAAGCCATCTACAATCCGCTGCCGAATCAGCTGCACGTGCCGTGGTCCATCAAAGCCATGGAAGCAGGCAAGCACGTGCTGTGCGAAAAGCCGCTGAGCATGAACGTGGCCGAGGCCAAAACGCTGCTGGCCGCGCGGGACCACGCCAAAGTGAAATGCGGCGAAGCGTTTATGGTACGCACCCACCCGCAATGGCTGCGCGCGCGGGAGCTGGTGCGCTCCGGCAAAATCGGCGAGCTGCGCGCGATCGCCGTGGCGTTCAGCTATTTCAACCGCGACCCGGCCAACGTGCGCAACATCCCGGAATGCGGCGGGGGAGGCATGATGGACATCGGTTGTTACGCGTTCAATACGACGCGCTTCATTTTCGGCGAAGAGCCGCGGCGCGTGGCGGCGCTGGTGGAATACGACCCGGACATGAAAACCGACCGGCTGGAGTCGGCCCTGCTCGATTTTCCGTCTGGTCAGGCGACTTTCACGTGCAGCACGCAGCTGGTTGCCTATCAAAGAATGCAGATTTTCGGCACGCGCGGCCGCGTCGAGATTGAGATTCCATTCAACGCCCCGCCCGATCGCCCCTGCCGCATTTTTGTGGACGACGGGCGCGACACCTTCGGCACGGGCATCGTGATCGAAACCATTCCCACCTGTAACCAGTACACGATTCAGGGCGACGCCTTCTCGAAAGCGATCCGCGAGGACGGCGAAGTACCTGTCCCGCTCGAAGACGCCATCCGGAACATGGCTGCGATCGAAGCCGTTCTGCGCGCCGGGAAAAGCGGCGCGTGGGAGAAGCCGCAGTGGTAGCACGTCATGCACGAGCGCTTGCGCCGCTCGAGGGACCGCGCGCGGGCGTGCGGCGACTGGGTTTGCTGTGGGAAACGGCATTCCCGAAGTACCGTTGACAACGACGTTTGCGGCTCGAAAAATGGCAAGATGAAACGCCTGCGCGCTTTTTGCGGCTCATTCCTCGTGTCGCTCGCCTTGTTGCTGCTGGGCTCGCCCGCGCTGCGGGCGCAGAGTGTTGCTTTTGTGGTCGTCAGTCCCAATAGCGCCACGCTGCTGGTGGGCAATTCGCGATCGTTCCGGCTGGTGGATCAGAACGGCCAGTGGCAGCACGACGTCACCTGGACGGTCTCCGACGCGGCCGGGCTGCAGGCTAATACCGGAGACGAATTGACGGTCACCGCAAAGCAGCCGGGCGATTTCCGAATCACGGGCGAATCGAAGAACGGCTCGGCGGATGCCAGCGTGAAAGTGCTGGAAGAAAAAATGCCGGTGGGCACGTTGATCTGGACTTCGGGGACTGTTCCGGGCTGCAAGAGCGTACAACTGGTGCAAGCGATGCCTTCCGCGAATGGGCCGGATATGTACGACACCAGCCACTGCCCGGACGGCGATTACGTTACGGCGCTCACCTCGGATGGAATACAGCTGTGGCGGCGCAGGATTGGCGCTCCGGGTCCTGTCGGCGCTGCGGGTGCAGGGCCGGGTATGCCTGGGGCCTCTGCGGAGAGCGCCACCACTCCCCTCGCTAGCCGTATAAATCTGGGCGCGCCGTCGGTGTGCGATGCGCTCGCGCTGGGAACCAGCGAGCAGAAGGCTCGCGACTTGCTGCACCAGCGGAATCTTTCCTTCAGCGAAGGCGCCGCGGCCGAGCGGGTGTGGAACGTCGAGGAATCCGGCAGGCAGTGCAAGCTGTGGTTCGACGAAAAGCTGCTGCTGGCCAAAAAGCGCAAGATTTTCGTCAGCGACTAATTCGCGGCAGCGGCCGCCTCCACAATCAACGCCCGGTTGGTCACGACCGCGGCCGTAGGATTGCCCATCCCCCAGAGAATTTCCACCACGTGCGTGCCGGCGGAGACGCTTTGCGCCACCCAGTGAAACGAACGCGTGTCGCAGCAGAACTGCGGATAGAGGAATTCCACGGTGTTGGTGTCCGGCTGGCAGGGCTGACCGTCAATGTGGCACTCGATGAACACGATGGGGACCGTCTGACTGCTGGAAGGCTCGACCGAGCCGCGCGCGCTGAAGGAGATCGTCACCAGGCTGGCCGCCTGGGTTTCAAAGGTGACGGACGTCGAGGGCATCGGTTCGAGCGCGCCGCTGGAATTCGAATACGTTGCGGCAGTGGAAGTCGTGAGAGTAAAGATCTGCGACACCTGGCCTGCTTGGGTCTGCTGCGTTCCTTGCGGCGGGTCGGGCGCGGGCTGGAATTTCGCGGAAACATTCCCGCAGCCGAAAGTGCAAGTGACGGCCAAAACGAGTAGGAGCGTCTGGAAGAAGGCCTGCATCCTCGTGGTGCCCCCTTACGCGGACCGGTGCGGCGGCGACGTGAGCCTACGTCTTGATAGCGCCTGAATCAATGGCCAATGCAGGAAACGTTTCGGCGGCGATTGCCGACCTCATCCGCCGGCAACGGCGCGGCGATTACGGCCGCCTCGAGTCGCGGGCGGCGCGCTCTATCGGTAATTCGTAGCAGGTCGGATGATGGGACACGCACAAGGGAGCGCGCCTACCGGGTGCGGCTTCGCTTGCGGGTGTGGCGCTTCACGAACTCTTCCATCAACAAGTGCGTCAGGCGGCCCTGGTGGTGCCGCACCACGCGATTGTGATGCAACAGGTCGCCGCTGACGTAGCGCAGCCCCATGCGCCGCAGCTCCGCGAAGGAACTTTGCACCGGCTCCGCGCCCTGCGCGCGGTAGCGGCGCAGCAGTTGCGGGGGCGCGAGCGCGCGATTGATCACTACGTAATCGAAGAGCCCGCGGCGGCTGTGCTCATAGATGGCGCGCACGTGATCGGCCACGGAGTAGTGCTGCGTTTCGCCGGGCTGGGTCATCAGGTTCGCGATGTACACGCATACGGCGCTGGAATTGGCGATGGTTTCGCTCACCTGCTCGACCAGCAAATTCGGAATGATGCTGGTATAGAGCGAGCCGGGCCCGATCAGAATCAGATCGGCTTCGCGAATCGCTTCCAGGACTTCCGGCAGAGGACGGACGCGGCGCGGGACCAGGCGCACGCGGCGAATGCGTTTGCGGGAGCGGGAAATGTTGGTCTCGCCGGCGACGACCGAGCCATCTTCGAGTTCGGCTTCCAGCGTGACGTTCTGCGCGGTGGAAGGAAAAATCCTGCCGCGGATCGCGAGCACCTGCGAGGAGACACGCACGGCCTTCGGAAAGTCGCCGGTCACGTTACTGAGCGCCGTCAGAAATAAATTGCCGAAGCTGTGACCGGCGAGGCCGCGCCCCGCGGGAAAGCGGTACTGAAAGAGCTTGCCCAGAAGGTGTTCGTCCTTGGAAAGCGCCACCATGCAATTGCGGATGTCGCCGGGAGGCAGAACGCGATATTCGCGCCGCAGGCGGCCGGAGCTGCCGCCATCGTCGGTGACGGTAACCACAGCGGCGAGGTCGGCGATGGGCAGCGGCGTGCGTTCTTTTTTTCGCGTGGCTACATATTCCTTCAGCCCGCGCAGCACGGTGGAAAGGCCCGTGCCGCCGCCCAGGGCCACGATGCGCACGGGACGAGTTCGCAGTTCGGCGGCGCGCGTCATGGAACGATGTTCACCGGCGTGCGGCACGGAGCCAGCGCACGAAATTTTGCAGCGGAGAGTTTCACGGAAAGTTTCACGCGATGCTGCGGAAGTCAGCCGGCCGAGCCGTCTCGCTCCGGATAGAGCAATTCCGTAAAGCGCGGGTCTTCCTGCAGGAAGGCGAAATCCTCGTCGTTGCGCGCGTGGTAGCGGTTCTCCGGCCGGAGTTGGATGGCGACTTTCAGATTCTGCATGGCCGATTCGGCTTCGCCGGTGAGGCAATCGAGCGCGGCCATGGCGTACACGATGTGGTCCGCCTTGGGCGCCGATTTGCGCGCGCGATCCAGATGCTCCCGCGCTTCGTCCCAGCGGCCCAGGTTCATCAGCGCGACGCCCTGGGTGTAATGCTCTTCGGCGGACTTGAGCGCCTGGACGGGAGGCCGGGAAATGCGCTGCTCGCAGATGCGGATGTGCATCTTGGCGCGGTCGCCCAACTCCTTGCTGGGGCCGTCGAGCACGCGCTCGAGGGACTGCTTGGCCCGCTGGAACTTCTGCTGTTGAAAGTACTTAAGGGCTTCTTCGTATAATTTCAGCTGGGCTTGCTTTGCGGGAGCGTCCGGGTCCGGGGGCAGCCCAGCCGCCTTAGGTTTCGCGGTGGCCCTTATCGCCTTCTTTTTCAGTAGCTTATGGCTCTTTTGGGAAGCTCGAGTAGCCCGGATCACGCGCTCTTTCACAGGTATGCTCCGCAAAAACTATAGGGAACATAGCAAAGTCGCGCAGGCGCGTCAATGCGGCATGGGCCTGGTGAATATTGGAAGGAGCACGGGGCTCAGTCCCATCGAGCCTGCTACCCGTGCCCATGGAGAAGCGAATTTGCGCGCGGGCGGCCGCGGAATCAGGAATTGACCACGCGTTTTGCGGCGCGGTGGCGCAATTTGCCCAGGCTCTTGTTCAGCATGTGGTCGCGTTTCAGAAACGAGAGCACTGGCGCTTGGCGTTTTTCGATGCGGCTGCGCGCTTTCGTCAAACGAGCCGTGGGGCCAAAGTTTTCAATGGCGCGTTCGAGAGTGGCGATGGCGCTGGCGCGTTTCCCGGCGGCGGTGTAAACCTCCGCGAGGTTCAGGTGAAACTGCGGCTCCTTGCCTTTGAGTTGCAGCGCGGTTTCGCAGAGATGGGACGCTTCCGTCCACTTTTTTTCGGCACGCGCAGTGGCCAAGCCGAAAAACGACAGATAGTAGGGGTTCTGGCTTTCGATTTCGACGGCGCGGCGCAGGTGGGGGAGCGCTTCATTCGCGTAACCGTTCTTCAGCAGTTCGATGCCGTCTTTGAATTCAATCAGCGCATCGCTTTCCTTCATCACTATGCCTCCCAAGTTTTCCGGTAGCTGGAGGGACCGGGAAGTCGCGATCGCGATGTGGCGAGTGCGATCGCACCCACAAGTAAGGTAGAGAAAAATGCGGGGAAAAACTACTGGTCAGGCGGACAGGTCCGTTGTGGACAGGGGGATGCCGCTGCAAGGCTAAGTCAAAGGCGCTCCCCTACCCTTCGAGCCTGCCACCGGCAGACTCTCAGGGTGAAACGGTAGCCGCCACAGAATCAAGACCGGGACTGGGAGCATTTTTCTGATTGGTGTTCGGCCGGTCAGAATCCCGTGGGTCGCTCGCTCGCAACATTGAAGCTGCGTTCTAGAGCCAGGCCGGCGCGACCGAGCGTGCCTTCGCCGAAAAGCCGGCCGATCAGGGTGACGCCATGCGGGACGCGGCGCGGGGGCGAGAATTTGGGCAGGGGATTTTTCGGGTCGGGCGCCCAGTCGCTGCGCGCTTCGGAGACTTCGACGAATCCGGCGCGCAGAGTCAGGGACGGATGCCCGGTGTAATTCGTGATGGTGAGCATTTCGTCGCGCAAAGAGGGCACCAGGAGCAAATCCACTTCGGAGAAAACCCGCTCCATTTCCTCGGCGACTTTGCGCCGCAAGCGGTCGGCTTGGACGAAATCCACGGCGGAGAGAAAGCGGGACTGGCGAAAGGTGTTGGGCCACGCGTCGGGCACCTGCATTTTCAACTGATCCACCTCGTGGTCAAGGGTGATTTCCTCGAACGCCGCGGCGGATTCGGCGAAGAGAATCACGTCCAGCGAGTCGTAAGGCCAGTTGGGGATGCTCACCTCCACCGGCAGCATTCCCACTTTCTTTACGGTTTCAAGAGCGGCGCGATCCACGTCGGTGGCGGGCGCGTCCTTCATCCAGGCGGGGAAATAGCCGACGCGCAGGCTTTGCACGACGGCAGCGGCGTCGAAATCGAGCTTGCTCGGGACGCTGTCCAGATCGCCGGCGTCGGGACCGGTGATGGCTTGCAGGACGAGCATGGCGTCCTCGACGCCACGAGCCATGGGGCCGAGTTTATCGAGCGACCAGCACAACGTCATCGCGCCGGTGCGCGCCACGCGGCCGTAGGTCGGCCGCAGTCCGGTGAGTCCGCAGCGCATGCTGGGGCTGACAATGCTGCCGCCGGTTTCGCTGCCGACGGAGAAGCCCACGAGGCCGGCGGCCGTCGCGGCGCCGGGGCCTGCGCTCGAACCCGACGAGCCTTCCTGCGGCAGCCAGGGATTCATAGTCTGGCCGCCAAACCAAATATCGTTGAGGGCGAGCGCGCCCATGCTGAGCTTGGCGACGAGCACCGCGCCGGCGTCTTGCAGGCGTTGCACGACGACAGCATTTTTTGCGGGCACGCGATTGCGGAAAGGTTCGGCGCCGTAGGTGGTGGCGATTCCGGCAGTATCGAGCAGGTCTTTCCCGCCCCACGGGACGCCGTGCAGCGGGCCGCGATAATTGCCCGCGGCGATTTCGCGGTCGGCCTGGCGGGCTTGCTCGAGCGCGAGTTCACGCGTGAGAGTGATGACGCAGCGCAACTGAGGATTGAATTTCTCCAGGCGCTGGAGATAGAGATTGGTGAGCCGCTCGGAGGTGATTTGGCGCGACTCGATCCAGCGCGAGAGCTGGGTGACGGTGGCGAAGGCGATGTCCTCATCGCGCGCGGGCAGCGGGCCGGCGTGCGCTGCGCTGCGGATGAATTGGTCGCGCGCGGGACGGACTTGCATGCCGGGCAGCATGGGATTCCAGCGGGTTGCGGGTGAAAGCGTCGGAGCGAGCATCACTTTTCGCGGGCCGGTGCGCCGCTCGTAGAGCGCGGCCATGGAAACGCGCCAGTTCCCCGCTGCTTCCGCACGCTCGGCGAGGCTCATTTCGATTTGCACGAGCTTCTCGGCTTCCGCGAATGTCTGGGACGAAACTTCGGGACCCACGGCGGGAGAAGTGCCGAACGCGGGCGGCGCGCCTGGTGGCGGAGTTGATTGCGACGGAGTCTGCGTTGGGCTGGCTGGATTTTGGGGCGGCTTGGGCGCCCCGGTCTGGCTGGAGTTCTGCAGCGCGGCGGCGGCGCCGAAAAAACCTGCCGACGTCTCGGTCAAAAATTCCCTGCGTGATTTCGCCATTTTTCCTCCGGGCCGAGATTCCGCGGCGCTGATTTCCGCCAAGACAGGAGGCGGCGGAATCGAGGCATGGTAAGTGGGGGGAGGGTGCGTGTCAACGAGGAGCGGCAGGCGCATGGGCGGCGTGAAGAGGCTTGCACTGACGACGCGGGCTTGCGGCGTTGACAGGACCGCGAGGGACACCTAGAATCGCGGCCACCGGGGTGGGGCTTTTTAGTGCTGCTGGCTGGGCCTCGCTATTCCCATTGGAGACTGGCGATCACGGCTGCCGCGCTGAAACCAAAAATTGCGATCGTGGATGATGACGCGCGGATGCGCGCCAGCATCGTGGGGGCGTTGCGGCCCAGCTTCGAAGTGCTCGAGGGTGCGGATTACGAGACCGCGTACAAGCTGCTGCAGGAAGCGGCGCTGGACGTGCTGCTGCTGGCGCTGCCGATGGAATCGGGCGGGCTGCACGAGTGCACAGAACTGCTGAGCCGCCTGGCGGGCGGAGACATTGACACGCTGGTGATCGTGCTCAGCACGGACCAGACGAAATCCACGGCGTTGAAGGTGATTGACGCCGGCTGCCACGATTACTTCATCCAACCGATTGATACCGACGTATTGCGCCTGCTGCTGGAACGCTCGATCGAAAAGCTGCACATCCAGCGCGAAAACCGGATTCTGCGCGAGGAAATCAGCCGCAAGAACGCACTGGGGGACTTGATTGGCGCGACGGACGCGATGCGCCACGTGTTCGATTCGATCAAGCGCATGGCGCGGGCGACGACGAACGTGATCATCCGCGGCGAGAGCGGAGTGGGCAAGGAGCTGGTGGCCAAGGCGCTGCACGAGCAAAGCCCGCGGCGCAACCGCGCGTTCGTGAGCGTGAATTGCGCGGCGCTGCCGGAAGGGCTGATGGAGGCGGAGCTATTCGGCTACGAGCGCGGAGCGTTTACCGGAGCGGTGGCGACGAAGGAAGGGCGCATCGAGCTGGCGCATCAGGGGACGCTGTTCCTGGATGAGATTGCGACGCTGACGCCGCCTCTGCAGAGCAAGCTGCTGCGAGTGCTGGAGGACCGGTCGCTGACGCGGCTGGGCGGGAAGAAATCCATCAAGGTGGATTTCCGGCTGGTGAGCGCGACGAACGAGGATCTGGAAGAAATGGTGCGGCAGGGGCGCTTCCGCGAGGATTTGTACTACCGCATCCACGTGGTGCCCATTTTCGTGCCGGCGCTGCGCGAGCGAGTGGAGGACATCCCGGTGCTCGCGGATTATTTCGTGAGCGTCTATTCGGCGGCGAACGGATTTCCCGCCAAGCACATCGCGGATGACGCGGTGGCGGCGCTGAAGCGTTACGCCTGGCCGGGCAACGTGCGGGAGCTGGAGAACGCCATCCAGCGGCTGGTGATCATGACGGACGGCGACATGATTACGCTGAAGGATTTGCCGACGGAAATGGTGCAGGCGGTGAGCCGGGATTACCGGAGCCGGTTTCACCTGCCGACCGCGGGCATCAAGCTGGATAAGGAGATGGAGGCGTACGAGCGGCGCTGGGTGCAGGAGGCGTTGGAGCAGGCGAAGCATGTGAAAGCGGATGCTGCGAAATTGCTGGGAGTGGACCGCAACCGGCTGAATTATCTGTGCCGGAAATACGATTTGTAGAGCTGGCGCCGAGGTCAGCAGGGAGCTAGCCAGGGGCGTGGTCGGGACCGATGGCGCGGCATGCGGACCTTGTCGCGCGGGCGCGCCCGCGATTTGGAGGATAAGAAATGAAGGTGATGTGCCCGCAAGAGCGCCACGTCAGCGCCCAGGCAACCCGTTACCGCCTGGAGATCCGGGCATCGGGGCTGCATCGCTACGGCTTGTTTGCCCTCGAGGAGATTCCGCGCCGACGGCGGGTGATCGAATACACGGGCAAACGAGTGAGCCTGCTGGAGGCATGGAAGATCGGCCCAGCGCGAGACATCTACATGGTGGGGTTGAATTTCCGGTGGTGCCTGGACGGCAGCTCGGGGGGCAGCGGGGCGGAGTTCGTGAATCACTCGTGCGAACCGAATATGAAGTGCCAAATCGTGGGAGAAAGGCTGTACTTCGTCAGCCGGAGGAAGATACGGGCGGGCGAGGAGCTTACGTGGAAGTACCGTTACCCGGTGAAAGTTAAGCGCATACCCTGCCGATGTGGGGCACGGCGGTGCCGGGGGACGTTGCGGGTGCTATTGAGTTGAATGAGCCGAGCTGCAGCTGGTGAAGAGGCGCGGCGGATGCAATTCAGGGGCTTTTGCGTTGAAATTATCAACGAGCGCTGACAAATTCAACGGTTGGAGAGGCCCGCGACGGGGCGAGGGAGTGAGAGAAACGCAGAAAACCCAATAAAAGAGGGGTTTCCGGCGCGGAGAAATGTTGATGAACTTTGGCCGCAGCCTTGCATGTAAGGACAGCGATGCCCAACAGGGCAAATCAAGCGAGGGAGAGCAAAATGGCCAAGAAAATCTTGAAGAAGGCAAAGAAGATCGAAGCGACCAAGCCGTTGATGGGCACGAAGCCACTCAAGTAGGTTCTCTGGGTCCCGGGGTCGGCGCGACGCCTAGAAGCGATGTGGGCCGGCGGCGGGAAGGGTTTCGAAGACGAAAGGGCTGCAGCCGGAAAGGCGGCAGCCCTTTTTGTTTGCGGGGAACGCAGCGGCGCGAGGAAATCGCGCGCTGACGGGCGCGCGGGCCGGGGCGTTGAAATTATCAACAAGGGATGACAAATTCAACGGGAGGCGAGGGCGGCGGCGGGCGAGGCGCGTAGCGGATTCGACAGAAGGCCAACGAAATGAAGGCTTTTCGGGACGGCGAAAGGACGCTAGAGTTTGGCGGCTGCGTTGCATATGAGGACAGTGACGCCCGAGAGGGCAAATCAAACCAGGGGGATACAATGGCTAAGAAAATCGCGAAGACGACTTTGAAGAAGGGCACGAAGATGGAAGCGACCAAGCCGCTGCTGGTCGTGCGCTAAGCAGGGTTCGGGACCGGTTTGCTTTCCGGCAAAGCGCTAATGAACCGGGCTCGTCTTTCTGAAGGCATCTTGCAGGGTACGCAGGGCTACAGCCGTCCAGGCTGTGGCCCTTTTTTTTGCTTCGGCTTTCCCGGTTGTTCAGGCCGTTACTTCCTTCCACGGGCCTTTCCGCGCGGATTTCAGGCTGAAACGATCGCGAGCGGGCCAAGGTGTCGGGAAGGAGTGGAGCGGGCGTGGCGCGCGTTGAAATTATCAACGGGCGATGATTAATTCAACGATGGGACAAGCGATTGCGGACAACGGGGATTGGAGTGAAGAGGCGAAGTGAAGCAAACAAAGGCGTTTGTGGATACGAGGACAGTTGGCCAGTTTGGCTAGCGCCTTGCATACAACAAGAGCGAAGCGGCGCAGCACAAATCGGACCAGGGAGAACAAAATGGCCAAGATAACGTTGAAGAAAGCAACGAAGATCGAAGCGACTAAGCCGCTGATGCACCCGAACCTGAAGTAGTAAGCCGAGTTTGATGGTCAGGAGCGCGCCGAAGAACGCGACGCGGCCTGTGCAAGGAACTCGGAAGGCAAGCAGTGCCGCGTGGGCAGCGGTCCTGATTGAGAGTTAACAAGACGCGCGGGAAAGAGATTCGAGATTAAGGGAGAGCGGCAATGGCAAAGAATTCCAAACCAGTGAAGGGCAAGAAAGCCGGAAGCGTGAAGCCGCTGATGAAGCGGGTGGATCTGCCGGCGGTGAAGCCCTTGATCAAGTTCTAGGCCGTACAAAAGCTTCTTCGATTGGGCCCCATGCCTTGTCGGAGATTGACGAAGCAACACCCCCCGAGGGTCGCCGTCCCAGGAACGGCGACCCTTATTCTTTTTTGGAGATGTATCGGTCGAGACGTCTGTAAGAGCAACCGCGAGGCGGCGCCGCTACCAGGCTTGGCTGCGCGCCCAGCGCCAGGTGGCGCGAGCGAACTGCCGGGCTAGCGATGCGCGCTTGCCGGAGACCTTGGCTGTGCCGGTCATACCTTCCCGCAGGGAGCCATCCGGATTCGCAAACTGCATATCCACGGCAAAATAATTGGTAAGCTGCTGGCCGAGGCGCTGGAGAGACTCGGTCTGGCTGACGGGGCGGTCAAGAGCGGAGGCCGGAAAGATGCGGTCCACCGTGCCGGAATAGGTGCGGAAGGGAAAGGGCGTAACTTTTACGCGGACGGCGGCGCCGCGCTGAACATCCTGGAGGTCCCAATCGCGCACCAGGATGCGGGCTTTCATGGTGGTGCGGTCCACGACACGGGCGATTTCTTCGCCCGCGGAAACGAAGGCGCCGGGCTGCTGTTCGAGATCTCTGGTGGAAATGACGCCGTCAATGGGGGCGCGAAGCTGCAGGGCGGCGACATTTTTCAGGGCGACCGAGAGTTCCTCCTGGAGGCGGGCGCGATCGCGGCTGGCGCCGGCGGCGCCGGCGAAATCGGAGAGCTGCTGCCCGCTGCGCAATTGGCTGCTGGCGAGGGCGAGCTGCTGGCGGAGGACGGCGGCCTGGGCTTCGATGGCGGGATTGCGCAGGACGGCGATGACTTGCCCGGCTTGCACCGGGTCACCTTGCTTGACGTACACGTCAAGGATCTGGCCAGAGACTTCGGCGCGGACGTGGGCGGAGCGGCCGGGCTCAAGGATCAGGCCGGTGGAAACGGACGAAGGCATGGGAGGAATCAGCAGCAGGAGCACGACGCCCAGGGCGCCGACCTGCTGCGCGCGGGTGATTTTCCAGGCCATATAGTCCTCCTTCTTCTGACGCAGCCAGGCGCGAACGACGGGCAACGCCTGCCGAATTCCCTTGCGTGCAAAGAAATAAACGAGGGCGAGAGTGGCGAGATAGCCCCATTCATCACCGAGTTTCGCGACCAGGACATTTCTCGCGAAGACCAAGACGAGGAGGAGCAGCGAAGTGCTGTAAATGATGGCGGAGACGCCGAAGAGGAAGAAGATGCGGCGCTGGCGCTTGCTGGCGGCGGGCAAATCCATATCCTGGAAAAGCAAATATTTCTGAGCCCAGGCGCGCAGGAAAGCAAAAGCTTCTTCGCGGAGGTTGTCAATATTGAGGAACTGGGAGAGGGCGTAATAGCCGTCGGCCTTGATCAAGGGATTGAGGTTGAGCAGCGCGCCCTGGATGCCGCTGAGGAGCATGAGTTTGTAAGCGATGTCGTTGACCAGCGATCCGGCGGGGGTGAAATACCAGACCAAG
Organism: Candidatus Acidiferrales bacterium; assembly: GCA_049300435.1. Classification (GTDB taxonomy): domain Bacteria; phylum Acidobacteriota; class Terriglobia; order Acidiferrales; family UBA7541; genus Palsa-295. Next base: position 17,299 of record JBAQJS010000069.1, on the reverse strand, counting down.
CCGCAGAGGCCGCATAAGACGAGCTCGATCCAGATGCCCGCGAAGATGACCCATTGGCGTTGCGAGCCGCGGGTGAAGAGGAGAATGTCGGTGGTGTCCGTATAGAAGGCGGGAGTGAAGTAGATAAGCAGGAAGCCCATCTGGTGAACGTCGCCGCCGAAGTGCTTGCAGGTGAGGCCGTGGCCGAATTCGTGGATGGCGCCGAGGACCATGAGAAGAATCCAGAACATCCAGATGTCGTAGGCACTTTTGTCGGAGAAATTGTAGAGGGAGGAAGTGTCCTGCTGGACGCGGGTCCAATCTCCGGCGAGCAAATAGCAGGCCACGATGAAAATGAAGATGGAGAAGACCACGAAGCCGGGACTGAACATCCAGCTGAGATAGGGATCTATCCTGGCGAGGGTCTTATCCGGGTCCCACGCCTTGAAGCTCATGTACAGGACGGATTGTTCGACGCGGCCCTTGCGTTCGTCGCGGATTCTTTCGAGGACGGCGAGATTTTTTTCACCGACGGAGCGCTCCCACAGCGCGGGCTCGATGCTGTCCAGGAATTCGAGGACTTCGGCTTCGCCGAGGGGCGAATCGGGGTGCAGCTCGGTCATGGCGTCGGAGATTTCGGCGGCGGTGCGAGTGCCGTCGCAGAGTCGCAGGACGCCGTATTCGATGGCGCCATAACGATTGTAGGAATTGGTTTCGAAATTTTTGACGACATAGCTGATTTCGCCGGCGACGGTTTGTTCGCTGATGCGGAGGTCCTCACGCAGTTTGGGACGGCGCAGGCCCTTGGCCAGGACGCTGGAGACCTGCAGGCTGGTGGGTCCGAAACGCATTAGGTTCCCCTAGCAAGCGCCTGGAGAAAACTGTTTCTTCAGGAGCTAAAGGTCAATTCCGCGAAGAGCAACGGCAGGCCCGCTTCGGCTGCTCCGGAGCGGCCTCTACAAAATCAAAAGCCGAAACAAATTCAAAGACGAAGACAAATTCAAATACAACATCAGCGGCCCAGGCTGCTACGGCTGCGATGTGGAGTGCGCGGCGGTGGCGGAATTCACGACTGGCGGGGCCGAGGGCCAGAGGACGCGGACGGCCATGCCGGGGCGCAGGTCGGAAATGCCGGGGCCAGTCAGTTGCGCGAGCACGTCGTAGCTGTCGCTGGCGGCGTCAATGGTGGGGCTGACCTTGAGGACGCGAGCCGCGAGAGTGCGATTGGCATTGTCCACCAGCGAAAGCTCGACCGGGACGCCGACGGCGGGGCGGCGCGCCGAGGATTCCGGGACCTGAAACTGGACCTGCAGCGGAGCAAGCTGGCTGACGCGGAAACATTTATCGCCTTTGGCGATGGCCTGGCCTTCGCGGATGTAGCGGCGAACGACGACGCCGGAAAAAGGAGCGCGGATGCGCAGCTGATCGTCTTCCAGTTTCAGGCGGTTGATTTCGGCGTGACCGCTTTCGACAAGAGCTTCGTATCCGTGCAGATCGTATTCAGCGGCCTTGGCTTCGAATTCGGCGGCTTCGAGGTCGGCATCGCTGGAAAGGCCTAGAGCGCGAAGCTGCTGCTGACGGCGAAGCGCGGCGCTCTTGGCTTTCAATTCGGCTTCCTTATATTTGCGGTTGTTATCGTCCACTTGCAGGTCGGAGTTTGCCTTGATGATTTCCATCTGGATGCTGCGGTCGTCGAGCTGCGCGAGGATCTCGCCGGCCTGCACGGCGCTGCCTTCGTCCTGGGAGACGGAAGTGACCAGGCCGTCGTGCTGCGAGGCGATATCCACCTGATGCTCGACGGTGAGGACGCTGAGAATATCGCCGGTTTTGGCGGAGGCAGGCGGAACATTCGCGGGAGCCGTGACGGCGGGGCGCGGCGCGGGGCTCGGGCTCGAGGCTACGGAAGAATTGTCGCAGCCGGCGGCGGAGAGAGCCGCGGCAGCAACGAAGAGTAACAGCACACGTCTGCTCATGACCGATCCTTTTTCCAATGCGCGAGTACGTGATGCGCGGCCTTGCGCCGGTATTGCGGCGGCGCTCATGGCATCCAGCCCCATAGTTCCTCCCAAAGCCAGCGGAATGGCGAGCGCAGCAAGGTGTAACCGACCGGATACCATCCGCTATCAAACCAGCCGCCGCGAGCGTGGACCCTGGCGCGGCCGACCATGCCGTCGCGGGCGAGTCCGTGGGGATTTGCGAAAACGGCGCGGACGATGAAGTACTGATCGCCGGCGACGGCCTGGGTCTGCGCGCCGATGCGTTCGACGCTGCCCTGGAACGTGGTGGTGGGGAAGGCGTTGAGCTTGAGGGCAACCTCGTCGCCGGGATGCACCAGGTCGAGGTCGGTCTCTTCGACGCTCATGTCGGCGGCCATGCGGTCCTGGGCGACGACTTCGCAAAAGGTATCGCCGGGCTTGAGCAGCGTGCCGGCCTTTTCCTCGACCTTGGGAGTGACGACGACTCCAGCGATGGGAGAGCGCAACTGAGCTTCGGCGACGCGCTGCTGTTCGAGCTGCACTTCGGCCTGGTGCAGGTCGGCGCGAATCTTGGCCTGGCCGGCCGAGGAGGGATCATTGCGAAATTCGGATTCGGCCACTTCGCGCAAGGCCTGGGAGAGGGCGGCCTGCGCCTGGGCGAGCTTGACGCGGTCATCGCCGTCATCAAGCTGGGCCAGTAACTGGCCGGCTTGCACGATATCGCCTTCGTGAACATAAACGGTCTGCACGACGCCGCCATCAATCGCGCTGACGGTGCGGCGTTCGGCGGGCACGACGGTGGCATCGGTGCCGACGCGCAAGGGCCACGGGACGATCAGCAGAAAAAGGATGCCGATAGCGATGCGCTGCGCATATTCCGCCCAGCGGCTTTGCGGAAGCGCCGCCAGAAGCTTCTTCTTTCGCTGCGCGAAAGGCTGAAACAAATTGGCGAGGGGGACTTGCTGGTAGAGCTGCGCGTTGCGGATGGCGACGGTGGTCTGGCTGGCGAGGATGGCGACGGTTTCCTTGTTGTTGTCGGTGAGAAAGTCGGCGTCGTTGCTGAGGAGCGCCAGGACGCCGAGAACACCTTGGTCATCGCGGAGAGGCAGGGCGTAGAAACCGTTTTCCTCGTGCTCTGCGAGAAACGGAACGATCTGGGCGCGAGCGTCTTCGGGGTTGACGTGCCAGCCATCGTCGTAAGCGTCGGCGGAGACGGCGCCCTCCTGCTCGGCAACCCATTCTAGACGAGCGCGGAGGTCGCTCATTTCGCGCGTTTTGGGCACTTCGGCTTCGCCGGAAAGAGCGCCGAGGACGAAGCGGCCGCGGTCGAAGAATCCGATGACGCAGCGATCGAAGGGAATGACGGAGGCGGCCTGCTGCACGACAGTGGAGAGAACGTGATCGAGGTCCAGGGTGGAGGTGATTTCCTGGGAAATTTTCAGGAGGGCATCGAGGGCGTGGACCTTGCGTTCGGCGTCGAGGAGATTGGCGTTGTGCAGCGCGACGGCGGCCTGTTCGCTGATGGAGGAAAGAAAAAACAGGTCGTCTTCGTTGAAGGGCGTGCCGTCGGCTTTATTGACCAGCTCGACGACGCCCAGCACGTCGTTGGATTTGCGCAGCGGCGCGCCCATCCACGACTGGATTTCGAATCCGCCGCCGGCTTGCAGGCGTTCGGCCAGGCCGGGCTCTTCTGCGGGCGCCTCGACCAGCTTGGGATTGGCGGACTGGGCGATTTCGCCGAGAAGGCCTTCGGTCAGAGAGACGCGAGCGTCATCTTCCACGGTGGGGTCGTCGCCGATTTTTTTCGCGAGGTAGAGGTCCTGCGAGCCGGCGTCGGCGAGCCAGACGTTGCAGGCGCTGGCGCCCATGATGTCGCGAATTTTCCCCGCGACGACGGGGAGCAGGACATGGAGTTCGAGGGTGGAGGTGAAGGTGCGGCCCAGATCGTAGAGAGCGGTGAGGCGTTCGAGGGTGAAGAGCTGGGACTGGCGCTCGCCTTCGATGGCTTCGAGGTTGGTGAGCGCGGAGCCGGCGAGGCGGCTGGCCTCTTCGAGAAAATGAGCATCCTCGGCGGTGAATTCGCCGGCGCGTTTATTGAGAACTTCGACGACGCCTTCGGCGCTTTGTGCGCCGGGCAAAGAAACGATCATCGCGGATTTGACGCGGGCGCGACTGGGTTCATCGAGATGCTGAAAATCGTCCTCGGCGATGTCCGCGCCGGTGAGGCGACGGGTTCCGGCGGATTCGTACACTTCGGCGAGGAGTCCTTCGCTGACGGGTCCGGACAAGGGGGCGAAACGTTCGCCGGGTTCGTTCCAGCGCGTGCGGCAGACCAGCCCCTGGGGATCCTTGGAAGAGCCGTTGGTCCAGACGAATACGGCGCGCACGCCGAGAGTGGCGCCGACGCGCGCGGCGAAAGTTTTCAGCAGAGTGTCCTGGTCGCGGCAGGCTAGAGACACGCTCGCAAGTTCAAAGAGCGCGGAAATTGTTTCCATGATTCTCCCAGAGGGAAGGGGGACGCATTCACGTCTGGCGGCTGGCGTCACCCGCACCGCGCGACAGAAATGAATGGGCGCAGCCTAACAAATCCGGCGCGGGCGCGTCAAGGAAGCGTGGCGGAGAGGACGAGGTTCAGCTTGCGAGAGCGGCGGCCATTCGACGTCGGTGCAGTCGAGCTCTCAAGACAAGCTCGTCGCCGCGCTGCTAGATGGGCTGGATTGCGGGCGAGGAGTTGGAGTCGTTTGCCGATAACAGCAGTGGCCAGTGATTAGTGGCTAGAACGGTTGGGGTGGCGATGGGAATTGCCCGGCAATGCGGTGGTGGGATTGGGAAACATTTCCACGGTTCGCATCGTACCAATAACAGCGCGGATGGAATCTGCGGAGATGGAGATGTAGTGGTCCCAATTGCGAACGCTTATTCGACTTCTTCGATGGTTGGGAGGTTGGGGACATGGCAATGATCGGCGATCAACTGAGACAGGTTTTGCGACGGCTGGCGCGGGCACCACTTTTTGCGGCGGTGACGCTGATTACGCTGGCGGCGGGCGTGGGGGCGAACACGGTAATCTTCAGCGTGCTGGAGGGAGTGCTGCTGAAGCCCTTGCCCTATCCGCATCCGGAACAATTGATCGGAGTGTGGCACACCGCGCCGGGCGTAGGCATCAAGGAACTGAATATGGCGCCTTCCATTTACTTCGTGGATCGTGAACAGAACACAACGTTTCAGGATATCGGCGTTTACGACGGCGATTCGATGAGCGTGACGGGCGTGGGAGAACCGGAGCAGGTGCGCGGGTTGGATGTGACGGACGGCACGCTGCCGCTGCTGGGAGTGAAACCGGCGCTGGGACGGCTCTTCACGCGCGAGGACGATTCGCCGGGGTCGCCGGCGACCGTGCTGGTGTTCTACGGATACTGGCGGCAGAAATTCGGCGGAGATCCCGGGGTGATCGGACGTTCGATCACGCTGGACGGAAAGCCGCGTGAAATCATCGGAGTGCTGCCGCGCGATTTTCATTTTATGGATTTCGAGGATGCCGCGCTGGTCGAGCCGTTCCAGTGGGACCGCGCCAAAGTGCACCTGGGAAACTTCAGCTACGAGGCGCTGGCGCGGCTGAAACCCGGAGTGACGATGGCGCAGGCCAGCGCGGACGTGACGCGCATGCTGCCCATTGCCAATCGCAGCTTTCCCGCGCCGGACGGTTTCAGCGCGCAGATGTTCGCGAAGGCGCAAATCGGACCTAACCTGCGGCCGCTGAAGCAGGACGTGGTGGGAGACGTCGGGAAGGTCTTGTGGGTGCTGATGGGTTCGATTGCGCTGGTGTTGTTAATTGCCTGCGCGAATGTGGCGAACCTGCTGCTGGTGCGCGTGGACGGACGGCGGCAGGAGCTGGCGATACGGTCCGCGTTGGGAGCGGGCTGGAGACGAATCGCGAAGGAACTGCTGTTTGAGAGCTTGATTCTGGGGCTGCTGGGAAGTTTGCTGGGACTGGCGCTGGCTTACGGGGCGCTGCGGATTCTGGTAGCAATGGCGCCGACGGGGTTGCCGCGGATCCATGAAATCGGGATTGATGTTCCGGTGCTGCTGTTTACGTTCGCGATCGCGCTGTTTTCCAGCCTGCTGGTTGGTTCCATCCCCGTTTTCAAGTTTGCGGGCGCGCACTTGAATACCGGATTGCGCGAAGGAGGGCGCGCGCTGAGCCAGAGCCGGCAGCAACACCGGGCGCGCAGCGTGCTGGTGGTGGTGCAGGTCGCGCTGGCGTTGGTGCTGCTGATCTGCTCGGGGCTGATGATTCGCACCTTTCGCGCGCTGACGCACGTGCCGCCGGGGTTTGCCGGGCCGGAGCAAGTGCAGACGTTCCGCTTCTACGTACCGGAGACGGAAGTGCCGGATACGCAGCCGGAGCGGCTGGTGCGCATGTACCAGGAAATATTGGGGAAGCTGGCGGCGATTCCGGGAGTTTCCGCGGTGAGCTTCGCGAATGCGATCCCCATGGACGGGCATAGCACGAACGACATCCTGTTCGCGGAGGACCACACGTATGCCGAGGGCGAGCTGCCGCCGGTGCGGCGTTTCAAATTCATTTCGCCGGGATTCCTGGCGACGATGGGCACGCCACTGGTCGCCGGACGGGACGTCACTTGGGAGGACACCTACCAGAAAATTCCGGTGGCGCTGATTTCGCAGAATTTCGCACGGGAATATTGGCACGACGCGCGTAACACGCTGGGCAAGCGGATCCGAGTGGGCAACACGGACGACTGGCGCGAAATCGTGGGAGTGGTGGGGAACGTGTATGACAACGGAGTGGACGCGCCGGCGCCGACGGCGGTGTACTGGCCGGTGATGATGGACCGGTTCGAGGGGCAAAAGGAAATGCTGCGGCGCGGCGTGGCGTTTGCGATCCGCAGCCCGCGGGCGGGGTCGCAATCTTTTCTGAACGAGGTGCGGCAGGCGGCGTGGTCGGTGGACGCGAATGTGCCGGTGGCCAGCGTGCACACGGTGGATTACTACTACAAGCGATCCATGGCGCGCACTTCCTTCACGCTGGTGATGCTGGGAGTGGCGGGAGGAATGGCGCTGCTGCTCGGGATCGTGGGAATTTACGGGGTGATCGCGTACTCGGTGTCGCAGCGCACGCGGGAGATCGGGATACGCATGGCGCTGGGAGCGCAGCGGCAGGCGCTCGTGGCGATGTTCGTGCGGCAAGGATTGTGGCTGACGGGAGTGGGCATCGCGTGCGGGCTGACGGCAGCGTTCGCGGTGATGCGATTGATGTCGTCGCTGCTATTCAACGTGAGCCCGGTGGATCCGATCACGTACGTGGCAGTGACGCTGGGCGTGGTGGTGACGGCTTACCTGGCGTGCTATCTGCCGTCGCGGCGAGCGGCTACGGTGGATCCAGTGGACGCATTGCGCGCGGAATAAGCCGTCTTTTGCACGATGTCTAATTCGACGTGATAAACCGCGCGCCGCTGCAAATGCAGAGCCTGCAAATGGACGCTCTGCGGGAGGCGCGAAGTTTCAGCGGCCGCCTGCGCGATGGCCCGCGGTGCGACGGCTTGCCGGCCTGGTTAAGACTGCATTACACCCCTACTGACTGCGTGGTTTTCGCACGAAGTAGTTTTTCGCATCCCCTTGATTGACGGGCGTAATTCGGTTAGCTTTGCATGGCGCAGTGAGGGACATGTGACCATTGGTATTCGCAAGGCTGGACGTGCCACCATCCTGGACCTCGAGGGACCGCTTAAGCTGGGCGACGCTGAGGAAGCCTTTCGGAATCAGGTGCAACAACTGATTGACGGAGGGTCGGTGCACGTTGCGGTGAACCTGGCGGGCGTGACGGAGCTGGACAGCTCCGGGATTGGGGCGCTGGTGCGCGCTTTCACCACGCTGAAGCGCGCCGGAGGTAAGGCGACTTACTTCGCGGCGAATAAGCGGGTGATGATGCTGCTGAAGATGGTCCGCCTGGATTCGATATTGGATTTGGCCGAAGACGAAGCCACTGCATTGACCCGCATCTAAGAATTCCCTTCGATTCGACTGGTAGCCGCCCGCAGGAAACTCCGCATGAAGCCCGCGCGATTTCGTACTCTATGCTTCCAAGATGAGTGAGAGGACCTGATGCGCGCGCCGGTGTGGATGCAGATCGGATTCACGATGGCACTCGCGGCGCTGGCGTGTGTGTGGCTGAGGTAGAGGCGCGGGCGGAAATTTCCACGTCCGGGCAAGCTGGGCCGCAGCAAGCAGCGCCCCTACAATCCACGATATATAAGCTCCGGGTGGACGGGATTGTTGGCGTCCATGCAACGATTTATGGTTAGCGCGGCCGTGCGGCATGTATCCGCACAGCCAAGAGTAGCTCTGCCACGAAGGAGATTCAGGCTATCGGCGGTCGAGGGCTGGGTGGCGGACGTCGCGGCCGGCTACGAAGTAGATTACGTCTTCGGCGATGTTGGTGGCGTGGTCGCCGATGCGTTCGAGATTTTTGGCGACGAGGATCAGCTCGAAGGCGGCGAAGACCTGGGCGGAATCCTCCATCATGTAAGTGAGCAGCTCGCGGAAGAGCTGGTCGCGCAGGCGGTCCACCTGATCATCGCGGCGAAGAACGCTTTGCGCGAGGTCCTGATCGCCACGGACGAGAGCATTCAGGCTGTCGCGCACCATGGCCTCAGCCAGCTCGCTCATGCGCGGCAAATCCACGTAGGGCTTGACCTGAGGGTGGCGCAGGATGCGAGTAGCGGACTGGGCGATGTTGACGGCCTGATCGCCGATGCGTTCGAGGTCGCCATTGATGCGCGAAACCGCGAGGAGGAAGCGAAGGTCGGCGGCCATGGGCTGCTGGGTGGCGAGCAGGCGCTGGACGCGCTCGTCAATTTCAATCTGCATTTCGTTGATGGCGTCTTCTTCGGAGAGGACTACCTCGGCGAGGTGCTCTTCGGCGTCCAAGACGGCGTGGACGGCCTGGTGGACGGCGCGCTCGGCGAGGCTGCCCATCCAGAGCAGTCGCTGCTTGAGTTCTTCGAGATCGTGATCGAAATGTCGTTCCATTTTTCCTCAATTTCGTGCGACGCAGCGCCGGGGCCGAAGGCCAAAACGGCGTTGCGGGCACGTCGCGGCGGCATTTGAAACGGCGACTACAACTGCCGCGACACCGCTGGCGCATTGAAATGCGCCGTTGCTTTCCGATTCGGTACCGCCGAATCTCAAGGTGAATCGCCTTGTGGAGCGATTCAGGACGGCGACGGCCTCGCCGCGGAGCGTTTCGCCGCTAACTGAAAAACGACGGCTGGCCCGGTTCGGCTGTGCCGAACCGGGCCCTACAAATTCAACGGCAAATTCAAAAGCAAAAGCGATGGCGACCGCCTGCGCAGAGGGCGCAGCGCGCGGAATCCTATCCGCTTTCTAACCGAACCGGCCGGTGATATAGGCTTCCGTGCGCGGGTCGGTGGGCGTGGTAAAGAGTTTGGATGTTTCGCTGTGCTCGATCAAGTGGCCATCGAGCATAAAGGCGGTATAGTCGCTGGCGCGGGCGGCCTGCTGCATGTTGTGCGTGACGATGGCCATGGTGCAACTGCCCTTCAAATGAAACATCAGCTCTTCAATCTTGGCGGTGGTGACGGGATCGAGAGCGGAGCAGGGCTCATCGAGCAAGAGCACTTCGGGGTCCACAGCCAGGGCGCGGGCGATACATAATCGCTGCTGCTGGCCGCCGGAAAGAGCGAAGGCGGACTTCTTGAGATAATCCTTCACTTCGTCCCAGAGGGCGGCGCGGCGGAGGCTGTGCTCGACGAGATCGTCCAGGCGGCCTTTATAGCCATTGATACGCAGGCCATAGGCGACATTGTCGTAGATGGATTTGGGAAACGGATTGGGGCGTTGGAACACCATGCCCACGCGTCGGCGCAAACCGACAACGTCGAGGGCATGAATGTCCTGACCGTCGAGCAGAACTTCGCCTTCCACGCGGGTGTTGCGAATCGTCTCGTTCATGCGATTCAGAGTGCGCAGGAAGGTGGATTTGCCGCAACCGGAGGGTCCGATGAGCGCGGTAACGCGGTTCGTCGGAATATTCAGGTTGAGTCCGAAGACCGCCTGCTTCGAGCCGTAGTAAAAATTCAGATTGGAAATCGCCAGGCGCAGCTTCTGCTCTGTCGTTGGTGACGTTGTTTTTTCCATAGGCACCAAATCTCTGAGTGCTTTGACTGTAAGCGCGGGTTGAGGTGATCCACTCACGATGGCATCCTTCGCGATAACTTCTGTTAGACCGCTCTGCTGCGCGCCAGAATGAACCGGGCGCCGAGATTAGAAACCAGAACCAGACCCAATAGGACCAGCCCCGCAGCCCACGCCTGCCTGTGCCAATCATCGTACGGCGCAACGGCGTAGGTGTAAATCATAACCGGAAGCGAAGCGATGGGCTGACCCCATCCTTCGCTCCAAAAGCGATTGCCGAAAGCGGTAAAGAGCAACGGAGCGGTCTCGCCGGCGACGCGCGCCAGGGCAAGGAGCATGCCGGTGAGAATGCCGCCGCTAGCCGCGGGCAGGACGACCGTTGCGATCGTCTTCCACTTGCTGGCGCCAAGGGCCATGGCCGCTTCGCGCATGTTGCTGGGAACGGCGCGCAGGAATTCCTCGGTGCTGCGAACGGTGATGGGAATAACCATGATGCCCAGGGCCACGCCGCCGGCGAGAGCAGAGAAATGCTTCACAGGGAGCACGACGAGCGAGTAGGCAAAAATGCCGATGACGATGGAAGGCACGCCGTTGAGCAAGTCGGTGGTATAGCGGATCACGAAGGAAAAGGTCTTGCCGCCGAATTCCGCGAGATAAACGCCCGCGAGCAGCCCGACCGGCAAGCCCATGATGGAAGCCAGGAACAGGAGCTTGAGGCTGCCGACGATAGCGTTGGCCATGCCCCCGCCGGTCTCACCGACGGGCTTGGGAAGCTGGGTGAAGAAATTCAAATTCAAGGACGTGCCGCCGTTCCAGAGCAGGTAGCCGAGGATGAGAAAGAGAATAGAGACGACCGCGAAAGCGGCGACCCCGGTGAGAGTGAGCATCACGTAGTTGACGGACTTGCGCCACACGATGCGGGGAGAACTCATGCGGGGCGCCCTCCGCCGCGTTCGGTGGCGACGATCAAAATTCTGGCCATGCCGTTCAGGATAAAGGTGATCAGGAACAGCACCAGGCCCAGTTCGATGAGCGAGCTAAGGTACAAATCTCCGGTGGCTTCGGTGAATTGGTTGGCGATAGTCGAGGCAATGGTATCGCCAGGAGAAAGCAGCGAGGCGTTAATGGTGGCGGCGTTGCCGATGACCATGGTGACGGCCATGGTCTCACCGAGAGCGCGCGCCAAGGCCAGGAACACCGAGCCCATGATGCCGGTGCGGGCCCAGGGAACGACTACCTGCCAGGTGGATTCCCAGCGGGTGGCGCCGAGGGCCATGGCCGCTTCGCGCTGCTCGCGGGGAACCGTCAAGAGAACTTCGCGCGAAACGGAAATGATGAAGGGAACGACCATGATGGCCAGAACGATTCCGGCGGTGAGAAAACCGACGCCGTAATTGGGTCCGCGGAACAGCGCGCCGATGTAGGGAATATCGCCGACGGTGTGGATGAGCAGCGGGCCGATAGTGGTGCGCATCAAGGGCACGACGATGAAGATTCCGAGCAACCCGTAGATGACGCTGGGAACGGCAGCGAGAAGGTCAATCAAGAAGGAAATGACGTCGCTGATTTTGCGCGGGGCCAACTCGGAGAGAAAAATGGCGCTGGCCAATCCGAGAGGCACGGCCAGCACCAAGGCGACGGCCGAAGTGACCAGAGTGCCGTAGATAAAAGGAGCGGCGCCGAAATTATCGAAGTTGGGGTCCCAGACCTTGGTCCAGAGAAACATCCAGCCGAATTGCGCGCGGGAGAGGTGCGAATTCCGCCACAGCTCATACACCAGCATGGAAGTGAGCAGCAGGATGATGGCGGCGAACGTGAGAGTGACGAGATGAGCGATTTCATCGCCCTGGCGGAGGCGATGGAGAAAGGCACGAGGTCCCGCTTGCGGCGGGACCTCGTGCACGATGGTGTTGGCGGCCGCGGACATGTTACTGAATGAGCGAAATCGCCTTGGTCTCCTTGACGATGACTTCTTTGGGGAGCTGAGCGTAGGACAGAGCTTCATTGTACTTCTGGCCTTCGGTCAACATCCACTTGAGGAAACCCTTGATGGCATCGCGCTTGGTGGCATCCTGAATTTGCGCGGGGATCAAGAGCCAGGTAAAGCTGGAGATGGGATAGACCTTGGCGCCGGGAGCGTTCGTGATGGAGACCCGGAAGTCCGCCGGCATGTTCTTGGCGTCGGCGGCCGCGGCAGCGGTGACGCTGGCCAAATCCGCTTTGATGAATTTGCCGGCGGCGTTCTGGACACTGCCGTAGGTGATCTTGTTCTGCACCGCGTAGATGAGTTCGACGTAGCCGATTGCATTGGGCGTCTGTTTCACGAGTCCGGTAACGCCTTCGTTGCCCTTGCCGCCCAGCCCAACGGGCCAATTCACGGAAGTGGCGGCATTGCCGACTTTGCTCTTCCAGGCGCCGCTGACTTTGGCGAGGAAGTCAGTCCAGATGTAGGAAGTTCCGCTGCCATCGGAGCGGTGAACCACGACGATGTCGTTGCCCGGGAGACCGACTCCAGGATTCGCTTTGGCGATCTCCGGATCGTTCCACTTGGTGATGGCACCGAGATAGATGTCCGCCAGCGCCTTCTGGGTGAAGTTCAGTTCGGCCGTGACGCCGGGGATGTTGTAGGTGGGCACGACGGCGCCCAGGACGGTGGGAAAATGGAGGATTTTGAATTTGGATTCCGCCAGTTGTTGGTCGCTCATGGGGCCGTCGGAGGCGCCGAAGTCAACGGTGCCCGCCTGCAACTGGCGGATGCCGCCGCCGGAACCGATGGACTGGTAATTGATCTGCACGTTGGGGTGAATCGTATGATAGACGTCGAACCACTTCGAATAAATCGGATAGGGGAACGTCGCGCCGGCGGCATTGAGAAGGACCATACCACCCTGCGCGGTGACAATCGCAGCGCTAACCATCAGGAGCCACACAACCAGTAACGTCTTTCGCATGATCAGGGATTCTCCTCGGTATCATCTTTTGACCGGAATGTTACAGCCGTGTTACATCGCGACGAATTCGGGGTGAAATGACGGGCGCGCGGTGGAGGGAAGGGGGAGGCGCGGCCCCGGGGGTGTAGTCGAGCCGCGCCTCGCGGGTGGGTGGCACGTGGTGTGCTGCTTCCGGCGCCAAATGGGGCAGCGCAGGAACTTGTGAGTGCTGAAATTCGGCGCACGTGAGGCCCGCGAAGCGGACCTCAGATGGTGCGCGACGGCGGCGCACGATGCCTCTAAATACGTCGGCATCTTAGGGGCCGAACTTGAACCCCGGATGACCGGACAGTGAAATATCAATTACTCGGCGGCTCGGGCAGAAGAGTCGGCGTTGAGCTCCATCTGCTTGGCGCGGCCGTGCCGAACTTCCAGGCCGCGCACCCAGAACAAAATGTCCTCGGCGATATTGGTGGCGTGGTCGGCGATGCGTTCGAGATGCCGGGAGGCCAGGACGTAGTGCAGGTTGGGAGCAGCGAGCGTGGGGTTTTCGGTCATGCCGGCGAGCAGGGCCTCAAACACGTGGTCGCGGTACTGGTCCACGACGTCGTCGCTTTCGAGCACCTGGGTGGCGAGATCCACGTTCTGATAGATCAAGGCGCCGAGACACTTGGAAACCATGGCGCGCACGGCGGTGGTCATGGGCTCGAGATCGGCGGGAGTATTCACGTCGCCCATTTGGGAGAGGGAGATGGCACGCTCGCTGAGGTTGACGGCGAGATCGCCCATGCGTTCGAGGTCGTTATTGATCTTCAGGGTGGCGACGATGAGGCGGACATCGGTATCGAGCATATCGCCGCGGCGGAGCATGCGGATGGCATGCTCGTCAATCAGGATCTCCATTTCGTTGATGCGCGGCTCGGTGAGGAAGACTTCACTGGCGAGACGTTCGTTGCGTTCGAGGAGGGCCCACAGCGCACGATTTACCGAGGCCTCCACCGTGCGCGCCTGGGAAATCAGGTAATTCACCAGCACGCTTTGAAACACGCCTTCTGCACTTGCCTTAGTGGTAGCCACGCCGCACAGCCTCCCGCAGGGTTATCGGCCTGCTTAGAAATGGCGTGTACAGGATGAGTGGGGGAGATTGCAAGGGGATGAATCGAAAGTAAATATTGGAAGACAGGGCGTTGGGAAGGGCCATGGTTGCGTGGTGCCAGGCGCGAGGGAATTAACCGGGCTTGGTGGCACGGCCGATCAGGCATCGAGAGGCAGGGAGAACGAAAAACGCGAGCCTTGGCCCACGGTGCTTTCAACCCAGAGCCTGCCGCCGTGGGCTTCGACGATGTGCTTGGCGATGGAAAGGCCGAGGCCGGTGCCGCCGGCTTCGCGCGAGCGAGCTGCGTCCACCCTGTAGAAACGTTCGAATATGCGTTCGGTATCCGCGAGCGGGATGCCGATGCCGGTGTCGGCGACAGCGATTACAGCCTCGCGCGGGCCGGCTGCGACGGTGACGGTGACGTGGCCGCCGATGGGAGTGTACTGGATGGCGTTGTCGAGCAGGTTCTGGAGCACGTCGCGCAGTAAGGCCGTATCGCCGCGAACGGGGGGAAGGCTCGGCGGGACGTCAATATCGAGGGTGATTTCCTTGCGATTGGCTTTCAACAGCGTGGTTTCCGTGCAGCCTTCGATCAGTTCGAGCAGACCGACGGAGGAGAATTCCAGTTCCAGTTTTCCGGCTTCGATGCGTGCGAGTTTGAGCAAGTCGTTGGTGAGTTGCGCCAGACGAATCGCGTGATTGCGGATGATTTCCAGGAAGCGGCGATTGTTATTGGGGTCGTCGAGCGCGCCGGCGAGCAGGGTTTCGGCGAAGCCCTGGATGGCGGTGAGCGGCGTCTTCAATTCGTGGGAGACATTGGCGACGAAATCCTGGCGCACGCGCTCGAGGCGGCGGAGTTCGGTGACGTCATGCAGGACGACCACCGCACCGGAGGGCTTGTCGGCCACGATTTGCGCGGGGGCGGAGGGGTCAACTTCGTGGGACTTCACGGGCGCGGCGGTGACAGAGAAACTCTGCACTTGGGTGATGCCCATGACGATGTCGCTTTGCAGGCCTTCATCGCCGTGCAGGGCGCGACGAATGAGGCCGACCAACTCGGAATTGCGGACCACTTCGATGAGCGGACGGCCCTCTGCGCCTCCGGCGTCCACGTTGAAAATCTCGGAAAACGCGCGGTTGCAGAAAACGAGGCGTTCCTCGGCGTCAATGACGGCGACGCCTTCGACCATGCTGCGCAGGATGGCGCTGGAGCGGTTGCGTTCGCCGCTCAGGAGGCGGATCTCGCGGTCGAGCCTGGCGGCGGTGTGATTCAGGGAATCGGCGAGGTCGGAAAGTTCGTCGCGAGGGCCTTCGCGAAGCAAGGGACGGAAATCGCCTTCGGCGATGCGTTGCGAAAAGCGCTGCAAGCGCTGGACGCGCGCGGCGAACATGCGAGCAAACGCAAATGAAACCAGCGCGCCGACGGCCAACACGACCAGGGCGGCGGCGAGCAGTCGCTGCCACAGTTCGAGGACGGAAAGATTGATCTGCGAAAGGGGCAGCGCCAGGCGGATGACGATGGGAGCGCTCCCGGCGCGGTCGTAGCGCTGCGCGAGATAGACCAATTCACGGCCGAGCGTGGCGCTGTGGCGCACCGACTGCCCGCTGCCCTGCGAAAAAGCTTCCTGAATTTCCGGCCGATTGGAATGGTTGTCCATGGTTTGGGGGTCCGCTGCGGAGTCCACCAGGACGCGGCCGGTAGCGTCAATGATGGTCACGCGCGCGCCGCTGCGGGCGGCACGATCGGTCCAGCCACGGAGTTCGGCAGGATCGTTCGAGCGCGGAGGATTGGCGAGCGTGAGACTGAGGAGCGAAGCCAGTTGCGCGTTGGCGGAGCGAATCGCCTGGCTGCGGATGACACGGGCGGAATAAAGCTGCACCGCGAGCAAGACGACGAGGAGCAGGGCGAGATAGGCGAGCCCGAGCTTCCAGAACAGTCTAGCTCGCACGGGTCTCGAAGAGGTATCCAGCGCCGCGAATGGTTTTCATGAACACGGGATGCTGAGGATCCGCCTCGATTTTTTCGCGGAGGCGGCGGACGTACACGTCCACGCTGCGCGGGGTGACGAATCGCTCCGTGCCCCACACTGCGTCGAGCAACTGGTCGCGCGTGAAGACGCGATTGGGGCGGGCCGCGAGGAAATAGAGCAGGCGAAATTCCAGAGTGCTCATGGGCACGGCTTTTCCCGTGCGGGTGACGCGATAGGCCGCGGGATCAATGCGCAGCGCGCCCACTTCGACGGGTTTTTCGGATGGCGTGCCGGGCTCGGCGCGGCGCAGCAGGGCCTTCACGCGGGCCACCAGTTCACGTGGGCTGAAGGGTTTGGTGACGTAATCGTCGGCGCCCAGTTCCAGGCCGACGACGCGGTCGGCTTCTTCGCCCTTGGCAGTGAGGATGAGAATGGGAATCCGGTTGAGAGTAGCGTCCTTGCGAACTTCCTTGCAGATTTCCAGTCCGGAGAGTTTGGGCAACATCAAGTCGAGGACCAGGAGATCCGGCGCAGCTTTCCTGATTTGGGCTAGACCAGTGGAGCCATCACCGCTGGAGGTTACCTGGTAGCCGTCTTTTTCCAGGTTGTACCGCACCAACTCGATGATGTCTTTGTCGTCTTCGATTACCAGAACACGTTTCATTTAGTGTCTTTCGTAGGGGATCGCACACAACATACGGGAAACAGGGTGCCGGAAGCAAGACGCAGGGGAGACGGGGGACGGTTTTTAACACGACATTAACAACGTGTCACAGCGGGACGTCGCGTCCCAGTTGAAACATATATTCCGGTTTCGGTTTTGAGCGGTATTGTGCGGGTGCGTGCCAGAGTATTGATAAAAGGGGGGTTGTTGACGTTTCGCCACTCGCCCTTTGGCCATCTTTCTGCTTGTGCACTACTGGCACGGTGCGCGGTCGAGAAACCGGCATCGGGCGGTGCCGGGAGGCCGGCAGGAGGCACAAATGGACGCGTCGGTGGGACGCCAACTGGATCCGGGACGCCGGAGTGTCGAGTCTCGCGGGTTTGAAGCGGGGCTGCGCCGGAAGATCGTGGGGCAGGACGAAGCGGTGCAGGCGGTGGTGGACTTGTACCAGGTGTTTCGCGCGGGGTTGAATTCGCCGGGGCGGCCGGTGGGGAACCTGCTGTTTT
>JBAQJS010000068.1:0-1543 GCA_049300435.1 Candidatus Acidiferrales bacterium | reverse complement strand
AGTTAGGAGGGCGGCGTGGCCACAAAAGAAATAAGCGACACCGCTGCGAATTTGATAATGATTTGGGCAACAACAGGTGTTGGGGCATGGATTTATGATTTGTTGTTCGCCTCTCACCATCTCGATTTTTCCATTCGATGTTTGTTGATCGTCGATGCGGTAATTGCGGGACCATTCACTTGGATACCTGTGTTGGTAAAATAGGAGCGGTCCAATGCACTGCTGGGACACTGGAGAGGATTGCAAGACGTCGAGCATATGCGCGCGATACGGTGGCTGCACCCGTCCCGGCGATCAGCGCATTCGTCAACTTGAAGCGCGCGTCGATCAGCTTGAGCAAAAGGTCGCGTATCTTTTGCCTGATAAGTCCGACGATATATAGGAGCGACCGCGTGAATGAGGATCGGCGAACAAATCAAGGCATTGAGAATAGCCAAAGGGTTGTCTCAGGGCGAACTCGCCGCGCGTTCGAAGATGGCGCAATCGAGGGTATCCATGATCGAAAAGGCATCCAATGCGACGCTGACTACTTTGCGGAGGCTGGCAGCGGCACTCGATTGCGAACTCAACATAAATCTAAGCCCTTTGGGATCGAGATCGAATATGGACCAACACTCTATGGAGAAGTTCTTAGCTGGCGTCACTGGTATCGAACAAAGAGAGCAAGAGACCAAGCGTGCGATTCGTGGAATAGAAAACAAATTACTGGTCGCACGCGCTATCGCGCAAAAGTTATCTGATGTCTTGGAAAGAGGTTTATCAGAATAGGGGACCGCGTGAGAATTTGTTTTCATGGCACCAATAAAATGTCAGCGCGGCAGATATTGCGAACTGGCTTCCAGCCAGGGACATATTTCGCCGCACACCTCGAAGATGCGTTGGCGTTCGGCGGCCCATTTGTATTTGAGGTGCGGTTCAAGCGCGCGCCGAGCGATTGGCAGTTCCATACACCTCGTCGTATTCCGATCAAACAAATTCGCTCGCTCACTCATTACGCGCCGCGACATATTTACGGTAAAAACCTTGCCGAGATTTTCAGTGGCTATCGAAAAGAGCGGGAACAATCTAAGGCACGAAGAAAATCCGCCATAGCGGCGTGAAGGAGCAGGAGCGGCCATGTGGACCGATTGGAAGCTGATGACATTGACGCAGAAAAAAGAGGCAATCGATCTTCGTCCGGCGTTTCATCCTAGCGACTTCGGTAAGTTTGAATTTTGGATCAAGCCGGACGGTCATGTGTCGAAACGGCGCGGTGGCGGTGGTCATCGTATCACCGATGCCGAGATCAATCTTCAGATCGCGAAATACAAAGGCGAGGTCCGCAGCAAAGGCGATAATCGAGATTGGAAACCTGGCGTGACTTTCCACTTCGACACTCAGCACAAGCGAGATGCCAACAATTCTCGCTGAATATGAAGGAGGGCGGGATGAAAGTTTTTGAGCTGGTCGCGAAGCTTCAACAGCTCCCTCCCGATGCGGATGTCTACATCGGCTGGACCGAGATCAATGATTCCGGCACCGCGTGGGACACCGGCGCGCTCGT
>JBAQJS010000067.1:0-1656 GCA_049300435.1 Candidatus Acidiferrales bacterium | reverse complement strand
GGCGGTGGCGATCGAGGACTTGATGGTGACCGGCAACCCGAAGAGAGGGCCGCGCGAGCCGCTGGAGTTCTCGAGGGCACGGGCCTGTGCACGCACCCGATCGGCGTCGAAATCGACCAGCGCGTGTAGGTCGTGATTCAAACGTTCGATCTGCTGGATGTATTCGCCGGCCAGTTCCAGCGGAGAGATTTGTCCCCGCCTGAGCATGGAGAGCAGCTCGACCGCGGGCATTACCGTGAGGCCGTTCACTGCGCCGGCTTGACCACCGGCGGCAGCATCACGCGCGGCTCGTAGTGAAATGCATATTGCTGCACCCCGCGGCCGGAGTCGAAGCGGTCGTTCCACTCCATCTCGTATTGCATGCGCTGTTCGTCCTGCGGATAATGCTCGCTTGCCGGATAGGGATAAGTGCTCATGCCGTGGAACGGGATGTCGGCAACAGTGAACGGGCTTGCCTCGTAGAAATCCATATCCTTGACGAAGCCGTTGGCGTAGAAAAAGTAATCACGCTTCCAGCCGGGCGCCAACGGAGGCAGGGAAGCAGTGCCGAATTCCAGGTCAATATCTTCACCGCTGCCGAAGATCACGAAGTCTTCGTCGATTGACTTGAGCAAGGGCGTGACTTCTCCGTAGCGGGTATAGCTGCCGCGAGAGCGCGTAAACGGGCCGGTCTGGCTGATGTGCTGATAGTTGTACGTCAAATCGCCGGGCGTCTTGCCATCGATCTGCTCCGGGTAACCGCGAAAGGCAAGCTGCGCGGAAGCCAGGGATAGCTCGGTCTGGCGTATGCGCTGCGGCTCGTCCGGCCCGTTGTCGATCAGCGCCTGGTCCCAGAAGATCTGCAAATTGGTCGTGAGCCGGATGCGGCGAGTGCCCGGCGGAAGTTTGCCGGTTAGATCCACCACGATGGTGCGCGGCAGCCCGGCGGGGAAGCCCATCTCGTTGATGATCCGCTTCCAACTGCCGTTCGGCAACTGCGCTTCCACATAGGGCGGCATCGGCTGCAGGTTCGACTGCCACGCGGCGTACATGGAACTGGCCGAGAAATACTCGATGAAGCCGTGTAGGAACAGCCGCAGCGGATTGGCGGCTGTCCACTCGCCTATATCAAGCGTAAGCGTGTGCTGGTTGGCAAAGCCGGCGAAGGGCAGGTTAGTAAAGTCGCGTACGTACTGGTGATCGCTGGTGCGCAGCAGTGCGGTCACATCGCGGCCCTTATCACCCCATGCTCCGGCAACAGGATGCGCGTTGGCACTCAACACCGCGCGGCCGTCAGCAAAAGGAGCTTCATTGAGAAAGCGCTCGTTGGGATATACCTCCGTGCCCGCAGGATGATCGACTGCTACCAGGCGAACCTGGTCAAGATAATTGACCTCTTCCATCGGCTCACCAAAGCGCAGGCTGAGATATCCCCCACGCGGCCGAAGCTGCGAACCTTCGACCTTGATCCACTCATCGGGATCGGCATTGTTCTTTGCCGTGGGCGAAACCCAGTGGCCAACCACTGCGGCGCCGATCACGTCGGAGATGAATTCGTACCGGGTTCCATTCCAGGCAAACAGAGTGGGACAGGAGCTTCCCCGCCGATCCAGTTCGGTGATGGCGAGCCCAGTCTTCGTGGCCACGTCCGTTTCGTCCTGAGGAACCCCCGTGGGC
>JBAQJS010000066.1:0-20945 GCA_049300435.1 Candidatus Acidiferrales bacterium | reverse complement strand
GTTCCCAATCCCGACCGCCTCGCCTTCCTCACCCAGACCACTCTTTCGCTCTATGACACGCAGGAGATCGTCGCGCAACTGCGCCACCGGTTCCCGACCATCGTGGGACCCGCCTCCGATGACATTTGCTACGCCACGCAGAATCGCCAGGAAGCCGTCGAGGCTCTCACGCGCGAAGTGCAATTGATTCTGGTGGTCGGCTCATCGAACAGCTCGAATTCCAATCGCCTGGTGGAAGTCGCCAAGCGTGCTGGCGTGGCCGCGCGGCTCATCGAAGACGCCAACGATGTGGATGGTTCGTGGTTGGAAGGCGTGAAGACGCTCGGCCTCACGGCCGGCGCATCGGCCCCGGAGATCCTGGTCGAGCAGGTCAGCCAGCGCCTCTCGAATCTCGGCTTTACCAATCAGCGCGACCTGGACTTGATTCGCGAGGACGTGCGCTTCACTCTGCCGCCGGAGTTGGCCGCGCGGCAGGCCGCACACTAAGGCGTTTCGCCCGCTACGGATTCGGCGCGCAGCCGGGCCGCGCGGGCTCGGCCCGAAAAAAATCGCCTCAAGGAGCCTCTGAGTGGCGGTAAAGATTGTCCGGCAGATCAACAAGATTGCTCTGCTGGGCGCGCCCACCAGTGCGGCCGCGCTGTCCGCCGGACACGAAGGCGCGCCCGTCGCATTGCGAGCCGCGGGCCTCGTGGATCGTCTGAAGTCCATCGGTTACAGCGTCGCCGATCTCGGTGACGACCCCGTGCAGCTTTACAAGCCGGACGAAGAGAGTCCCCGCGCCCGCAACCTCACCCGCGTCATCGCCTCCCTCGAAGCGCTGAAACCGCGCGTCGAACAAGCCGTGAAATCCGCAGCCCTGCCGCTGGTTCTCACCGGCGATTGCTCGGTCGCCCTCGCCACCGTAGCCGGCATGCGCCGCTATTTTCGCAAAGTCAGCATGATCTATATGGACCGCGACGCCGACCTGAACACTCCGGCCACCACGCCTTCCGGATGCGTGGACGGAATGGTCGTTTCGCACCTGACGGGCCGCGGCGCTGCCGAAATGGTCCGCTTCTGGGGCGAGCCGCCTCTGGTTCGCGAACCCGATCTGGCGCTCTTCGGTGTCGCGCGCCTCGACCCGCCCGAAGAACAAGTCCTCGCTTCCTCGCCGCTCCGCCGTTATCTCGCAAGCGACGTGCAGCGCCTGGGAGCCGCTGCCGCAGCGCAGGCAGCCATTGACCGCATTCGCGGTAACGGCTATCAGTTCGTCCTGCATTTCGATGTGGACGTGATCGCCGATTTCGCCGCTACAAATTATCCCGGCTCCGGCGGCCTGTCGCTGGCCGACGTCCACGCCGCGCTGCTGGTCTTCGCGCAACAACCCGAGCTGGCCGCTCTGGAAGTAGCTGCCTACAATCCGGCCAAGGATCCGGACGGCAGCGGCGCCAAGTTGCTCATTGATCTGCTCGTTGAGGTTCTCGCCGCGCGCCTCGCGGCCTTGCAGACCGCGGAAGCATCGCTCGCTCCTCCGCCTGTCGCCGCTGCCGCGCGAGCTTCCAGCGTGTCTCCGGAGGCCGCCAGCGCCAGCGCCCCGCCCGAGCCCGCCGTTGCCGAACCTGCGCCCGAACCGGGCGCAGCGTGGTCCTCTGATTCCCCCGGTTCGGATGCCGATGAAGATTCCTCCCAGGATTCTTCCGACGCCCCCGAGTCTTCCGAAGAATCGAGCGGCTCCCATTCCTGATTCCCCGCGCAGGCGTAATCCCTCGGCTCCCTTGCGCGACAACGCTGCGAGCGCCTATCCCGCTGTCATCATTTTCGACGTGGATGGCGTGCTCGTTGATACGCGCGGTTCCTTCCAGCTCACCACGCTGCAGACCGTGAAATTCTTCACCGGCAAACGCGTCACCGTCCGCGAGCTCCACGCCTGGAAAAATCGCCCCGGTTTCAACGACGATTGGAAGCTCTCCACCGCCTGGGTGCAGGATCTCGGCGGCCATCAGCTCTACGACGAGATCAAGAAGAAATTCCAGGAACTCTACTGGGGCGCGGACGGCGGCGGCAACGTCTCCAAGGAAAAATGGCTGTTGCGAAAATCCAGCCTCGCCCGGCTCGCCCGTCGCGCCGAGCTCGCCATTTTCACCGGACGCACCTGGCGCGAATTGGACTACACCCTCGATCGCCAGCGCGTCCGCGATAATTTCAAGACCATCGTTACCGTCGAAGAAGTCGCGCGCCCCAAGCCCGCGCCGGACGGCCTGCTGAAGATACTCAACGGGCGCCCGCCCAACGTTGCCCTCTACGTCGGCGACAACATTGACGACGTGGCAGCCGCGCAATCCGCCCAGGTGCCGTTTCTCGGCATCCTCCCGAAAACGGACGAGGAACGCCGCCAACGCAGTACCCGCCTGCGCGAACTCGGAGCTCTGGCTATCCTCAATGATATAAATAGCTTAGAGGAGTGGCTGCGCAGCCCGGCGGCCCGCTCCGTTCGCTCCAGTACCTCTCGCCCATCGAAGCTGTAGGATATTCGTTAGTACTAATCACGACACCCGTACCATTGTCCCCGACGCCCCTTCACCCCACAATCATAGGTAGAGGCGGGGCTTACGCCCCACATACTCGTGAACAACGCGAACATAAGACCTGCCGCCGCCCGCGCCTTCATTCGCAGCCTCAACATCCTGCTCAAGTTCGCGCGCATGTATGATTTTGGACATCCGCGCACCAGGCGACAGTACGAGACAGCCTGGTCCGAGCTCCGCACCGCGCTTGGTGCCGGCACCGAAAATGAAGCCGGCGTGCTGCTCGCAGTCTCCGGAGAGCAGCTCCTGCTGGATGGAACTCCACTGGAATCAGCGGCCGCCGAAAAGAATTTCGCGCGCATGCTTTCCGCCGCCGGCATTGCCAGCATTCACTTTGCTCCTAAGGTCACCGAGGCGAGCTTGGCCCGCTTTGTGCGCGGTTTCCCCACCGGAACCGGCGCCAAGCCCGTGCAGTTGGCCGAACAATTAAAAGTTGCGCTCCAGGGCGATCCGCACATTCACGTGAACGAGGTCTGCTTCGTTCCCGCGGATTCAGCCGTCGCGCGCTCCACGGTCGCTGCCCAACTCGCGGCCCGCACCCTCAGCATGAACCCGGAAGCCTCCGACCAGTTATTCAACGACCCGGAAAAATTGCTGCAACTCATCGTCGCCGCGGAAGGAAATAAGGGCGGTGCCGGCGGTGGCTTTGGCGGCTCTGGTGACGGCGGCTCAGGCGAAGGCGGTAACGGCGAAGGCACCGGGAACGGCAATGGCGGCAATGGCGGCAATGGCGGCCAAGGTGGTGTTGGCTCCGGTTACGGACTTGGTGGCACAGGTTCCGGGTACGGTCCCGGCTCGGGCGGCGGTTACGGCGCTCCAGGCGGCGGTTTGGGCCCAGGTTCGGACTCCGGCTCCACAGAATTGGGTCCGGGCGGTAATGCCGTACGTCCCGGCGGTGCACGTTACGTGCCCGAAACGGCTCAAATCGTCCGCGATTTCCCTTCGGCCAGCGCAGGTCCTGATGGCTCGAGTGCGGTTTACGTCGCGGGCGCCAGCGAGATCGGCCAAGGTCCCGGCGGCGGAACAGAAAGCGGCAACGTCGCACGCAGCGGCGCCGCATCCAGCACCTGGAACATCGTCGGCGGCAGTGGTGGTGGCACTCCGCTCGCTCCCGAGGCGGGAGGTTTCTGGTTGAACAAAGGTGTTGCGGGCTCTGCCGATCCCGGCCAAGGTCCCGGCAGCGGGCCGGACGGCGGCAACGTCGCCAGCGTCGGCTCTGCGCCGAGCACCTGGAACGTCGTTGGTGGCAGCGGCGGCGGTACGCCCCTGGCGCCCGAAACGGCCGGATTCTGGTTCAACAAGAAAGGCGATTCGGCCGGTCCGTCCACTGGCTCGCCCTCGCGTCCCGCAAGCGGCTCTGGGCTCAGCGACATTTCCATTCACGGTTCCGCGAGCGGCGCAGCAGCAAGCGAGAGCACCGCGGGTTCGCCCGCTAGCTCCGGTCCTGGCGGCTCGGGCGGAGGTTACGCCCCTGGGATACCGTCAGGCAGAGAATCACGCCGAAGCACGGGCGGCCGCTCAGGCCGAAGTTCCGGCCGGGGTCCTGGCCATGGTCCCGGTCCGGGCGAAGAATCCGGTAAAGGTGCAGGTCCTTCAGGCGGCAGCGGTCCCGGCTCGCGGGGCTGGAATGCGCCGGCGGCCGTCAGCGACGCAGCCGAAGCGGGCCCACCCAGCCGTTGGGGCAACGCCACCGCCGGAATTCGCGGCAGCCGTTCCGCACGTGCCGGCGCCGGTTCGATGGCTGTCGAAACTGGCTTGATGACTCTGCACGAGGACGAACTGAAGGGCATCCTCCAGATGCTCTCGCAGATCGCCCGCACCAGCGAAGGCGCCGATCAGAAACTCGACGCGCAGCCTTTCCAATCGCGCCTTTCCACTCTGCCGCGCCGCGCTCGCTTCACCGTCAGCCAGGCGCTTTCCGCCCTAGCCGCGCAAGCGCCCTCTGATTCTTCGGACAAGCCGACCCTGCTGAAATTGGCTGAGCACATCGCCATTCGCTTCGCCATGGAAAGCTACGAACGCGGGGACATCGAAGTGAACGCCGTCCGCCAGGTCCTGGACGAAATGAGCCAGGAGCTGGACAGTCTCCGCAAGATCATGGGCGTTTACGAAGAAAAAATGGCCCGCCACGGCATTGCCGTAAATTCGCACTCGGACGTGCTGGCGCAACAGTTCTGGGCGCAGGTGCCCGAAGAAAAGCGCAAAGCCGTCTTGGAATCAGCCGAGGCCTGGTGCGTTCCCCCGGCGCAGATTCGCGAATACGTCGAGGGCCTGGTTACCCGCGGCGAAAAAGAGGCGGCGGAAAAAGTTCTCACCAACTACTCGGCTTGCATCACCAACAAGTCCGCGGAGACACGCCGCCAGACCGCCATGGGCTTGGCCGAGCTTGCCAGCGTCTATGCAAGTCAGGATGAACGCTTGCTTCTGGGCACCATTCGCCTGGTGGGCGTGCAGCTTGCCGAAGAACGTGATTCCGAACTCGAAAGCCTCGTCGGTGCTGCATTTGTCCGCCTCTCGCAAGAGGCCACCAAAACCCGCGCCTTCCCGGCCATCCAGCGCGCCGTGGAACTGGTCGAGTACGTCGAAGCGGAACGCCCCGGCCTGGGCCAGAACCTGCGCCCCCGCATCGGCATCGAAGATCACCTCCCGGAATTTATCGAAGACGCTTTAAGGACCGGCGATGTGCCCTCCGGCCTCAAGGATCTGCTGCGCCGCATGCCCGTCGCCGCTTCGGCGCATCTTGCCGGACGCTTCGCCCGTGCCGGCTTCCGCGAGGATTGCGACATTCTCGTTTCCCTGATGCAGGTTCTCGATGTTGATGGCGTGGAAGTACTGCGCGACCATCTCCGCAAAGGCAGCCCCACCGAAGCCATCGAAGCGCTGGGCCTGCTTACCCGTATGGATCCGGACACCGTCGAGCTGGTTCTTCCAGCACGCATCGGCGGGTGGAAGCGCACGGCGCATGACCGCGTGGTGCGCCAGATTGCCTCCAGCGGTTCGCCCGACCGCGGCCGCCTGCTTCTGAACCTGTTTGATGTCCTCGATCCTCTCATTCGCCCGCTGGCCGTGGACGAGATCGGCATGTGCGGAGACCAGGCTGCGGATATGCGCCTGTTGCGCATGGCCGAAGGCGACCTGCCCAAGGAAGGCACCGAGTACTTGCGCCTCAAAGCCATTGAAGCTCTCGGCCGTCTACGCACCGCCGGTGCGGAGGCCGTCCTTCGCAAAATCGCCGAAACGCGCCGCGCCTTCCGCTGGGCCAGCCCCAGCGAATTGCGCCTGGTGGCTTCGCAGGCCATGGAAAAGATTGATCCCGAATGGGTACGCGATTTCGTCCCGCGCAGCGGCCTGAGCGTCGCCGAATTTTCCATCGAGCCTCTGGACGCCGATCCGCAATCTTCCGCCATCCGCCAGCGCCGTTATCCGCGCCTCCGCCTGGAGCATTCCGTTCCAGCCACCACCACCAACCTTAAGGAGAATTGCCGCCTCGATATTCCCGAGCTCACTTTGGGCGGCGGCGTCGCCGTCTGCGAACAGAGCCTTCATCCCGGCAGCCTGGTCAGCCTCAAACTGGTGACCTCTCAGAAATCGGTCCGCGTTCAGGCCATCGTGCGCGATGCCAATACGCAGGCGCGCGCTTTTGAAGTGGTGGAGATGGAGCTCGAAGAGCGCTCCAAGCTGCGCAAACTGCTGGTCAGCCTGGGCAACGTGATGAAGCAGACTTCACCGCAAGAGCGCACCCGCCGCGGCACCCGCACGATCATTGCGCCTTCGTCCTGAGCGCGCCCCGCGCACCGGCCGCAACGGCGCTTACAGCGGCACGCGATGCCGCCTCGGCTTCACCGCGTCCGGCCGCAGCGTCCCCAGCCACGCAGCCGCCAGCAGGAGCGCCGCCAGCGTTCCCGCCACAGCGATCACGGTCCGCATCAAGTCGCCTTGCGTCGCCACCCACCCGATCAGCCCCAGCAGAGCGGTCAGCAGGTAACAGCTAAGCGCCACTTTTCGCGCGCTGCATCCGGCGCCCAGCAGAACATCGTGCGGAATTATCTGTTCCGGATTTTTGACAAGCTGGGAGTCTCGACGAGGGTGGAGCTGGTGCTGTACTGCCTGCAGGACCGCCAGGCCAGTCCGATGCAAATGGTGAGCTGAGGGGGCCGGCGAGCGGCGATGCGCGAGCAGCGAGTGGCGACCCGAGGGCCGTGGCAGGCGGGGGGCTGGCGGGCCCGGAGCCGGGGATGTTGCGACCAAAATTAGCGATTGATGATGAAATATTTGTTGATAGGGAAGGAGTTGAGTGAGTTTCCGATTTCCGGACAGTAGCGATTGATGAGGCGTGGGCGGCGATGGCGGCTGGGGATGCGCGGGTGGGGTGGCGCGGCACGCGGAGTGTGCGATGAGGGCGGTGGTGGGCGTTTTGGGCGGGATTAGAACGGGGTGCGGTTGTTTGTTTTCAATAGGTTGCGTCATTTTCTAATCCCGGAATCCGGGATTAGAAATGCGCGAGGGGTGGAAGCGGCCCCGCGACGCGACCGGCAGGCCTTCCGGGCCGGGGCCGACGCATGCGCGAGCGGAACACGAGCGGCGTTGACCATGGTCCCTCCTGACCGCCAGCGAAATATGGCGCTGTTCTATTATATCACACTAGTAACGGTTGCAGGCCAGAAATGTGCGCGCGGGGAAGTGGGGACCAGGCGGGGCGGGGCCAACTCGAAAACTCGCGGGAACGGCGCCGCGAGAGGCCCTTTGAGCCTGCCATTGGCAGGCTCGAAGGACAAGTGTGGCGCTTCGCGCCGTCTTTTTACCCAGCGTTTCCACGCTGGGCTAAGTTGGGCCGCACCTTCCTTCAGCCCTGCCGCCCGTCGCGGTGATGGGCAATCCGCCGGCCTTGTCCAAAGGCGCCAGGTCCAGCTCCACGTTATGCGTCAGGCGCACGACTTCCTGCTGCGTGCTGTGTAGGTCACTCCGTCCGCATGGCCCGTTCCTTCCGGAAAGCGGAATTGCACCGGCGCGGAGGTCGAAGCCTCCCCGGTTTCGCGATTGAACGATAGATTGCGCGTGGTCACTTGCAGCGCTTTATCCGCAGGCTTGCCCGAGCCGGGGTTCGCGCTGGCCAGGTCAATCTGCACGTCGCCCTCGCACACCACGTTGCCCGTGGCAGGCTCGTAATTGCATTCGCGGGTCGAAGTTTTGCGTTTACTACGACCGAATCACGGAGTTTATGATCGCGTGTCCGCAGTACAACTCGGCGAACTGAAATTGCGCAAACTCACCGACGCCCCGTCAACCCATGCTACCGACCCTTGAATCGCGCCTCTCGCATCGCATCATAATCAGAGCGCAGAACGGTTTCGGTGAGCGCAGTATAGTTCTCAATGCGAACAGTCGTCAGTTGTTTGGTTTTCCTAAGATTGAGCCGCATCGATATTCGCAGTATCTCACGGATTTTGTGCGGGACTCGGTCAGCGCATCGTTAACGCGTTACGCAGAAGTTTTACGCAGTACGAATCGGCGCGGGCGGTACGACGACCTCAACAAGTCCACTTGCCACGTCGTACACCAGACCTGATATAAGCCAAGCGCCTGGCAATGCGGGTATCGCGCGCAGCGCAGCAACGTCAACGGCAACCGCCGCGCGGGGATCGGTAACCGCTTTTGTCCTGAGCTCGCCTTCTTGTATTTGAAAATAGCGCGCCAGCTTGACGGCGTCGCCGGCCAGACGAGTGATGCCGCAATCGGTGTGTTGAAGCACGATGAGGTGGAACTCCCCGCCGCCTCCCGGAAGCTCTCCGGCAACCTCACCGATTCGCCCGAGCAGAGCCAACTGCTCCAACAAGCTCGGGGTGATTCGACCACCGATGTTGCGCAGCACGACGGCCTCGCCCGGTTTAGTTCCAAGGACGTGAGCCGGATCCACACGCATATCAGCACAACCGATGATGACCGCCTTCACATTGGGCATCGCCCGCGGAAGCGAGGGCATAAGTGTGCCCTCAGCAGACTGCTGAACAGCAAATTCTTTGTTGCGTCGTAACAGGTGGTCGAGATTGTTCATGCTGATTCTCCTCGAGGCCCGTTCTAACAGCGGGATTGTAAAGCATGGCAGGTCTTAATAGAAATTCAATCCAGGTAGCGCAAGTTCGAGTCCTCACAAGTCGCGTCGCCGTCCATTTGAAGCAGTACTTCTCTTTACGGGTGTTGCCACGGCGAACCCGACCAGCTCCAGTTCTTGTACCAGGTGCAATAGAGAGCCTGCATTACGGCCATCGGCTGCCAAATCGGATTGGGTCGCGCTAGGGAGGTTACTGGCCGTGCGTGAGCAGCCCCGCGCCACAGGCGGCGACGCCCACGCTGCAGGTAACGTGCGCGGCGCGTTGCGGCAGCATCTTCGAGGTTTCCCGGAGTTTCGCGCGCGCGGGGGTGGGGCGATTGACGCGGTGCGCGGGGCGGTGCTAGGTTGGCCGCTCGATCTTTTATGCGCGCTGTGGACATTATTCGGAAGAAACGCGATGGCGCGGAGCTTTCCCGAGCCGAGATCGAATTCCTCATTGCGGGGGCTACGCACGACCGCGTGCCGGATTACCAACTGGCGGCGTTCCTGATGGCGGTGGTGTGGCGCGGGATGACGCGCGGGGAGCTGGCGGCGCTGACCGAAGCGATGCTGCATTCCGGGTCGGAGCTGGACTGGTCCGATTTGGCGGCGGCGAAGGTGGACAAGCACTCGACCGGAGGGGTGGGCGATAAGACTTCGCTGGTGATTGCGCCGGTGGTGGCGGCGGCGGGTCTGTACGTGCCGATGATCAGCGGACGCGGGCTGGGGCATACGGGCGGGACGCTGGACAAGCTGGAATCCATTCCGGGGTTCAACGTCAATCTGGCGCTCGAGGAATTCCGGCGGGTGCTGGAGCAGGCGCATTGCGGGCTGATCGGGCAAACGCCGGAAATCGCGCCGGCGGACAAGAAGCTGTACGCTTTGCGCGACGTGACGGCCACGGTGGAAAGCCCTTACCTGATTACCGCGTCCATCATGAGCAAGAAAATGGCGGAGGGAATTGACGCGCTGGTGCTGGACGTGAAGACCGGCGACGGCGCGTTCATGAAAAAGCAGGAGGACGCGGAGTATCTGGCGGAGTTGATGGTGGAAACCGGGACGCGGATGGGAAAGAAAGTGGTGGCGCTGATCACCGGGATGGAGCAGCCGCTGGGGCGGAAGGTGGGCAACGCGCTGGAAGTGGAGGAGTGCATCGAAATCCTGCACGGGAAGGGGCCGGAGGATTTGCGCGAGCTGTGCCTGGAGCTTGCGGCATGGATGCTGCGGCTGGGCGGCAGGGTGCGGTCGGTGGAGGAGGGGCGCGCGCTGGCGGCGGAAATGATTGCTTCCGGGCGGGCGCGTGATACATTCCGCGCAGTGATTGGATTGCAGGGAGGCGACGCGCGCGTGGTGGACGAGCCCGGTCTGCTGCCGCGGGCGCGGCACACGGCGCGGGTGGATGCGCGACGGGCGGGATACGTGACGGCGATACATTGCGAGCAGGTGGGCGTGGCCAGCATGCTGCTGGGCGGCGGCCGAGAGAAAAAAGAAGATGCAGTGGATGCGGCGGTGGGCCTGGTGCTGGAGAAGAAAATCGGCGACGCGGTGCAGGCGGGGGAAAACCTGTGCAGCGTGCACTACAATCTGGATGCGCGCCTGCTGCCGGCGATGCGGCTGCTGACGGAGAGCTTTGAGATCGGCGAGCGGGCGCCGCGCGTTGCGCCGCTGGTGCGCAAGGTGATCGGCGCGGAAGCGGAAGCGGAAAGCAAATCGTGAGGTTACACGGAATTCGGGGAGGCTCCTGCGCATGCACCGCTTCGTAGGCGTACTGGGAATGCTGACGATGATGGGTCTGGCATTCCTTTTCTCGACGAACCGCCGGGCGATTCGCGGGAAGACGGTGGCCTGGGGGCTGACGCTGCAGGTTGTGTTCGCGTTTCTGGTGATGCGCTGGGAATTTGGGCGGCTGGCATTCCAGAAAGCGGGCGCGGCGGTGAACTGGGTGCTGGACTTCGCGTTCCACGGCTCGGAATTCGTATTCGGCGACCTGGGAAAGAAAGGCTCGCCGATGGGCTTTTTCTTCGCGTTTCAGGTGCTGCCTACCATCATTTTCATCGCGGCGGTTTTCGCGCTGCTTTATTACTACGGGGTGATGCAATTCGTCATCAAGCAGGCGGCGCGGGTGATGACCGGGCTGATGGGCGCGAGCGGCGCGGAATCGTTGAACGTGGCCGCGAGCATTTTCATGGGGCAGACGGAGGCGCCGCTGACCATCCGGCCGTTCCTGCCGGAGGTGACGCAATCGGAATTGATGACCATCATGACCAGCGGGATGGCGCACGTTTCCGGCGGGATGATGGCGGCGTATATCGCCTACGGCGTGGAGGCCAAACATATTCTGGCGGCGGTGATCATGACCGCGCCGGGAACGATTCTGCTTGCGAAGATGCTGGTGCCGGAGACGGAGGTGCCGGTGACGTCTGGCAAGGTGGAGCTGGCGCCGCTGGAGCGGGACACGAATGCGCTGGGGGCGCTATCGCGCGGGACGGTGGACGGGCTGAATCTGGCTTTGAATGTGGGGGCGATGCTGATTACGTTCATCGCGCTGATTTGGCTGGTGGATGGAGTGTTTGGCGCGGTGCACAACGAGCTGGCGCGGCTGGGGGTGATGTGGTTTCCCTCGAGCGTGGAGCAGATTTTCGGCTGGCTGTTTTCACCGATTGCGTGGGTGATCGGAATCCCCTGGCAGGACTGCCACACGGTGGGGAATCTGCTGGGGCTGCGGATGGTGACGAATGAGCTGGTGGCGTTCCAGCGACTGGGGCCGATGAAGGCGGCGCTGGATCCGCGCTCGTTCACGATTGCGACGTTTGCGCTGTGCGGCTTCGCGAATTTCAGCTCGATCGGGATTCAAATTGGAGGCATTGGGGCGCTGGCGCCGAATAAGAAGGCGGACCTGGCGCGGCTGGGGATCCGGGCGATGGCGGCGGGCACGATGGCGAATCTGATGTCCGCGTCCATTGTGGGGATCATGATGCGATGAGCGCGGCCGGGGCGCAAGCGGCGGCGCGGGGCGGGGAATTTGCGCGCGCCGAGCGCGCCGCGAAATTCATCCTGGCGAAAACGAAGCTGCGCCCGCGCGTCGCGCTGGTGCTGGGCTCGGGGCTGGGCGCGTTCGCGGATGAATTGACGGATGCGGCGCGCATCCCTTACGAAAAAATTCCGGGGTTTCCGCGCGCGACGGCCATCGGGCACGCGGGGCGGCTGGTTATCGGCAAGGCTGCGGGCGTGACGGTGGCGGCGATGCAGGGGCGCGTCCATTATTATGAGGGCTATGCGATGCAGCAGGTCGCCTTTCCCGTGCGCGTGCTTGGGCGCATGGGAATTCGCGCGGCGATCCTGACGAACGCGGCGGGCGGCATCAATACGGATTACCAGCAGGGCGGGTTGGTGGTGATCCGCGACCATATTAATCTGCTGGGCGGCAATCCGCTGATCGGCGCGAACGACGAACGGTTTGGGCCGCGTTTTCCGGACATGACGCAAGCGTACTGGAAGCCGTATCGCGAAATGGTGCTGACGGAGGCGAAGAAGCTGGGGATCGCCGTTCCGGAAGGCGTGTATGCCGGGCTGGCGGGACCGAACTACGAAACGCCGGCTGAAATTCGTTATTTGCGGACGATTGGAGCCGATTTGGTGGGGATGTCCACGGTGCCGGAAGTGATTGCGGCGCGGCACATGGGAATTCGCGTGCTGGGGATTTCCTGCGTGACGAACATGGCCGCGGGGATACTAGACCAGTTGCTGGACCACAACGAAGTTCTGCAAACCGGGGAGCGGGTGAAGGGCCAATTCATCGCGCTGCTGCGCGCAGTGCTGCCGCGGATCGCGGCAGATATCGGTTAATGCGAGCGAGAGGGGATCAGGCGGGGCGGCGAAAAATTTTATGAGCGAATACGAGGCGCTAGTGACCGCGGCGACGCAGGCTTTTCACAACGCCTGCGCACCGATTACCAATTTTCGGGTGGGCGCGGCGGTGCGCGCGAAGTCCGGGCGAATCTATACGGGCTGCAATATCGAAAATGCCACGCTGGGGCTGACGTGTTGCGCGGAGCGCGTGGCGATTTTCAAGGCGGTGTCCGAAGGCGAGCGCGGGTTTGACGCGGTGGCGGTGGTCACGGACGTGGAGCGGCTGACGCCGCCGTGCGGCGCGTGCCGGCAGATCATCTGGGAATTTTGCGGCGATGTGCCAGTGCTGCTGGCGAATTTGCAGGGGAAGGTGGAGCGGGAGACGTCCGGGGGGCTGTTGCCGCGGGCGTTTGATGCTTCGTTCTTGTAGGGATGGGAATGGCGCCGCCGTTGAAGGCAGATGACGGCGAGGGTGAAAAGAGGGAGAAGGTAACTACAGGTTTGCAGCCATTTTGTTTTCGTTTGAGTTCCGCTCATTGATCGAGCGACCCCAGGGAAGAAAGGCCCACATGACATCGGAATCCGGATTGAATTCCTGCTGCTACCCGACTTTACGGCGTTTTTCGGGTTTGCATGCGTGCTGGTGCGCGTTGGTTTGCGGAGTGCTTTTCATTGCGTTGGCGTCGCCGGCGCGGGCGCAGGAGAAAGTGGATTTGGTGGTGAGCAACGGCATCGTGGTGACGATGGACGCGCAGCGGCGCGTCTTGCAGGATGGGGCGGTGGCGGTGCGCGGGGATTCCATCGTGGCCGTGGGGCCGAGCGCGGAGATCGCCAGCCGGTACGAAGCGGCGAAGACGATTGACGCACGCGGGGCGATCGTGATGCCGGGACTAATCAACGGGCACACGCACGCGGCGATGAGCCTGTTTCGCGGGATCGCCGAGGATTTGTCGCTCGACGATTGGCTGCACGGCTACATTTTTCCGGCGGAGGCGCGCAACGATACCGAGGAGTTCGTCGAATGGGGCACGCGCCTGGGAATGTTGGAAATGATGCGCGGCGGGACGACGACGTATGCGGACATGTATTACTTCGAGGATGCGGTGGCGCGCGTAACCAAGGAAGCGGGGATGCGCGGGGTGCTGGGCGAGACGATCATTGATTTTCCGGCGCCGGACAACAAGACGCCGGCACTGGCGCTCGCGTACACGCAGAAATATCTGGACCACTGGCGGGGCGATCCGCTGATCGTGGCAGCGGTGGCGCCGCATTCAATGTACACCTGCTCGGAGAAAACCTTGCAGGACGCGGCGGCGCTGGCGCGCCGCAATCACGCGCCGATCCTGATTCATATCGCCGAGGCGCCTTTCGAGCTGGAGCAAAGCCGCAAGAAATACGGCCTGACGCCGGTGGCTTACCTGGCGCGCGCCGGGGTGCTGGGGCCGGACGTGACCGGGGCGCACTGCGTCTGGGTGGACCATGCGGACATCGCCACGCTGACGCATTTCGGGGTGGGCTGCGTGTATAACCCCTCGAGCAACATGAAGACGGCGGCGGGAGTGATGCCGGTGGAGGAAATGCTGGCGTCGGGCGAGGCGATCGGCCTGGCGACGGACGGAGCGGCGAGCAACAACAACCTGGACATGTTCGAGGAGATGGACCTGGCGCCGAAACTGCAGAAGCTGGCGCGGATGGATTCGCGGGCGCTGCCGGCGCAGCAGGCGGTGGAGCTGGCGACGATCAGCGGGGCGCGCGCGCTGCACATGGAGAAGGAAATCGGATCGCTGGAGGCGGGGAAGAAGGCGGATTTGATCGTGGTGGATCCGTCGGCGCCGCACGCGACGCCGATGTACAACGTGTACGCGCAACTGGTGTATGCGTTGAAGGCCAGCGACGTGCGCACCACGATCATCGGCGGGAAAATCGTGATGGACGACGGGCGGGTGCTGACTTTGCACGAGGCGGAAATACTGGCGCGGGCGCGGGAATATCAGAAGCAGATTGCGGCGTCGCTAGCAGGGCCTGCGGGGGCGGCGAAATAATTCGCGGCGCGAGGGCACAGCGGGCGCAGCATTACTCGGATGAGCGGGCGGTATTGCGCTGGCGCATGAGTTTCTGGGCGGTGGAGCGCAGGGTTTCGGGAATATTTTTGTTGTTGGCGAGCTGCTTCAGGTCGGTGGGGGTGAGGCGGGGCAGCAGGTGCATGGTGACGTCCAGCGGTGCCTTGGGATTTTTGGTCAGGTTTTTCGCCACCACGTAGCTCTTCATGTAGTTGCGGTTCTTGGAAATGATGCGCAGGACTTCCTGGGAGACGTTGGTCATGGCCGCGAAATTTTCGATTTCCAGGTCGGTGAGGCGCGGGGATTGCAGCACGCCGCGCTGCACGATTTTATTGGGGTCGCGGATGAGCAGCATGCGCTCTTCGCGGCCGCCTTTCACGGCGAGCTGGATGCGCTGCACGATGTTCATGGTGGCGAGGCGTTGCAGCAGGGTGGTGCGTTTTTTGACGTCGGGCTCGGCCTCCGCGGCGGCTTCGGCGATCACTTTTTCGTCGAGCACCGCGTTCGTTTCGATTTCCGCGAGGAGTTCTTTCTGCTCGGGCGTGGCCGATTCGGAATAAGCGAGCGCGATGCCCAGCGGAGGGTAGGAGCTGAGGCGATCCAGATTATCGAGCAGGGACTGAATGCCGGCGCTGGTAAGGTCGGCGGAAGCACGCGTGACGAATTCGGCCGGGCAGAAGGTGTTGGCGGCCAAACGGTCGGCGACTCCAGGCTGGCCGCTCAAATTGTCGGCGCAATATTCGAAGAGTCTCAGGTCGGCGTCGGAGCGGGAGAGCGCGGCCAGCATGGATTGCAGCGGCTGGGTGAGCAGGCAGCCGCGGGCGCGCTCGGCGACGGCGGGATCGCTATCGGTGGCGAGGACCGCCAGCAATTCGGCGCGATCTTCGGGCGCGAGCGAAATGCTCCCGGCACAGAGAGCCAGTTTTTGCTCCGGGCGAGCGTGGCCGGAGCGGATGGCAACTCGCAATTCGGCGCTAATGGGGGTCTCCTGCGGAGGAATTGGCAGGAGGAGGCGTCGCGGCGGGCGCGCCGGGCCGCTGTGGTTGGTTGCCTGCCGGCGAGGCGCTCGCGGGTGCTGGCGCGGCGGAAACGGGGGCCGGAGCCGCAGTTTGCGCGGGAGCTGCAGCAGACGCTGGGGAAGAAGCTGGGGCGGCGGCCGAGACCGGGGTGGCGCTCGCCGGTTCGCCGGAATGCTTGTGCATTCGCGCGGCAATTTTTGGCGCCAGATAATGGACTGCGGCCCAGCCGCCGGCCAGAATCAATAGCGCCAGGACGATTACCACCAGAATGCGCGCGCGGTCGCGGTTGGGCTCTTCGGGTGGGTCGGCGACGACGCCAGGATCGGGCCGGCCGCGGGTTTCCAGCGCATATTCGGCCACCAGGCTGTCTTCATCCAGGCCCAAATAGCGCGCCACGGAGCGAATGAAGCCGCGGTTGAATACTCCGCCGGGCAACTGCTCCCATTGCTCGGTTTCCAGGGCTGCGAGGAAGCGCGGAGCGATGCGCGTGGCCGCTGAAATCTCTTCCAGTGAGACGCCTCGCATTTCCCGCTCGCGTTTGAGATGTTCGCCGAAAGGTTTTGAAGGCATCCGCAGGAATCCGCAACCAAAGAAAATATAGGCGTCGCTGATGGGTGTGTCAATGCTGGCCGATAACGTAGTGGAATTGCTGCCTATTGGCCTTACGTCAATCGCAGCGCGAACGCCGTTGCAGTGTACCGAAGGCGTTCACTATAATGAAAACCTTGACCAGAGAATCCAGCGACCGCGAAAAAGGCATGCCGCTAGAACCGATGAGGCGAGCTACGGACACGGGGTCTTTTGATGGCGTCGAGAGGCGCCACACTCCCGGCATGGGCGTAGATATTTCGCTGGAATCCTCGAACGAAGTGACGGTATTTCACGAGCTGGGCAAGGCGCTGACGTCTTCGCTGCAACTGGACCAGGTGCTGCGCACCATCATGGAGAAAATCAATGAGGTGCTGCGGCCGGATACTTGGTCGCTGCTGCTGATGGATATGGACAAGTCCGAGCTGTATTTCCAGATCGCCACGGGGAAGGGCGCGGAGACTCTGAAGGACGTGCGCATCAAAGTAGGGCAGGGCCTGGCGGGCTGGGTGGCGCAGACGGGCGAGGCCGTGGTGGTGCCGGATACCAGCAAGGATTCGCGCTTCTTCGGGCAGGTGGACGCGAAGACCAAGATGGAAACGCGCTCGATTGTCGCCGTGCCGGTGCGTTTCCGCGACCAGTGCCTGGGCGTGATCGAGCTGATCAACAGCATCGGGCCGGAAGGTTTCAGCGCGCGCGACCTGGCGCTGCTGGAGGCGCTGGCGGATTACGCGGCCATCGCTATTGAGAACGCGCGGCACGTGCAGCGCATCCACGAGCTGACCATCACCGACGATTGCACCAGCCTGTACAACGCGCGGCACCTGAATTTCATGCTGGACACGGAAATTTACCGCTCGCACCGCTACGCCTTCGAATTTTCGCTGATTTTCATTGACCTGGACCATTTCAAGAGCGTCAACGACACGCACGGGCACCTGATGGGCTCGAAGCTGCTGGCGGAAATCGGCCAGGCCATCAAGGACAAATGCCGGCTGATTGACCTGGCTTTCCGCTACGGCGGCGATGAATTCGTGGTGCTGCTGCCGCAGACCTCCAAGGACAACGCCCTGGGAGTGGCGCGGCGGCTGCACAAGCTGATTCGCGAGACCGTGTGGCTGAAGGATACCGGGATCAACGCGCACGTTACCGCCAGCGTGGGCGTCGCCGCCTATCCCGGCGATTCGCGCACCAAGGCCGAGCTGCTGCACCTCGCCGACGAGGCCATGTACCTGGTGAAGAACACCACGCGAGACAGCGTCGCCGCCTGCGGCGTGGGGCTGCTCACGCCCGGCCAGTAAGCCCCCTAGCGCCACCCAATCCGATTTGGCAGCTGATGGCCGTGATGCAGACTCTCTCACTGCGCATGGCAGAAGAACTCGAGCTGGTCAGGCCCGCCGTGGCAAAACCCATAAAGTGAAGTACCGCGTCATATGGACGGTGACGCGATTTATCAGCACTTGGGAATTGCTTCGTTCCCATTGCAAACTTGAAAAATCTTCCGATGAAGTTGAGAATGTCAAGGATGATCGCCCCATCGGCCCCGCATCCGAGCGATTGACCTTTTGGCCTCGCATCTAACCCTTTTAGGAGAGGATTCGCCGTGTCGCATCATTTCGATACGCCTACTGCAAAAGAAGACCCCCGCATCAACGTCTGCGACTTCTACTTGTTTCGCGGCCGCCCGGGCACAACGGTCATGGCTTTGACCGTGAATCCGAACGCCGGCGTCGGCGCGCCAGACACCTTCCGCGACGAAGGTCTCTACGCCTTTCGCTTCGACACGGATCGCGATCTTCGCGAAGACGTCGCCTTCAAGGTCCAGTTGGGCGCGCCCGCCCACGCCGATGGCGACGAGCTCCGGCACGTTCAGACCTTCGCGGTCCGGCGTGCCACCGGAGCGGACGCCCTGAAGGGTGCCGCGGGCGAACTTATCATTTCCGGGAATACGGGACGCGTCGTGAAAACGGATCAGGGCTGCCTGGCGTACACAGGCCTCGCGCCCGATCTGTTCGCCACCGATGGCGCCGGTTTCGGTGCCTTCAGAAAAGCTCTGTGGTCCGAAAACCGGTTTGCCCCGGAGGCGTTCCAGAATCGCCAGAGCTTCTTCGGCGGCAACAATGTCACCGCCATCGTCCTCGAGGTCCCCAGCAGCCTGATCGGCGGAGGTGTGGTGCACGCCTGGGCCACCGCATCGCTCTACGGGCACGCGCCGGAGGTGCAGGTATCACGTTGGGGCCTGCCGATGATCACGCACCTCCTGCTCTCCGATCCTTCGCTGCACGACGCATCGGAAAACTACAACCGCGCGGTCCCAGCGGACGAGGTGGCGCTGTTCTCCAAACCGATCCGCGACTTCGTGGAAAAAGTCACCGCGCTCGCCCACTCAGCGGCCGACCCATCCGCCTACGCTACGCAACTCCTCGCGCGCCTCTGCCCATCGGTCCTGCCGTATGAACTGGACACGCCCGCCTCATTCAGCTTTGCCGCCTTCAACGGCCGCGGCCTCTGCGACGACGTGATGGACGTGATGCTCACGCTGGTCACGAACACGGCCCTCGGCGATGGGGTGGCGCCCGATATGCGGCTGATGCGCCCGGATTTTCCCTATTTCGGCGAGCCGCACCCTACGGCGGCGAGTTCCGCGAAGCATTGAGGGCGAAGGAGTGAGCGCACGGACGACACAGCGGCGATCTGCGATTGGATGGAATTGCTCGCCGGCAGCGCGGAGCGAACCTCCGTCGTCTCCGTCAAGCGCGCTGCCCTGTCAACCGTGATCATCACGCCAAATGGACTAAACGCCTGATTAACGCTGCGGGCTCAACCGGTGGATGCAACACGATCTCATCGGTTGATCCGCCGATACTTCCCCTGAAAAGCCGATCTGTTTGGCTGACCCGGCCAAGACTTAGCCAGGGTAACGTTCCGGCTGATCTAGCCTAGCCAGCGCTTTTAGCTTTTGTGTTCAATGCAAGGTGGGTTCGGGCTGAGTGTTGCGTTGACCCATTGAGACCACCGCCCTTATCGGAGAAGTGGAGTACTAGCCCGGAAGATGTCCGGTAACGCGACAATTTCGGACTGGTAGTTCTGACAGTGCCCCGACAAACGGTGCCCTGCGAGAATCGGCGCACGAGTCGCTTAGTTTCTGTGACAACGGGAGAGGCTATGATCTCAAAGTTTCGCGCGGCATTCAGCGCGCTTTTGCTATGCACAGTTCTGGCGGGATGCAGCCACAGCGGCGATGCGATCTCGCAGGCGGATAAGCAGGACGCGATCAACGGCGTTGCGGTGCCGAACCTTCGCGACACGAAGGCTATCGCTCAGGAAGGATTCACATTCGGCCTGCCGATCGTGATGTATTACACCTCGACCTACGAATTGTTCGTTGATACGACTTCTTCGCAATATAAAGCTCCCGTCGGCCAGCTCTTCAACGAAGCCCGCGTATTCACTCCGAAGGACACGGCGGTTATCACGCCGAACAGCGACACCCCGTATTCGTTGATGGAGGTCGATCTGCGGTCCGAACCGGCGGTGGTGTCGGTACCGACCGTTGCGAAGCCGCGCTACTACTCCGTGCAACTGACGGACGCGAACACGTTCAACTACGGATATATCGGCAGCCGCACCACGGGAACAGCACCCGGCGACTACATGATCGTTGGACCTGATTGGAACGGTGAAACGCCGGCGCACATCAAGCAGGTGTTTCATTCGACTACGCCGTTTACTGTGGTGATTTTTCGAACGCAACTTTTCAACGCTCACGACATGCCGAACGTGGTGAAGATTCAGGCTGGCTACAAGGTCCAGGCGCTGTCGGCGTACCTGAAGAAGCCCGCGCCAGCTGCTGCTCCAACGATCAACTACATGAAAGTGGACGCGGACATTGCGAAGACGCAGTTCTGGCAGGTGCTGGACTTCGCGCTTCAAAATATTCCGCCGAGCCCAGAGGAAGCTGGGATCCGCGCGAAGCTGGCGAGTATCGGCATCGGGCCGGGTAAAAAGTTTGCGATAAAGGACCTTTCGGAAGCGCACAAGGCCGCGCTTCTGCTGGGTATGAAGGATGGGGACGACGCCGTCGATAAATACATCGCCAGCGGAGGCGCGCTGATCAACGGATGGAATGTGGGTTCGTTTTTTGGCGATCGCGCTTTTTACAACGGCGATTGGCTGAAGCGAGCCGCCGCTGCGAAAGGCGGAATTTTTGGCAACAGCGCGGTGGAGGCGATGTATCCGTTGACACGTGATCTGCCGAGCGGAGAGGCGATGGACGGCGGCAAGCACAATTACACGCTGACGTTTGCGAAAGGCTCGTTGCCGCCTGTGAACGCGTTCTGGTCGGTGACAATGTACGACGGAAAGACGCAGTTCCTGATCGACAATCCGATCAATCGCTATCTGATTAACTCGCCGATGCTGCCGGGAATGAAAACTAACGCCGACGGGTCGCTGACGCTCTACATTCAAAAGGACTCGCCGGGCGCCGCGAAGGAATCAAATTGGCTTCCGGCTCCGGATGGGCCGATCTATCTGGTGATGCGACTGTATTGGCCGAAGGAAAATCCGCCTTCGATATTGCCAGTAGGTAAGGGGACGTGGCAGCCGCCTGGCATCGTAGAAGCGAACTGAATCGTAAGTCCTGATTGCTTGATGTCATAACGACGTCGGCCTCGCGACGGCCCGAGTAAACTGTTCGGTGTTCACCCCAACAGTGCTCGGACCGAAGGAGGCCGAGATGCAGATTATAGGATGTGATTTGCACGCTCG
Organism: Candidatus Acidiferrales bacterium; assembly: GCA_049300435.1. GTDB lineage: Bacteria > Acidobacteriota > Terriglobia > Acidiferrales > UBA7541 > Palsa-295. Next base: position 7 of record JBAQJS010000066.1, on the reverse strand, counting down.
CCAACAG
>JBAQJS010000065.1:0-1607 GCA_049300435.1 Candidatus Acidiferrales bacterium | reverse complement strand
GCCTAGCGACGCCCCGGAAAGAACGGGTTGATCCGCGGCGTGATGGCGCGCTACTTCCAAGATGATGGCGTCGTTCAGACCTGCGAGGTGCATAGCTTGCAGTTCACCATAGCCCGGGCCTAATTGGTCCAGATTGGCCAAGCCCAGAATGGTGCTTTCCGGCATGTCGGATTGGCGCATCGTCGCGATCGCGTCGCCGGCAGTGAATTGTTCATGGCGGCCACGAGAGATTCGCAGCAGTTGCACACAGTCCGCATCGGGGAAGCCCGCCTGGCGGACTTTGGCGATTTCGGCGATTTCGGGGGCGGTGATGTGCAGGGCCTTCAGTTCTTTGATCGAGTCGTAGCGCATGCCGGCGTTATCGAGCGCAGTGGTATCGAGGGGCATAAGGGCCTGGCAGGAGGTCAGGAGCACCGCGCACGCGAACAGAATCGCTTGTGCGCGCGTAGTGCTGCGCTGCGTCGAGCGGGCTGGTTCGCACGCGGGCATAATCGCCTGGATGATGCTCCCCTGGGTTCATTGTACCGGGCCGAAGACTGAGGTGGACGCGCGTGACGCGGAAAGATTAATGGGTTTGGGGCGGCGACGAAGGGCGACCACCGCGGAGGCGCAAAAAAGTTCGCAGAGAACCTCAAAGGCCAAGAAAAAGATTTAACACAGCGAGCGCTGAGCACTTCGGAGGACAAGGAGGCTGCGAGAAGATGCCGGGCAGATCAAACGTTGTAAACGCGGTCTATATCGAAAACGCCGGGGATGCGTTTAATTGCGGAGAGGATGCGCTCCAGTTGTTTGCGATCCTGAACGTCGAGGGCTACATCAATGCGAGCGCGAAGATCCTGGCCGCCGCTTTCGAAAGTGCGGATGTTGGCGCCGTTGTCGCTGATCACCGCGGTGATGTTGGCCAGCATGCCCGGCCGGTCTTCCGTGAGGATGCGCAGGCGAACCGGGAAAGTGGCCTGGGTTTGGCCGGCCCATTCGACGGCGATGCGGCGCTCGGCGTCGTAGAGGAGATTTTGCACGTTGGGACAATTTTTGCCGTGCACGGCGATGCCGCGGCCGCGCGTGACGTAACCGATGACGTCATCGCCGGGAATCGGATTGCAGCACTTCGAGCGATAGACCATCAGATCGTTGTGGCCGCGCACCAGAATTGAGCCGTCATTCATGCCCAACATGCGCTTGACGGTGTCGGTGATTTTCGGCTTTTCATCGGAGGGCTCGGCGAGCGGCTGGCCGGAAGCTTTGGCGAGCACCTGACGCGCGGACCATTTGCCGTAGCCGAGGTCGGCGTGGAGATCGTCAATACGGCCACAGCCGTAGTCGGAAGCGACGCGCTGCCAGTCATCGTGCGAAATTTTCTTGAGGGTGATGCCGGCCTGGCGCGCTTCTTTTTCAAGAAGGCGCTTGCCGACGTCCTTGGCCTGTTCGCGTTCGTGAAGATTGATCCACTGGCGGATTTTGCTGCGGGCGCGGGACGTGTGCACGAAGGAAAGCCAATCGCGGGAGGGTTCGTGGCCTTTCTGGGTGATGATTTCGATCACGTCGCCATTGGAAACGGCGTGGCGCAAGGGCACGATGGCGCCATTCACTTTTGCGCCGGTACATTG
>JBAQJS010000064.1:0-30850 GCA_049300435.1 Candidatus Acidiferrales bacterium | reverse complement strand
ACACGCAATCCGAACTGGACAAGATCGCACTGCGTCTAAATCAACGTCCGCGAAAAACTTTGGGCTTTCAGACTCCAGCGAGTAAACTGCGCGCAAGTGTTGCGCCGACCCTTTGAACCCGCACGCGTTACCGGAAACTGACCCGCTACCCGGCTCGTTTGACTAACAGCGGTTTTGCCGCTATTCTTGTGTCAGTGACGATCGCAATGTTCGCCTCTTTCTATTAGCGAGACCTCTCGACCCCGCCCGGGGCCGCGCAACTGTGTACCTGCATCCATTTTCCGATTGTCCTTAACTATTTCCGCACGCTTGAGGTATCGCCATGGCGAATCTGACGCTGTTCCAAAAACTGGAAAATATCGAGTCGAAGTATGAAGAGCTGACCCAGCAGCTTTCCTCGCCCGAAGTGCACAACGATTCGGCGCGTTTCCAGAAGCTCGCCAAGACCCACGCGGACATGGCCGAAATGGTGGCGAAGTACCGCGAGTGGAAGGAAATCGAAAAGGGCCTCCAGGGCACCAAGCAAATGCTGGTGGAAGCCGAAGACGCCGAATTGAAACAGATGGCCCACGACGAAGAGCACGCGCTCGAAGCACGCCGCGAAACCGTGGAGCGCGAGCTGAAATTCCTGATGCTTCCCAAGGATCCCAACGACGATAAGAACGTGACCCTGGAAATCCGCGCCGGCACCGGCGGCGACGGGCTTCTCTTTTCGCCGGCGAACTCTTCCGTATGTATTCCCGCTACGCCGAATCGCAGGGCTGGAAGCTGGAAATTCTGGAAAGCTCGCCGTCCTCCATCGGCGGCATGAAGGACGTAGTCGCCGCGATCCAGGGCAACAAAGTCTATTCCAAGCTGAAGTACGAAAGCGGCGTGCATCGCGTGCAGCGCGTGCCGGCCACCGAACAGCAGGGCCGCATTCACACCTCCGCCGCCACCGTCGCGGTGCTGCCCGAAGCGGATGAAATTGACATCAAGATCGAGCCCAAGGATTTGCGCATTGACACCTTCTGCTCGTCCGGCCCCGGCGGGCAATCCGTGAACACGACCTACTCCGCCATGCGCATCACCCACATTCCCAGCGGCCTGGTGGTCTCGCAGCAGGACGAAAAATCGCAAATCAAAAATCGCACGAAAGCCATGCGCGTGTTGCGCGCGCGCCTCTACGAAATGGACCAGGCCAAGCAGCACGAAGCCATCGCCGCCGCCGGCCAGCCCCGCTTCGCCTCACCCCCAAGCGAACTCCGCGAGCTGCCAGCCGCAAACGTGATTTCAGACGAGGCCCCCGCACCCCGGGACGAGCCCCTGTCAATCGCAAGTGTCCGGAAATCGGAAAACGATGCAACCCACTGAAAACAAACACCGGCGGCCCCGGTCAATCGCTACTTTTGGTAACAACATCGCCGGCGCGCCCGGCTCCGGCCAGCGGTCTAAGCGACGGCCCGATCCGCTGCGCCTCTGCAAGATCCAATGCCACGGCAACACCCGCAGCAACGACAACAACGAAACAGGGGCAGTGGCAAACTCGTGGGTCGCGGCCAACGGCGCGGTTTGCGCATCGGCCGCGGCAATGCGAAACTAAGGCCATGCGAAAACTACCGAACATTGCGGCAACTGTATTGGCGGCTACTTTGATCTACGCTGGGACTGCGGCGGCGCAGCAAACCCCGGCCTCCACATCTTCCCCTGCGACGGCGAAAAAGCCCGCCGGCACGACGGCCAAGGTGCATTCCTCCGGGACGGCCGGGCGCGCTCCGCTGGTGCTGAAGACCGACAAGGAGAAGCAGAGCTACGCGATCGGATTGAGCCTCGGCGAGAATATCGGCAAGAATATCCACAAGGACGACGTGGACGTGGACACCAACATTCTTTTGCGCGGAGTGCGAGACGGGCTGGTCGGCGGCAAGACGTCGCTGACCGCCGAAGAGGCCCAGGCGGTACTGCAGTCGCTCGAAGCCGGCGTGCAGAAAAAACGGGAGGAAAAGATGGCGCTGGCGGGCGAGACCAATAAGAAAGCGGGCGACGATTTTCTGGCAGCCAACAAAACTAAGGACGGAGTCGTGGCGCTGCCCAGCGGATTGCAATACAAAGTCCTGACGGAGGGCACCGGCCCGAAACCCACGGCCGAAGACACCGTGATCTGCAATTACAAAGGCACGCTGCTGGACGGCACGGAATTCGACAGTTCTTACAAGCGCAACCAGCCCGCGACGTTTTCCGTGGGACAGGTCATCAAGGGCTGGACCGAAGCGTTGCAGTTGATGCCGGTAGGTTCGAAGTGGGATCTTTTCGTTCCCGCGGAGCTGGCGTACGGCCCGCGCGGCAACGGTCCCATTGGACCGAATTCGACGCTGATTTTCGAAGTGGAGCTGCTTTCGATTCAGCCGAAGAAGTAAGTTCGACGGCCCGGTAAAGGCAGGCCCGGTTCGATCATGCTGAACCGGCCCCTGCAAATTCCACGACAACGGCGGGGCGCAAGCGGCGCGCTGCCGTGCGATGCGTCAGGCGGTGACTTTGGCTTCGCGCAGGAAGCGGGCGGCTTCTTCGGGTGGCGTCGGATTGATGTAGAAGCCGGTGCCCCATTCGAAGCCCGCGACTTTGGTGAGCTTGGGCATCATTTCGATGTGCCAGTGGTAGTGGTCGTTGATTTCCTCGCCGATGGGCGAGGTGTGAATCACGTAATTGTAGGAAGGAAAGGCGAGGGCGGCGTCCAGTCGGCCCAGAAAATCGCGCAGGATGCGCGCCAGGTGGCCGTAGTAGGGCGCGGGCATATTTTCGAAAGAAGAGCTGTGCTGGCGCGGCAGGATCCAGGTTTCGAAGGGAAAGCGCGGGGCGTAGGGCGCGAGGGCGATGAAGTGATCGTTCTCGAGGATCATGCGCGATTCGGTTTCGATTTCCTGGCGGATCATGTCGCAGAAAATGCAGCGCTCTTTTTGCTCGTAGTAGCGCTTGGAGTTGTCCACTTCCTCGCGCACGCGCTTGGGGACGATGGGCAGCGCGATCAATTGCGAGTGGGTGTGTTCGAGCGAGGCGCCGGCGGGCTCGCCGTGATTTTTGAACAGCAGGATGTAGCGGAAGCGGCGGTCGTTCTTCAGGTCCAGCGCGCGGTCGCGATAGGCCCACAAAACTTCCTCGACACCCTTATCGGGGATCATCGCCAGGGTTTTGTTGTGGTCGGGCGTCTCGATGATCACTTCGTGCGCGCCGATGCCGTTCATGCGGTCGAAAAGACCTTCGCCTTCGCGGTCCAACCCTCCTTCGATGCCCAGCGCCGGAAATTTATTGGAAACCACGCGCACGGTCCAGCCGGGAGTGTCCCGGCCGCTGCCGTTGCTGCGGCCGTAGGCGAGAATTTCGGAGGGAGTCTTGCCTTCGTTACCGGGGCAGAAGGGACAATTCTGCATGCCCTTGATGTGCACGCTCTCGCGAACGAAATCCGTAGGACGTTTGCTGCGATCGGTGGAAATAATGACCCAGCGGCCTGTGATGGGGTCCCTGCGAAGCTCCGGCAAACCTACCTCCCTTGGCCAATATGATGATTCGCGCGGGCTGAGCGGTTGCCTGCACTGGATTACGCCCCATTCTACTACGGCCTCGGCTCGCAGGGGGTGCGCGGGGTGGGCGCGGGGCTGCCTGATTCGCAACGGCGAGCAAGGGGTTGATTCGGGACGGCTAGCTCGGGACGGCGCTGACGGCGCCTTTGTGCAGACGCACGACGGGCTTCGCGCCGGGATGCGATTCGATGGCGAGGACGTCGAAGCGGCAGGCGGCCTGCTCGATGTGGCGCGCGCGCAGGAATTGCCGGGCCATGCGCGAGAGGTTGCGGCGTTTTTCCTGGTTGACGGCTTCTTCGGGCGACTGCGGAGCGGGCTGCGAGGGCGACGCGGAGGATGCGGCCATGGTGCGGGTCTTCACTTCGACGAAGGCGAGAGTGGGACCGTCGTAGCCGACCATGTCAATCTCGCCCTTGATGCCGGGCGAAGTGAAATTCCGCGCGACGAGAATGTAGCCGTGGCGGCGGAGATACCAGTAGGCGAAGGTTTCGCCGCGGACGCCGGTGAGGCGGGCGCGATGTTTTGCGGAGGCGGGGGCGGAGGATGCGGCGGCGCCGGCGTCTGGGGAATTGGCAGGGAGCGGCGCGCTGAGGCCTTTGCGGGCCGCGAAGGCGACGATCGCGAACATGATTCGCGCGAGCATGGGAAATTGTGGCGCAACGACTACGAAGCGTTGCAGCGGCGTTGCGCGGAACGGCGGCGATTGGTGACGCTACGCCACTGGCGCGTCGCAGCGCGCTGCTGCAAATGCCGAGTCGCGCGCGAGGCGGTTCATTTTTTGCGGCCGCCGACCCACATCATGGTGGTCCATTGCCCGTCAATGCCGACGACTTCCAATCCCGCGGATTCGCACTGCTCGAGCGCTTCGCCGGGACGAATGGAACGGCCTTGCCAGGTGTCCAGGTAACGCAGGCGGACGAAGGGGAGGCCGAAGCGCGGCACTTTTCCCTCGCGGCCGAGGCCGGGAAATCCGGCTTCCAGCACGAAGCGGCCGAGGGGCAGAGTGCGCAGGCCTTTCATGTGCAGGCGAAAAATTCCGCCGGGACGCAGCACGCGGGCGGTCTCGCGAAAATAATTGAAAATGGCCTGCTTGTCCGGAACGTGCTGGAAGACGGCGAAGGACCAGACGAAGTCCACGCTTGCCGCGGCGACGCCCACTAGGTCTCCGCCGGAAACGGCGAGGAATTGCGCGCGCGGCAATTGGTAGGACAACGCCTTGCGAATCATTTCCGGAGAAACGTCCACGCCGATGTATTGCGCGAAGTCCTGAGACATCCAGCGAGCGATGCGGCCGATTCCGCAGCCGATTTCGAGCGCGACTTTTTCGCGCGGATCGAAATTCATTTTGTGGAGGAAGGGAGTGACGTAGCGGTCGTAGTCGGCTTTTCCGGAGGCGAAGAACGCGTCTTCTTCGTTGGGGACGTCGGGCCAATTGATGTAGGCGCGAGCGTTTTCGCGCGCGCGGGCGTCCCAATCGCGGCGGATGGCGTCTAGCCAGGGCCTATCGGAGGTGGGAGTTGCGTTGGGCATTTTTCGGTCCGGTGTCACGTGGTTCGCGCGAGACGGCTGCGTTCATTCGGCTGCGGCCTGAGTTGATTCCAAGGCTGCCAGGTGCATAACCTTCGTACATTCATTCGACTGCTGCCTGGGTTGAATCCAAGGGTCCCCACTTCGTCCTGAACGGCGCGGGACGAAGCGGCCGCTACATAACCTTCCTTAATCCATTCAGACGCGGTCACGTTTGGGTCCGAATCTTATTGTATGTGCGGGGAGCGCTGGGATCACTTGATTACCTCGAAGGTGAATTCCATCAATTTGCCGCGGATGGCGAAGCTCAGGTAGTGCTCCCAGAACTGGCGGAACATGCGGTTGTGGTTCACCAGGAATTCGAAGCCGAGGGCGCGCCAGAGACGCAGCAGCGAGACGTAATTTCTTTTTTCGCGCACTCGCACCTTGGTGTACCACATGTCGCGGCCGTGCATCCCGCCGGGATAAAAGTACAGGAAGGAATAGGTGTTCAGGTGCCAGCGGTGGGTGGGGTCGCGAAAGGAACTGTAGTCGGTGTAATGGGGCGTGGCGATGAAGATGGTGCCGCCGGGCTTGGTGACGCGGTGAAATTCCTCCATGGTGGCGATGATGTCCGCGACGTGCTCGATGATGTGCTCGGCGCGGAGATGGTCGAAGGAATTATCGCGAAAGGGGAGGCCGCCGCGGTCGAGGTGGCAGAGGACGTCGGCGGCGGTGGAGGGATTCATGTCCAAGCCGATGGAGCCGGGATATTTTGTGGGGCCACAGCCGACGTCGAGGATGCGCGGTGAGGCATCCGCGGCGGAAGATTTTGCGGTCAATTGTTCGTTTCCCGTCCGTGCGATAAAGATGCGCCTAAGAAAATAGCACAGGGGTGCGAGTGGAGAAAGCCGCGAAGGCGGAAACCATGCAAGGACGTGCCCGGTTCGATGAACCCGAACCGGCCGCTACATAGCCAACTGCGGGGCCGCGCTGATCTCGCGCCGCCCTTCGTGAGTCGCGGTGTTTGCGTTGCGCTAGAGCGCGCGCTCGACTTCGGTCAGGCAGGCGTCGAGCGTGCCGACGGCGAATTCTGCTTGGGCTTCGTCAATCATCAGCGGCGGAGCGAGGCGCAGCGAATTTTCGCCGGCGCCGAGGATGAGCAAGCCTTTGTCGAAGGCCATCTCGACGATGCGATTGCGCAGGTCGGGAGCTTTTTCCTTGGTGCGCTGATCGCGCACCAGCTCGATGCCGATCATCAGGCCCTTGCCGCGCACTTCGCCGACGATCTTGTGGCGCTGAGGCCAATCGGCGGTGAGGCGGAAAATCAGGTCGCCCATGCGGGCGGCATTGGCGATGTACTCGCGCTCGAGCAGGTCAATGGTGGCGAGCGACGCCGCGATGGCGACGGGGTTGCCGCCGAAGGTGGAAGCGTGCGCGCCGGGGGGCCAGTTCATGACGCTGGCGCGGGTGATGATGGCGCTGAGCGGCATACCCGAGGCGATGCCCTTCGCGCTGCAGATGATGTCCGGTTCGATTCCGGCGTGGTCGGAAGCCCACCACTTGCCGGTGCGGCCCATGCCGGACTGGACTTCGTCGGCGATGAGCAGGATGCCATGCTTGCGGCAGAGCGCCTGCAGGCCCTGCAGGAATTCCACGGGGGCCGCGAGGTAGCCACCTTCGCCCTGGATGGGTTCGACGATGATACCGGCGACGTCTTCGGGATCCACGATGCGCTTGAACAGCTCGTTTTCGATGTAAGCGAGCGAATCCGCGGCGGCGTGCGCGGGGTTATTTCCGAAGGTGCCGCGATAGCTATTGGGATAGTGCGCGTGAAAGACGCCGGCGAGCAGCGGGCCGAAATGTTTGCGCTGGACGGCTTTGCTGGCGGTGAGCGAGAGGGCGCCCATGGTGCGGCCATGAAAGCTGCCGTAGAAGGCGATGAGTTTATCGCGCTTGGTGTGATAGCGCGCTAGCTTGATGGCGGCTTCGGTGGCTTCCGCGCCGGAATTACCGAAATACACGCGCTTGGCTTCCTTGCCGGGGGCGATGGAGGCAAGGCGTTCGGCAAGCTCGACCAGGCTGGGATAGTAGAAATCCGTGCCGGACATGTGAATCAGTTCGGCGGCCTGCTTTTGAATGGCGGCGACGACTTGGGGATGGCAATGGCCGGTGGAAACGACGGCGATGCCGGCGGCGAAATCGAGGAAAGTATTGCCGTCCACGTCGTCCACCATGGCGCCGCGGCCGGTCTTGGCAACCAGCGGATAATCGCGGGTGTAGGAGGGCGAGAGAATGGCGTGATCGCGCGCGACGATGTTGCGGGCCTTGGGACCGGGGAGCGCGGTGATCAAATGGGGCAAATTCGCGGCGGCCTTGGCGTCTGACCTCTTATCGGCTTTGGTGTCAATAGCTTGCATCACTTCCTCCAGAAAATGAATTTGGGCTCAACGCGCGGACCGGTTTCCGCCGGGCGGCTGTTGAAAAACGCGAAGATGGAGGAAGCTTACTTAGTCAACGCCGTAGAGGTTCGGGCGTTCGTGCGAAGGCTGGCTGTGCAACGAGAGATCGTGTTTTGCGGAGATGATCATTTGTACTTCCAACGGACACTACCGTCACGCGTATCTTCGATAATGATACCAGAATTCAGGAGTTCCTGCCGGATTTCATCGGAGCGTTTGAAATCGCGGCGTTTCTTGGCGGCGTTGCGCTCAGCGATGAGCTGCTCGATTTTCTCGGGAGTCCAGCGGGGCGGGCCGGAGCCGAAGCCGAGCTCGCGAAGCTTTTCTTCATCGTCGTCGGCGAGAACGGCGAGGATCGCATCGAATTTCTCGAGAGCCGCGAGAACGCCCGGGGCATCCTGCTGCAGGAACTCGCGGCGGTCCATCGCGGTGTTCACGTCGCGCACCAGATCGAAGAGCGCGGCCAGGGAGAAGGCGGTGTTCAAATCGTCGGCGAGGCCGGCATCGAAATCGGCGACGGCTTTTTCCACGCGCCGGGCGATTTGGGGGTTCACGCCGGCGGCGAATTGTTCGCTGCGCAGGCGGGCCACGAAATTGCGCAGGCGCTCGACGGAGCTTTCCGCCTGCTTCAGGCTATCCGCGGTGAAATTCAACTGGCGGCGATAGGGCACGGAGAGCAGGAGATAGCGGATGGTGGAAGGCTTGGCGCCCTTGGCGAAAAGGTCGCGCAGGGTGAAGAAATTGCCGAGCGATTTGGACATTTTTTCGCCGTCCACGATCAAGTGCTCGGCGTGCAGCCAGAGGCGCACGAAGGGCTTGCCGGTGGCCGCTTCGCTTTCGGCGATTTCGTTTTCGTGGTGCGGGAAGGCCAGATCAACGCCGCCGGTGTGAATATCCAGGGTTTCGCCGAGATACTTCATGGCCATGGCGGCGCATTCGATGTGCCAGCCGGGACGGCCGGGGCCGATGCGCGTTTCCCAGAAATGTTCGCCGGGTTTGGGAGCCTTCCAGAGGGCGAAATCGCGGGCGTCGTCTTTTTCGTAGCGATCGTTATCCACGCGCGCGCCGGCTTTCATGCCGCCCAGGTCAATTTTCGAAAGCTTGCCGTAGGCGGGGAATTTGGCGATGCGGTAATAGATGGATCCTTCGCTCGGATAGGTGACGCCTTTTTCCTGGAGGCGGGCGATGAGGTCCACCATGTCCTCGATATGGTCGGTGGCGCGGACGGTTTCCTCGGGGGCTTGCAGGTGCAGGGAGCTCATATCCTGCTGGAAAGCCTGTACGAATTTCTCGGTGTATTCGCGGATGCTGACGCCGGCGGCGGCGGCATTCTGGATGATGCGGTCGTCCACGTCGGTGAGGTTCATCACCTGCAGGACGCGCAGGCCGCGCGACAGCAGGAAGCGGCGCAGGACGTCTTGAAAGACGAAAGTGCGAAAATTGCCGATGTGGGCGTAGTCATAGACCGTGGGGCCGCAACTATAGATGCGGACTTCGCCCTTGCGAACAGGCTCGAGAGGCTCGAGACGGTTGGTGAACGTGTTGTGCAGGCGTATGTCGGTCATTTTCGGCACAAGGCAAAGAGGGTAATTGTAGCCGAGGGTCCGTTTGGCGGCAAACGGGCGATTGCGCCCGGGATTGCAATGAGCCAACACGCGCGGAAGCGGCGCGGGTGGCGCAGAGTGAGGAAGGAAAGCCGGTCAGCACGCCGGGAAAAGGCTACGGCAGCAATTGCACGCGGCGGCTGGCGATGGTGCAATCGCCTTCGCCGAAGGGCGTGGCGGTGAGCGGGCGGGATTTCAGCAGGAACATGCCTTCGAGCGGGAGCGCGTAGGTGACGTCCAGCGCGTACACTTCCACGGACTTTCCCACCGGCAGAGTGAAGCTAACTTCCACACCTTTCGCGGGCATGGCGTAGAAATCGTAGGCGTACCAGCCGTTCGTATATTGGCGGATTCGATCGGTTTCAGGCTGCACCGGCTCGTCTTCGGCGAGGACGGATTCGATGCGCGAGTCGGGCGGAAACATGACGATGGCTTCGGAAGCGCCGCGTTCGGAGCGGAGCAAGGTGCGGAAGCGGCGCTTCCCGGCAAGCTGGGAGGATTCCAGGATGGTGAAGGTGGGAGGAGCGAGTTCGAGGTGCGGGGCCGCGGCAAAAAAGGCGGGATCGAGAATCCAGGGAAACACGCCGCCATCGGAGGCGTGGAAATTGGTGGCCAGGCGAATCGGCTCCGGCAGACGACCGGATGCGGGATAGACCACCCATTGCGATCTGCCGGAGTCGGCTTCCTGAACGTATTGCAGATTGACGTGCTCGGGCGCCTTGGCGGAATAGGCGGGAGCGACGATGGCGGCGAAGGAGGCGAGCGCGGCGAGCGCGAGAGCCAGCCAGGGCAGCGCGAGCCAGGAGATTCCGCGGGCGCGCTGCGAATAGGCGCAGAGCGGAGCGAGCGGGCTGAGGAGCAAGCCAACGAGGACCGCAATCAGAGGCAGCGCGTGATTGCCAAAGCCGTGGTAGAGCAGCAGCGCCACGGGGAAACCAACGACGGTGGAGACGGCGAGGGGCAGAATCGCGGCCAGGGCCGGGGATTTCGGGCGGAAGACGAGGAGCAATCCCGCCAAAGCCGCCGCGCAAGTGGCGGTCTGCAATATGTAACTGACGCCGGAAGTGCGCACGGCCAGGGTGATCGAGAGCAGCGCCCACCAGGACCACACGCCCGCCCACAGGCCGAGGAATCCGGCGCGAGAGGCGAAGCGCAGCACGCAGAACGACAGCACGGCCATCGCGAGCGACCAGAACGCGATGCGAATGGGAAGCGGATGCGCGGTCCAAGCGACCGGCATCGCGCCCGCTTTGCGCAGAATGAAGCTGAGCAGAAAGGCGCAAACGGCGACGGCCAGGATGGACACCAGCCAGGCTACAAAGCCCCACAGGAATCCCGCGACGGTGAGGCGTTTCTTGTAAAGCAGCCAGACGATTTCCAGGAGCAGCAGAAATGCCGCAGCCAGGGCGATTTGGAGTGTGCGCGTGGCGGGCCAGCGGACGGTCCAGCGTCCCAACAAATCGAAATAGACGCTTTCGGATTTCGGGGGATTGGAAATGTCCGCGTTGGCGAGAGCTTCGAGGGAGCTTAGAGCGTTGTCGCCCTGATGCTGCAGGGTGGCCGGATCGGCGTTCTCAAAATTATCGAGCGGGGTGTGGTAGTGGACCACGTTGTTGATGTTGGCGAAGTTGAGTCCCTGGTAACCGGCGGCCTTGAAGACGGTGAAGTCGGTGTCGGCGGGGATTTGTTTGTAGGCGGTGTAAAAGATGGAGCTGGTGGCGGGATGGCGGGCGTGGCGGGCGTAGAGGCGCACGGCCCATTGATTGGCGTCGCCGGTTTCGAACATGAGGCTGGGGCCGGAGGTGCCGCGACTGTCTATGTTGACGACCGCGCGGACGTCTTTGGCCCAGGGATGCTGATTGACGAAGACGCGTGCGCCGAGCATGCCGGCTTCTTCGCCGTCGTCAATGAGGAAGATGATGGAATGGAGCGGCTGCGGGAGCGATTTGAATGCGCGCGCGATTTCCAGGACGGCGGCGGCGCCAGCGCCGTCGTCAAAGGCTCCGGGACCGGCGGGCACGGAATCGTAATGCGCGGCGAGCAGGACCGCGGGGCCGGGCGCGGAGCCATCGAGGCGGGCGAGGACGTTCTGAACCGTGGCACAATCGCCCATGTCGTCGCAGGCGAAGCCGGTCTGCACGGCGGGCTGGTAGCCGAGCTTGGTGAATTCATCGAGGACGCGGCCGCGCACGACGTCGTCTTGGGCGCTGCCGGTGGGATGCGGAATACCGTCGCCGACCAGGAGGTTCAAGACGTCGCGCGCGCGAGCGGCGGAGAATTCCGTGGCAGGAGCGTTTGCGGGCAAGGGCGCGGGCGGGCGCAGACCTTCGTAGGAAAGGAAAAGGATCAATGCGAGAAGGGCCAGGACCGGCAGAGCATGATTGGGGCTTGGACTGGGATCCTGGGGCAATCGCGCCTCCTGCAGGCGAGATGCTAGGCTGAGGATGGTCGTAAGTCAATCTGTAAAAACGGGTTAGTGAAGGATGAGGGTGAGCGGAAGGCGAGGGGCGGGGGGATTTGGCTGGCGGCAAGCGGTGCGCGGCTGGAGATTCGCGTTGGGGGAGCGCCGTACCGCTGGAGGGAGTCTTATTGCATGGGTACACCACAGGGTGTGCAGAAAGCGCAAATGCCTGCTTTACAGCGCTGCTGGCACGTGCTACTTTTTATTTCCGTAACCGCCGTCCCGGAAGCGCCAGGCGGAAGGGCTCTTGAAGATTATTGACCCTCCAGCGTTTTTGTCTCGAAATACCTCCGACATAAGATTGACCAATTGAAGCTTCTCCCGGCGATGAGGCAGGGGGAGCAAACTGTGCGAGGGAACTGGTGCTGAAACTACGCAAGGTCGAGCTGTTTGGATTTAAGTCCTTCTGCGAGAAGACTCCGATCACTTTCAGCGGTACAGGGATCACCTGCATCGTGGGGCCGAACGGGTGCGGGAAGTCGAACGTGGTGGACGCGATATCGTGGGTGCTGGGCGAGCAGAGCCACCGGATGCTGCGCGCAGAGCGGATGTCCGACTGCATTTTCAACGGCACGGCGAAGCGGCCGCCGATGGGATTGTCGGAAGTGACTTTGACGCTGGTGGACCCGGAGCTGGCGAACGCGGTGGTGGCGGTGATGGATGCGCCGCAGGAAATGGCTGCGTCCGAGGCTGCGCCGGAGATGGAAGCGCCGGGGCCGATGATCGTGGAAGACCCTGCGCAGCCGGAAACGAAAATCGTGGATGGATTCATCGAGATGGCCGACGCGGAAACGGCGGCGGAAGAAAAAGCCGCGGCGGAAGCGGGCGAAAAAGGCAAACCGTGGAAGAAGCGCGGCGCTGAAAAGCACGCGATCGCTTTGAAGCAGGGCGAAATTGTGGTGGGACGGCGGCTGTATCGTTCGGGGCAGAGCGAATATTTGATCAACGGGCGGGTGGCGCGGCTGCGCGACGTGCAGGAACTTTTCATGGGCATGGGGCTGGGCCCGGACAGCTACGCGATCATCGAGCAGGGGCGCATCGGGCAAATTCTGAATTCGAAGCCGATGGACCGGCGGGCGATCATTGAAGAAGCCGCGGGCATCACGATGTACAAGACCAAGCGGCGACTAGCGGAAGCGAAGCTGGAAGCGTCGAAGGTAAATCTTTCGCGGGTACACGACATTCTGGTGGAAGTGGAAAAGCAGCTGGCTTCGCTGAAGCGGCAGGCGTCCAAGGCGCGGCGTTACGCGGAGCTGCGCGAGCAGATGCGCGGGTTGCTGCGCAGCGTGCTGGCGAGCAAGGCTGAGCATCTGGACCAGGAAGCCGTGCGGCTGGAAAGCCTGCTGCGGGAGATGGATGCGGCGGAGGAGCGCGAGGCGCGGTCGGTACACGAGTTAGAAGGCGAGCAGGAGCGATTGAGCGCGCGCAGCTACGAGCTGGACGCCGAATTGCGGCAAATTCAAAACCTGCTGGGGCAGACCGCGCTGGACCTGGATCGCGCGGAAAACCGCATCACCTTCAATCGCGAGCAGAGCGTGCAGATTGACGCGCGCGCGGCGCGGCTGGTGGTGGAGACGGAAGCGGCGGAGCGGCAAGTGGGCGAGCTGACCACGCGCATGTCCGCGCATCGCGAAGCGGTGGCGGCGCTGCGCGAGCAGACGGCAACCGTCGAGGCGAGCCTGCGCGAGACCACGGAACAGTCTTCGGGAAGCGTCCTGGAGCAGCAGCAACTGGAAGCGCGCATGGCGGAGCTGCGGCAGATTGCCGGGCGATTGGTGGAGGAATCCGCGCGCGAGCAGGCGGAATCGGTGCAGGCGGAAGAAGCGGCGGCGCGGCACAGTGCGGCCGAAGAGCAACGGACGGCGGCGATGCGCGCGATTGAGAGTGAATGCGCGGCGCTGGCCGGGAAAGTGGCCGCGACGGAGGAGACGTTCACGCTGGCGGAAGCGAGCGCGCTGGAACTGGGCGCGATGGTGCGCGAGACGCAGACGCGCCTGGTGGAATTGCGGCGCGGCCAGCAGGAAACCGGGCAGCAACTGGAACGGATGCGCGAAGGGCTTTCCGCGGAACGCGCGCGGCACGCTTCCATCGAGCAGATTCTGAGCGAGCGCGCCTATACCGCGGACGCGGTGCAGAAGCTTTTCAATGCGAGCGGCGCGCGCGGCGATGCGGGCGCGGGCGGATTTCGCGCGGTGGGCTTGCTGGCGGATTACGCGGAAGTGCAGGAAAAATACGAAGGTGCAATCGAACAATTTTTGCGCGACGAACTGGAATACGTGGTGGTGGAATCCTTCGACCACGCGCGCGCGGGAATTTCCCTGCTGCGCGATGAGATGGGCGGGCGCGCGACCTTCTTCGTGGACTCGCTGAACAAATTGAATGTGCCGGCGCCGGAAGCCGACGCTTCCCTGCCCGTCCCTGCCGGAGTGCTGGGGCGGCTGGACCGCCTGGTGGAATTCCGCGAGCCGCTGGGGCCCGCGGCGAAATATTTTCTTACCAAGCTGCGCACGGCGTACGTGGTGGAGAGCGCGGCGCTCGCCGAGCAGATGGCCAATGAGAATCCACACAGCTATTTTCTGACGCCTGAAGGCACCTGCTATCACGGGCGCATGGTATCCGGCGGGCGGGCCGGCGAAGCGGGGCCGCTGGCGCTGAAGCGCGAATTGCGCCAGCACGAAGCGGAATCGGCGCGGCTGGAGCAGGCCGTGAACGAGCAACAAGCGGAAATGACGCGCCTGGAGCAAGCGATCGCGAGCGGCGAGGAGCAGGTGGCGTCGGCGATTGCGCGACAGATGGAAGCGGAAAAATCCCTGGTGGCGGCGACGCACCAGCGCGACCAGGCACACTCCGAATTGCGGCGGATTGAAGCGCAATTCGCGACGGAACGCGAGGAGATTGCGCGGCTGCACGCGGAGGCGGAAACGGCGCGGCAGCGCGCAGCAGAAGCGCGGCGCGAACATGCGCAAGCGGTGCAATCGCGCGAAGCGGCGGAAATGGAGAACACGCAAGTTTCCGAACGGC
Organism: Candidatus Acidiferrales bacterium; assembly: GCA_049300435.1. Lineage (GTDB taxonomy): Bacteria > Acidobacteriota > Terriglobia > Acidiferrales > UBA7541 > Palsa-295. Next base: position 16,242 of record JBAQJS010000064.1, on the reverse strand, counting down.
TCAGCCGTTTGCGGCAGGATTTCCAGGCGCTGCAGGAGCGGGTGGTGGCGCGGCGGGAAGAGCTGGCGACCATGTCCGAGCGGCTCTCCAGCGCGGAATCGGCCGAGCAGCACCTGACCGCGGAACTGGCGCTGGCGGGCGAGCGCATGGCTTCGCTGCAGCAGCAGCACGGGAGCATGATTCAGGAAAAGGCCGAACTGGAAAGCTCCTGCGAGCAGCTGGGATTGCAGGCGGAAGAGTTGCGCAAAGATAAGACGCGGATGGAAGAACAGAAAGCCGCGCTGGAAGCGGAGTGGGAAGGAGCGCGGACGCGCGCGGCGCAACTCGAGGAAACCGTGCGCGGCAAGCGGCAATCGCTGGATGAACTGCGCGCCGAGCGCAGCCAGCGGCAAATCGAGAAGGCGCGCAACGACGCGGACCGCGATTACCTGCGGCAAACCTGCATGGCGGAGTTGAACGCGCAGCCGGAAGAATTGATGGCGCAGGAAGCGCAACTGCTGGCCGGCGAAGAACTGGTGGCGGCCGAAACCGCCTACAACGAGATGAAGGCGCGCGTGGACGCTATGGGCCCGGTGAACATGATGGCTCTGGAGGAATTCAAGGAATGCGAGGAGCGCGATACGTTCCTGCGGCGGGAGCGCGACGACCTGGTGGCGTCCATCCAGAATACGCAGCTCACGATTACCGAGCTGGACCAGGTGTCGCGGCGGAAATTCGAGGAGGCCTTCAACTTCATCAACGCGCATTTTGCGATTGCGTTCCAATCGCTCTTCGGCGGCGGGCACGGCGAAATGCGCTTGGGCGAGCCGGACAGCTCGGGCGAGGCGGGGATTGACATCGTGGCGCAGCCGCCCGGCAAGCGCCTGCAAAACATCCTGCTGCTATCGGGCGGCGAAAAAGCGCTGACGGCGCTGGCTCTGCTGATCGCCGTGTTCCGGTATCAGCCCAGCCCCTTCTGCATCCTGGACGAAGTGGACGCGCCGCTGGACGAAGCGAACGTGGGGCGCTTCAACAAGATGCTGGCGGAGATGTGCGGGCAGACGCAGTTCATCGTGGTGACGCATAACCGCAAAACCATGGAGATGGGCTCGGTGTTGTATGGAGTGACGATGCAGGAGCCGGGCGTCTCCAAACTGGTTTCCGTAAAGTGGGAAGAAAGCGCAGCGGCCGCGGCCCCCAAGACCGCCAGCAACGCGGCTTAAGGCGAGCGGCCGAAGCGCTTCGGCGAAACCCTTACCTGAGTAATATTTCCACGCCTCAAAACTTGGCTGCGCGGTCGTTTGGGCGCAAAGCCTCATCGCAAGGCTCGCGGTAAAAGCGCCGCGAGAGGTACGGCGCTGGATCGTCGCTTGGGACGCCATCGCTTATTCGCCAAAGTGTGGTCTTGCTTTCTTGTGACGGGCGCGTAAATCTGTGCGCGGAGGGTTTCCGTGATCATCGAAATGCGGACTTATAAGATCAAGCCCGGCATGCGCTCGCGGTTTCTGGAGATTTTCCGCGCGAAATCGGTGCCGGCGCACGCGGAAATCGGGATGAAGATTTTGGGGCCGTTTCTTTCGGTGGAGGATCCCGACACGTTCGTTTTCATGCGCGGTTTTCCGGACCTGGCTTCGCGCGAGCCGAGGAAGGCAAAGTTTTATGAAGGCGAGTTGTGGAAGCGCGAACTGGAAGGCGTTCTGATGCCGATGCTGGAAAAGTATGAGGTTGTATTGGTGGAAGATCCCGAGGGCGTGGTGCGCTGGTAGACGAGCGGCGCGTGCCGGGTCAACGAAGCCCAAGAGCGTAGCAGGCGGCTTGCGATGCGCGGAGTTTTGGCGTTTTGGAATTGGTCCACGAAAGGCGGGCGCGGCCCTTCGAACCGGCGCTGCCGGTTCTCAGGATGAATCGCCCTGTAGGGCGATTCACAAGCAGCCTCCCTGCCTAGCGATTTTGGTCATTGCCGCCTCACGGATCACGGGCTAACTGGAGTTCACCGCTTCAGAAGCCTTTGGCGCGCTCTCCGGATTAACTGCCGAAGATATTCTTGTTCAGGAAGTCGTTGCGGAACTTGCCTTGCGGGTCGTATTTGGCGGCTAGCTCAATGAAGGCAGGCATTTTCTGGTAAAGGCCGTGCAGCGTTTGCGCAGGCGTGGTGAATAGCTTGGCCCAATGGGGCTTGGCATTGAATGGGGCCAATTCTTTTTCTATTACCGGCAGCAGCTTGCTGATCGCGGGCCAATCGGGTTTCCAAGTGAAGTGGATGGTGACGGAGTCTTGCTGGTAGCAAGGGCTCATCCACAAATTGTCCGCCGCGATGGCGCGGATTTCGGTAATCAGCAGAGACGGTCCCACCTGATCGCGCAGGCGTTCGACGGCCAGGATGGCTTCGACGGCATGCCGGCGCGGAACAAAAAATTCGGACTGCAACTCCTTGCCCGCGCTGGGCGTGAAGCCCATGCGAAAGTGCGGCAGGCGCTCGTACCAGGGGCCCAGAACGCCCATCTGCTCGGTACAATTTTCCGCCGAGAGTGCGGCGATGGGGTGCAGGTTCCTGGTCGCGAGTTTTGCGCCGAAGAATTCCGGCGCAGGGTGGAATTCCACGCCGGGTTCGACGCGGGTCTTGATCCAGACTTCGTTGATGCGCTGCTTCTGCCAGTCGGTGAACAGGCTCACGCTGTAGGCGCTGGATTCGATGGCGTCGAAGTGATCCTGCAACTCGGTCAGGGGCAAGTTTTCGTAAACGTACTGGCGCATCATGTAGGAGGGCTGAATATCGAGCGTGATGCCGGTGATCACGCCGAGAGCACCGAGGCTGACGACGGCGCCGTTGAAAGTTTCGCCGTCGCGCGCGCGGGAGAGTTTCAGGACGTCGCCGGACGCCGTGACGAGTTCCAGCGCGGATACGGCGGTGGAGAGATTGCCATTTCTTTCGCCGGAGCCGTGCGTGGCCGTGGTGCATGCGCCAACGACGGAAATGTGCGGCAGCGACGCGAGGTTGTGCAGGGCGAATCCTTTGGAGTCGAGGTACGGCGCGAGCTGGCCATAGGTGAGGTTGCCGGCCACGGTGACGGTTCGCGCCGCCGGGTCAATGGTGACGACTTTGTTCATTGGTTGCAGCGAGAGGAGGCAATGCTTGCTGTCGGCAATATTGTTGAAGGAATGGCGCGTGCCGAGGACTTTGAGCTTGCTTTCGCTTTTCACGTGGCCGCGAACTTGCTGCAGCGACGTGGTGGGGTAGAGACGGTCGGTGCTGTATTCGATATTGCCGGCCCAATTTTTGAGTTTTTCCGCGGCGGCCCACACGAACGCGCGGGACACCGAAGGGACCGCCATTGCAGCCGCAAGCAGCTTCATAAACGTTCTTTTATTCATTGCGTGAGTTCCAGGATGCGCACCCGGGTTCCAACGGGAACTTCTCCTCTCTAGAGCATCAACTCCACCAGCCGGCTGCGTTTATCGTACTACCATTCGTGAGTTCCGAGCAGTCGAGGTGCAGCACCATTATGTTTTCTTAACGGTTGACAAGAGTTGGCGCTGCGCTAGAATACCCGCCGCTGCTTACGAGGAACGAACTCTTGGCTTCTCCACAAATGACACCTGCAATATCGCAGACGAATTTTCCCGGATTGCAACTGCGCGGGCGCGGCAAGGTCCGCGACATTTACGAATTGGGCGACGAGTTGCTGATCGTCGCGACCGACCGGCTTTCGGCGTTCGACGTGGTGCTGCCGACGCCGATTCCCGATAAGGGCAAGGTGCTGACGCAGCTTTCGCTGTTCTGGTTTGAAAAGCTGGCGGGCCTGGTGCCGAATCATATTCTCACCACCAAGAATTTTGGCGGGGAGCTGGCGCCCTATGCCGCCGCGCTGGAAGGGCGCGCGATGCTGGTGCGCAAGACCGAGCCCGCGCCGATCGAATGCGTGGTGCGGGGCTACATTTCCGGCTCGGGCTGGAAGGATTACCAGAAGACCGGAGCGATTTGCGGCATTGCGCTGCCCGCGGGCCTGCGCGAATCCGACCGCCTGCCGGAGCCGATTTTCACGCCTTCCACCAAGGCCACCAGCGGGCACGACGAAAATATTTCGTTCGACGAGACGATAGCGCGGGTGGGCCGGCCGCTGGCGGAAAAATTGCGCGACACCAGCCTGGCGATTTATCGTAGCGCGGTGGAACACGCGGCGAGCCGGGGAATCATCATCGCGGACACCAAGTTCGAATTCGGATTGATCGGGAACGAACTGATCTGGATTGACGAAGCGCTGACGCCGGATTCTTCGCGCTTCTGGCCCGCCGACGAGTATGCGCCGGGCCACGCGCAACCATCCTTCGATAAACAGTACGTGCGCGATTATCTGGAAACGATCGGCTGGAACAAGCAAGCACCGGGTCCGGAGCTTCCCGCGGACGTGGTGACGGCGACGCGCAATAAGTACCGGGAAGCCTACCAGCGCATTACCGGCAAGGAACTCGATTAAAAAGATTGCGGCGAGCGGCTCAGGAAATGTATGGTGCGTTGCAATTGCCGCCGCGCGAAAGCATTTCCCGGCCATTTCCCGCAAAGCAATTACGGAGCGCGTGAACGTGAAGGAAGAACTGGAGTCTCTCATCGGGATGATGGTGGAGCGGGGAATACTGCTGGACGAAGCGGTAACGGAATTCGAAAAGAAATTCATCAAGCGGGTGCTGGAGCGGCAGGCTGGCAACCAGTCCCGCGCGGCAAAAGTGCTGGGCATTCACCGCAACACGCTGAGCCGGAAGGTGGGCGAGTACAAGCTGGACCACGCCGGGCACAAGCGCGGGTAGCGCGGTTCTTCTACGTTTTCACGTCTCTTGTGCTGCGATATAAATCCCGGGAACATTTCGAATTCGGAAGCTAAGGCTGCCCGGTTCGATGAACCCGAACCGGCCGCTGCAAATTCAACGGCGACGGCACTGCCCAGGCTGCGCGATTGCTCAAATTGAATTTCGAGTTTACGACCTAGCTTCCGCAAAAAAATGGCCGGGCCATTTCTGGACCGGCCATCTTTCGGCGGAAAGTCGTTTGCGGTTATTGCTTGGGCGGGACTCGGTGATGCTTGCCCGGCTCAATCTTCTCCGGAATGGTGGTGGGATCCACTTTCACCTGATCCCAGTGCAGCAGGAACGGAGTGGGGTCGTAGCTGACGATGGCCCCGGAGAAGCGGATGCCGTCGTCCTTCGCCAGGCGAACGACGTCGGGCTGCGGCGTCTCCTGCGCGGCTCCCGGCGTGCCGGCCGGAGGAGCAGCGGTCCAGACCTTCACGTCCATATTCGCGGTGGTAGCCTTCTGCACGGCATCCTCGTCCGCGCCCGTGAAGATTTCGAAGTTGACGAAGCCGTCGCCCTGCTTGACTTCAATGATCTTGCCGACGACGCCGGGGAACTGCGCGTTGCAGATGGCCAGCCAGGTGAGCTTGGCTTTATCGCCGCCGCCGCTCAAATCGGTCAAAACGGTTAGAATCGTGCTGGCCTGGGCAATTTTCTGCAGATCGGCCGCGGCGGGAATGGTGTAGGTCGCGGGCCGGTCGCCGGTGGCGCCGGCGAGGGTGAGCAAATCGGTGACTTGCTGGTCCACCGAGCTGTCGCAGCCGGGCTGCTCGTAAACGAGAATGGCTTTGCGCAGATAGTCCTTAATCTTGTCCGCGTCGGGAACTTTCAGGTTGATGGCGCGCGCCAGCGCCCAGAAGCCGTCCATGTTCTGCGGGGGCGCGGAATTCAGGTAGGCGAGGCCCAGGCGATACCAGGTAACCGCATCGTTGGGAGTATTCTCGAGGGTTACCTTGAAAGCATCCGCGGCGGCGGCGTAGTCCTTCAACTGCAGGTCGGCGAACCCGGCCGAGGAATCAAAGAAGGCGATGCCGGGCTTCTTCTGGTCGGCGAATTGCGCGTCGGTCAACTTGGAATCGGCCGGCTTGGGATAGGCCTTCAGGAGCTCGGAGCCTTCCTTGGCTGCGTCGCGGGCCTTCACGAGCTGATCGTGCGCGTCGGGGGCCTTGGGATTGAAGGCGTAGGGAAACACCTGCACGCGGGTCTGGAGCATTTGCAGGCGCGTGCCGCTGTCTATCTTCGCGCCCATGGCGAGCAATTTATCCACGTACGCGATCACGCTGGGATAATTCTTCAGCTCGGTGTAGGTGGAGACGTAGAGCTGATCCACGTAGGTCATGAGCGTGGAGTTGGGAAATTTGGCAACGAAATCGTCGAGCAGCTTGATGCGATTTTGCGCGTTGGTTTCAGCGCGCGCCGCCTGGAAGGCGTTGTATTCCGGAATTGTATAGGTAGTCTTCTGCTGCTCCTGCTGCGGCTCGCGCGCGGAAGACGATTGCGCAGGCAGGCATAACAGTGCGAGAGCAGTGAGTAGAATTCCGCTGGTGACAAAGCACTTTCGTATCATCTCTTCCCTGCCTCCTGAAACAGTGTAATTACGGATGAACGGTACAGCCTCGGGTCACAACCCCTGTAGGAAAACGGGGCAAACGAAACCGGGATTATAGGGAAACCTACGCATGCGTGCAAGGTGAATCCACCCTGCAAGGCGAGCTGGCGTCCCAGATCCGGTTCGCTGAATAATCTCACGTGAATGATAAGATGGCAAATGAATGCGAATTGTCGCCTCGACGGAGCCGCGCACATGAAGATTGCCGGAGTACTCGAAGGGAAAGTGGCGCTGGTCACCGGAGCGAGCCGGGGCATCGGCCTGGCGATCGCGCGGCGCCTGGGGGAAATGGGCGCGAAACTCAGCATCTGCGCGCGCGACCCGCAGAAGCTGGAGGACGCGGCGGCGGGGCTGCGTCCGGGAGCGGCGGGCGTATTCGCGGCCGCCGTGGATGTGACAGGGGACGATCAAATCGCGGCCTTTGTGCGGAACACCGAGAAAAACCTCGGTCCCGTGGAGATTCTGGTGAACAACGCGGGCATCGGATACTTCGGCCCCACGCACGAAGCCAGCGCAGCGAATTGGGACAGGGTGTTAGACACCAATTTGAAATCCGTGTTCCTGGCAAGCCGGGCGGTGGCCGCGGGAATGATCGAGCGGCGGAGCGGGCATATCATTAATATCGCGTCGCTCGCGGGGAAGAACGCCTTCGCCGGAGGCGGAATTTACTGCGCTTCGAAATGGGGGCTGCTGGGATTGACGGAGTGCATGGCCGAGGACCTGCGGCCGCACGGGATCCGGGTGAGCGCGATCTGCCCGGGAAGCGTGGCCACGGAATTTTCGCCGCACGCGAAGAAGGACCCCGCCAAGATGTTGCAACCAGAGGACATAGCGCACGCTGTAGCGATGATCGTCACGCAGGCCCCGCAGAGCTTCATCAGCGAAGTGCTGCTGCGGCCCACCCAGAAGCCCTAAGCCTGAGGCGGAACGCGTCCTGAATCCTTTGCTCCGCCGCCGCATCCAATCGTTCAAGTTCAAATGATTTGAGCTTGAATGAATATGCCCACACACTTCACTGGCGGCGCAGAGACGGTTCGGGCCTTGAATGCCTACATCAACCTGGTGCGGGCTTCCGATTCCACGCTGGCGCAAACCACCGCGCACCTGGAATCGCAAGGCGTGACGCCCGGGCAGTTCGCCGTGCTGGAGGCCCTGCTGCACCTGGGCCCCATGTGCCAGCACACCCTGGGCAAGAAGCTGCTGCGCAGCGGGGGCAACGTGACGTTGGTGGTGGACAACCTGGAACGGCACGGATGGGTGCGGCGGGAACGTCAGGAGCAGGACCGCCGGATGGTGGAAATCCATCTAACGCCGAAAGGGCGCCGGCTGATCACGCGCGTCTTCCCCGAGCACGCCCGAGTGGTGGCGGAAGTGATGGGGCGATTGACCGCCGCCGAACAGGAACAATTGCGCCAGATTGCGCGCAAACTGGGCCGCGGCGCGGATGAACCATGCAGCGAAAGACTGAAGAAGGAGAAAGAAAATGATCACCATCAGACCGAGTGACGAGCGCGGCCACAACAAGATTTCCTGGCTGGACTCGCGCTTCTCGTTTTCGTTTGACCAGTATTACGACCCGCAGCACATGCAATTCCGTTCGCTGCGTGTATTGAATGAGGATGTAGTGGCGCCGGGACAAGGATTCGGCATGCATCCCCACCGCGACATGGAAATTCTCACCTGGATCCTGGAGGGAGCGCTGGAGCATCGCGACAGCATGGGCACGGGCGCGGTGATTCGCCCCGGCGAATTGCAGCACATGACCGCCGGCACCGGGGTGCTGCACAGCGAGTTCAATCCTTCGCCGAAGGACCCGACGCACCTGCTGCAGATCTGGCTCATGCCGGAGCGAAAAAATCTGAAGCCGGACTACGAGCAACTGGCGTTCCCGGACAAGGACTTGCGCGGCAAATTTCACCATGTGGCTGGACCGGAGGCTCCCGTGACGATTCACCAGGACGCGGACCTCTTCATCGCGCGGCTGGATAAGGGCCAGAAAACCGCGCATGCGCTGAAAGAAGGGCGCCATGCGTGGGTGCAACTGGCGCGCGGCGCGGTGCGATTGAACGGAGTGGAGCTGAAAGCCGGCGACGGCGCGGCCATTTCGCAGGAAACGGAAGTTCGTGTGGAAGCGAAGGAAGCAGCAGAGGTGCTGTTGTTCGACCTGGCGTAAGAATCAAATTCAGAGGGGAGAAATTCGCATGACACCATCGAACAGTGTTACCACGCTCGCGGGACGCATACTGGTCAGTGTGATATTTCTGATCAGCGGATTCTTCAAGGTAGCCGCCTATTCGCAGATGGTGGGCTACGCGGCGGCAATGCATTTGCCGGCGCCCGGCGTGGCGATTGCCTGTGCCGCCGCGCTGGAGCTGAGTTTCGGCCTGGCGGTGCTGGCCGGGTTCAAGACGCGGATCGTGGCCTGGGTGCTTTTTCTGTATCTGATTCCGGTCACGTTTGTATTTCACAATTTCTGGGCGGTGCAGGGCGTGGCGCAGCAAACCCAGATGATCAACTTCCTGAAAAATGTGGCAATCATGGGCGGCTTGCTGTTCCTTTCCGTGAATGGGCCTGGGGCTTACTCGGCGGATGCGGCGCTAGCCAAGAAAAGCTGAGCGCGCGGGCGGGGGCCCGGCGAATGCCAAGCGGTTCGCCGGGCGCACTCGGACGGCTATATTCTTGGCAGAACGATTCCCTGCTGCGACTGGTACTTGCCTTTCTTGTCCTTGTAGGAAACTTCGCATTGCTCGTCGGATTCGAAGAAGATCACCTGGCAGAGCCCTTCGTTGCCGTAAATGCGCGCGGGCAGCGGCGTGGTGTTGCTGATCTCCAGGGTGACGAAGCCCTCCCATTCGGGCTCGAACGGCGTCACGTTCACGATGATGCCGCAGCGCGCGTAGGTGGATTTGCCCACGCACAGGGTGAGCACGTTGCGCGGAATGCGGAAATACTCGACGGAGCGGCCCAGCGCGAAGGAATTGGGCGGCACGATGCAGACGTCGCCCTTGAATTCGACGAAGGATTTCGAATCGAAGTGCTTGGGGTCCACGATCGAGGAATTCACGTTGGTGAAGATGCGAAATTCGTCCGCGACGCGCATATCGTAGCCGTAGGAGGAAACGCCGTAGCTGATGACGCCATCGCGCACCTGGCGGTCTTCGTAGGGCTCGATCATCTTGTGTTCCTGCGCCATCTTGCGAATCCATTTATCGGATTTCACCGACATTCTTGCCTCCGGGATCTCAGAACGAATAATGGGTAATGATTGCGCCGCATGGTGATGGTGCAAAGGCCGAATTTCAGCGGCTAAAAATTTGCGACAAAAGAACGCGTTACGGCCAAGGCAGGCCCGGTTCGATGATGCCGAACCGGCCCCTACAAGTGCAAAGGCAAAATCAACGGCTCAGCAAAAGCAGGCGAGAGCAGCTCTGCGCAACCGGCTTGGCTGAACGAGTCGGGCAGTGTATTACAGGGGACGGCGCTTGACAACCTGCAACCCCCTGTCTAGCATAGGTTTCCGCCCTGCGGGAGGCACTGTGATTAAGCTCGACATCGTCAACGCAATCGTACAGAAAACCAATATAACCCGAACCAAAGCCGAGCAGGCCGTGGAAACCGTCTTCGAGGCGATGAAAAACGCGCTGGGCCGCGGAGAGCGCATCGAGCTGCGGCGCTTCGGCGTTTTCAACGTGAAGCCGCGCAAGACCGGAATCGGCCGCAATCCGCGCACCGGACAGCAGGTGAGCATTCCTCCGGGCAAGGCCGTGCGCTTCAAGCCCGGCAAGGAACTGCAGTCGCTGCCGGCTACCGCCGCGGCTCCTAAATCCTGAACGGCCCGGCGGCGCCACCGTCGCATGCGGCGCCGAACCCGTTTTTCGCGCCAAGGCATCCAACCTTCATGGGCAATAGCACCGGCAACGGACACGGCCGCGTCCCCGTAGAAATCCTGGACGTGAGTTTTCCGGAAGTGGTTGACCTGCCCCCGCCCCCCCGGGCGCGCGCGCCGCACCACTCGCCGTGGCCCGCAGCCATTCTATTTTTCCTGACTTTGATGACCACGCTTTCGGCGGGCGCGCTGATTGCGACTTCCTTCGCGCAGAATCTGGAGCCCTTCTCGGGCGATGAAGGCCTGTTCTCCATGGTGCTCTTGCCGTTTCAGCATCCCCGGATGCTGCTGCTGGGAATTCCGTTCTCGTTGACGCTGCTGGGATTTTTCATGGCGCACGAGATGGGCCACTATCTTGCTTGCAGATATTACCGGGTGGACTGCAGCTATCCCTTCTTTCTGCCTTCGCCGTTTCCCTTCGGCACATTCGGCGCGGTGATAAAAATTCGCGCGCCAATCACCACGCGGCGTGCGCTCTTCGACATCGGAATCGCCGGACCGATTCTGGGCTTTATTGTTGCGGTGCCGCTGACCGCGTACGGGATTGCGGCGTCGAAAGTGGTGCCGGGGATTCAGGACGACTCGGGTCTCGCATTTGGCTTTCCGGCACTGATGAAACTTTTCGTCGGGATGTCCCATCCCGGCGCCGATCCCGGTTCCGTGCTGTTCCATCCCGTGGCGCTCGCCGCGTGGATTGGGCTGTTGGCCACGGCATTGAATCTGCTGCCGGTGTGGCAACTCGACGGCGGGCACATTCTCTACAGCCTGGCGCCGGACCGGCACCAGAGATTTTCGCTGATCGCCACTCTGTGCCTGGTATTCATGGGAGTTCGCTACTGGCACGGATGGGCGTTCTGGGGAATCATCCTGCTGGTGCTGTCGCTGCGCTTCAAGCACCCGCCGCCTTTCGACCGCTGGGAATCGCTGGACGCTTCGCGCAAGCTACTGGCATGCGTCGCGGCGATTATTTTTCTTCTTTGCTTCACGCTGTGGCCCACGAACAATCTGTGGTGAACGCCCGCGGCGCGGACTAGAAGAGGCTCACGGGGTCCACGTCCACGATGACTGCCGTTTCGGGGATTTCTTTCCTGGCACAGAAATCAATCGCGTTGGTCAGAGCTTGCGACAGCGCCGAGCGTTGCGGCGACTTCAACAGAAATTGAAAACGATATTCCTGGCGCAGGCGCGCGAGCGGCGCGGCGGCCGGACCGAGAATTTTCACGCCGCGCTCTTCGAACGGCGCGAAACAGGCGGCCAGCGCGCGGGACCAGCGAATCGCGTTCTCGATTTTGCGGTCGCGCACCAGGATGCTGGCCAGCGCGGTGAACGGCGGGTAGTGCAGCATGCGCCGGAAATGGGATTCCTTCTCATAAAACGACACATAATCCTGCTGCGCGGCGTGCTGAATGGCGTAGTGCTCGGGATAGTGGGTTTCGACGAGCACTTCGCCGGCCAGTTCGCCGCGGCCGGCGCGGCCGGCGACTTGTGTGAGCAACTGAAAAGTGCGCTCGGCGGCGCGGAAATCGGGGCGCCCGAGCGCGAGATCCGCGGCAACCACTCCCGCCAGCGTGACGCGCTGAAAATCGTGCCCCTTGGCGACCATCTGCGTGCCTACCAGGACGTCCACTTCTCCCTTTGCGAACGCGCCCAGCACTTGTTGGTATTCGCGCTTGGTGCGCACAGTATCGCGGTCGAGCCGCGCAATCTTCGCCGCCGGAAAAGTCTCGCGCAGATATTCCTCCACGCGCTCGGCGCCGTCACCGACGAAGTACATATACTCCGCGCGGCATTTCGGGCATTGCTTCGGAGGGCGAAGCGAATATCCGCAGTAGTGGCATTCCAGGCGCTGGCGATTCTTGTGATAGGTGAGCGCAATGCTGCAATTCACGCAGTCCACGAACGCGCCGCAACTGCGGCATAAGCAGGACCAGGAATAACCGCGGCGATTGATCAGCACCATCGCCTGGGTCTTTTCCTGCAGACGCAGCGCGATAGCCGCGCGCAGCGCCTCGGAGACGGGCGCGGCTTTGTGCGCGCGGCGGAATTCCTCGCGCAGGTCCACCACGCGGACTTCGGCCAGCGGACGGTCGGCGACGCGCGCGGTGAGTTCGAGCAGATGATACTTTCCGTCGCGCGCGTTGTGATAGGTCTCAAGCGAAGGAGTCGCCGAGCCCAGCAACGCTACAGCGCCTTCGAGACGCGCGCGATAGACGGCCGTGTCGCGGCCGTGGTAGCGCGGCGTTTCTTCCTGCTTGTAGCTGGTTTCCTGCTCCTCGTCCACGATGATGAGGCCGAGATTTTCCAGCGGCGCGAAGACCGCCGAGCGCGTGCCCACCACCACGCGCGCCTCGCCGCGGCGCACGCGCCACCACTCGCGCGCGCGCTCGCTGTCCGGCAAGCCGCTGTGCAGGATGGCGACTTGCTCGCCGAAACGCGCGCGCACCAGGCGGCCCACCCACAGGGTGAGCGCGATTTCGGGAACGAGGACGATGGCCGTCTTCCCGCGCGACAGCGCCGCTTCGATCGCGCCGAGATACACTTCCGTCTTGCCGCTGCCGGTAACGCCGTGCAGCAGCGCGGCGGCAAATTTGTCCGCGACCAGCCAGCGCCAGACTTCCGCGAGCGCGTATTTTTGTTCGGCGTTCAGCACATTCGCGGGCGGGGTGAAATCCGTGTCCCAGGAATCTTCGTCGGCGGTAAGCGGCTCTTCCCAGGTTTGCAGGCGACCTGATTTTTCCAGGCGCGCGACCGCGGCGCGCGACACTTCCGCTTGCGCCAGCAGCAAATGCAACGGCAACGGGCCGCGCGTGGCCGTCAGGACTTCGCGGATTTTTTCTTCCGCGCCGTTCGCGGGCGGCGCGGGATCGGCGGCGTTCCAGGCTACGATTTTCTGGGTGCGCGCCTTGCGGCGGCGAGTGCTTTCGCGGGCGGCGAGATAGCCGCGGCGGACGAATCGTTCGGCGGCGGTTGCGCCTCCGGACAGGCGAGCCACGCGGGCGGAGGCGAGAGCCTTTTCGCTTAAATCTGCTTTCTCGAAATGGCGGAGAAATGCCAGCTCGGCGGCTTCGACGTCGGTGTTTTCCTCGTTGCTGGCGAGGGCTTGCAGATAGGCGCGGCCTTCGGCGGTGAGCCAGTATTCGCGTTCGTGGCGCAGCTCGATTTCGGGCGGCAGCATGGCGCGAAACGTTTCGCCGATGGGCGCCAGGTAGTAGCGGCTGATCCAGTGGCCGAGTTCGATGAGCTTGGGCCGGAGCGCCGGAACGGGATCGAGCAGTTCGGCAATTTCCTTGATGCGTTTCGCGTCCGGCGCGCGCTCGGCGAGCGCCAGGCCCACGCCCACCATGGCGCGATTGCGGAACGGCACCAGCACGCGACGGCCAACCAGCTCTTCGCCATTGAACGAGGCCGGCACGGCATAGCTGAACGCCGAGCGCAGCGGCACCGGCAGCGCGACTTCCAGGTAGCGTTGAGTCATCGGATCCGTACGATAGTGTAACAGTGAGTGCGAGGGACAATCATCCGCTGCCATGCTGACTAACTGATGGCTAGCTCGAGACCATCGGCGCAGCTCGGGGAAGCCGCGTACTCGATGTGCAACACACGCCTGCGCATCGCGGAGCGCGACTTTGATGACGCGTGAACGATGAGCGGCCTCATGACCAGGATACCGCCTTGTGGAACGAGACAATCGACCGGCGTCATTTGGGTACTTAAACCGTGGATTGCGTCGTCACTGAGTACGCCCGCAGTGTGCGTTCCGGGAAGGACGCGCAACGGACCGTTCTCAGAAAGAGATTCATCGAGATGTAATCGCAGAGCGACAACAAGAGAGAGCGCGCTGGCTGGGGCGTGCGCGTAAATCACTCCCTCCTTTACGGACCAAGGTCCCCATTCCGGAGTATCCCGCCGCGCCTGCAACGGCAACGCGGTGTCCTGATGCCAGACTACAAGCCAATTCGAAACTGGAGACTTATCGAAAAGCGTCGCCTTAAAGGGGAAGGGATCACATCCGAGAACGTCCTGGGCGATGGCGAGGAGTCGTGGATCGCGGGCAACTGCGAGCACGGCCGGATGTTTGAGCGCGTGCCGCATTCCCGCGCGACTTCTCGGCAGGGGATCGTGTGTGAGGCTTTTATCCAGCCGCTCGAGATCGGCGCGCCCAACTACGTCGGATACAATTGCAAAACCTCGCCTCTGAACCTCATCTCGTTGCATCGCTGACAACCTCCGCGCTGCTCCCGACACTGAAATTGGATGCATCATAGGCTGACGAGCACGATGCCGGCGAAGATCAGGACGATGCCGAGCCACTGGGTGGGCTCGAGGCGCTCGCGCAGGAAAATCCAGGCGAGCAGCACGGTGACGGCGCCGTACAGCGAAGCCAGAACGCTGACGACGGCGATCTGTCCGGTGGCGAGGCCGGCGTTATTGATCACGAACGCCGCCGTATCCAGGATGCCCACCGCGAGCAGCAGCCACCACACGGCGCCGCGCGGCAGCCGCAGCGTCTGGCGCGCGGGCGCGGCCGCGACGGACAGCGAGACGAGCGCCGTCAAACGCATCACCCACACCGAGATGGGGCTGCCGACCGCCGGAACCACGTAGAATCCCAGAAACCAGAAGAGCACGCCGAAACCGAGCGCGGCGAAAAGCGCCCAACCGACGCCGGCGGATAAATGCGTGCGCGCGTGCGCGGCGTGGTCCACGTGCTGCGAAGGCCGCGAATTTTCCGTGGCACCAGAGGCCGTACTTGCCTGCGCAAACGAAGTGGCGGCGAGGATCACTCCGAACAGCGTGAGGGCGAGGCCGGCGCCGCGCAGCGCGTGGATGCGTTCGCCGCTGAAGAGCGAGAGCGCCACTGTGAGCGCGGGATAGCTGGAGGAAACCGGGCCGACGATGCTCAGCGCGCCGTGCTCGAACGAATGATAGAGAGCGAGCGAGGCCAGCATGTTGAGCAGGCCCGCGGCCACGGCCATGGCCCAGGGATGCCAGCCCGGCGCGATGCCGCGCGAAAACGCGCCGGTCCATATCAGGTAAACGCTGAGCGCCAGGAAGCCGAAAAACTGCATGAAAAAAAGCGTGCGGTAGGCGCCCACCCGCCGCGCCGCGAACCGCGCCGCAAAATCCGATGCGCCCCAGCACACGGCGCCGGAGACTCCCAGAACGATGGCAAGCGAAACACTCATGGCGCGAAAGCGCTAGCGCTTTCTGGGCTGCAGGCCGAGCACGGCCATCACTTTTTGCAGATCCTTCCAGACTTCGCTCTTCGCGGGAGGATTGCGCAGCAGGTAGGCGGGGTGATAGGTGGCGATCAATTTCGCGCCGCGAAAATCGAACCACTCGCCGCGAAATTTCGAGATGCCCTGGGTGGTCTGCAGCAGGGTCTGCGAGGCGCAACTGCCCAGGCAGCAGATCACCTTGGGCTTGATGGCGTCCAGCTGGCGCAGCAAATACGGCGAGCAGGTGGCGATTTCGTCTTTTTCCGGCAGGCGATTTTCCGGCGGGCGGCATTTCACCACGTTCGCGATGTACACATCCTGGCGGCGCAGGCTCATCGCTTCGATCATCTGCGTCAGCAGCTTGCCGGCGCGGCCCACGAACGGCTCGCCCTGGAGGTCTTCATCGTGCCCCGGGCCTTCCCCGACGAACACCAGCTCGGCGTTGGGATTGCCCACGCCGAAGACGATGTTGGTGCGGCCCTTGTGCAGCTTGCAGCGCGTGCAGTCCGGGCCGATGTCCTTGCGGATGCGTTCGAGCGTGTCGCCCTCGATGCGATCCATCGCTTCGAAGAGCGAAGGAGCTGCGGCGGGGGGCGTGCGCGGAATCGTCACGGCTGGGGCGGCCTTCTGCGGCGCGGTGGACGGCGCGACCTTGGCGGGAACATCCGGGGGGCGACCTGGTGCCGCGGCGGCCAGCGCTCGAG